>CALOFD010000065.1:0-15769 GCA_942492505.1 Thermoanaerobaculia bacterium
GCCAGGAGAGTCGTCGGGATCTGGCAGAACTCGATGCCGCGCAGGAACGTGCCGGCGAGGAATCCGCCCAGATCGCCGAGGCTGCCGCCTCCCAGGGTGATGACACGGCTGTCTCTCTTGCCCCCGGCAGCAGGCATGGTCCCCAGGCTCGCGCGGCCACCTCGGGCGTCTTGGCGGCTTCGCCATCGAGGACCTCGAGCAGCACCAGGTCGGTCGTCTCGACGAGCGCCGCGGTGATGCGTTCACCGAACAGGTCGAGGACCGGCCGCGAGCTGACCAGAAAGGTCTTGCGACCGCCACACCAGGCCGCGATCTCGGACATGGACCGATCGAGGATGCCCGCGCCGACGAGGATCGTCGAGGTGCCCCTGGGGTGCCGTAGGACGAGACGCTCCTCGACCACTTCGATCCCAACCTCCGGCACCGGAGGGTTTCCGCCGAGCGGGTACGACCAGCCCCAGTTCGAGCTTCTCGCCGTCGACGGGAATCGGCGCTTCGGTCATGAGGCAGTTGCCGACGCCGTCTTGGGGAAGGCGATGACGTCACGAATCGAGACTGCCCAGCCAGCATCATCACGAGACGGTCAAGGCCCAGGGCGATGCCTCCATGGGGCGGCGCTCCGTACTGCAGGGCTTCGAGCAGGAAGCCGAACCGCTCATCGGCCTCCTGCGAATCGATTCCGAGGAGTCCGAAGATGCGTTCCTGGAGGTCGGACTCGTGGATACGAATCGATACCACCACCGATCTCGAGACCGTTCAGGACCAGGTCGTAGGAGTTCGAACGGACTGCTCCGGGGTCGCTGTCCAGGAGGTGGACTTCGTCGGCGCGCGGACGCGTGAAGGGGTGATGGACGGAGGTCCAGCGACCCTCAGGGGTCGTCGTTCCACTCGAAGAGGGAAGTCGGTCACCCAGAGAGCGTGCGCCTCTTTCTCGCGCAGTAATCCGTACTCTCGCGCCATCGCCACGCGCAGTGCCGCCAGCGCGGCGTATGCCCGTGGCTTCGCCCCAGCCGCCACGATCAGGGCCAGGTCGCCCTCCTCCAGCGCCAGGGCCTCGGCAGTGCTCTGCATCTCGGCTTCGCTGAGAACGTTCTTGACCTGGAAGCTCAGCTCGCCGTCGCGACGGCGGATCCGGGCAACACCCCGGCGGCACCATTGGCCCGGGCGATTTCGCTCCAGGCATCGACCTGCTTGCGGCTGGCATCGGCGGCGCCGGGAGCCGCCACGGCGCGAATCACGCCGTTGTGCTCCGCCGTGTCCTCGAAGTCGGAACTCACTTGCGCCAGGATGTCGCTCGACTCGACGATCTCGATATCGGTCCGAGATCGGGCCGGTCGCTACCGAAACGTCGCATCGCTTCGGCATACTCCATCCGCGGGAACGGGGTCACGGGCTCGATCCCGCCGAGCGGGAAGACCACCCTGGCGAGGCCCTCGATGAGGTCGAAGATCTGTTCCGGGTCGGTGAACGAGAGCTCGACGTCGATCTGGGAGAACTCGGGCTGACGATCGGCTCGCAGATCCTCGTCTCGGAAGCAGCGGCAGATCTGGAAGTACTTCTCGACTCCCGAGACCATCAGGATCTGCTTGAAGAGCTGCGGAGATTGGGGCAGGGCGTAGAACTCACCTCGATGCACGCGACTCGGAACGAGGTAGTCGCGCGCTCCTTCCGGGGTGGAACGGGTCAGGTGAGGCGTTTCGACGTGCAGAAAACCCTGCTCGTCGAAATACTTCATCGTGTCTGCGACGACCCGGTGTCGCAGAGCGAGGTTGGCCGCCAGCTGAGGGCGGCGCAGGTCGAGGTAGCGATAGCGCAGGCGAGTCTCTTCCGTCGCCTTGCCCTCCTCGATCGAAAACGGCAGGGGATCGCAGCGGGAGAGAACGCGGCCGCCCTTCGCCACGACTTCGATCTCGCCCGTCGACAACTTCGAATTGACCGCCTCCGGCGAACGGCTGGCGATCTCCCCGACGATCTCGATGACCCATTCGATGCGAACCTCGTCGAGGGTCTCGGAGAGTTCGGCCACGTCTTCGGGTCGCACGACGACCTGAACGATGCCGCTGCGGTCGCGGAGATCGAGAAAGACCACTCCACCGTGATCGCGGCGCCGCTCTACCCATCCCTGAAGGAAGACCTCGCGTCCGACATCTTCAGGACCGAGTCCTCCGGCTGCTGTGCGTTTCATGTTCCGTTCTCCTGGTCACGCATCTCGAGTGCCTCGATGAGAGTCGTTGAGGCCACTGTGCGCTGTTCACCCGTCCCGAGATCCTTCAAGGTCACCTCTCCCCGGGCCATCTCGTCTTCGCCGATCAGGAGGACCGTCCGCATGCCGAGGCGATCGGCCCGGCGAAGGGCATTCTTCATCGACCGCGTCGTCGTCTCGGCGATCACGCTCACTTCGGCAGCCCTTCATCAACGGCCATCGCTGTCGCCGCCGCCTAGAGCGGACTCACCCATCGACTCGTGGGAATCCCACCAGGGTGTCGGTGGCGGCTGCGATCCTGGAAGCGAAGCCCTCAGGCAGGATGTCGATCAGACGATCGAGGCCGATCGCGAATCCGATCGCAGCGACGGAGTCGCCCCCGACTTCTGCGATGAGGCCGTCGTAGCGGCCTCCTCCCACGACGGCGTTCTGCGCGCCCAGATCTCCCGACACGATCTCGAACACGGTCCGCGTGTAGTAGTCGAGTCCGCGCACGAGGCGATCGTCGATCTCGACGCTGATCTCGGCACTGGCGAGTCCCGGCAGAACCGCCTCGAAATGCGCTCGAGTCGCATCTCCGAGATCGTCACGGAGCTTCGGAGCGTCGGCCAGGAGTTCGATTTCGGCTGGTGACTTGGTGTCGAGGATGCGAAGGGGGTTCAACTCGAGACGCCGTCGACTTTCGGATCCAAGGCTCGCCTCGTGAGGTTCGAGGAAGCTTCGTAGTCGCTGCGTGTAGCGAACTCGACACTCCGGGTCCCCCACCGTATTGACGCGCACGGTCAGATCCTCGAATCCGAGACGGCGGAGGAAGGTCACCAACATCAGGACGAGCTCGACGTCGGACCAGGGACCCCTCGTCGCCGATCAACTCGGCGCCGATCTGGTGAAGCCCTGCCGATAGCGCCCCTTCTGCGGCCGCTCGGCCTTGGCCAAACTGGGGGCCGAGGTAGAAGAGGCGCAGAGGCTGGCTGCCCTCCTTCAGGCCATGCTCGACGAAGGCGCGGGCAACGGAGGCGGTGTTCTCCGGCCGCAGGCAGAGACTCTTCCCTTTCTTGTCGAGGAACGTGAACATCTGCTTGTCCACGATTTCGCTCGATTCGCCGACGCCGCGCACGAAGAGTTCTGTCTCCTCCACGACCGGCGTCCGGATCTCCTCGAAGCCGAAGAGACGGAAGACCTCGCGGGCCTGTTGCTCCACTGCCGCCCAGATCGCCGTTTCGGGAGGCAGCAGATCGCGCATTCCCTTGACCGAGCGCGGCCCCTGTCGGCTCAAGGTCGCCTCCCCAGTCTGCGCGGCGGCCGCTTTTTGGCGAATCCACGTGGGCGGCCGGCAGAGGCAGACATGACGAAGATCCTGGAGGTTGAAAAGGAGGCTCGAGTGGCCTCGTGCAAGGCGCGGCAGCTTACCACGGCACCCGAGCAGCCCTGTGGCGGCGAACATAGAATCCGGCGATGGAGTTCAACGAGCCGATCGTCGATGTCGTCATTCCGGCCTTCAACGAAGAATCGTCGATCGGACTCGTGCTCGCAGCGCTCGAGAAGCTCCCGGTTCGCCAGGTCCTGGTTGCGGACAACAATTCCACCGATCGCACCGCCGAAGTCGCCCGTGACGCTGGCGCCCGTGTGGTGCCGGCTCCCGTCCAGGGATACGGCAGCGCTTGTCTGGCGGCGCTGGCGGCGATCGGCGAGGGCGCGCCGCCGGATGTCGTCGTGTTCGTCGACGCAGACTACTCGGATCATCCCGAGGAGCTCCCCAGCCTCGTCGCTCCAATTGCCGGCGGTGACTTCGATCTGGTCATCGGATCCCGCATTCTGGGACGCCGGGACCCCGGTGCCCTGCTGCCCCAGGCTCGGCTGGGCAACTGGCTCGCGGTTCACCTGATCCGGTGGCTCTACGGCCACGCCTACACCGATCTGGGTCCGTTTCGAGCGATCTCCTGGAGCGCACTCGAGACTCTGGAGATGAGTGATCGCGACTTCGGCTGGACCGCCGAGATGCAGGTCAAGGCGATCCGTCGGGGCCTCCGGATCACCGAGGTGGCGGTGAGCTATCGTCACAGGGTCGGAGTATCGAAGATCACCGGCACGTTTCGAGGAACCGTGCTGGCCGGCTACAAGATCATCTCCACGATTCTCAAGCACTCCCGGGGGAAGCCATGAAACGTCAGGCGGAAGTCGAGATCGAGGTCCGCTATGCGGAGACCGACCAGATGGGCATCGTCCATCACAGCAACTACCTGGTGTGGCTCGAAGTGGCTCGAACCCGTCTCTGCGAAGAGGCCGGTCTCCCCTACGCGTCGATCGAGGAAGCCGGTCACTGGCTGGTGGTGACGGGCGCCACCCTGCGATACCGATCGCCCGCCCGCTATGGCGAGCGACTCACCGTGACCTGTGAACTCGCATGGCTCGGAAGTCGCTCGTTGGTCTTCAGGTATGTCTGCTCGCGCGGTGGACAGCGGCTTGCCACCGGTGAGACAGAACACGTATGGGTGGACAAGGACAGCGGCCGAAACTGCCGCATTCCGCAGTACCTGGAGGCGTCGTTCCTCGAGCTCTGCGGTCAGCAGGCCCTGTCCCGTCGTCGGCCCGCGCCAACGGCGTGATGGCTGAGCGATCCGATGGCGGACTTGCGTCCATCGGGGAGTGCAGAGGGACCCCAGAGCGCAACCCGAGGGCTCGGCGGGCCGACCGCCGGCTGCGACGCCAACCGACCTCGTCGATGCGGCGGCGGCGATCGCGGCCGGAGAGCTCGACCTGGCCCATGAAGTCTTTCGAGGGTTGCTGGACCGGTCTCCCGACGACCCGGTTCTCAACAATCGCGTCGGCGACTTCCTGGCACTTCGCAAACGCTATCCGGAGGCCGCCGCCTACTGCATGAAGGCAGCAGAGCTCTGGAGTGACCGGGGAGACAGCGGGCGCACCCTTGCCGTATTGAGGAAGGTCCTCCGCTGGCATCCCGATCATCCGGGCGCGAGGCGGCTGAAGGATCGTCTGCTCGACTCGGGGTGAGACCGAGGCCTCAAGAACGCTTCCGGAAGCGCGTCCGGACCGAGAAGACGCTGTCGCCACTGAGGATCCCGCCACGCCCGAACAGGCGCCCATGGTGCCAGTTCGACAGTCCGAGCTCCGGTTTGTCGAGTGCGAACTGACCATCGACCCAGCGCGTGTGGTCGTCTCCCACGAAGGGCGCATCGACCCGCTTCCAGAAATGTTCGTGCTCCTCTTCCGAGTCGCTCAGCAGGGAGGCAACGAAGTGGGGACTGAAGCGATTGAAGAGCGAAATCGCCTCGTCGAGATCCTCGACGACCACCAGGCTGACCTCGGGCGATCGTTCCCATTCCCATTCATCGGCGAGTTCCCCGAGTGGAATTCGGTCCGCTTGAGGCTCCCGAATCCTGCCTGCCGCCCTGGCAACCTCCACCCGACGATCGAAGAGTTCAGCGGGCACGCATTCGTCGCTGCCCTTCACGACGTGGAGGCGAAACTCTTCGGAGAGCCGTTGCGAGGCAGTCTTCAGGCCCTCGAGGACGGCGGGGACGAGTCGGCTCTGCTCGGAACGAACGATGCAGAGCGTGTTCAGCGTATTGCAGACCTTGCGATCCAGCGAGCGCGCCACGACGCTGGCGAGGGTCTCTCCAGGCGTCCGCCTCGAGGTCATCAACCAGGCGCCTCCGCTGCCGTGCAGACTCACCGGGACTCCCGCCGAGCGCGCCAGGGAACCCAGCATCGTCACCGTCGGACCGGAACCTCGTGCGACGGCGAGTCCGAGGCGCCGATCGGAGAAGAGCGCCCAGCCGGAGGCGTGCGAGGGGCTTTCGAGGAGCACGGCACTGCCGGATGGCAGTCCGGCTGCGTCGAGGGACGGACGTAGAGCGAGTTCCATGAGGCTTCGAGCCGTGGCCAGGGCATCGCTCCCGATCCTGAAGACCACCGAATTGCCGCCACGGATGACGCCGCAGGCGTCGGCGAGAACGTTCGGGCGCCCTTCGAAGATGAACGCGACCACTCCCAGGGGTGCCCCCACCAACTCCACGTCGAAGCCCTCGCGCGGCACTCGCTCGAGAACGCTGTCTCGGCGGGACTCCGACTTCATCCAACCCTCGAGGCCGAGAACCATCCCTTCGCGCAGGCGCTCGTCGGCGATCAGTCGGGTCGTGCTTCGGCCACGGCGACTCGCCGATTCGACGTCCGCTTCGTTGACTTCCTGGATGCGGCTCCAGATCACCGGGTCGGCGAGCCGTCCGGCGAATTCCTCGAAGAACGACACGATGGCGGCGTCGGACGCGCCGGCGAGGACGGAGAAGGCCTCGACAGCCCGATCGACAGCGGATCGAGCGACTTCGACCTCGCGGGCCGGCAGGTGAAGGATCTGATCGCTGTCCGGCGGCACGATCAAGGAGTCTCCGGGCTGGAACGCCTCGGCCAGTGAGGCCGACACGGTTGCGAAGCGATCCCCCCCGACCAGGATGCGGTCTCCCACCTCGAGCTTTTCGAGACGTTGGATCGTCACGAAACTTCTCCGTGATGAAGAACCACGAGGTTGTCGCGATGCACGGCTTCATCCAGATAGTGATAGCCGAGCAGGGACTCGATCTCCGCGCTCTTGCGACCGGCGATGCGTCTCAGGTCGTCCGCGGAGTATCCCGCCAACCCCCTGGCGATCTCGTTTCCCGTCGGGTCGACGATGGCTACACTGTCTCCTCGACCGAACTCACCTTCGACTCCGCGGATCCCGGACGGGAGAAGACTCCGACCCTGCTGTTGCAGGGCCGCGGCAGCCCCGGCGTCGATCTCGATTCGACCGAGAGTGGTTCTCGAGAAGGCGATCCAGTGCTTGCGCTGGGAGACCCCGGTCGAGGCCGCAGCCACCCAGGTTCCCCACATCCTCGCCGTTGAGGATCCGATCGATCACGCCCTCTACCCTTCCGTTCGCGATCACGGTGGCGACGCCCGCCTTGCCGGCGAGCCGAGCCGCCTCGAGCTTGCTTCTCATACCACCGAGGCCGACCCTGGATCGTGCGGGACCGGCCTGCTGGAGGTGAAAGTCCTCGACACTGTCGAGCCAGCCGTGGCGAACGGCCTCCGGAACGAGGGAGGGATCGTTGTCGAAGAAACCGTCGACGTCGGTCATGAGAATGAGGAGCTGAGCTTCGACCAGACTGGCGACCAGGGCCGAGAGTCGATCGTTGTCGCCGAACTTGATCTCCTCGACCGCGACCGTGTCGTTCTCGTTGACGATCGGCAGAGCTCCCATGGCGAGGAGGCTCTCGAAGGTGTTGCGGGCATTGAGGAAACGTCCTCGTTCGTCGAGATCGCCGGCCGTCAGGAGGATCTGGGCCACTTTCGAGTCGGGCTCGAGGCAGCGTGCCCAGGTCTGTACGATCGCGATCTGACCTGCCGCAGCGCTCGCCTGCTTCAGGGGGATCGTTCGCGGACGCTCGGAAAGTCCGAGTCTTCGACTCCCGGCAGCGATCGCTCCCGAACTCACCAGGACCACCTCCAGGCCTCGTTGGCGCAGCCCCGCGATACCGGCGGCCAGCGCCCGGAAGCGGGTCTCGTCGAGATCGCCGTCGGGAGCGATGACCTGGGAGCCGACCTTCACGACCACGCGACGTGTCGACGACAGCACTGAGGCACGGCGGTGCATCGTAGGACTCTCCCCGTTTCGCGCGTTCCTACTCGTTGCTCCAACGGAGGCGATAGAGGACGCCCTGGAGATCGTCGGAGATCAGAATCGACCCATCGGGCAGTTCTTCGAGGTCGACGGGGCGGCCCCAGGCCTTCTTGCCCTGCAGCCAGCCCTCCACCACACTCTCGTAGGCGACTGCCTGATTGCCTTCGAGTCGGACGAGGGCAACCCGGTAGCCGATGGGTTGGGAGCGATTCCACGATCCGTGCTCGGCGATCAGGATCTGGGAACGGTAGCGTTCGGGGAACTGGTTCCCGGTGTAGAAGCGCATACCGAGCGCTCCGGCGTGCGGACTCAGCAACTGGACGGGCGCCGTCTGCTGTGCGCACCCGTTGGGGGTTCCCTTCTCAGGGTCGGCGATGTCCGTTCCGTGGCAGAAGGGGTACCCGAAATGAAGGCCCGCAGTGGGTGCGCGGTTGAGCTCGTCGGGCGGTAGATCGTCGCCCAGCATGTCTCGTCCGTTCTCAGTGAACCAGAGCTCCCCGGTCGTCGGGTGCCAGTCGAAGCCGACGGTGTTTCGAACTCCTCGCGCGAACACCTGGAGATCGCTGCCGTCCGCCTCGACGCTGGCGATCGTCGCGAAGGGATCGCTGACGTCACAGATGTTGCACGGGGCTCCGACCGGGACGAAGAGACGTCCCTGAGGGGAGAAGCGAATGAACTTCCAGCCGTGGTGGCGGTCCTCGGGCAGGCCCTCGAGAATCAGGACGGGTTCCGGGGGATTGTCGAGTCTCCGGTCGATGTCATCGAAGCGCCATACCTTGTCGATCTCGGCGACGTAGAGCGATCCCTCGCGCCAGGCCACTCCGTTGGGCATGTTCAGGCCTTCCGCGATCGTCACTACACGATCCGCCGAACCGTCGCCGTCGTCGTCGACCACCGCGTGGACCTTGCCCACCGGCCGGCTGCCAACGTAGATCACACCGCCGTCCGAGCGGGTCATCGAGCGAGCGCCCTCGACGCCTTCGGCGAAGATCGAGATCGTGAACCCGGCCGGCATCTCGAGTTCGTCCATGGCTCGTGGCGGCCCGGCGAGGAGGACCGGGCTCGAGGTGGCGAGCGCGAAGAGGAAGAAGATACGTCTCAACATGGTGAACTCCGTGTGTGCAGGCTTCAACAGGGGCCGCATGATAGCAAGGGGTGGCGCTGCCAAGGAGCGTGATTCGCTACAATCCCTTCGGCCCCGGCGACGCCCGCCTCCCCAACCCCCCATGGCAACTCTCACCGCAGAACAGATCGCCGAGGTGTTGGTCCGTCAGGGGCGTCTCAGCCCGGATCAGGCCGCCGAAGTTCGTCGCGAGGCCGGCTTCCGCAGTCGACGCAAGTCGGACCCGCGCGACCATCGATCCGAGGCCTACGAGGTCCTCCTTCGGATGAGTCTCCCAGCCCAGGGCGAGAAGCCCGGGGTGGTGAACGAGGAGACGGTGGCTCGGGCGATCGCGGCCGACGCTGGACTGGACTACGTCCGCATCGATCCCCTGCAGCTGAACGCCGAGTTGATCGAGGACAAGATCTCGCGCCCGTTCGCCCGAAAGCACCGGATGATTCCGCTCGGGATCAGCGAGGGCCGACTCAAGGTGGCGCTCGCCAACCCCTACGATCTGGAGGCCATCGACGCCTTTCGGCGGATTTCCGGACGGGAACTACAGCTGGTCGTTGCCTCCGAACCGGACGTCCTGAGGGCTCTCACGGAGTTCTACGGTCTGCGTCACTCGGTTCGGAAGGCGGCCCGCGACCTGCAGGCGGGACTCGATCTCGGCAACCTCGAACAACTCGTCAAGATGAAGACCGAGTCCGAGATCGAGTTCTCGGATCAGCACATCGTCAACGCGGTCGAGTTCATGCTCCAGCATGCCTACGATACGCGCGCCAGTGATATCCACATCGAGCCGAAGCGCAACCACTCCCTGGTCCGCTTTCGAATCGACGGTGTTCTGCACGATATCCAGAAGCTGCCGAAGATCGTCCATCAAGCCGTCGTGAGCCGGATCAAGATGATGTCCCGACTCGATATCGCCGAGAAGCGTCGCCCGCAGGACGGCCGCGCCAAGACCCAGAGAGCGGGCCGGGAGGTCGAGTTGCGAGTCTCGAGCCTGCCGGTGGCCTTCGGTGAAAAGATCGTCATGCGGATCTTCGATCCGAACACCTTTCTGCTCGATCTCGCCGATCTCGGCTTCGAAGCCGACGAACTGGCAGCCTTCGAGGGCTTCATCCACCGGCCGCACGGAATCGTCCTGGTCACCGGACCGACCGGATCGGGAAAGACGACGACCCTCTACTCCGCTCTCCGGACTCTTGCGGTGGGAGAGACGAACGTGACGACCATCGAGGATCCGATCGAGATCGTCTGCGAGGAATTCAACCAGATGGCGATCCAGACGAAGATCGGGATCACCTTCTCCGAAGCCCTGAGGCACGTCCTCCGTCAGGATCCGGACGTGATCATGGTCGGTGAGATTCGGGACAACGAAACCGCTCAGTACGCCATTCAGGCTGCCCTGACGGGACATCTCGTTCTTTCGACCCTGCACACCAACGACGCCTCCTCCTCGGTCTCCCGCCTCATGGATCTCGGCGTCGAGCCGTTCCTGATCTCTTCGACCCTGGCCGGTTCGATGGCTCAACGACTGGTGCGCAAGATCTGCAAGGGATGCGCCGTCGAACGCTACCTCGATGATGAGGAGGTGCAGGCCCTGCGGCTTTCGGTTCCGAAGGGCAAGCGCGTGAGGGTGACCGAGGGAGAGGGTTGTGGTGACTGCCGGGGAACCGGGTACCACGGACGCGTGGGGATCTTCGAGATCCTGTCGATCAACGACGCGCTCAAGCACCTGATCCAACAGGGCGCCGATGCGCCCCGGATCAAGCGCGAAGCGGCCCATCAGGGCATGCGGACCCTACGCCAGTCGGCCCTGCAGAAACTGGCCGCCGGCGAAACGACCTTCGAGGAAGTGGTCCGCGTCACCGGTCTCTGATTCGTGGCAGACTCCCGCCGCCCCCGCACTGACACTCACGACACGAGGAGAACCCCCCATGGCTAGCGAAGAACTTCCGCAACGCAAGGCTGACGGACTACTGGCCGGCAAGAAGGGCCTGATCGTGGGGGTCGCGAACCATCGATCGATCGCCTGGGGTATCGCCCGTCGCGCCTGGGCCGAGGGCGCCGACCTGGCGTTCACCTACCTGGGCGACGCGCTCGAGAAACGGGTTCGTCCGCTGGCGGACAGCCTGGGAAGCGAGATCATCGTCCCTCTGGACGTCTGCAATCCCGACGACATCGCGGCGACATTCGCGGCCATCGAGGAGCGCTGGGGCAAGCTCGATTTCCTCGTGCACTCGATCGCCTGGGCCGACGGCGAGGATCTCAAGGGC
Organism: Thermoanaerobaculia bacterium; assembly: GCA_942492505.1. GTDB lineage: Bacteria > Acidobacteriota > Thermoanaerobaculia > Multivoradales > Multivoraceae > CALOFD01. Next base: position 11,265 of record CALOFD010000065.1, read on the forward strand.
AGGACCGTGGATACCTCGCGGGAGGGATTCCTGCGCGCGATGGAGATCAGCGCCTACTCGCTCCTCGCTCTTGCGAAGCCGGCAGAGAAATTGATGACCGACGGAGGGAGCATCCTCGCTCTGACCTATCACGGCTCCGTCAAGGCGGTTCCCAACTACAACGTCATGGGTATCGCGAAGGCCGCGCTCGAGGCTTCAGTGCGCTACCTGGCTGTCGATCTTGGAAGTGAGGGGATCCGAGTCAACGCCATCTCCGCCGGTCCCATCAAGACGCTCGCGGCCTCGGGAGTATCGGGCATGCGCGGCATGCTGCAGACCTTCGCCGAACGTTCGCCGCTGAGGAAGAACACCGACACCGAAGAGGTCGGAGCCTCGGCGGCCTACCTGCTCTCCGATCTCTCGAAGGGAGTGACGGGCGAGATCCACTACGTCGACGCCGGATTCAACATCCTCGGCATGTGAGGCTCAGGCGGCGACGTCACCGCCCGCCACCGCCAGGGTGACGTCGTCCGCGACGATCGTGCAGTCACCCTGGGCGGCCTGCCCGACCCCGAAGCCGATCAGGGCGGCCTGGGTCAGGGCTCCATGGAGATCGCGCGAACTCCTGGTTCGCACCTTGAGATAGTTGTCGGTCGTGCCTTTCCACTCTCCGTCGCGGAGTTCTTCCCAGAGGACCTCGGCCTTCTGTCCGATCTGAAATTCGGCGGAGCGCCTCGCAGACTCTTCCGAATCCCGAGCCATGCGCATCCGCGCCTTGCGGGTGCTCGGGGTCGACTGGATCCGCCAGCCCCGCGGCCTCGGTTCCCTCCCTGTGGGAATACTGGAAGGCATGGACCCGGGCAAACTCGCATCCGCTCGACGAAGCTCCGACTGCTCTCGAACTCACGATCGTCTTCACCGGGAAAGCCGACGATCACGTCGGTCGTGACCGCGATTCCAGGAACCTTCTGGCGCAAGTCCTGCACGGCGCACGCGTACTGCTCCGGGGTATAGGGCCGCCTCATTCTCTCTAGAGTCTCCCTGCAGCCGCTCTGTAGAGAGAGATGGGCGTGACGACAAACCCGGGGATGGCTGTAGAGATCCATGATCCTGGCGTCGAGGTCCCACGGTGCGATCGAGGTCAGGCGGAGTCGTTCGATGGTCGTTTCCTCGAGGATCCGATGGACGAGTTCCACCAGGCGTGTGCGGCCGTCGCGGTACGCCGAGATCTGGACGCCCGTGACAACGATCTCCCGGTAGCCCCCTGCTGCGAGAGCCGAGACATCTGCGATCACGTCGTCGGCGGGGCGGCTTCGTTGTCTGCCGCGGGTAGTGGGAATGATGCAGAAGCTGCAGCTCATGTTGCAGCCGTCTTCGATCTTGACCAGTCCCCGCGTCGGCCCCTCGGGGAGTGGGACGTAGGAGACTGCCATTCGAGATTCGACGCCCGTCTTCGAGAGCTCCGGGAACGCCATCGACACCAGTTCCACCAGATCGTCCTTGCGATCGTTGGTGACGACGAGGTCGATGCCGGCCACGGCGGCCGCCTCGGTCTGTGAATCCGTCGCCCAGCAACCTGTCACCACCGTGCGGATCGGTCGCTCCAGGCGCCCCGCGCGTCGGGCGGTCTTGCGTGAATCGCGCGCCGCGGCGTGGGTCACCGTGCAGGAGTTCACGACGTGGAGATCGGCGTTCTCCAGCGACTGGACGATCTCGTGACCGTGGGCGCGGAAGTCACGCGCCATGGCGTCGACCTCCGCCTGATTCAGCTTGCAGCCGAGATTCGACAGATGGATTCGCATGGGGAGGCGATTGTATCGCCCTGGAGGTGCATTCGCGCTCCTCCGTAAGGCCGTGCGCTGCTACAGTCCCGGCGTGCCTGCCCTGTCCGATTTCGCCCTCGGAATCCTCCAGTCCCCGGATCTTTCGTCGAAGCTCGAGAGTCCAGCGACGTTTCCCGTCGACGATCGGCGGCTGCTTCGCGTGCCGGATCGACCGGCGCGCGAAAGTTCGCTCCAGATAAGACCGGCAAAGGAGACGGCCGTTCCCAGAATCGGCGCCTGGCAGGATCCGGAGCAACGCCTGCGACTCCTCCACGCCTTCGCCAACCACGAGCTGCAGGCGGTCGAGCTCTACGCCCGCGCCCTGCTGCTCTACGTGGATGCGCCCGACGGCTTTCGTAGCGACCTCCTGCACATCCTGCTCGAGGAACAGGCTCATACCCGGGTCTATCTCGAGGCTCTAGAGCGGCGTGGGTGTGCCCTCGGCGACCTTCCCGTGAGTGGTTACTTCTGGCACAAGGCCCATCTGCTCGAGACACCTCTCCAGTTCGTTGCTGCGATGCCCCTGACCTTCGAGAATGCGAACCTGGACCACAGTCTCGAGATCGGCGCGATCGCCAGCGGCTGCGGAGACGCCGAAGGCGCCGCGCTCTTCGATCACATTCACCGCGACGAGATCCGCCATGTCGCTTTCGGGTGGCGCTGGCTGCGACGGCTGGCGCCGGATCTCGATCCCTGGGAGGCCTTCGTCCAGAATCTCGTCCCGCCGCTCCATCCGGGTCGAGCGTCCGGTCGCGAGTTCAACTCGGAACCGCGCCGAGCGACAGGGATGGATGCGCCCTTCATCGAGAAACTCGAAGACGCTCACCGGCGGCATCAGCGGACGCTTCGCAAGCGGTCGGCGGCTTCGCGGCAATGATCCTCGCCAATTTCGATTTCGAGGACTCGTTGCGCCGCGGATTCGAGCCGACGCGGACTGTCGGTCTCCAGCGTCGTCTGGAGCGGCTCTCCAAAGGACTCGGAGTCCTGGCTCACTCCTCTGAACGGATCGTCCTGTCGACTCGTTGCGCCCGGGAGGAAGCATCACGCAGCCCTGCCTGCCGACTTCTCGCCTGGGGCGGACCCGCAGCGTCGCTGCGCTACGCCGCGAACTCGTCATGGTCGAGAGGGCCGGCAAGCTCGAGAATCCGATTGCCCGCCTGCTCGACGAACTCCAGGCTCCGGATCCGGGCGCGGTTCAGCGTACCGCCGACCGTCATTTCTGCCACCGGATCACAAGCGCATCTGAAGAGAGTCTGCCGGGCGCCGGCGTCGCCGAAGATCTGCCCTCAGCCAGGGAACTCGTCTCGAGGCGACTCCCCGACGGTGCGTCGTCGTGGGTCGCCAAGTCCATCTTCTCGGCTGCCGGGCGTGCGCGGGCATGGATCCACCCATCGGAAGGCTTTCTTGGAGGGACCCCCCTCGACTCCCTCCTGGCCGAGGGCGCGGTGGTCGTGGAACCCTGGCTGCCGCGGATTGCCGACTTCGGGCTCTCCGCCGTGGTCATGACGGGCCGGGTTCGGGTACTGGGAATCCACCAGCAGCTCGTCGACGGCAGGGGGACGCCGAGGGAGATCGTTCTCGGGTCGGACTTCCTGTCACCGGAAGGTCTCTCCAAAGCCGACCGGGATCGCCTTCTCGACGCGGCGCAGCGAGTTGGAAGATCCCTGGAGGCCGAGGGGTATCAGGGCGTGTTCGGAGTCGACGCATGGACCTGGCAGGCTCCCGATGGGACTGCTCGATTCCACCCTCTGGGAGAAGTCAACCCGCGGATGACTTTCGGACTCGTCGCCCTGGCTCATGCCCATGCGGGCCGTCACCGCCTACGTCTCGATACCTGAGCCCGCTTCGCAATTCAGGGAGCCTTGCGCTGAGGACGCAGGCGGCGAATCAGGCTCGAAGTGTCCCAGCGCGCTCCCCCCATCGATTCCACCTCGGAGTAGAACTGGTCCACCAGGGCGGCTACCGGCAGGCTGGCCCCGTTGCGCCGCGCCTCCGACAGTGCGATCGCGAGATCCTTTTCGCATCCATTCGACGGCGACCGTCCCATGGATTTCTTCATCATCTCGACCCAGCCACGCGGCATGCCGTCCAGCCCACGATCATAGAAGAGCGGGATGATTTCACGCTCCAACAGCTCATAGATGGCCGTACTCTCGACCTGATCCTGATAATCCAGATTTTCATAGCTTTCACCCTCACCAATGGACCAGCCCAGATCTCGGCTGTAACCCTCGACCCACCAGCCATCCGGCACGCTCAGATTCAGGGCACCGTTGGCCGTCGACTTCATGCCGGAGGTGCCACACGCCTCCAGCGGCCGCCGCGGATTGTTGAGCCAGACATCGACCCCCTCCACCATGTAGCGCGCGATATCCATGTTGTAGTCCTCGATAAACACCACCCGCCCGCAGAAGGGCTCCTCATCGGCGATGTGCATGATCTTCTGAATGATGGCCTTACCCTCATTGTCACGCGGATGCGCCTTGCCGGCAAAGATCAGCTGCACCGGAAAGTCACGGTTACCGATGATACGTTTCAGCCGCTCAATATCCCTGAATATCAGATCACCGCGCTTATAGGTGGCAAAGCGCTTGGCAAAACCGATGGTCAGGGCATCCGGATGCAGACTCTGACGGGCCCGATCAATATCGCGGGTTTTGGCACCGGTGCGCTCCAGCTGCCTTATCAGACGCTTGCGGCAGT
>CALOFD010000066.1:0-125235 GCA_942492505.1 Thermoanaerobaculia bacterium
TCGCCCGCACCTTCGAGTACGACAGCTCGCCACGCGCCATCGACGCCGAGATCTTCGGCAGTTGCTCGAGGGCCCGCGCCACCCGCACCTTCTCTCGTGCCGCTCCCGGCGCCAGCCCGGTTCGCCACGACAGCCAGTGGGCGCACGACCGGAACCCGCCGCCCCAACCCTCGCGCCGGTCGAACTCGCGCAGCATCTCGAGCAGACGGTGGTCGGCTGCCTGGATGCGCGCCGACAGCCGGGCGATCTGTTCGCCGAGATCGGCGAGGTCGCTGGTTCCTGAAGGCCGTTCGAAGGCCGGGACGAGAGGACGGATCGAGGTTGCGGGTCATGGTCGGCTCCTTGGATACGCCCTATCTTACGCCCTGTTTTCGCGCCCCCTGAGAGCGCGCCCACGGGCCGATCGCGGTGCTTCGAGGGCCACCGGGGTGGCGGTGGCGAGTTCGAGGCGGAGAGCTGCGCCGGTCGGCGATGAGCGTCACCTCAGCGTTCGACTCCGCACTCCCGCGGGCCGGCGCTGAAAAAGGCTGTCAAGCCCCTGGACGAGAAATCTCGAAGATTTCTCGACGATCGGGGAGATCGGCGCTCGACCTTGCGTCTGAAAGAGCAAGACGGGCAACACCGCCGGACGGGAAGTCAGCCCCTCTGCAACCACCCGAGGAGAACCACCCACGGAGAACCCATGCCGAGAAAGAAGAGACGCCTGAGAAAACGCAATCGCTTCACCACTTCGAAACTGGGAGGAGAGCCGGGCTTCGAGGAGGAGACGGAACCCTATGTCCTGGCCGTCCAGCGCAAGGGGCCGAAGGAGGTACCGACCCACCGGGGCTACACCATCGGCGCCGTCCGCCGCGACGCGGGCGGCATGCTCTGTGGAGAGATCGCCAACTTCCATCGCCATCGGATGTTCTTCTACGGATCGACCGAGGAGGAACTGATCGACCACTTCCGGATCGCCGTCGAGCACTACCTCGATCAGTGCGCGCTTCACGGTGAGTCGCCCGAGAAGCCGTCGGTGGTACCCGAGGAGTTCCGCAGCGCGGAGCCGTCGGGGCCAGGACTTCACAACCAACTGATGGCAGCCCTGCGAATGCGCCAGGACAACTGAGCTCGCCGGGCATCCGCCCTGCGATGCAGTGGACTACGCAAGGGAGCTTTCGTATGACCTGACGATAGGAAAGAGATCTTTCCTTTCTCCTGGTCGACCTCGGCATCCTCCACGAGGCGACGGGCCGCAAGCGCGACCGGGCCCTTGCCTACCGGGACTACCTCGAGATCCTGAAGTCGGGGACGGAGCTGCTGGAAGCGGAAGGGGGCTCAGTCACCGACATGGGCACCGGTACGGCACGGCGTTAGACTGATCGCCAGTCGACTCGTCTTCACGCATCGACCTCCGTGAGATCCTCGGGGAGGACAAGTGATGGAAGATCGCAAGCAGCCTCGGCGTCAGGAGGGTGGGCAGCACGACGCCTGCCACGACCCTGAGGGAGAGCCTTCGGCAGAATCCAGGCACGGCGGGCACGACGCCGGCGGGCACTGCCACGAGGGGCACGGCTGCGCGGAGCACAGCCACGAGGGGCATGAATCGGGCGACGGGCACGGCGCTGACGGGCACTGCCACGGCGGGCACGACGCGGGCGGCGGGCACACCGCCTCCGGGAGCGAGTCGGCGGGCGACTACACCTGCCCGATGCATCCTGAAGTTCGCCAGTCGGGGCCGGGCTCGTGTCCCGACTGCGGCATGAGCCTCGAACCGGTCGAGCCGGCGACCAGCGACGGGGTGGAGTACGTCTGCCCGATGCACCCTGAGGTGGTGCGCGGCGAGCCGGGGGACTGTCCGATCTGCGGCATGGCGCTCGAGCCGAGGGTGGTGACGGGCGCTGCCGAACCCGAGAACCCGGAACTCGACGACATGAGCCGGCGCTTGCGCTGGAGCGTCTGGCTGACGCTGCCGGTGTTCGTGATCGGCATGTCGGACATGATCCCCGGTCAACCGCTGCAGGCGGCCGTGCCGCACTCGATCCTGGCCTGGGTGCAACTGGTGTTGGCGACGCCGGTGGTGCTGTGGGGCGGCCTGCCGTTCTTCGTTCGCGGCTGGGCGTCGGTGGTGAACCGGCGGCTCAACATGTTCACGCTGATCGCTCTCGGCACCGGCATCGCCTACCTCTACAGCGTGGTGGCGACGCTCGCGCCGGGGATCTTCCCGGCCGCGTTGCGCGGCCACGGCGGCGGCGTGGCGGTGTACTTCGAGGCCGCGGCGGTGATCACCACGCTGGTGCTGCTCGGCCAGGTGCTCGAGTTGCGCGCCCGCAGCCAGACCAGCGGCGCGATCCGCGCCCTGCTCGGGCTCGCTCCGAAGACCGCCATGCGGATCGGCGACGACGGTGACGAGGCGGAGGTGCCGCTTTCGGAGGTGTCGGTGGGCGACCGGCTGCGGGTGCGCCCGGGAGAGAAGGTGCCGGTCGACGGCACGGTCGAAGAGGGCAGCAGCACGGTCGACGAGTCGATGGTCTCCGGCGAACCGCTGCCGGTCGGCAAGAAGGAGGGCGACACGCTCACCGGCGGCACGGTCAACGGCACCGGCGGCCTGGTGATGCGCGCCGAGCGGGTCGGCTCGGAGACGCTGCTGGCCCAGATCGTCGCCATGGTCGGCGAGGCGCAACGCAGCCGGGCGCCCATCCAGCGCCTCGCCGACAGCGTGTCGGCCTGGTTCGTGCCGGCGGTGATCGTCGCCTCAGCGGTGGCGTTTGCGGTGTGGCTCGCGGTCGGCCCCGAGCCGCGGATCGCCTTCGCGCTGGTCAACGCGGTGGCGGTACTGATCATCGCCTGCCCGTGCGCCCTCGGTCTCGCGACCCCGATGTCGGTCATGGTCGGCACCGGGCGCGGCGCCGAGGCAGGCGTGCTGATCAAGAATGCCGAGGCGCTCGAGACACTCGAGAAGATCGACACCCTGCTGGTCGACAAGACCGGCACGCTCACCGAGGGTCGGCCGCGGCTGACCCACCTCGAGACGGCGGACGGAATCGACGAGAACGATCTGCTGGCACGGGTGGCCGGCCTGGAGCGATCCTCGGAGCATCCGCTCGCCGAAGCGATCGTCGAAGCCGCTCGCGAGCGCGACCTCGAACTCCACCGCACCGAGTCGTTCGAGTCGCTGACCGGCAAGGGCGTCGTGGGAGAGGTCGCCGGCAGGCGGGTCGGCGCCGGCAGTGCTCGCCTGGTCGAGGAACTCGGCATCGATCTCGGCCCCTGGCGCGAGCGCGCCGAGGAGTTGCGCCGCCAGGGCGTCACCGCGCTCTTCGCGGTGCTCGACGATCGGGTGGCCGGCCTGGTGGGCGTTTCGGACCCGATCAAGGAAACCACCCGCGAGGCACTCGATGCGATACGCGCCGAGGGAGTGCGGATCGTGATGGTGTCGGGCGACAGCCGAACCACCGCCGAAGCCGTCGCCCGCGAGCTGGGGATCGAAGAGGTCGAGGCCGAGGTGCTGCCCGAGGACAAGGCCGAGGTGGTCAAGCGACTGCAGGCGGAGGGGCGTCGGGTGGCGATGGCCGGCGACGGCATCAACGACGCACCGGCCCTCGCCCAGGCCGAGGTCGGAATCGCCATGGGCACCGGCACCGACGTCGCCATGGAGAGCGCCGGCATCACGCTGGTGAAGGGCGACCTGCGCGGCATCGTGCGGGCGATCCGCCTGAGCAAGGCGACCATGAGCAACATCCGCCAGAACCTGTTCTTCGCCTTCGCCTACAACGCGCTCGGCGTGCCGCTCGCCGCCGGCGTCCTCTACCCCGCCTTCGGCCTGCTGCTCAACCCGATGATCGCCAGCGCGGCGATGAGCTTCAGCTCCGTGTCGGTGATCGGCAACGCGCTGCGGCTGCGCCGCACGGAGCTGTGAGTCGAGGCCGGCGAGTCACTGCGCATGACGCGGCGGCGGGACTGTGGCAGACTCGTTGCGTGCAAATTCGTCGCGTGTCTGGGTCGCTCCATCGCCTGATCGCCGCCACCCTCCTGGTCGGATGGATGGCACCGAGTGCTTCGGCGCTCGGGGTCGGCCTGCACCTGGCCACGGAGCACGGTCGGCATGTCGAAGACCGCCACCACGGCGGTGACGGCACCGCCGGTCATCACAATGCAGACCACCACGCTGCCGACCATCACAGCGCCGGCCATCACAGTGCCGAGCAGCATGCTGCCGAGCATCGGGTGGACCTGGCCGAGCTGGCTCAGACGGCGACCCACGGCCACCACCACGACTTCGGCGCCGCCGACCACCACCATCAGGTGGTGCTCGACCTGCCGGCTCCGGTCCTGCGGCGCGATCCTTCGTCGGTGGCTCTGCTGGCGACGGCCGTCGCCGTCTCGACGACCCTCGCCGTGACCGGCGGCGCCGAAAGCCTCGTTCCGGCACGACCCACCGGAGCGCTGTTCTCGACCCACTGTTCCCTGCTGCTCTGATCCACGGTTCGCGGACGGGCTCGTTTCGAGCCTGAAACCCCGACCTGGAAAGGAGTCAGCATGTTTCGCCTCGCCGTGACCGGCTTCGTGTCGGTCTTGTTCGCCGCCGTGGGCGGCACCCAGAGTGCTTCGGTGATCACCGAAGCCGAGTTCCTCTCGATTCTCGACGAGAACCATCCGGCCGTCGTCGACAGCGCCGAGGCGGTCACCCGTGCCGAGGCGCGCCTGGTCGAGGCGAGGACCTTCGACAACCCGGACCTGGTCGGAGTCCGGGAGGATGTCGACGGGCCGTCTCGCGAGACCGACCTGGTGCTCTCCTGGCAGCTCCCCGACCCGGCGCGGAGCAAGACGATCGCGAGCCGCGAGCGCGAACTCGACGCGGCCCGGGCCCGGTTCGACGAGCAGATCCTGAATCACCGCCTGGTCCTGCGCGAGGCCTACGCCGACTGGGCCCTGGCCGAAGCCCGCCGGCGTCAGTTGTCGGCCCAGGCGCAGCGCGTCGAGTCGTTGGCCGAGCGCGAGTCGACGCGTTCGCAGCGCGGCGAATCCTCGGGCCTCGAAGTCCATCGACTGCGCCTCGCGGCGATCGGCCTGCGCTCGCGCGAGGCTCTCGCCGCCGCCGACAGCGGACGGGCGCGGGCACAGGCCGCGGCCTGGTTCCCCGACCTGCCCCAGGACGCCGAGCCGGTCCTTCCCGAGCTGCCGCCGGCGCCGACCTTCGAGCAGCCGAGCGCCCGCCTGCGCGCCGCTGCCGCCGACCTCGAAGCGGCTCAGCGCGAACGCGAAGCGGCGGGCCGCTATGTCGAACTGCCCGAGTTCTCCCTGGGCTGGAAACGCGAGCAGTTCGGAGCGCAGGCCGCCGACGGACCCGTCGTGGGGCTGTCGTGGTCGCTACCGGTCTTCGATCGCAAGCAGGCGGCCCGACTCGCCTCGGACGCCGGCATCGACGCCGCCACGGCGCGGCTCGAGATCGCACAACGCGAGACCCGCGCCGGGCGCAGCGCCGCCGAAACGACCTACGAGCAGCTCTCGAACGCCGTCGTCCGGATCCGCGGCGAGATGGGCCGCAACGAGACCATGCTCGACGGTGCCGAAGCGGCCTTCCAGCAGGGCGAGGCGAGCCTCACCGACCTGCTCGACACCCACCGTTCGGTGGCCGAGGCGGAACTGGCGCTGCTCGATCTCCACCAGGCCGCGCTCGCCGCCCACCGCGATCTCGAGCGCCTCGCCGGATCGCCCGTTCTGTTGCCTTCTGAATCACCCTCTTCGACCGACTGAACCACCGCCTCCCCTACCGACCACCACCCAACCCGGAGACCCTGCCATGACCAAGACCCTTCTCTTCTCGACTCTTCTCGTCCTCGCCCTCGCCAGCTCGGCCTGCCAGCCGGGTGACGACGCTTCGACCGACAGCGCTGCTACGTCACCCGAGGCCGCTGCCGCCGACCCGGCCGCCGCGGCCGAGGGCGGTGTCGAATACGAACCGGCCTACCCGGCCGAGGTCAGCACCGACGAACTGAGCGAGGAAGACATCGCCCAGCAGGAGAAGACCACTCATTCGCACGGTGGCGCCGAGCATTCCCACGACGACAAGGAAGCCAAGAAGAATGGCCACGAGCACTAGGCACCGGCACATCCGACGCAGGAGGCTGCCGTCGGTCGCGGCGGTGGCCGTGCTCTTGGTCGGGGCGCTGATCGGCTGCGGGCCTCCTCCCGCCGAGGTTCCCAGCGCGCCGGCCGTGTCCTGGTCGGTGACCGTCTGGGGAGAGCGCTTCGAGGTCGTCACCGCCGCCGGAGGCCTGGTTGCAGGGCGGGCGTCGACGGCCAACGCCCGGGTGACTCGGCTCGATGGCTTCTCGCCGCTGGCCGAGGGGCGGCTGGAGATCGTGCTCTCCGGGCCCTCGGGCGAGCAGGTCTTCGGCGTCGATGAGCCCCTCGGACCGGGCATCTACGGTGTCGAGGTCGCCCCTCCCAGGGAGGGAGAGTTCGACCTGTCGTTCCGGGTCCACACCGACCAGGAGAGCGAAGATCTCGCCGGAGGACGGGTGCGTGTCGGCAGCGGCGACAACCCGGGAGCCCTGGTGCGAGCGCCGGCGCCGCGAGGAGCCACCGACGGCGGCGAGCCCCTGACCTTCTCCAAGGACCAGCAGTGGAACAGCTCCTTCTCGACCGACTGGGTGCGCGACGGACAGCTGGCGGTGAGCGTTTCGGGTCTCGCGACGTTCCGTCCGCCGGCCGGCGGCGACAGCACGCTGACGGCGCCCGTCGACGGCATCGTGCAGGCTCCGGAGGGAGCGGGCTCGTGGCCGTTCGTGGGTCTGCGGGTGAAGCGGGGAGATCCGCTCTTCCGGGTGGTGCCGCTGATCGCTGCGGACCGTAGCCTGCCGACGCTCGAAGCGGAGCTGGCGGCGCTGACCACCGAGGAGGCCACCGCCCGGGTGCGCCACGCACGACTGGTCGAGCTGCTCGAGCTCGAGGCGACCAGCGAGCGCGAGGTCGAAGAGGCGCGGGTGCGGGCCGAGACCCTGGAGGCGCGTCGCCTGGCAGCGCAACGTGATCTCGAAGCCGCGCGCTCGTCGCGCGAGGGTGGCACCGCCGCGGGTCCGGCGCTGAGGGCGCCGTTCGCGGGCGAGATCGCCGCGGTGACGGCGACCCCCGGGGCGACGATCGCCGCCGGCGGGGCGCTGGCTCGGCTGGTGCGTACCGACGTGGTCTGGATCGAGGTCGCGCTGTCGCCGAAGGACGCCCGCCGACTGGCCCGCACGGGCGTTCGCGGCATCGTCCTCGACGACCCGGAAGGCGGTCCGACGAGGATCGAGGGCGGCCTGCGGCTGATCTCGGTGGCGCCCGAACTGTCACCGCGGACCGGCACCGTGGCCGTGCAACTCGAGGCCCGCGACTCGCACGGCTTCTCGCTCGGATCGACGGTGGCGGCCCGCGTGCTGCTCGACGACGAGCGCAGTGGAATCGTGGTGCCGGCCTCGGCCCTGGTCGACGACGGCGGCGTGTCGGTGGTCTACCTGCAGCTGTCCGGCGAGCGCTTCGCGCGCCAGCCGGTGACGGTGCTCGAGCGCCAGGGCGATCGCGTGCTGGTCGACTCGCTGGTGCCCGGCCAACGCCTGGTGACCCGCGGCGGCGACGCCATCCGCCGCTCCACGCTGACCGCTGCCGGCGGTGCCGGACACGTTCACTAGAGCCGTCACTGAGGGAACGAAGCATGGGACGCCTCGAACGACTGATCCGCTTCTCGCTCCGGCATCGCTGGCTGGTGCTGGGCGCAGCCGCCGTGCTGACGGCGGTGGGAGCGGCCTGGATCGCCACCCTGCCGGTCGACGTCTTCCCCGACCTCTCGGCGCCGACCGTGACGGTCATCACCGAGGCGCCGGGGCTGGCTCCGGAGGAGGTCGAGCTGCTGGTGACGTTCCCGATCGAGTCGGCGATCAACGGATCGGCGGGGCTGCGGCGGGTGCGTTCGGTGTCGGCCGACGGCATCTCGGTGGCCTGGGTCGAGTTCGCCTGGGGCACCGACATCTACCAGGCGCGCCAGGTGATCACCGAGCGGCTGCAGCGGGTGACCCTGCCGGCCCAGTCCGAGAACCCCGAACTCGGGCCGATCTCTTCGATCATGGGCGAGATCACCTTCATCGCGATGACCTCGAAGCCGGTCGATGAGGGCGGCGTCACCCCGATGGAGCTGCGTCGGCTGGCTGAGACCGTGGTGCGGCGCAACCTCTTGTCGCTGCCCGGGATCTCGGTGGTCATTCCGATCGGCGGCGAGATCCGTCAGCTGCAGGTCACTGTCAGCCCGACGGCGCTCACCCAGACCGGCGTGACACTCGACGAGGTGATCGCGGCCGTCGCCGAGTCGAGCCGCAGCCCGGCGGCGGGGTTCCAGGTCGAAGGCGGACAGGAGTACCTGGTGCGCGGACTCGGTCGCGCCCGCCAGCCGGCCGATGTCGCCGACGCCGTGGTGCGGGTGGCCGACGGGGTGCCGCTGCGGGTCGGCGATCTGGCCGACGTCGATCCTGGGGCCCCGAGCCGGCGCGCGGCACCGCCTCCTACAATGCGGCAGCCGGCGGTGATCCTGTCGGTGCAGAAGCAGCCCGGGGCCAACACGCTCGAGCTGACGGCGCTCATCGACCGCACTCTCGAACAGCTGCAGCGAAGCCTTCCCGAGGGGGTGGTGCTCGAGAGCGAGAGCTTCCGCCAGGCCGACTTCATCGAGGTCGCGATCCACAACGTCTCGACCGCGCTGCGCGACGGCGCGATCCTGGTGGTGCTGGTGCTGGCCCTCTTCCTGGGCAGCCTGCGCACGACGCTGATCTCGGCGCTCGCCATCCCGCTGTCGCTGGTCGCCGGGGTGCTGGCGATCTCGGCGCTCGGCCTGTCGATCAACACCATGACCCTGGGTGGCCTGACCATCGCCATCGGCCTGCTGGTCGACGACGCCATCATCGCGGTCGAGAACGTCTTCCGGCGCCTGCGCGAGGAACGCGAGCAAGCCGAAGACGAGCGGGCGGCCGCCGGCGAGGTCGTGTTGCGCCGCCACCGTCCGAGGTCCTGGTGCGCCCGATCCTCTTCGCCACGCTCATCATCGTCCTGGTCTTCCTGCCGCTCTTCTTCCTGCCCGGCCTCGAGGGGCGCCTGCTGCGGCCGCTCGGGCTCGCCTACCTGGTCGCCGCGCTGGCCGCGTCGCTGCTGGTCTCGCTGACGGTCACGCCGGCGCTGGCGCTCGTTCTTGCTCGGTCGGTCGCGCAATCGCTCGACGCCCGCGAGCCGTGGCTGCATGCGTCTGGCTCAGGCGGCCTACCGCCCGCGCTCGACTGGTGCCTCGACCGCCCGGCCGTGATCGCCGTGGCGCTGCTGCTGGTGGCCTTCGCGGCGCTCGCGATGCTGCCCTTCCTCGGCCGGAGCTTCCTGCCGCCGTTCAACGAGGGCGCGCTGACCGTGGGCGGTGGTCAGTCCGCCCGGAATCACCGCTGGCGGAGAGCGACCGCCTCGGCGGCCAGGTCGAGGAGGCGCTGCTCGCGCTTTCCCGAGGTCGTCTCGACCAGCCGGCGGACCGGGCGCGCCGAGAAGGACGAGCACGTCCAGGGGGTCAACGCCTCCGAGCTCGAGGTCGTGTTGCGGCCGCTCGAAGCGGGTCGAAGCAAGGAGGAACTGGTGGCCGAGATGCGGCGCGCCACCGCCTCGGTCCCGGGAGTGAGCGTCTCCTTCGGCCAGCCGATCAGCCACCGCATCGACCACATGATCTCGGGGTCGAAGACCAACCTGGCGGTCAAGGTCTTCGGACCCGATCTCGCCGTCCTGCGGTCGTTGGCCTCGCGGGTCGAGCAGGTGCTCGGTGGCGTACCCGGGATCGTCGACCTGTCGAACCAGGAGCAGGCGGCGATCCCGCAGCTGGTGATCGACTTCGATCGCACGGCGATGGGACGCTACGGTCTGTCGTCGGCGGATCTGGGTGAGGCGGTGGAGGCGCTGTTCCAGGGAGTCCGCGTCGGCGAGATCGTCGAGGACGGCCTGGACCTCTTCGGATATCGCGGTGCGCTGCCGGCCGAGCTGCGTTCGGCACCCGAGCAGCTCGCCGAGCTGCCGGTGTCGACGCCGGCGGGGCGGACTGGTGCGCCTCGGCGCGGTGGCCGAGCGTCGGTCGCGACCTCGGCCCCAGCCTGATTCGGCGCGAGAACGTGCAGCGAGTGGCCATGGTCACCGCCAACGTCGCAGGGCGCCGACCTCGCCGGCACGGTCGAGCGCGCCCGCGCCGCCGTCGACGGCCGAGGTCGACCTGCCCGCTCGGCTACGTGGTGACCTTCGGCGGCCAGTTCGAGGAAGCGGCGCCCGCAGCGTCCGAACCCTCGGCGTGCTGTCGGTGCTGATCCTGGTCGGCATGTACGGGCTGCTCTACGTCGCGTTCCGAGCCACCGCGACGCGCTGGTGGTGCTGGTCAACCTGCCGCTGGCCCTGATCGGCGGAGTCGTCGCCGTGGCGCTCGGCGGCGGCGTGCTGTCGGTCGCCACCCTGGTCGGCTTCGTGACGCTGTTCGGGATCGCGACCCGCAACGGCGTGCTGCTGGTCAACAACTACCAGCGCCTGCTGAAGGCCGGCCTGTCGCTGCCCGAGGCGGTGCGCCGCGGCTCGCAGGAGCGCATGGAGCCGATCCTGATGACGGCGCTCACCGCCGGCTTCGCGCTGATCCCGCTGGTGCTGGCCTCGGGGGCGCCGGGCAACGAGATCCAGAGTCCGATGGCGCAGGTCATCCTGGGCGGGCTGCTGACCTCGACCTTCCCGAACCTGGTGGTCGGTGCCGGTGCTCTACCTGCGCCGCCAGCGGTGAGGCCCGCAGAGCCGCCGACCGCCCGGGCCCTGCAGGCCCTAGCCGTCCTTGGCCTACCAGACGAGCATCGGCCGGCCGACCAGCTGGAGCCAGCCACGGTTGCGCCCGACCCGGGTGCGTCGAGAAGCAGGGCGTGCTCGGTGCTCGGGTACTTGCGCACGATCGGGCGGCGCTCGACTTGGCGCAGTAGTCGTGGAAGCGGCCGTTCACCAGGTCGTGGCGGATCTCCTGCATGAGCTTGGAGTTCCAGCTCTCGTTGAAGTCGTCCATCGGCGCGATCGGCTGGTGGCCGTAGCAGCACGGCAGGACGCCGCGGCGCAGGATGTAGTAGCTGCGCCAGGGCTCGAGGCAGGGCGGCAGCTTTTCCTGGCCGAGCGGCGGTAGCTCCTGCGGGGGTGCGGCCTCCTCCACGGGGGTCTCTGCGACTGGAGCTTCGGCCGGCGGCGGCGCTTCGACGGCCGCTTCGGTGGCCCTGACGTGGCCGATCACGTTGCCGTCCTCGTCGTGGATCTCGCTGCGGCCTTCCTTGAACTCCTTGTCGAAGAGGCGTTCCATCTCCATGGTGCCGGTGACGCCGAAGTCCATCTGGTCGGCGAGCGGCTGACCGAGCTTCTTGCACAGTTCGGCGACGCGGCCGGAGACGTGGATCAGATGGTCGAAGTCGAGCAGTTCCTGGTCGTAGATGAAGTGGTGGCCGGCGCGCTCCCAGTCGAGCGGCGAACCCTCCATGTAGTTGAGCGGGCGCAGGATCAGCTTGTCGACCCCGAGGTCGGCGCACAGGCGCACGAAGGCGTCGGTCTCGTGGACGTTGCACTTCATCGGCATGAAGACCAGGTTGACCTTCGGGTAGCCCTCGCGGCCGCCCTTCGCTTCGATCAGGCGGCGCAGGTTGACCAGGATGGTGTCGAGCTTGTCGTTGCGCAGCTTGGCGTAGGTCTCGGGCGTGGCGGCGTCGAGCGAGATGTAGAGCTCGATCTGGCGGCCGAGCAGCTTCTGGATGTTCTTCTCGGTGAGGATCTGGCCGTTGGTGGTGATCTCGAGTTCCTTGCCGCTGTCGCCGAACTCGTCGAGCAACTCGTTGAGGTGCTTCATCATGAAGGGCTCGCCGATCGAGCAGTTCACCAGCGAGGCCGAGTTGTCGTAGAACGGCCCGAACTCCTGCAGCGTTTCCATGGTGAAGGGCTCGTCGACCTTGTCGCCCTCGGCTTCCTTCGAGACGTCCCAGTCGCAGTAGACGCACGGCGGCTTGATGTTGCAGACGCCGTGCAGATCGATGCCGAGGGCCGCGGGCGTCGACTCGAGAACGGTCTTGCCCTCCATCATCTCGCGGTTGTTGAGCACTCGGTTGTCGTGCTGCTTGACCAGCATCTCGTGGCGCTTCGGATCGGAGTGATGGCGCTGCGCGCTGACCCGGATCGACAGCTCGCGGCCATCCTCGGGGTAGTAGGCCGGCGGGAAGAGCTTGTTGCAGCGCAGGGTCAGCGAGTCGGCGCCGGCCGGCACCGCGAACGACAGCTGGTGCCAGCCGTGTGACACCGGAACGGTGCGGCTCGTGGAACCGGACTCAGCGGTGACTTCCTGGCTCAGGTCGAAGAACTCGCTGAAGACGAAGAGTTCGACGTAGCTCTCCTCCGGTCGCGGCTCGATCTCGAGTGTGCCTTCGAGGCCCATCCAACGGTAGAAGCGTTGCTCCTCGCGTTCCTCCGCCCAGAAGCCTTCCCCGAAGCCGATCGGCGACTCGGTCTGAAGGTACTTCGGCGACCTGGGTTGTGGCTGGACGGCCGTCGGTCCGTTGTCGATCACACGCAACATGGCGTTCCCCTTCTCCTCCCCCGAGAGAGCCTGGAACTGGCAGTTTCACCGCGCTTCGAGGGGCATCGGAACGATATCACCTGCTCTGCGGCCGCACGGGCCGTTGACACTTCCCCGAAGGCGGCCTGCCACTTTTTGCCACTCTCGGTCGTCGAGGCCGCTTCCAAAGGCCTCTGGAGCTCGGCGAGATCCGCCCGAGTGCACCGCAAACAGTGCAGTCGGCGCGCCTCGCGAGGATCGGGAGCACGGCGCCCCGGCGCTGGCAGGAGACTTGCTCTAGATGGGAGATGGCTACGTGTGGGGAGACGATCGAATGGGTGGCGGCCACAACATCAAACCGAACGAACTGAGGGACTCGGCGCCGCGGTCGATCGGCGAGATCTTCCAGGTTCATCGGCTCATCTCGCCGAACGAGAGCGTCGGCGCCACGGGCAAACCCTTCGACGCCTCCGCCTTCATCAGCGAAGAGGTCCTCGAGCTCTTCCCCACGAACGTCATCCGACGCCTGCGCGCGCTGCCCTTCGCGGCGGAGGGAGCCCACCTCGCGGTCCTGACCGCCCGCGCCCCCGACAGCGACGCCCTCGAGGAGATCGAGATGCGCTCCGGCCTCAAACCGGTGCTCTGCATCACCTACGCCGCCGACCTCGACCGCGCGATCGAGTCGTGCGAGAAGCGCTCGAACCAGTTGCGCGCCCAGCACATGAAGCTCGGCGAGATCCTGGTGGAACGTGGCGTGATCAACGAGCAACAGCTCCAGACCGCCCTCGACGAACAGAGGAAGAAGCGCGGACGCCTGGGCGAGATCCTCGTTCAACGGCTGCGAGTCCCCGAGGCCACCGTCTACTCGGCGCTGGCCGAGAAGATCGACATCGAGTACCGCACCTTCGACGCTCGCGACATCGACAAGTCACTTTCGAAGATCGTTCCACAGCGCTTCGCCGAGAGCCACAACCTGGTGCCGATCCGCCGCGCCGGGCCCGGCAACAAGACGATCACGGTCGCCATGGCCAACCCCCAGGATCTGGTGGTCATCGACATGCTGCGCAAGACCTGCGACCAGAAGCACCTCGGACTCGAGGTCGTCCTGGCGAGCCCCAACAACATCCTGCGCGGCATCTCGTGCCTCTACGACTCCTACAGCGAGCACTTCGAGCGCGTCGACATGAAGACCGTTCCAGCACGAGGAGATGGGCTCCAAGCGCGGCGACCTGGTCGACAGCGAACTGCCGGACATCAAGCGGCTGGTCAACCAGATGCTCTACCAGGCGGTCACCGAGGGGGCCAGCGACATCCACATCGAGAACCTCGAGAACCGAGTGCAGGTGCGCTTTCGCATCGACGGCCTGCTGCAGTTGCGCGACACCGGGATCCACAAGAAGAACATCGACCAGGTGATCTCGGTGCTCAAGATCGACGCCGGTCTCGACTTCGCCGAGCACCGTCGACCGCAGGACGGCAGCTTCAAGAGCCGCATCGGCAAGAACTGGTTCATCGACTTCCGCATCAACGTCCATTCGACCGAGTTCGGGTCCGACGCGGTCATCCGCGTGCTGGATTCGTCGAGGAAGCTGCCGGAGCTCGACTCGCTCGGTTTTCGCAGCGACGTGCTCGATCGCTTCAAGGCGCTGGTCAAGAATCCGCACGGGCTGGTGCTGATCACCGGACCGACCGGCAGCGGCAAGAGCACGACGCTCTACTCCACCCTCGCCCACCTGAACAGTACCGAACTGAAGATCGTGACGGCGGAGGACCCGGTGGAGTACCACCTCGACGGCATCTCCCAGTACCAGGTCAACGAGGGCATCGGAAACACCTTCGCCGAGTACGCGCGACGCTTCCTGCGCAAGGACCCCGACATCATCCTGATCGGTGAGACCCGCGACGAGATCACCGCCGAGAGTTGCGTGCGCGCCTCGGCGACGGGTCACCTGGTGTTCTCGACCCTGCACACCAACACCAGCACGGCGGCGGTGCGCAGGCTGCACGACCTGGGCATCGACTCGTCGTCGATCTGCGATTGCCTGCTCGCCGTGATCTCTCAGCGACTGGTGCGGACTCTGTGCAGCTACTGCTCCGAGGAATACGACCCACCGGGCCAGTTGCTGCGAATGTTCTACGACAACCGTCCCGACCACCCCTTCTATCGCGGAAGCGGCTGCGCCAACTGCCACGACACCGGCTACAACGGCCGCGTCGGGGTGTGGGAGCAGTGGGAGCTCAACACCGCCGCCCGCGAGGCGATCATGGGAGACGCTTCCGAACTCAGCCTGCGGCAACTGGCGCTCGACATGGGAATGCGTCCGATGACCGCCGACGCTCTGGACAAGGTGCGCCACGGCAAGACGACGCTCGAGGAGTTGCGCCGCGTGCTGTCCGAGGACCAGATCCTCGAGAACAAATGGCTGACCGGTCACCCACCCCGGATCGAGGCCGTTCCGGCGTCGGAGGACGAGCCGCCGAAGCGACCCACCGCCGCGCCCGAACTACGTCGTTCGCTGCGCAGCTAGAAGATCGACTAGAAGATCAGCGCCTGCTCGTTCATGCCGCCGCAGCCGCCGGCAGCGAAGGGCTTCATGCAGCCGCCCGAGTAGCACGAGTCACCGGGGAAGCCGGCCGGGTTGACCGCTTCGTACCATTCGACGACCTTGTCGCGGACCTGGTCGGCGTCGTAGCCGAGATCGGCGACCAGGTACTTCGACAGACCCCAGGTGGCGCGCGACAGGTTGCACTCGCAGCAGCAGGTGTAGGCGCTGCGATCGGAACAGCAGGGCGCCGCCAGCGGCAGCAGGGCGGCCTTGCGCACCTTCTCCTGGGCCGGGGTCAGTTCGATGTTGCGGTTGTACTCCATGAACTGGCGCGTCTGGCGTTCGATGTCGTTGAACTCGACCTCGACGGCACGGCCGGCGGCCCAGACGGAGACCGTCAGCAGGGCGGCGACGGTGATCAGGATGGTGAGAATCCGAAGAGGCAGGGTTCTGAACGGCACGGTCATGGGAAATCCTCCAGCGCCAACCCTAACGCAGCCGGCGTCGACATGGAAAGGACCCCCGCCGGCGGACTGCTAGCATCCGGCAACCCCAGGAGGACAAGCCATGCAGTTCGCCGGAGTACCGCGTTTCGCCGCATTCCTGCTCACGGCGTCGCTTCTGGCCGGGGCGACCCCGACCCCTGCCACAGCGCAACCCCCGAGCGAGCCGAGCCCGGTGCGCCACGACGTCGCCCGGCCCGGCACCGAGTTCCTCGTGCTGCGCCATCAGCGTCTGCAACCGGGGACGCACGAACGCTTCTACGAGTTCAGTCGAGCCGGCGTCTGGCCGCTCTACGAGAAGATCGGCACCCGCGTCGTCGGTCAGTGGCAGGTCGTCGATCCGATCCGCTCGCCCGACTGGGACGGCGCCTACCGACTGGCGCGCTACCGCAGCTACGAACACTGGGCGGCGACCCGCCGGCCCTGGCAACTGGCCGGCAACGGTGGCGACACTCGCGCCGGACTCGACGCGATCGCCGCCCGCAACGAGCTCCTGATCGGCAGCGACGGTCCGATCTTCCTCGAGGGTGAGACCCGCGAGATGGGCCCCTCCTACCACCCGGCGCTGAGCGAGGACTACCGACCCGCTGCCTCGCCAGGGACGGTGCACCCGACGCGACACGGGGAGGCCGTCGCGGGGGGCCGGGGCGCAGGAGGAGAGACAGTCACCCTGCGTTACTTCAAGATCGCCAAGGGCTCGTTCGACGACTTCCATCGCCTCAGTCGCGAGGGCGTCTGGCCGTTCTTCGAGAAGATGGGAGCGCGGGTGGTGGGCCAGTGGAAGGTGGTCTACCCTGAGATCCCCGACAACGCGGGCCAGGCCAGTGCCCACGCCGAGAACCCGGACTGGGACGAGGCCTACATGATGGTGCGCTACGCGTCACGCGACCACTGGCAGGCGACCCGGCCCGAGGTGATGCACCTCCACGGCGGCGACGGTCCCGACTACCAGCTCTGCCGCGAGGCCCTGGCCGCGCGGCGCGAGCTGACAGTGGAGTCGTCGGTCGAATTCCTCGAAGGCCACTTCTACGCCAGCCCGCCGATCTTCACGCCGGCGATCGACGAGTTCTGGCAGCCGGCGCCCTGAAGCAGGGAATTCCTAGAACATGAAGCGGCCGCCGAGCTGCAGGGAGCGCGGCTGACCGAGACCGCTCTGCACGGTACCGTCGAAGTTGAACACCAGGTTGCTGAAGCCCGGGTTCAGGAAGTTCTCCGAATTGAAGAGGTTGAAGACCTCGGCGATGATCTCGAAGGTGCGGTCGTTGCCGACGTTGAGCAGCTTCGAGACCCGCAGGTCGAAGGTCTGGAACTCGTTGTTCTTGCGACCCAGGTTGCGCTGGGTGACCGAGCCGTCGGCGTTGATGCGGTCGGAGGGCGAAGCCGCCACCGCACCGGTCTCGGTCAGCGACAGGGGCTGCGCCGAGCGGTAGGCGTAGCGCAGGCCGACGTTCCAGTTGCGCGGAGCGTTGTACATGAACCACAGGTTGCCGCGATGGCGCTGATCGCGATCCGAATAGCCCCATTCCGGGTCGAGATCGGTGATCTTGGCGTAGCGGTAGGTGAACGGGTCGCGCTCGTTGTCGTCGTTCGACTTGTCCTTGGAGTAGGTGTAGGAACCCGAGAACTGGAAGTTCTGCGCCAGACGACGCGTACCTCCGATCGTCAGGCCGTTGTACTCCGACTTGCCGCCGGACTCGATGGTGTTGAGCGCCGTGACGCCGTTGAAACCGCCGGCTCCCAGACCCGAGGACCACGGTGAGCCGAGCAGCGGGTCGTTGTAGTTGAGCACCCGGGTGAGGTACTTGGCCTTGGCGTAGTTGTACTTCACCAGCACCGACCACACGCGGCCGATCTCACGCTCGTAGGAGAGCGCCGCGGCGGTGGTCTCGGGGTTGCGGAAGTCGCGATCGATGACGAAGACGTCCGGCATGAAGGGCGTACCCAGGTTGGCGCCCCGGATCAGGTCAGTGTAGGCGGGAACCGTACCCGCCGCCGGCACCCCGTGGCTGCGGAAGAGAGTCTGTCCGCGAGTGCCGTCGGTGGAGCGCGACGAGGCCAGCATCAGGCCCGGAACGCGAGCGTTGTAGATGCCGATGTTGGCCCGCACGACGCTGCGGCCGTCGGACTTGGGGTCCCACGACACGCCGAGGCGCGGCTGCCACATCGACTTGTCCGACGGGATGTCGCCCTCACCCGGGAAGAGCATGCCGTTGCGGGTCTGGCCGATGAAGGGGGCGTAGAACAGCTCGTCCTTCGGCGTGATCAGGTCGGGCTGGATCTGCGCTTCCCAACGCAGGCCGTACTGGAAGGTCAGGTTGCCGCGCGGCTGCCAGGTGTCCTGGACGTAGATCGCCGGCTCGTGCTGGGTGATGGTCTGGGTGCCGGCTTCCTCCACCGTGTTGCCGTTGGCGCCCTCCTGCTGGAGGAAGAGCAGCACCGGGCCGGTCGGATCGGTCCCTACCGGGCAGACCCCGGTGGTGTTGGACGAGTTGTCCGAACACTCGATGTAGTTGGGGTTGTTGACGTAGTTCAGGAAGCCGTCGGTGGAACCGAAGATGAAGCGGCCGTTGGCGAAGCCGACGAAGGTCTGGAACGCTGCGGTGCGGTTGTACTCGATGCCCGCCTTGAAGGTGTGGGCCTCCTTCAACCAGGTGATGTTGTCGTTGATCTGGTAGCGGGTGTCGTTGTACTCGACCGGAATGAAGAACGGCATGCCGAAACGGTAGGCGCTGCCGAAGTCCATCGCGGTGTCGGGCAGCGGCCGGTTCTGGCCGGCGATGTTCGGCCCGTTGTAGTAGCGCGGCCGATCCTCGCGGGCGTACTGGAAGCGCGCCTCGTTGAAGAGACTGTCCGACAGAACCGAGTTCAGGGAGACGGTGGGCGCGATCGACGAGTCGAGCTCCTCGGCGTTGGCGCTCGTACCCCACGAGTCGACGTCGAAGGTGCCGTTGTTCTGCGAGGTGTCGGTGGCGTTGATGCGGGCGGTGAAGAGATGGTTGTCCGAGACGTTCCAGTCGACCTTGAACAGGCCGGCGAGGTTGTCGTTGGTGCGCTTGATCGGCGCGTTCTCGTTCGGTGAACCGAGGGACGCGAAGACGTCGACCACCCGCTGCTCGATACGGCTCGGGTCGTTCTGCTTGGTCAGGTCACCCTGCTGGAGGTCCGCGGCGAGAAAGTAGAACACCTTGTCCTGCTTGATCGGGCCTCCGAGCGTGAAGCCGAGCTGACCGCGATTGCCGTCGGGCTTGGGTTCGCGGCCTCCGTCCTCACGCTTGGCCTCGGATTCCCAGGAGGCATCGGCGTAGAACAGGGTCGCGGTGCCCTGCATGGTGTTGGTGCCGGACTTGGTGATGACGTTCACGAAGCCACCTGAGGAGCGGCCGAACTCGGCCGGCGCACCGTCGGGAACGACGACGAACTCCTGGATGGCGTCGATGTTGAAGGTGAACTCGGGGCGCTGGCCGCCGCGCTGCTCACCGAAGAACGGGTTGTTGAAGTCGGCGCCGTCGACCGAGATGTTGTTCTGGATGCCCTTCTGGCCGTTGATCGTCATCTCCTCGCCGTCGGGACCCTGGACCACCGAAACGCCCGGCGTCAGCTTGGCGAACTCGAGGAAGTTGCGACCGTTGTTCGGGATGCTCTCGAGGGTGTCGCGATCGACCAGGGTCGAACTCGACGTTCTGGAGGTCTCGATCAGCGGCGTCACGGCGGTCACGACGATCTCCTGGTCGACGTCGGCGGGGCGCATCGCCATTTCGATGGTCAGGGTCTGGCCGACCGCCAGCTGCAGTCCCTCCTGGCGCAGTGTCGCCAGGCCCTCCTGCGAGGCCGTGACTTCGTAGGGACCGACCGGCAGCAGGACGACGCGGAAGCGGCCGCGGTCGTCGGTCACGGCGATCTTGCTCAGGTTGGTGTCGGTGTTGCGCACGGTCACCGCGATGCCGGGCAGCGGATCGTTGCCTTCGGAGATGACGGTGCCCTCGATCACACCGGTCGTGGCTTGCGCCTGGCCGAGCAGCGGCGAGACCGCGAGAAACAGGAGGACCAGGACACCGAGACCAGAGGTGAGCTTGGAGCGCATCGCTTTGACCTTTCCGAGGAGAGTGAGTTGTAAAGACGCTTGAATCTAGACGAGGTTGGCCTTTACGTCCATACCTGCGGAAACTTCGTTCGGGCAGGTAGAGTAGCGACGATGTCGCGAAGGTCTCAGATCGCCGCCGTCGTCTGGGATTTCGACGGCACCCTGGTGGATTCGCGCGCCAAGAATCGCGCCGTCACCCTCAAGATCCTGCCGCGGGTGACCGACCGGCCTCTCGACTCGATCCCGGCGCTGACCTCGCAGGACACCTACGACGACGCGGTCGAACGCTCGCACGACTGGCGCGAGCTCTACCGCCGCGAGTTCGGCCTGAGCGCCGAAGAGACCGAACGAGCCGGCGCCCTCTGGGAAGCCGAGCACCTCGTCGACCCGGGAGTGTCGCCCTTCTTCGACGGCATCGCCGACGTAGTGAGAGGCCTCCACGTCCCCCAGGCCGTCGTCTCCCAGAACGTCCGCCACCTGATCGCCGCCACCCTGCGCGGCGCCGGCCTCGACGACTACTTCGAGATCGTCATCGGCCATGAGGAAGTCCCCCACGACGCCCAGAAACCCCACCCCCAGGGCCTCCTCCAATGCCTCGACCACCTCGGCCTGCTCGACAACGGCCGCCCCGACAACGGCCCCCCGCCAAGAGTGCTCTACGTAGGCGACCACGAAGTCGACATGCTCTGCGTCCAACAAACCAACCTCGCCCTCGAAGCCAAGGGCCACGCCCTCAGAACCGAAAGCGTAAGAGTCGGTTGGGGCCCCACTCAGTGGGTAGAAGGTCCTACGCGCGCAACGTGGCACGCTGATGTTCCGCGGCAGGTTCTAGAACTAGCCACGAATAGTCAGTAGGGCCGGCTGGGGATCGTACGCAATCTCGCCGTGTCCTCGTCGAGTCCCGTGTGCGAGGTAGCTCCGCTACCTCTCCGTGGGCCTCTCCTGCGGCACGACGATCTCACGCACGCTTCCCAGCCTAAGGGTCGGAAAAGAAGAGTGGCGGCTTCGCTTGCCTCGCGTGTCTGGACTCTCCACGTCCGCCTGCCGCCGAGGACCAGCCCGACTCTAGGAAGGGGCGCTCACGCCGGAAGCCATCAATCAAGCCGCTAGGGCGTGAAGCGTTCCCCAGATCGTCGGAGCGCATGAGAGAGGGGCGCGGAGGCGTAGCGGAGCTACGGCAGAAGTTCGCGACGCGAACTTCTTCGGCGAGATGCCGTGCCAGCAGTTCGCAACGCGAACTGCCAAGCAACTCGAAGAGTTGCCGATCCCCGGCCGACCAGCCAGTTCCATCGTTAGGGCGTGAAGCGTGCCCGAGATCGTCGAAGCGCAGTGAGGACCCGCGGAGGCGTGGCGGAGCCACGTCGCACAAGGGGACGAGCGAGCATTCGGCGAGATTGGGGCAGGAGTTCGCGCAGCGAACTCCCAAGCAACCCGCAGGGTTGCCGCGATCCCCGGCCGGCCCGCGGACGCTATTTAGCGTCCGCCAGCCTCACCCATTCGAAGTTGCCTGGCTTCCGATTGATCATCGTCCTAGGCGGGGCGATCCAGTCGGCGTACTCGCCCCGGCGGAACTCCGCCGACATCAGGGACTCGATGTGTTCGCGGTCGCCGGCGTTGGGGAGCCACTCGCTCTTGCGCTCCTCCCAGGCTTCGTCGGAGAGGAGTTCGCCGGTCGGCGTGACGTTGCATTCGGCGAACTCGCCGATGGCGCGGTTGAAGCCGACGTGGGGCAGGGCGAGCTCGAAGTCGATGCCGGCGCGCTTGAGGACCTTGTTCCAGCGTTGGACGCCGCGGTTGCAGTCTTCGGCGAAGTCGTCGCGCAGGCGGGCGTTGAGCGCGTTGAGGGCCGGCACCTCGACGGGGGCCAGGTGGCCGTTGACCTGCTGGACCACCGTGTAGGTGGTCGAGCGCAGGACGTGGTCGTCGTCGATATCGGTCTCGCGGAAGCGACCCTTGAGGCCGGCGTTGAAGTAGTTGGCGGCGTTGGTCGAGACCTCGGAACCGAAGAGGTCGAGGCTGAGGGAGTAGTGCAGGTTGGCTTTCTTCTGGATCGTCGGCAGGTCGATCACGCCGAGCGCACGCACGCCCTCGATGTCGTTCGGGTCGGCGATGCCGGCCTCGTTCATGCGCTCGCAGGTGCGCTGGATGATGCGCGACACGCCGGTCTCGCCGACGAACATGTGGAAAGCCTCTTCGGTGAGCATGAAGCGGCAGGTGCGCGACAGCGGGTCGAAGCCCGACTGGGCCAGCGACTCGAGCTGCATCTTGCCGTCACGATCGGTGAAGTAGGTGAACATGAAGAACGACAACCAGTCGGGGGTCTCCTCGTTGAAGGCGCCGAGCATGCGGGGCGCGTCGTCGGAGCCCGAACGGCGTCGCAGGAGCTCTGCTGCCTCTTCGCGGCCGTCGCGGCCGAAGTACTTCTGCAGCAGGTAGACCATCGCCCACAGGTGACGGCCCTCTTCGACGTTGACCTGGAAGAGATTCCGCAGGTCGTAGAGCGACGGCGCGGTCTTGCCGAGGTAGCGCTGCTGTTCGACCGACGCCGGCTCGGTGTCGCCCTGGATGACGATCAGGCGGCGCAGCATGGCGCGGTACTCGCCCGGCACTTCCTGCCAGGCGTCTTCACCGAGATGGGCGCCGAACGGGATCTTGCGTTCCTCGTGACCGGGGGCCAGCAGGATGCCCCAGCGGTACTCGGGCATCTTGACGTAGTCGAAGACCGCCCAGTGTTCGTCGCCCTGCGACTCGACCCGCATGGCGGTTCGCAGGTAGACGTCGGAGGTCTGGAAGCCGTCGGGCCCCATGTCCATCCACCAGTCGATGTAGCCGGGGTGCCAGCGCTCGAGCGCCTTCTTGACGCGCGCATCGTCGCGCAGGCCGACGTTGTTGGGGATCAGGGCATCGTAGTCGACGGCGTCATTCATGGTTCAAACTCTCCGACGGTCGAATTCGGGGCGCACCCCGCTACCGTATCGTTTCAGGGCACCCTTCTCACCGACCGCGTTGGGGCGCTGGAAGATCCAGTTCTGCCAGGCACTGAGTCGGCCGAAGATCTTGGTCTCGAGGGTCTCGGGTCCGGGGAAGCGCAGGTTGGCCTCGAGTCCGCTGAGGGCATCGGGCGAGAAGCTGCAACGCTCCTCGACGGCCACCCGGATCTCGTCTTCCCAGTCGATGTCGTCCATGGCCATCGTCACCAGACCGGCGTCGTTCGCGGCTTCGGCGTCGAGGCTCTCTCCGATGAGTTCACGGAGCGCTGTGTACTGCTGCGGAGTTCGCAGGAAGCGGGTCTCCAACCGGGAGAGACCGTTCGGCATCGGCAGGGCGCCGAAGTTGTTCTCGCTGAGCACGATCGCCGCTTCGGGGGCCGGCTCGTCGGCGTCTTCGAAGACGCCCTCGAGCATGTAGCAGCGGTCGGCGGCGAAGGCCAGTTCGGCCAGCAGGCCGACGAAGCAACTGCCGGGCTCGACGAGCGCGAAGAGAGTCCGGGCGCTGGTGTCGAAGCGCTTGAGGGTGCGTCCCCACAGCAGGAGGGTTTCCCTCACCAGCCAGTGGTCGCGGTGGTCGTGGAGGAAGCCATCCCAGGCCTCGGCCGACGCCCTGTCCCCGACAGTGGTCAGGAGGAACAGGCCGATCTCGGTTTCGTTCAGACGCAGATGGAGGACGGCGTCCTCGAGTTCGCGAGCCGCGGCGATCGCCCAGGCCGAGCAGCCGGCGGACGCCAGCGCGTCGCCGTCGACCGGCGGTGCGTCCTCGGGACCGCGGACCTCGAAACGGGCGGTACCGAGGTTGCGGTCGAGGCTGACCGTGACCCATCGGTAGGTCAGTCGATCGTCGGTGATCTCGCGTTCGATCCGCTCCAGGGCGACCCCGGTGGCGTCTTTCGGGCGGTCGCTCTCGGCCGCCATCTCCAAGGCTCGCTCCTGCACTCGCTCGTCGAACGAGGTGCGCGACACGAGTTCGTCGACCAGGCCCCACTCGAGAGCGCGGCTACCCTTCACACCCTCTTCGAGCGTGCTGAAGACGTCGGCACGATCGCGGCGCACAGGCCGCTTGTCGACCAGCCGGGTCAGCCCGCCGGTACCCGGCAGCACGCCGAGCAGCGGCACCTCGGGCAGCGAAACGGCGGAGTTGCCGTCGTCGACCAGGACGATCCAGTCACAGGCCATCGCCAGTTCGTAGCCGCCGCCGGCGGCGGTGCCGTCGATCGCACACAGGTACTTCTGGCCCGACAGCGCCGAGGCCTGCTCGATGTGATTGCGGGTCTCGTTGGTGCACTTGCAGAAGTTGACCTTGTGGTCGTGGCTGGCGGCGCCCAGCATGCGGATGTTGGCGCCGGCGCAGAACACCCGCTCGCGACCGGAGCGGATCACCACGCTGTGGACCTCAGGGTGCTCGAAGCGCAGCCGCTGGACCGCGTCCTGGAGTTCGATGTCGACGAGCAGGTCGTAGGAGTTCTGTTTGAGTTCGTAGTCACCCAGCCCGCCGTTGGGGTCGACCTCGAGGGTCAACCAGGCAACAGGGGCCTCGACCCGCAGGGTCCAGTGACGGTACTGGGAAGGGTCGGTCCGAAAGTCGATGACAGCCACATGCACTCCTGTTCTCGAGTCGAATCGGGATTGTACACTTTCTTGCAAGGCCGCAGAAGATCTGTACTATTCGCTGCGATGCCCGGAGAAACGATGCACCGCAACTCCTACCACCGGGGCGCTCACGCGACGAGCGCGCGTTCCCTGCTGCTGACGATCCTCGGCGAGTTCGTCAGGCCGGCGGGACGGCCGGTGTGGACCCGCACCTTCGTCGAGGCCTTCGAGACTCTCGGCTTCGCCGAGGGAACCGCCCGCCAGACGCTCACGCGTTCGTCGCAGGACGGATGGATCCGGGCGGTTCGGCGCGGGCGCCACACGCAGTGGCGACTCGAGGAACCGACCCGCCGGATGCTCGAGGAGGGCAGTCGAAGGATCTACGACCTGGGCTCCCGCAACGGCGGCGGGGAGTGGCCGGGGCAATGGCTCACGCTCCACCTCTCGCTCACCGACCTCGACCGCAGCCGACGCGATCGCCTGAAGCGGCGACTCGGCTGGACCGGACTCGGGCAGCTGTCGGCGGAATGCTGGATCTCGCCCCATCCCGAACGGGCGGCCGAAGTCGAGGGTCTGCTGCGGCAGTTCCGACTCGACGGTTTCCTGCTGGTCGCCGGACCGGCGATCGGCCTCACCCGGCCGAGGGCCGTCGTCGAACGAGCCTGGGATCTCGAAGCGCTGGCCGACTCCTACCGCGACTTCCTCGACTCCACCCGCGGCGCCCGACCCCGAACCGACGCCGCCGCCTTCGCCGCCCTGACGAACCTGGTCAACGCCTGGCGTCGAATGCCGTTCTCCGATCCCGACCTGCCCGCCGACCTGCTCCCCGCCCGCTGGCCTGGGCATCGGGCGGCGGCGAGGTTCCACCAGTTGCATGAGAGGTGGCGTGGAGCAGCAGCTCGTTACTGGACCGAGATGAAGTAGTTGTGTTTTTCTTACGTTTTGTAATATATTTCATACATAACGTATCTGGAGGACGCGACCATGAATCCGACTTCGACTCTGCTCTACCTGGCGATCGGGAGTCTCGCTCTCATCGTTGGGATCGGGGCTTTCCTGATGTTGATGCGGCGCTCGGTGCCGGCGCTCGAAGACCTGCCGATGACGCCTCTACAGCGGCGGGCCTGGCTGGGGCTGCTGGTGGGCGCGCTGACCTCGGTGGCGCTGGCGGTGTTGTTCTGGTTCCGACCGATCCTAGCCTTTCGGGAGGACACGGCGACGCGGCTCGGGGCGATGGCGATCCTGGCCGCCGGCGGCATCGCCTGGTGGGTGCTGGCGCGGGTCACGCGGCGCGGCTCGGAACCACCGCTCGACGAGCGCGATCGCGAGATCCTGCTGCGGGCGCCCTCGATCCAGGTGCTCCTGATGATGCTCACGATCGCGGCCTGGATGATCTTCCTCACCGAGACCTATCGCGAGTCGGGATCGATTCCGCTGGTCTACCCCACACTCATCTTCTGGAGCTGCTTCATCGCCAACATCCTCGGAATGGCGCTCGGAGTCCTGTTCCAATACCGGGTCGCCGACAACCATGCCCAAGGCTGAGATCGACAACAGCATCCGAACCCTGCGCTTCGAGCACGCCGAAATGAGCCAGGCCGAGCTCGCCGAGCGCGTCGGCTGCACCCGCCAGACCATCCTGCTGCTCGAGAAAGGCCGCTACGTCCCCTCCCTCGCCCTCGCCTTCCGCATCGCCCGAGTCTTCGACCGAGACGTCGAATCCGTCTTCACCTGGGGGGAAGACTAGATTTGCTTGCTAGGCTGCGCCGATGGAACTTCTGAAGTCCGCCTTCCGCGCGCTCCTCTCCACGACCCTCGTTGGGCTCTCGTTGGCGGTCCCTGCGCAAGCGCAATGGGAAAACCGCCTGAGCTTCGAGGAAGGCGAAGAAGGCTGGATGCTGCTCTTCTACGGCCGCGACCTCGTTGGCTGGGAGCCTCACGGCTCCGCAGAGTGGAACGTCGAGAACGGCACCATCATCGCTAGCGGCGAGCCTGGATTCCTGGTCACCGAAGAAGAGTACGGAGACTTCGAAGTCAGCCTCGAGTTCCTCGCCGAACCGGGCACCAACAGCGGACTCTTCATCCGCACCCTGCCACTTCCGAAAGACCCCTCGAAGGACTGCTACGAGATCAACATCGCGCCCCCCGACAACCCCTTCCCCACAGGATCCATCGTCCAACGAGCCAGGGTCGAAGGCATCGGCGAAAGCGACGAGTGGCGCCAACTCCACGTAGAAGCCTTCCGCGACGAGATCATCGTGAGAGTCGACGGTGAAACCGTCCTCGAGTTCACAGACCCCGACCCCATCCGCCGCGGACGAGTCGCCCTCCAACACCGCGAAGGCCAAGTCCGCTTCCGCAGCATCAAGATCCGCTACCTGGATATGTGACGGCAACCCTTCGGGTTCCTTGGCGGGAACCCTTCGGGTTCCTTGGCAGTTCGCTATTCGCGAACTGCTCGCATCGGAGACGGGGGGTGTTGTCGACGAGAACAGGGCGAGATCGGGTCCGCAGACCTGGCCGTGAGGTCGCGAAGCGTGCGGTAGATCGTCGGGAACCCTTCGGGTTCCTTGGCAGTTCACTGACGTGAACTGCTGGCGTCGGGGCCGCGGGAGGCGACGAGCACTCGGCGAGCTCGGGGCAGGAGTTCGCGGAAGCGAACTCCCAAGCAACCCGAAGGGTTGCCACGATCCGCGGGCGGCCCCTACCCAATAGGGTTGTGAAACAATCTGTGACCCCACTCAGTCAGATAGGTAGGGAAGTACCTTCTTCCTTCCTCGATCCTTGGAGACCAACCCCATGACCCGTATTCTCACGATCGTCTCGATCGCCGCGCTGATGCTCGGCGCTCCGCTGGCGGCCGCCAACAACGCAGCCGACGCACAGTCCTCGCCGACCTTCTACAAGGAGGTCCTCCCGATCCTGCAGGACAACTGCCAGGTCTGCCATCGCGCCAACGGCGCCAACCTCGGCGGCATGGTGGCCCCGATGTCGTTCACGTCCTACCAGGACACCCGGCCCTGGGCGAAGTCGATCGCCAAGCAGGTCGAATCGAAGCTCATGCCGCCCTGGCATGCTTCCGACGAACTGCACGGTGTGTTCGTCAACGAGCGCACCCTGACCGACGCCGAGATCGACACGATCGTCGCCTGGGCGAAGACCGGCGCTGCGGCCGGCAACGAAGCGGACGCTCCGGCGCCCCGTGACTTCGGCGCCAACACCGGCTGGTCGATCGGCGTGCCTGACCTGGTGCTCGACATGGGAACCGACTACCTGGTCGAAGACGACGTCGAAGACCACTACATCACCTTCGTGACCGAGATCACCGAGGAGCAGCTTCCCGAGCCGCGCTGGTTGAAGGCTGTGGAGTTCCGTCCCGGCAGTTCGGTGGTCCACCACATCATCGCGCAGCCGCTCGGTGGAATCGCCCCGGGCAACGACCCGAACGTCTACAACGACGGCTACGGCCGACTGATGAAGCCGGGTACCCAGCTGCGCTGGCAGATGCACTACCACAAGGAACCGGGCGCCGGCACCGCGGTCATGGATCGCTCCTCGGTCGCTCTCAAGTTCTATCCCCCGGGCTACGAGCCGGACTTCGTGGTCCAGGTCGATCCGCTCGCCACGATGGACTTCGCGATCCCGGCCGGCGACCCGAACTACTCGGCGGTGACGTCGAAGAAGTTCGAGCGTGACACCAAGCTGATCGCCTACACGCCGCACATGCACGTGCGCGGCAAGGCGGCCCGCTACGTTGCGAAGTATCCGGACGGCACCGAGGAACTGCTGCTCGACGTTCCGGCCTACGACTTCAACTGGCAGACCAACTACGAGTACCCGGCCGAGGGCAAGATGGTTCCCGCCGGCACCGAAGTCGAACTCACCATGTGGTGGGACAACTCGGCCGACAACCCGTCGAACCCGGATCCCACCAAGGTGGTGACGTTCGGACAGCCGACGACCGACGAGATGATGTTCGGCTTCGTCACCTACGTCGACGCCGAGCCGGGCTACCGGCCGCCGGAAGGCAGCGGTTTCTTCGGCGGTGGCCGCCGCGGCAACATCGACCCGGAACAGATGAAGAAGATCCTCAAGGAGCGCTTCGATCTCGACTGGGACACGATGAGCGACGACGAGCGCAGCGAAGTCATGCGTCGTTTCCGCGGCGGTGGCGCCCAGAACGGCGAGTAGGCCTCTCTGCGATCGGTTCGTGGAACGGGCGCCTGCGGGCGCCCGTTTTCCGTTTGGAGGGAGAGACTCCTGCGGCCCGAGGACCCCGCCTACCGGCAGGACCCCTAGGGGGTGGGAGCGAAGATCAGGAAGAACTGCTTCTCGAGGAAGTCGTGCTCGGCGATCAGTTCGTAGCCGTGGAGCTCGATCGCAGCAATCAGTTCGGGCTTCGCCAGCGCCTCCATATGGGGTTCCCGATAGTCGACGATGGCGATCCGGCCGAGCGGGCGCAGGCGATCACGCAGGCGGCCGAAGTAGCTTCCCGGATCGTCCAGGTGGTGGACGGTGTTGCTGGTGAAGATCAGATCGACCGGCTCCGGGAAGCGTGGGTCGTCGACGTCGGCCTCCACGACCGTGAGGTTGCTCAGGCCCCGCGACTCGGCTTCCTCTCGGACGTACTCGTTCAACCCGGCGTCGAGATCGCACGCCCAGACCCGTCCGCTGTCGCCGGCCGCCTGGGCGAGCCGGAAGGCGAAGTAGCCGCCTCCGCTACCGATGTCGGCGATCCGGTCGCCGCTCTCGATCGCCAGGGTCGCGATCACGCGCTCGGGCTGCTGCCACTCGTCTCGGCCCGGCTCCTCGTAGGCCCACCGTTTCAGGGTGGTGGGACCGATCAGGGCGAGAACGACACCGGTCGCCGCCGTCACAACCAGCGCGAAGATCAGGATTCGACGCATTTTCCTGCCAGATGCATGGTGATCTCTCCTCGTGGGTTCTTCCAGAGTGTGTCGCGAAACCCGGCCCGGGGTCCATCGCCCGCGCCGTCGGCCACAAGCTCGGTCGGCTCGGTCATCCTGGACTACGGCCTGCTGGGCCGTCGCGTTTCACCTCCACCGAACGGCGGCCGTGCGCCCATATACTCGCGCCCGCACCGAATCCCTGCTCGACCCGACTCCGACCCGACCCGACTCCGACCATGCCGTTGATCGAACTTCGCGACTTCCACAAGATCTACGAGATGGGAGGTCAGACCATCCGGGCCCTGGACGGCGTCGATCTCGACGTCGAGGCCGGCGAGTACGTGGCGGTCATGGGAGCCTCGGGAAGCGGAAAGTCGACGCTGATGAACCTGCTCGGCTGCCTCGACACGCCGACCAGGGGTACCTACCGGCTGGCCGGCCGGGGCGTCGACGAGGCGAGCGACGAGGATCTCGCCAGGATTCGCAACGACGAGATCGGCTTCGTCTTCCAGACCTTCAACCTGCTCTCCCGCACGACCGCGCTGGCCAATGTCGAACTTCCCCTCGTCTACTCGTCCATCGATCGCTCCGAGCGCACCGACCGCGCCAGGGCGGCTCTCGAGCGCGTCGGCCTCGCCGACCGCATGGATCACCGGCCCAACGAACTCTCGGGCGGCCAGCGCCAGCGGGTGGCGATCGCCCGCGCCCTGGTGAACGATCCTTCGCTGCTGCTCGCCGACGAACCCACCGGCAACCTCGACTCCGCCACCTCGGTCGAGATCATGCGGCTCTTCGACGACATCGCCACCGCCGGCAACACCATCATCATGGTGACGCATGAGGCCGATATCGCGCAGCACGCCCGGCGCCAGATCGTCATGAAAGACGGCCGTATCGTCGAGGACCGGCGCTCGGGCGCCGCGGCGCAGACCGAGGCAGATCGCCCGGGACGGAATTCCAACGCCTCCTGAATCGCTGTAGAATCCGAAGGTTGGCTGCTCCTCAGCGAGCCTCGCCCGCCAACTCACTTTTCCATTCCAGAGAGGAGCGCAAGGGATGCGCAACCACCTGAATTCAAGCCTTGTCATCGCCCTGATCGCCGCGCTGATCGGACTGGCCTCGGCTCCGGCCATGGCCCAGAGTTTCGGTCGCATCGAGCTCACGATCGTCGACGCCACCGGCGAGCCCGTGCAGGGCGCGACAGTCACCGCGACCTGCGAGGAACTGACCAAGTTCGAGCAGGTCAAGACCACCAACAAGAAGGGCAAGGCCATCATCAGCGTCGTCGACGCCACCAAGGTCTACTTCTTCAAGGTCGAGCACGAGGGCTACCCGACGGTCAGTCGCAGCTTCAAGCCGACGCTCGGCGACACCACCCGAGTCACGGTCGAACTCACGGTCGAAACCACGGAGGGCGGCGGCGAAGTGAGCTTCACGGCCGCCGAAGCGGCCTTCAACGAGGGCGCCGACGCGCTGCGCGAGAGCCAGTTCGACCAGGCGCGCACCAAGTTCCAGGAGGCCCTGACCCTCGATCCCGAGCTGAGTCCCGCCTACTCCGCCCTCGCTGCCGTCGAGTTCGGGGTCGGCAACTACGAGCAGGCCGTCTCGGCCGCCGAGTCCTTCATCGCGGCCGCGGGACCGGACGCCAACGCCTACCGGATCATCTACGACTCCTACGTGGCTCTCGGGGACGACACGAAGAGCGACGCGGCCCTCGGCGAGCTGCGCACCCTGCTCGAGGAAGGCAAGCCCGACGAGGTCGCGGCGCTGCTCTACAACGACGGCGTCGAAGCCCTGCGGCGCGGCGACGATCGCGGCGCCGAAGCGAGCTTCAAGGAGGCACTGAGCGTCAAGTCCGATCTGCACCCGGCGAGCAAGGCCCTGGCCGTCCTCTACGCCCGCCAGGACCAGTGGGCAGACGCCGTCGAAGCCGCCGAGGAGTACCTGGCTGCCGTTCCCGGCGACGATGCCTGCCTGAGGATCCGTTGGGAGGGGTACCGCCAACTCGGTGACGAGGCGGGAGCCGCCGAGGCGATGAAGGATCTGGCGAAGGCCGATCCCCGCACCCTCGCCCAGGAGTTCTACGAGGCCGGCCTGGAGTTCTTCAACGGCGGCGACATCGACCGCGCCATGGTCGAGTTCGAGCGCGCCATCGACATCGATCCGTCACTGCCCCAGGCCCACTACCAACTGGGCCTGTGCTACCTCAACCAGGGCGACAACGCCGCCGCCAAGCAGCACATCGGCCACTTCATCGAGCTGGCTCCCGCCGACCATCCCGAGCTGGGACCGGCGAAGGAGATGCTTTCCTACCTCGAGTAGGTTCCAGTCCCGGGCGTGACGTCGACGGACCCGCGCCGAACCGCCAGGATCGCCCCGGAGCCGGGCAGGGGCGCAACCCAGGCGTAAATGGATCCATTCTTCAACGGAATGGATCCATTTTCTTGTACTGACGGCCGCATCCGGCTTCCCGGTCGCCCTCGCGGCGGCCTCCGACCCGGTAAAAGCCCCGTAAAGACTGGACTGAATCGCACTTCCGGCCGGAACTGGAGGATGGCACGGGATGTGTATACATAGAGGTTGCATAAGAGAGGACTCTGTACACGACACAGTAGGTAGAGGGAGACCTTCGCCGCGAGTGCCGAGTCCGAATGTTGGACACTGATAAGGGGATACAGGATATGAAGCGATTCATCTACCTTTCGCTCCTCCTCCTTCTCGTTCCGTCCTTGCTGTTCGCCCAGACTACGGGCACGATCAGCGGCAAGGTTGTCGACGAAGAAGGATCCGCGATCGAAGGCGCCGTGATCACCGCGACGTCGCTCGATACCGGACTGGAGCGTGAAGCAAAGAGCGACCGCAATGGCAACTACGTCATTGCTCTCCTTCCCGTCGGCAACTGGACGGTAACGATCACCTCCGCGGGCATGCAGCCCCAGGTGACCTCGTTCCGGCTCGGCGTCGGTGAGAAGGTTCCCGTCGATGCGACCATGATGCCCGGTGAAGTCGTCACGGAGGAGGTCAACGTCTACTCGACCGCCACCGCGATGAACCAGTCTGGTACTCAGGAGAACGTCGACTACCGCGACACCGTCGATCAGCTGCCGGTCGAAGACCGTCGCCTGAACGTCGTCGCCCGCCTCGCGGGCCATGTCTCGGACCAGACCCAGACCGGGATCAACATCACCATCGCCGGTGCACCGTCGTATGACACGGTCGTGCTCCTCGATGGCGCCGAGATCTCCGATCCGCTGTTCGCCGGTGGCACCACGGTGTACCTCGAGGACGCGGTCGAAGAGCTTCAGGTCCTGACCTCGGGCATCAGCGCCCGTTACGGTCGTTTCCAGGGTGGCGTCATCAACGCCATCACGAAGTCCGGCTCGAACCAGTTCGAAGCCACCCTTCGTTACGAGTTCGACAAGGACTCCTGGAACTCCGCGACGCCCTACGGCGAGACCCTGTCGGACAACCTGAACGAGGTCTATCAGTTGACCGCCGGCGGTTACCTCTGGAAGGACCACATCTGGTTCTTCGGTGGCTACCGCGAGATTCCGGCCACGACCACGTCGGAGACCACCGGTTTCACCGGCCAGGCCTTCACCAACTCGGCAACGGAAGACCGTTGGCAGATCAAGCTTCGCGGCGCGATCGCCTCGAACCACATCATCGACATCAGTCACCTCGAGTTCGAGGCGCTGACCGATCCGTGGTCCTCGGCCAACCTGAACCCCGGTCATCTGCAGGCCGTCACGGGTTCCCGCGGCGATCCGCGTGAGACCAACACCCTGGCCTACCAGGGCGTGCTCACGCCGAGCCTGTTCCTCGAGGTCCAGGCGACCGAGAAGGACGCGGCCATCTTCGCCGGTGGCGATCCGGCCGGTGGTAATCCGTTCATCGAGTGGTCGACGTTCGATGTCTTCAACAACTACTGGTGGGATGCCTCCGATCTCGATATTCGCAATAACGAGACCGCGTCGGCCAACCTCACCTACTCGTTGTCGACGAACAACGCCGGTACTCACACCCTCGAGTTCGGAATCCAGTCCGTGGATTCGATCACGGGCGGTGAGAACCGTCAGACCCCGTCGAACTACAACCTGATCGGCTTCAACGAAGACTTCGTTTCGGGCGCCGATGCGTCCGGTCAGCCGCTCTTCAACATCCGCAACGGTGTGACGGAGCGCTGGACGGCCCTGCCGCTCGGTGGTCAGCAGATCATCGAGAACACGGGCATCTACGTCCAGGACACGATCAACCTCGGATCCTGGCGCTTCGATGTGGGCGTTCGCTACGACGACTATCAGGGCGCCGGTGCCTTGGCCATCTACAACGTGAACTTCGACAAGATCGTTCCGCGTTTGGGTGTCACCAAGAACATCAGCGATGTCTGGCAGGTCGGCGCGACGTGGGGTCAGTACATGTCGCGTTTCAACGACAACTTCGCTCAGGGTGCCTCGGGCGTCGGCTCCGCGCCGTCGATCGATCACCTCTACAGCGGACCGGACGTCACTGGGCTGACGGCAGCGCAGGCTGATGCGATCGTCAACAACGACGCTCTCTGGCAGACCATTTCGGGCTTCAGCGGCCCGGGTCTCTCCACCGAGTATCTGGCGGACCAGATCAATTCGCCGTACGCCGAAGAGTGGACCATGTCCCTCCGCCGCGCACTGCCGAACAACTCCGGTACCGTGGTCCTCAGCTACGTCAACCGTGACTACCAGGACCTGATGAGCCAGTACGTGGGCGGAGTCTGTGATTACTCCACCTTCACGTTCTCTCACCAGGCTGAGTCGTGTCCCGGAGCCAACACCACCGATATCCTCAACGCCTTCGGCATGCCCGTCGGCCAGGTGGATACCACGGTGTGGGCCAACGACGAGCGCAACGTTCGTACGTACGAAGGCATCAGCATGCAGGCCAACTACGCACCGACTTCCGTTTGGAACGTCGGTGGTAGCTACACCTACTCGACGACTGCCGGAAACTACGAAGGTGAAGGACAGAACACGCCGGCCAGCGGTGGAGCCCTCGGCTACTACCCGCGTTCGGTGTCCCTGTCCAACGCGGCGCCGTTCGGCTACGTCGACGAGGATCTGCGTCACCGCCTCCGCGCCTACGGCACCTACCGCCTCGACTTCGGTCGCGCCGGTGGTCTCGTGCTCGGTGGTGTCTACAGCATGCAGTCGGGACAGCGATGGAGCAACACGGCCAACCGTGGTCTCATCAACATTCCCGAGTACGTGTCTGAAGGTGGGACCTACACCCACTTCTACAGCAGCCGCGGTGCGAACCGCTTCGATGGCTGGAATCGTCTCGACGTCTCGGCTCGTTACGACTTCAACTTCATCGGGAAGTTCGGAATGTGGCTGAAGGTAGCCGCACGTAACGTGCTCGACGCCGACACCCTGGTCAACTACCAGGTCACCGGCGCGTCGGTGAACGACAATGGAAACACTGTCTGGGCACCGGTCGGAAACTGCGGCATCAACGACACCCCGTCGACGAGCTGCACCGGGTTCGGTCGTATCGCGAATCAGGCGAACTACCAGCGCGCCCGTGAGTTCTACTTCACGGTCGGCTTCCGTTACTAGTCTCGACTAGCAACCAAGCCTGAAGATGGGGGCCGCCGAGCAATCGGCGGCCCTTTTCTTTGTCTCCGAGAATCTCTCGAGGACCCCGCGGGTGCCGGTAGAATCCGATCTGGGAGGCCGTCTCGCTCCCATCTACCATGACCCCGCCGCTCGCGCTCACTCGTTTCAGCCTGATCCTCTCCGCGGCTGTCCTGCTCTGCAGCGACGGCGCCAGGGGCGATGAAAGCTGGTTCGTCGAGTCGGCCGAGAGCCTCGGCATCCGTTTCCGCCACGATCCGGGCGTCGACGGAGCCAAGTACTTCCCGGAGATCGTCGGCTCGGGCGTTGCGCTCTTCGACTTCGACAACGACGGCGATCTCGACGTCTACTTCGTCCAGTCCGGGCACGTCGACCCGGCCGCCGGCCCCTCGCAGGGCGATCGCCTCTTCCGCAACGACCTCGTCAGCGGCCGGGCGTCGTTCGTCGACGTCACTGCGGCCAGCGGTCTGGAGGCCACCGGCTACGGCATGGGGGTGGCAGTCGCCGACTACGACGGAGACGGTTATCGCGACCTCTATCTGACCAACTACGGCGCCAACCAGATGTGGCACAACCAACAGGACGGCACCTTCGCCGATCGCACCGCCGAGACCCGGACTGACGACCTTCGCTGGTCCGTGCCCGCCGCCTTTCTCGACATCGACGGCGACGGTTGGATGGACCTGTGGGTGGGCAACTACGCCGACTTCCGCCTCGCGACCCACAAGGAGTGCTTCTCAGCCACCGGTCTCGAGGACTACTGCGCGCCGGCCTCGTATCGCCCCGAGCCGGATCGACTGTTTCGCAACACCGGCAACGGTGTCTTCGAGGACCTGACCCTTCCGAGCGGCCTCGCCGCCGAGTTCGGCTACGCCCTGGGAGGCCTGGCAGCCGACCTCGACGGTGACTTCCGGGTCGATCTCTACGTCGCCAACGACGGTGTTCCGAATCAGATGTGGATCAACCAGGGCGACAACACGTTTCGCAACGACGCACTGTTGGCCGGCTCGGCCGTCAACGCCATGGGAGAGCCCGAAGCCTCGATGGGCGTCGACGTGGCCGACTTCGACGACGACGGCGATCTCGACCTCTTCATGACTCACCTCGGCAAGGAGACCAACACGCTCTACGTCAACGAGGGCGGCTTCGGCTTCGAGGACGCCAGCCAGGTCTCGGGTCTCGGTGGGCCGAGCTTCACGAGTACCGGGTTCGGCACCGCCTGGATCGACTTCGACCTCGACGGCCTTCTCGACCTGGTGGTGGCCAACGGAGCCGTCAGTGTTCAGTCG
The DNA here is from genome assembly GCA_942492505.1 of Thermoanaerobaculia bacterium. Classification (GTDB taxonomy): domain Bacteria; phylum Acidobacteriota; class Thermoanaerobaculia; order Multivoradales; family Multivoraceae; genus CALOFD01. The sequence goes on from CALOFD010000066.1 coordinate 36,105, forward strand.
GAACAGGTGCGGGCCGGCGACCCCTATCCCTTCCACCAGCCGAACCAGCTCTTCCGCAACCTCGGCGGTGGACGCTTCGAGGACGTCTCAGCGCAGGCCGGAGACGCCTTCACCGTGAGCGAGGTCAGCCGCGGTGTAGCAGCGGGCGATCTGGACAACGACGGCGATCCCGACCTGGTGATCTCCAACAACAACGGACCGGCCCGGGTTCTGATCAATCGCGTCGGCGACGAGCGCCCGTGGGTGGGTCTGATCCTCGAGGATCCGAAGGTCCACGGCGACCCTGTCGGCGCCAGGGTCGAGTTTCTGCTCGACTCCGGGGACTCCCGTTTCAGGAGCGTTCGGGTGGCGGCCGGCTACGCCTCCTCGCAGGATCCGCGACTCGTCCTGGGACTGGGTGATCGCACCCTGCGGGCGCTCGCCGTCACCTGGTCTGACGGCTTCGCGGAGGACTTCGAGGCTGCACCGACGGGACAGTACACGGTGATCCGGCGTGGCGCCGGACGCGCTCGCAGTGACGCCGCGGCGCCCGGGAGTTCGCCATGAAAGAAGCCAGTCGATCCGCCTGTCTCGCACTGCTGATCGTCCTCACCGACCTTCTCGCTCGGCGCCCAGACGTCGGTAGAACTCGAGGCGGTCGTCCGCCCGCCCCTGAAGGGGACGACCGAGCAGGTCGTGGAACTGCTGGACCGCGGCCACGCCGAAGTCGAAAGACTGCTGTCACAACGCGGCGCCGGCGCCTCCGACGCCGAGATCGCCGAAGCCTTCGGGGCGCTGGGTCGACTCTACTTCGCCTACCAGTTCGTCGCTCCCGCTGAAGCGGCGCTCTCCAATGCCGCCGCCCTCGCCCCCGACGACCTGCGCTGGCAGTACTACCTCGGTCTGCTGCAACTCGAGGGGCGGAACTTCGACGAGTCCGCCCGACACTTCGAGCGCGTCCTGGCCGACGACCCCGTCAACCAGGCGGCTCGCCTGCGACTGGCGGAAGCACGGATCGAGGCCGGCGAGAGCGAGGAAGCCGGCCGACTCTACGAACGCGTTCTCGAGTCCGACCCTGACAACGCGGCCGCTCACTACGGTCTCGGGCGCATCGCCCAGGACGAGGGCCGCCAGGAAGACGCCATCGGCCACTACGAGGCAGCGCTCGCCGCACAACCTTCGGCGACCCGGATCCACTACCTGCTCGCAAGAGCCTACCGTCGGACCGGCGACAGCCAGAAGGCGGCGGAGCACGCCGCGCTCTACGGCGAAGGCGAAGTCGTCTTCCAGGAACCGCTCCTGCGGGACCTGAGCCTGTCGGCCGAGACGGCCGAGTTCCACACGTCGACGGCCGACCGGGCAGCGGCCGCCGGGCGCATGGACTTCGCCGCCGCCGAGTATCGCGCCGCGCTCGAGATCGACCCCGAGGACTTCAAGGCCCTGATGGGCCTGGGCGCGGTGCTGGAACAGCAGGGCGATCTCGAGTCGGCCGAACCGTCCTACCGCAAGGCGCTCGAGCTCGCTCCCGAAACTGTCTTCCTGCATGCCGCCCTCGGTCGCCTGCTGATCGCCAGGGGCGACCTCGCCGGCGGCATCGAACAACTCGAGCGGGCGGTGCGGCTCGACCCCCAGGATCCCCAGGTCGCCCTGCAGCTCGCCCTGCTGCGAATGCAGACCGGTGACTACCCGCGGGCCCTCGAACTCTTCGACGGCGTGCTCGAACTGAGCCCGCAGAATCGCATGGTGCTGCTCGAACGGCCGCGCGCGCTGCGTCGGCTCGGGCGCAACTCCGAAGCCCTGGCGGCGTCCGAGTCGGCCCGCACGTTGATGCCCGAGGACCCCGCCGCCGCCCTCAGCCTGGGAATCGACCTGATGACGCCCGATGCCGATCGCGCCATCGCTCTCTTCGACGCCGTCGTCGACGACCCCTCTGCCGAAGGTGGCACCAAGGCCCTGGCCTACTACAACCGCGGAGTGCTCGCGACGCAGCGAGGCGACGATGCCTCGGCCGCCTCGGACTTCGAGAGGGCGCTGCGAATCGACCCCGACCTGGCGGCGGCGCACTTCCACCTCGGCAACGCGATCGCTCGCAGCGGTGACTACGGCGCGGCGGCGCGACGCTACGCGGCTCTTCTCGACCTCGAACCCGACCACCTTCCCGGACGCCTCGCTCACGCCACCGCCCTGAACCTCGACGGAGAATGCGCCGCCGCCGCGGAAACTCTCCAACAGGGCCTGCTGGCGATTCCCGCCGACCTCGTGCTCAGCCACACTCTGGCGCGAGTCCTGGCGAGTTGCCCGAGCGGAGATCCGCAGCGCGCCCTCGAGCTGGCGCAGATGGTCTTCCGCCGCTCGCCGACCTTCGAGCACGGCGAGACCATCTCCCTGTGCTGGTTCGCCCTCGGCGCCTACGAACAGGCTTCGAACTGGCAGAAACAGCTCATCCGGGAGGCGCGCCAGGTCGGCGACGACGCCTGGGCCGCGCGGCTCGAGGCGGGCCTCGAGAACCTCGCGGACCCTGGAACCTCCGAGTGAAGCGCCTTTCCGCCGTCGCAGCGCTCCTCGTCCTGGCGCCCCTGACCGGCGCCGCCCTGGCAGCCCAGGCCCGCGCGCAGAATCCTGCAACTGCCGGCGGACCCGTATTCCGCGACGCGACGGAGTCGGCGGGAGTGTCGTTCCGTCACGACACCGGGGCCACCGGCGAGTTCCTTTTTGCGGAGGTCTTCGGATCGGGGGTGGCGCTCTTCGACGCCGACGGCGACGACGACCTCGACCTCTACCTGGTGCAGGGCTCGGCGATCGGCGAGGCCGGTCGCAGTCCCCTCTTCCCAAACGCGGGTCCGCCCGGCGACCGCCTGCTGCGCAACGATCTCGACCGGGGCCGGCTGAGCTTCACCGACATCACCGAGGCGGCGGGGATCCGGGCGCACGGCTACGGCATGGGCGTCGCCACCGGCGACTACGACGCCGACGGCGACGTCGACCTCTTCGTGGCGAATCTGGGCGCCAACCAGCTGTGGCGCAACGAAGGCGACGGTCGCTTCGTCGAGGTCTCCCAGGAAGCCGGCATCAGCGGCGACCGCTGGAGCGTGTCCGCGGCCTTCTTCGACTACGACGGCGACGGACGGCTCGATCTCTTCGTCGCCAACTACACGAACTTCCGCCCCGCTTCGAACAAGCGCTGCCAGGCATCGGCGGGCTACCGGGACTACTGTTCGCCGGCGAGCTACGATCCGGAGACCGACCGTCTCTATCGCAACCTCGGCGACGGCCGCTTCGAGGACGTGACGCGCCGGGTCGGCCTCGCTGGGGCGGCGGGCAACGGCCTCGGCGTCATGGTCGGAGACTTCGACGACGACGGCTGGACGGACCTCTATGTCGCCAACGACGAGATGCCGAATTTTCTCTGGATCAATCGGGAGGGGCGGGAGTTCGAGGAACTCGCCCTCGTCCTGGGCGCCGCGGTCAGCGGCACCGGCGAACCCGAAGCCTCGATGGGAGTCCATGCCGGCGACTACGACGGCGACCTCGACCTCGACCTCTTCATGACCCACTACGCCCACGAGTCGAACACCCTCTACTCCAACCTGGGGGGCGTCTTCGAGGATCGATCGACGCCGTCCGGTCTGGGCCCGCCGAGCTGGGCCAGGACCGGCTTCGGCACCGCCTTCTTCGACTACGACAACGACGGCTGGCTCGACGTGCTGGTGGTCAACGGCGCGGTGGTCTTCCTTCCCGAGCTCTACCACGCCGGCGACCCCTGGCCCTTCCACGAGCCCAATCAGCTCTTCCGCAACCGCCGGGACGGTCGTTTCGAAGAGGTGAGAGTGAGCGTCGGCGACGCCCTTCTCGCCCCCCACGCCAGTCGCGGCGCCGCCTTCGGCGACGTCGACAACGATGGCGACACCGACGTGGTGATCACCAACAACAACGGACCGGCCCAGTTGCTCGACAACGTCGCCGGCGAGGGATCGCGCTGGCTCGGGCTGCGGTTGATCGATCGCCACGGAAGCGGCGCGTTCGGGGCGAAGGTGACGCTGAGCGTCGGCGAGCGTCGTCTGCTGCGCGTCGTCCAGAGCGCCGGCAGCTACGCCTCGGCGAGCGACTCTCGCCTGCTCTTCGGTCTCGGCGACGGCGAACCGGACCGCATCGAGATCGTCTGGCCCGACGGGCAGAAGCAGCTTCTCGATCCGCCCCTCACCAACCGCTACCACCGCATCGTGCAACCGCCCTCTCCCTGAAGCCATGACCTCGAATGGAGTCGTCGAGAGACTGCGCCGCCTGAAACCGGAGTTTCGGCTGCGTCACCGTGGGCTGACGGCGACAGTGACGGCCCTCGTCTGTTCTGCAGCAGCGCTCGTTTCGCCGGCGGGCGCCCAGGGCGCCGAACTCGAGCTGCCGTCGCTCGAGTCGTTCAGTCCGGAGATCCGCAGCGACATCCTGGATCGCCGACAGGCGCTGGACGGCAGGACCGGTCGTGAGGGCGCCGAGGCCTGGGGATCGCTGGGCCGGGTGCTGCAAGTGCACGCCCTGTTCGCCGAGGCCCGGGTCTGCTTCGAGAATGCCGCCGCCATGGACCCCTCCGACGGGCGATGGGACTACGCCCTGGCGCTGCTCGCGATCGAGCAGGCCGATCTCGACGAGGCCCTGCAGCACCTGGAGTCGACGCGGTCGAGCAGTCCCGGGTACTGGCCTGCCGGCCTGCGTCGAGCCACGATCCTGCTCGAACTCGGTCGAGTCGAAGAGGCGGCAGGGATCCTCGAGGAGGTCGAGGCCCTCGCTCCGGGAACCGCCGCCGTCCACTGCGCTCGCGGCCGCGTCGCCGAGTCCCGTGGCGATCTCGAGCAGGCCGTCCTGGAGTACGAGACCTGCCTCGAACTCCAACCCGACGCCCGGCGGGTGCATGCCCGTCTGGCGCCGCTCTATCGACGCCTCGGCGATCCGGCCGCCAGTCAGCGCCACGCGCAGTCGTGGGGCGCCGCCGACGTCACCTGGCCCGATCCCTGGCTGGCGCAACTGCAGAGCGCCCAGAACCCCGCCGCCCTGCAGCTCGCCCACGCCAACCGCGCTCTCACCGAGGGACGGTTGGAGGAGGCCGACGAGCACTACCGACAGGCGATCGGACTCGACCCCGACAGCTTCGACGCCCGCACCGGCTACGCCACCCTGCTCGACCGCCGTGGCGAAACCGGGGCCTCGATCGCCGAATGGCGCAGGGCCGTCGAACTGCGCCCCGACGATCCGCTCAGCCAGTTCAACCTGGGCAGCCTGTTGGCGCGCGAGGGTTCGTACGGGGAGGCGGAACCCCACTTCAGGGCCGCCCTGCGGCTCGACCCCTCCGACCGCGAAACCCTCGATCGCCTCGTCTACTCCCTCGAACGGCTGGATCGCCGGGACGAGATTCCGGATCTCTACTCCACCATGCTCCGATCCGATCCCAACGACGCCGACCTCCGTATGCAATATGGGACTCATCTAATGCGAATCGGTCGACCCAGCGCGGCGGCCGAACAGTTCGAGCAAGTCGTTCTGTTGGGCCGCAACACACCCTCCGTGTACCAGGCCTGGGCGACCGCGCTCGCCCTCGACGGCCGCTGGACGGGCGCCAGGGAGGCACTGACGTCGGGGCTCGCCTCCAATCCCGGCGAACTCACCCTGACCCACTCGATGGCGCTGTTGGCGTTGCAGGCCTCCGACCCTGCGGTGAGGAACCCCGAGCAGGCGCTCGGCCTGGCTCTCGACGTGTACCAGCGAGACCGCAGCGCCCGCCACCTCGAGACCCTCGCCGAGGCCCTGGCAGCGACCGGCGACTACCCGGAGGCGATCCGGGCCCAGACCGCCCTGGTCGAGGAAGCCCAGAGGCGCGGCGACGACGCCTGGCTGGAGCGCGCGACAGCGACGCTCGAGCGCTATGAGAAGGCGGCTTCCGAAGCTTCCGCAGCCGCCAGGGAGCTCCCGATGACGCTTGGGCCGGGCCGCCGAGAAGAGATATCCTGTGAGGCTGCCGGAGGACTCGATCCATGAAGAAGACCGTCACGATCATCGCCCTGTCGCTCGGCCTCCTCTTCTGCACCCTGGGGAGGGTCGAAGCCCAGGATGCCGTCGAGCAGCCGCTGGGCGAGCAGGTCAACGTCAACCTGCTGCAGATCCCGATCATCGCCGTCGATGGCAAGGGCAATCCCATCACCGACCTCAAGGCCGACGAACTCGACGTCAAGATCGCCGGCCAGAAGGTGGAGGTCGGCTTCCTCGAGCCCTTCCACAAGCCGTCGAAGGACTATGGGGAGCTGCCGCAGGTCAAGCTCAGCCTCAACCTGCCCGGCGGCAGTGAAGCGGTCACCGCCTCGAAGGAGGAGATCAGCAACATCATCTTCTTCATCGACGTCGAGAACGATCAACCCCTCGGCAAGGCCCAGGCAGCCGCCCAGCTGATCCGCTACGTCATGGAGGACATGGACGAAGGGTCGAGCGTCGCCGTCCTGTCGTACAACGGACACATCAACATCGAGACCAACTTCACCACCGATCGGCGCCGGATCTCCGATGCCATCCGCGCCGGTTTCGACCAGGTTCCGCGACCGAACATCGACCTTTCGCTGCGCATTCGCCAGCTTCTCGACAAGGTCGAGGACTGCGTGACTCAGCGCCGCGACTTCATCAGCCAGGGCAGCGACACCTGCCTGGTGGCTGTCGGGATCGAGTACGCGGACGAGGTGCGTCCGCGGGCCGTCGACTTCCTCGAGGCCCTCGACGGCGTGATCGCCTTCGCCTCGGGTCTGGAAGGCAGGAAATCCGTCTTCGCCATCACCCACGGCGTAGCCATCGAGCCGACCACCGAAGTGCTCGAGGTGATGGAGGCGGTCTTCGGTGACACCGCCGACCTGTCCGACATGTACCTCGAATTGATGACCGGTGAGGGCGCGCGCCGCGAGATGGACCGGATGATGTCGAAGGCGATCCGCGAGGAGGTCACGCTGCACTACATCGACCGCACGACGATTCCGTCGGACATCAACTCGGCACGGTCCCAGCACGTCTTCAAGCCCGGCGCCCGCCCGATCGAAGCGGCCTTCCTGCAGGCTCGACAGGACGGCGGCGAGATCGCCCGCACCACCGGCGGCATGGCGATCGCCAATATCGACCTGCGCGAGGCCATGAACGAGGCCATCAACGCCGAGCAGGGCGGCTACTATGTCGGCTGCTACCTCGACCTCTACCTGCCGCGCGACACGCGCTCGAAGGTGTCGGTCGACACCAGCCGCAAGGGGGTCAGGATCCGTCACAGCCAGGGCACCTACGCCGAGGACATGCGGCCGGGAGCGGCAAGCGTGATCCGGGCGAAGATCGGCTACGCCACACCGCAGAAGGTGCCGGGAACCCGCGAGGGGACGCGCGTCAAGGTGCCGTTCCAGATCAGCGCCGATCCCCGTGACCTCGGCTACAAGCGCCAGGAGGACGCTGCCGTCGCCTCCTACACCGTCCACATCCAGGTCTTCACCGACGACGGCCGTGTCGCCGCCGACTCCTACCACCTGGTGACCCACGGATATCCCTGGGAGAACTGGCAGCAGGAAGACATCGAACCGGTCCTGATCGACGGTTGGGTCGAGGTGCCCGAGGGCAACTTCCGCCTGTCGGCGACCTTCTCGAATCCGGTGATGGACATCAAGGCCAGTGTCGACCGCGACCTCAACATCGCGTCGAGAGCCGAAACAGACTCGCAGACGACCGACTCCTCCGGGGGCGCTCCATGACGACGATCGCGAAACCCACTTGCTGGTTGATGCTCATAGGCCTCCTGCTTTCGGTCTCCGGGACCGAGATCGTCGCCCAGGAGGACCTGCCGATCTTCATCGAGCGCATCGACGTCAACGTCGTCAACGTCGAGGTCGTGGTCACCCGCAAGGGCAAGCCGGTCAGTGGCCTCGGACGCGATTCCTTTCGACTGATCGACGACGGCACCGAGGTCGAGCTGACCAATTTCTACGAGGTCGAAGACGGGGCGAGGCACACCGCCCTCAACTTCGAACCGGTCGAGGGAGAACAGGTCCCACTGCCCGAGAAGGAAAGAGCCCACGTCGTCATCCTGATCGACAACACGTTTCTCACACCCGCCACCCGCAAGCAGTCGCTGATCGAGATCCGCAAGTACCTCGAGCAGATTCGAGGCGACGACAACCTCGTGATGGTCGTCACCCACGACACGAGAATCATCGTCGAGCAGTCCTTCACGAACGACCCGGTCGAGATCGACGAAGCCATCGATCGCTCTCTCAAGTCGGCCAGCACGGGCGCCATGACGATGGGGCAGGAACGGATCCTGCAGCGCAAGATCGAGGCCGGTTCCAGCGATACGAACCTGCCTGACACCGAGCTCGAGGCTCTCGAGGCCCTGAGCATGATCAACGGCTATGCCGAAGAACTGGCGATGAGCGTTCGTCGCTCTTCGTATTCGGTCGAGAAGTTCCTCGGCTCGCTGGCCGGCCTGCCCGGCCGCAAGGCGGTGATCTACGTCGCCGACGCCATCCCACTGCGACCCGCCGAACGGTTGTTCCATATGTGGTACGACAAGTGGGGCGCCGACTTCGGCGCGCGCGCCGGGCTGCCGACCCCGGGAGCGGCAACCGAGAGCTACGACAATTCCACCGACCTGCTGCGCCTGCTGGCCGGCGCTGCGGCGAATCGCGTCGCCTTCTACCCCGTCTCGTCGAACACCAACCCCGCCCTGGCAGGACTGTCGGCCGCCAACTTCGGTGGTGGCGCCGACCTCGACAGTACGGCTGGAGCCTCGCTGTCAGACATCACGCTGGACAGCAACGGCCTCAAACTGATGGCACGTACCACAGGCGGCAGCGCCGCCATGGAAGCGGCGGGCATCGCCGGACTGGTGCAGGTTCTCGAGACCGATCTCGGTTCGTACTACTCGCTGGGGTTCAACGCGCCGCACGGCGGCGACGGCAAGGTCCACAGCGTGCGGGTCGAAGTGGATGAGCCCGACGTCGAGGTTCGCTACCTGCGCAACTACCGCGACAAGACCGCCGACGAGAAGATCCAGGACCGGACTCTCTCCGCCCTCTTCCTGCAGGATACGGCCAACCCGCTCGAGGCCTGGGTGGAAGTCGGCGAGCCCGAACGACAGAAGAAGAACCGCTACGTCGTCCCGATCCTGGTGAAGTTTCCTCTCGGCAACCTGACGTTGATTCCCGAAGCGCAGAACCACCGTGGCTCGGTCTCGATCTGTGTCATCGTTCGAAGCGATGAGGGAGATCTCTCCGAACCCGCCCTGGTGCCTGTGCCGGTGACGATCCCGAACGATCAGATCCTGGCCGCCAACGGCACCGCGGCCGCCTGGCCGACGAAACTCGCCATGCGCCCCGGCTCCCAGATCCTCGGCATCTCGATCCGTGACGACGTGAGCATGGTGAGTTCGACGCTCCAGGTTCCCGTCGAGATCGAAGCCACCAGGAAGTGAGCCCGAAGCGCCCGCGGGGAATCGCCGGAGTTGCAGCCGGACTCCTCGTCCTGGTTTCTCTCCCCGTCCTCGCCCAGGACCTTCCCAGAAGCGTCCGCGCCCGCCCCCTGGTCGGCCTCAAGGCCGACGCCATCACCATGATCCTGCAGGGGACCGACGGTGGACCGATCCGCGCTGAAGGTCTGCTGCTGCCGCTTCTGCGAACCGGGGAGGACACGCTCTCGGTCGGGCTCTGGATCGAGGTCGACGCCAACACACTCTTCGCCTCCTCGGCCCAGAAGCTGCCGCTCGAGATCTTCGCCTACGCGATCGGTGAGGACGGCAGCGTGGCCGCCCATCTCTCGCAGCAGGTCGAGATCCGGCTCGACCAGATCGATGCCGCGGCCCTGGACCAGGGCCTGCGCTTCGTCGGCCATCTGGAAGGGCTCGGCCCGATGTCCTACCGGGTTCGAGTGCTCCTGCGACAGCCCGATGCTCGTCGCTTCGCGCTGCTGACCCTGCCGATCGACGGTCGCTCGGCGAGCGCCGAGATCGTGGTCCCCCGAGACCGCTCGGGCTGGCTGACCCTCGAGAGTCCCCGCACGGCACGCTGGGCCCCTCCGAACGGCTCGCGGCCCTCGAGGCTTCACCGCTTCAGCCCGCGCCCCAGCCGGTCTTCTCGTCCCAGTCGCCGGCGATCGTCTGGGTCGTCGGATCCTCCTCATCGGCGACCTCCTGGAGTCTCCGTCACCCGACGTCCGAGGAGATCGCGCCCCTGCAGTCGACAGACCACGACACCGATCTCGACGGCCTGCGGGCGTTCGAGATCGCCGAGGCGGAGCTCCTGCCCGGAACCTGGTTCCTGGAAGCCTCCTCGGCTGGGAACGCCGGTGGCGCCACGCCGCTGGCGGTCAGGATCACCGACGACGACGGCGACGGCAGCTGGATCGACGTCGAGTCCGACGGCGCGCAGGTCGCCAGGAACAGCGTCGCCGAGCTCGCCCTGAAGAAGAAGACCGACCAGAGAATCCGGGCGATCGCGACGAGCTACATGGAGATCCTCTCGAGTGTCGCCTCGGGGCAGCTCGACAGCGCTCCCCTAGCTCTCGCAGCGATGGAACTCGAGATCTTCGACAGCGAGGGAGACGCCGCGCTCTCCCTGCTCGAGGACGGCGAGAGTCGCGTGATCGCCCACCTCGCGGCACGCGATCCAGAGGCGCTCGTGCCGATCCTGGTGCTTCACCTCGAGACCCACCGGAACTACCTGAGGGACCGCCTCTACAGTCTGCTCGGCCATGCCGGGGAGCGGGTCGACGCCATCGCCAGGACCTACGTCGAGCTCTCCTCCACCGAACTCGCGGGCGAAGTCGCGGCCGATGCTCTCGCCACCCTCGGCGCCGACCTGCAGACGGCACGAGCTCGGCCCCAGGCGCTGAGGATGTTCTCGAGAGCTCTCGAACTCGATCCCCGCAATCGCTTCGCCCGACTCAGCCTGGCCATCGGCTACGAAGGCTCGGGCCGCTACGAGGATGCCGTGCTCAACCTGAAGGAGTTGATGATCTTCGACCCCTCCTTCGAGGAGGGTCGCCTGCGGTTGGCGGTCAACCTCCACCGCATCGGAGAAAGTAGCGAGGCAACGAGATATCTGAGAGACCTGCTCGCTCCGGCGATCACCCCGTGGATTCGTTCCCTCGCCTACCAGGAACTGGCCCGGATCCACCTCGACCAGGGCCGCCCCGGCGCCGCCGCCGACCTGTTGCGCGATGGAGTCCGCCGCATGCCCGATCAGCCTCGACTGATCATCCAACTGGCCTACGCCCTCGACCGCGCGGGCGCGGTCGCGGAGTCGTCGCAGATCATGCTCCAGGCCGAGAACGCCGACCCTCGCAGCGGCGCGACACCGAGATCGATCTACAACTCGAGCATCTCGGCCGGCCTGGCGAGCGCCGAGAACTCCCTGAGTACGCAGAGCATGACCCGGCTGCCGGCCCTGGGGGCCAGTCTGGCCACGCCATGAGGTTTCGCTGCGCCTTCCTGCTCGCGATTCCATGCCTGCTGGTGGGCGTGGCCCCAGCGTCCGCGGTCGAAGTCCTGATCCTCTCGCCGGCCGCTTCCCGACCGTCGTTCGGTGAGGTCCTCATGGAAGTCAAGGTGATGTCGGTGGAGCCGGTCGCCGAGGTCGTCTTCCTCTTCGACGGGGCGGAAGTCGGCCGCCTGACGGCGCCGCCCTATCGCCTGACGATCGACAGCGGCACCGAGAACCGCGACAAGACCTTCGAGGTCAGGGTCACTGACGCGAAGGGAGAGACGGTGAGCGAGAGCCTGACCTCCCGCGCCGTCGTCGTCGACAGCGAGGTCGAACTGCAGCTGCAGCAGCTCTTCGTGACCGTCGAGCAGAACGGTGTTCGGACCACGTCGGTAGAGCGAGAGGCGTTCGAGATCTTCGACAACGGCGAAGCTCAGAAGATCGTCACCTTCGAAGCCGGCGAGAGTCCCGTGAACGCCGTGCTGCTGCTCGACGCCAGCTTCAGCATGCGCGGCGACCGCCTCGCCGCCTCGCTCGAGGGTGCTCGCCGCTTCGTCGACGATCTGCGCGAACTCGATCTCGCCAAGGTGGTGGTGTTCTCCGACACCACCCTGATCGCCACCGACTTCAGCAACGATCCGGCGGATTTCGACCTCGCGACCCGCGACTTCGAGGCTGCCCACGGCACGGCCATCAACGATCATCTCTACATGGCCCTCAAGGCGCTCGACCGCCGGCCGGGGCGCCCGGTGATCGTGCTTCTCAGCGACGGCGTGGATGTCGAGAGCGTGCTCGACATGGACGGCGTTCTGTGGCGGGCGCGGCGAACCCAGCCGCTGTTCTACTGGATCCGGCCCAAGCAGAGCCTGCCGCCGGAGCGCTTCAACTTCTATTCCCAGTGGCGCGAACCCGAAGGTCATCGCCGCAACATCCTCGCTCTCGGGGAACTGGTCGAGGAAAGCGGAGGCAGGATCTTCGACCTCGAGGGAGTCGACGACGCTCCCGTGATCTTCGAGGAGATCGCCGCGGAGCTCCGCGACCAGTACGTGCTCGGCTACTACCCGACCGCCGACAACGACGACGAGTCCTGGCACAAGGTCACCCTCCGGGTGAAGGGCGCACGGCCCCACACCCGCAGCGGCTACTTCGACGTCCAGCGCTGAGGGACCCGGCGTTAGCCCGGGTCGACTTCGATGCGGGTCGACATGATCTTGCCGGTGGCGTAGTCGAAGAGGGCGACCACCAGGGAGTGCTTCTGGTCGCGCAACTTGACCGCCGTCTCGTAGCGCCGCAGGTCACCTTCGCTCGGCATCTGGTCCATCTGGAAGCGCAGCGGGATGACCGGCATGTCGTTCTGGTTGCCGGCCTCGTCCATCACGGCGACCCGCAACTCCGTCTCGGCGACGAAGCCCTCCGCGGCGGGCAGGAAGGTGAGGCTGTTGACCGGGATCAAGACGGTGAGGGGCACGATGATCTTGCCGCGTCCACCACTCTCCGGCCTGCCGGGCTGCACCATCAGGGGCTCGGCGGTGGGCGGATCGCCGAAGAGCAGCGAACTCTCGACCACCATGTTGACCTCGGCCTCGCGCGACAGGTCCTTGAAGCTCTGGCGCGAGCGCAGTTTCAGCGACTTGTCCTTGAGGGTGAGCTTGACGTCGTGGGTCTTGTCGTTGCCCTTCCAGTCGGGAGTGAAGCCCAGCCAGTAGTACGACAACGTGTCTTCGACCGCCCGGCCGAGAGCGTCGAAACGGTGCTCGTCGAGATAGTACTCACCGCCCGTATGGCGCGCCGCCCGCACCAGGGTCATCTCGTTCTCCTTCTCTCGCACGAAGGCCTGGTCGGTCTCCAACGCAACACTGGCGAAGCCGGGGGCGCTGGCAGGATTCTCCTGCGACTGCAGGCCGGCGATGTCGACGCCGTAGAGGGTGTAGCCGAGCCGGTTGGCGGTGTCCCAGAGCGGCTCGAAGATCTCCTTCGACAGGTCGCCGCCCGCGAACGCCGCCCGGTCGCGCTGGCGCACTGCGAAGGCCACCGGATCGGCCGGCCAGCCTCCCGACAAGAGCAGCATCACGCGCCGACCCCGCGGTTCGGCGAAGCCGCGCAGCGCCGAGTTGGTGGCGGTGACGACCCGATGGAGATCGCCGCTGAGACGCTGGACCGCCTGGCGCTCCGAGATACTGAGGTCGGTGTAGGCCGAGGCGCCCTGGAACTGGAAGTCGATCCCGCTGATCTGCTCCTGCCGGAGGAGTCGGTACTCGGCATCGCGGTTCTGGCCGTAGGTCGGGCTGTCGATGGCCCGTCGCAGGGCCCGCTCGAGGGCGAACTCGGAGCCGCTCCAGGTGGTCAACATGTCCATCCGCTGACCGTCGTAGCCGACGATCGCCATGCGGTCGTTGGGTCGCAGCTGCGGCAGCTGCGCGATCAGTCCGTTGAGCACCTCGTCGCGCTCGATCTTGCGCGAGAAGAAGTTGTCGATGAACACCAGGTAGTTGGTGCCGACCGGTTCGCCCGGCTCGAGCGACGGAACGGTATTCGTCTCCCCGGGGTCTGCGGGTCCCACCGCGACGCCACCGAGGATCTCGGTGAAGTACTGGATCTCGACGGCCTTGCCGTCGACGGTGAGCTGGAAGTCTTCCGGCTTGAGTCCGTGCACCCGAATGTCGTTCTTGTCGACGACGACTGCCTCGAGGTTGACGACGCGAACGTCGATGACTTCGGCGAACTGGGTCTCCTGGGCCCCGGTCGGCAGGATCGCGACGGCGAGAAGCAGGACATTGACCGCCACGGCGGCCGAGACTTTTCTGACGTTCATCGACGGATCCTCCACGGAATGACGCTAGTGAGAACACACGTTGGCCACCCGTTCTTCCCTTACGGGGCACAAGTGCTTCCAGATGCCTTCCGGCCTCCATGCTAGCCTCTCGCGGTGCAGCGTCTCGATCGCTCGGCAGCGGGGTCCACTGGGGGCCGATCGCGGAACACGGCGCGCTCTCGGCCGAGACGGCGGCTGCTTTCAGCCGCCCTGGTCCTCGCCGTGGTCGGCTGCTCCGACCGCAACTCCGAGACCGCACCGAAAGCCTCCGAGGCCTCGCCCAGCCGCCACGACGGACCCCACTTCACCGAGGTCGCTGTCGAGGCCGGTCTCGACTTCGCGCATCGCAACGGCGCTGACGGAGAGTTCGACTACCCGGAACTGATGCATGCGGGCTGTTCGTTCGTCGACTACGACGGCGACGGCCTGCTCGACGTCTACCTCGTGCAATCCGGCGATCTGCCGACGACCGGCGGCGACGCCGGCTCCAACCAGCTCTTCCGCAACCTCGGCGGCGGGCGATTCGAGAACGTCACCGAGCGCAGTGGAACCGGCGACCGCGGCTACGGTACCGCCGTGGCCGTTGCCGACTACGACCGCGACGGCGACCTCGACCTCTACGTCACCAACCTGGGCGCCAACGTGCTGCTGCGAAACCGCGGCGACGGCACGTTCGAGGACCACACCCGGGAAGCCGGCGTCGGCCACCCCGGCTACGGTGCCGCTGCCGCTTTCGCCGACCTCGACGGCGACGGCGATCTCGATCTCTTCGTGGTCAACTATCTCGACTGGTCACCGGCCGTCGAGCGCCCGTGCTACAGCCGCGCGGGAGTCCGTGGCTACTGCAGCCCGGGCGTCTACGATCGTCCCCAGGCCGACGTGGTCTATCGCAACAACGGTGACGGCACCTTCACCGATGCGAGCCGCTCCATGGGGATCTCCGCCACCGCGGCCACCGGTCTCGGGATCGTCACCGGCGACCTCGACGGCGACGGTCGAACCGACGTCTACGTCGCCAACGACCAGATGCCGAACCAGCTGTGGCTCCAGCGCGGCGAGGGTTTCCGCGACGAGGCGCTGATGCGGGGCGTGGCGGTCAACGAGGTCGGCGCGCCGGAAGCGGGAATGGGCGTGCTGCTCGAAGACCTGGAGGGCGACGACGACTGGGACCTGTTCGTCACCCACCTGACCGGTGAGACCAACACCTTCTACCGCGGCCTCGCCGCGGCCACCTGGGAGGACGCCACCGACGCCCTCGGACTCGGCGCTCCGAGCCGTCCGTGGACCGGTTTCGGCACCGGCCTGGTCGACTTCGACGGCGACGGATGGCGCGACCTCTTCGTGGCCAACGGCAAGGTGCGACTCGGAGACGACATGGAACCGGACTACGGCGAACCCAACCAGCTGCTGCGCGGCACTCCGGACGGCCGCTTCGTCGACTGGAGCGATCGCGCCGGTGACGCCTTCGCGCTGCGCGAGGTCAGTCGCGGTGCGGCGTTCGGCGACTACGACGACGACGGCGACGTCGACATCCTGATCGCCAACAACGGCGGGCCGGTGCGTCTGCTGCGCAACGACTCCGAGGTCGCCGCCGTCAGCCTCGAGATCCGCGACCCGCAGGGGCAGCCGAGCGTCGGCGCGACGGCCCGTATCGCCGACGGCGAGAAGGTCGAGCGGCGCGCCGTTCAGCCGGCCTGGAGCTACGCCGCCAGCAACGATCCGCGACTGTACTTCTCCTCCTGGGGCCCGAACTCGGAGCTCGAGGTGACCTTCCCCCACGGCCGGGTCCGACACCTCGAGCCGCCGCAGGACGGGGTTCTGGTGCTCGAGGAGGCGCGACCCTGAATCGAACCCGAGCGCGCCTCGCCGCAACCGCTGCGGCCCTCCCCTGCGTGCTGCTGGCGATCGCGGGGTGTGCGGGAGAGCCGGCATCGACTCCTCCGAATCCCACCACCGATCCAGCTCCGGCCGCCGCCATCCCGACGCCGCCAACCTCCGACTCTGCGTTGCGAGCCAGCGAGGCGGTCGTACCTTCGATCGCGGACCCCGACGGCGTCGATCCGGCGGTGCTGGAAGCGCTCTCGGCGGCGGTCGCCCGCATCCGCAACGACCCGCGTGACGCCTCGGCCTGGGGCGGACTCGGCCGCCTCTACCATGCCACCGAGTACCTCGAGCTGGCACGCGAGTGCTACACCACCGCCGCCGACCTCGACCGCGAGGTCGTCGAGTGGCCGTACCTGGTGGCGGTCCTCGACGCCGACCGAGGTCGCCTCGAGAGCGCCTGGGAGTGGATCGAGCGCGCCCTTCGAGCCGCTCCCGGGGACGCGCTCACCCAACGCCTCGCAGGCCAGGTCCTGCTGCAGCAGAACGATCTCGAGGCTGCTCGCAGCCGGCTCGAGCGCCTCGACCTGCAAGACCCCGCGACGGCACGCGCACTCGCCACCACCTACCTGCGCCAGCAGCGCCCCGGCGAGGCGCAGCAGATCCTCGAGCGGGCGGTTGCCGGCGGAGCCGACGACCGCGCCACGCTGTTCCTGCTCGCCACCTCGCTGCAGCGACTCGGTCGTTCCGAGGAGGCGCAGCGCCTGTTCGCGGCCTCGCAGGACGCCCCCAAACGAGCCGCCGTCGACGCCCGGCTCGAGAGGATCCAGCGCGAGGCGCCGGGAACGGCGCGACTCCTGCGCGAGGCCGCGAGTCGGCTCGAGAGCGGCGACCTCGAGGGCGCGGAGGCGCTCTACCGGCAGGTCCTGGAGTCGAATCCCGACGACTTCGCCGCCATTCTCAATCTCGCCAACGTACTCGGTCGCAGCGGTCGGCCGCTGGAGGCCCTGCCGATGATGGAGAGGGCTGTCGAGATGCGACCCGACCACCCCCAACCCCACCTCGGGCTGGCGATGGCGTACGGATCGCTGGGACGACTGGCCGAAGCGAGGGCGGAACTGCAGGAAGTGCTGCGAATCGAGCCCGACAACGCAGCAGCGCGAAAGATGATCTCGCGACTGCCCTGAGATCGCCCGCGATCAGGAGCCGCAGACTTGCGACAACTGGGATTCCGCGTCGAGCAGGTCGGCGTGCGTCGACGCCGTCGCCAGGCCCGCCCTGACGACCGTGAGCGCACCGGCACAATCTCCGGAGCGCGCCAGTTCCTGGGCGGCTCCCAGACGCACCGCCACCGCCTCGGGTCGCACCCTGAGGGCGGCAAGATAGCGCTGCGCGGCCTCGCCCGCTCGACCCTGCTGCGAGAAGAGTCCGCCGAGAGCGACCTGGGCGTCGAAGTCGGCGGGCGACCGTTCGACCTGCGCCACCAACTCGGCTTCGGCCTCCCGGACCTGTCCGAGGGCGAGCATGGCGAGCGCTCGCTGCACGCGAACGGCTTCGTAGTCGGGATCGACGGCGACGACGGCATCGAACAGCGCGACGGCCTCCCGAGGACGCGACTGACGCAACCGAGCCGTACCGAGGGCGTACTTCGCCTGCAGGAAGTCGGGCGCCAGGCTCAGCGCCTCTTCCAGGGCCGGGACCGCCTCCTCGATCTCGCCCCGGCTCAGCAGCAGGGTGCCCAGGCCCATCCAGGCGGCGGCATCCTGCGGATCGGCGGCCACCAGGTCGCGGTAGGCAGCGGCCGCCTCAGCGGGCCTTCCGAGCCGCGTCAGGGCGATCGCGATGTTGCGCAACGCCTCGACGTCGCGCGCATCGTCCGCGGCCGCCGCGCGAAACTCGGCCAGCGCCGCCTCGGGATCCGCATCGAGAAGCGCCTGGCCACGACGCAGGGCGGCCCGACCGCCGGATCGGGGACTCGCGATGGCGGCGGTGTAGGGGTCGTCGACGGGCACCGGCGTGGAGTCCGCCGCGGCGAGAGCCACGGCTGCTTCCTCGACGAGTCCGAGATCGCGCAGCGCGAGCCCGAGTGAATGCCGGATCCGGCCGGCCTGCGGGGCGGCTTCGAGTGCCCGGTTCAACCATTGCCGCGCCGGCTCGGGTTCTGCGCGCAGCAGGGCGATGCGGCCGAGGCCGTAGAGCGCTGCCGCCTGGTCGGGGTCGAAGTCGAGCACGGCTCTCCAGTCTTCCTCCGCCCCATCGACGTCGCCGGCCGCGAAGCGGGCTTCGGCGCGCCGCAGCCGGCCGGGCGCGCCACCGAGTTCGACGGAGCGATCGTAGGCGACCAGGGCGGCAGCGAGATCGCCGCGCTGCTGCTCGGCATAGCCGATCAGGTGGGGCCAGGTCGGGTCGGTGGGCTCGGCGAGACCGGCGATCTCGTAGCACTTCACCGCTGCGCCCAGCAGACCCGCCGCATGGTAGCGCCGACCGAGTTCGCCCACCGCGGCCCCGTACCCTTGCGAGCCGGAAGCGGGAATCGAGGCGCGCTGTTCGACGATCGCCGCTCGCAGGTCGGGATCGGCGGGCAGCTGCGCGGCATCGGGAAGCGGGTCCGGGTCGCGCTCGGCGTCGGAGCAGGCCGAGGCGAGCAGAAGGACTGCCAGCAGGCCGAGCGTCGCCGGCGACCTCATCGGCCCGCGCCCTCGCGCAGGACATGGTAGCGGCCCGACCCCGAGACCTCGAACGACTCCTCGACGCCGCCCTGCCAGCGGACCTCGACCGTCACCCGATCGACGCCTGCGGGCAGCGCCACGCTCCAGCGGCGGTCGACGGTCGAGGCGTAGCTGCCTCCTGCGACGATCGATCGCGAGCGGCGCCGCCCGGCGATCTCGACAGCCAGCTCGGCTCCGGTCGCAGAGCGTCCGTCGGCGGTCTCGAGCACCAGGCCGATCCAGGCTCCAGGATCGGTGCGGTTCGAGTAGAGCGCCACCGGTCCGCTGTTGTTGACCACCACCGCGTCGGTGTCGCCGTCGTTGTCGACGTCGCCGAAGGCGGCGCCACGCCCGACCCTCGGGACACCGGCAGCGGGGACTCCCGCCAGTTCGAACCGTCCGTCGCCGAGTCCGCGGTAGAGCTGGTCGGGCTGAGCGAGCGGATAGGACCCGTCGGCACGACCGGCCTCCTCCTGCAGGCGGATGGCGCCGTCGACGACGAGCAGATCGAGAAGCCCGTCGAGATCGTAGTCGAGCCAGGCGGTCCCGAAGCCGGTCGCGGGAAGGCTCGGCGCTCCGAGACCGCTCAGGATCGAGACGTCGCTGAAACGCCCGCCGCCGTCGTTGCGATAGAGCGTGTTGGTCTCTCCCGTCAGATGGGTCAGGAAGAGATCGAGGTCGCCGTCGTCGTCGTAGTCGGCGGCATCGACACCCATCGACGCCTCGGCCACGCCCTCGCCGTTGACCGCGGTCGCGGCGAGCAGGGCGCGGTCCTCAAAGCGGCCGGCACCGAGATTCATCCACTGGCGATTGGCCATCCAGTCGTTGGCGACGTAGAGATCCAGCCGCCCATCGGCGTCGAGGTCGGCGGCCAGCGCGCCGAGGGCGGTTCCCTCGAGGCTTCCGATTCCAGAGCGCGCGCTGACGTCCTCGAAGGTGCCGTCGCCGCGATTGCGCCACAGCCGGTCGGGTTCCGGCCGGAAGCTGCGCGGACTGCACCAGTCCTCGGCTCCGCCCTCGGAACTGCACACCACGTGCGATCCGAGGTTGAAGTCGACGTAGTTGCCGACGAACAGGTCGTCGAAGCCATCGCCGTCGAAGTCGAAGAAGAGGGCGGGAACGCTCCAGCGCCGATCGACCACGCCTGCCTCGTCGGCCACTTCCTCGAAGCGACCGTCGCCGAGGTTGCGCAACAGGCGATTCGGACCGAGTTCGGTGACGTAGAGGTCCAGGTCGCCGTCGCGGTCGTAGTCGCCGACGGCGACCCCCATGCCGTAGCCACCGCCGATCCCGCTGCCGGCCGTGGCGTCGGCGAAGCGGAGTTCCCCGGACTCGACGAGCAGGTTGCGGTAGAGACGATCGCCTCCCGTCTGGGGGGCCGGGTAGACAAGATCGTCCGGCTCAGGCTCGCCGAGGACCTCGCCCTGCACCAGGTAGAGGTCGAGATCGCCGTCGCCGTCGAAGTCGAAGAGCGCGGCGCCGGAACCGAAGACCTCGGGCAGGTAGTGACGGCCGCTCATGCCGTTGAAGTGCACGAAGTCCAGCCCGACCTCGGCCGCGATGTCCTCGAAGGGAGCCGTCGGCGATATGTCGCTCTCGGCGGCCGAAGAATCACCTCCCGGGGCGACCCCGCCGCCCTCGGAGCAGGCGACCGACAGGACCGTGAACAGCACGACGGCGAGCGGCCCGAGCCTCGGATCCTGATGTCGAATGGGAACCGTCAGACCCTCCACCCGAAAACCTACCACGCACCCCGGCCGGCGCCGCGGGCGTTCGCTACACTAGTCGCGGTCCGGAACCTGCGCGGCAACCGATGACCCTCCACCGCATCTCGATCCATCGCCTCGTCACAGCGGCGCTCGTTGCCGCTGCCATCGGCCATGGCTCCGCCGACAAGATCGACGCCGCCGAGGTCGCCGGGGCCGAGGTCGCCGGAGAATGGCAGCGCCTCTGTGAGGAGACACGCGCCGGGGACTCGCGCTACCACGGCCTCGGCCGCGCACTCGCCATCGAGTCGGCGCTCGCAGACCCTACGCTCCAGCCGAGAGAGAGGGTTCCCCTGCTCGGCGCCCTCGGCCAGGAGCGCATGAACTCCGGAGACTGGATCGGAGCGCGCGCGGCGTTCGAGGCCGGCATCGAAACCGCACGCAGCATCGGTCTCGACGAGAACTGGGGGCACGATTCGGCCAGTTGCATCGTTCCCCTCCAGCCCTCGGGGGTGCATCGGCAGACCCAGCCCGCTCTCAGCGCCGCGCAGGATCTCGAACGGATTCTCCGCAAGCACCCCGACGACCTGCACGCCGCCTGGCTGTTGAACCTGGCGAATCTGGTCGCCGGGCGCGATCCCTCGGCGGTCCCCGGCCGCCATCGCCTGCCGAGCTTCGCGTTCGAACCGGAACAGGAGTTCCCGCGCTGGCGCGACCGGGCACCGCAACTCGGCGTTGCGGTCAGCGACCTGGCCGGCGGCGGGGGGGGGGGGGGGGGGGGGGGGGGCGGGGGCCGGCGCGGGGGGGCGGGGGGGAGGGGGGGGAGGGGGGGAGGGGGGGGGGGGGCGGGGGCGGGGGGGGGGGGGCCGGGGGGGGCGGCGGGCGTTTGGGGGTTCGACGATCTCCAGACGGCCCGGCTCGATCGGTCCCTCGATCACCTGCCGGCGACCCGACGGCCAGACGACCTCCACGCGGTCGACCTTCTTCTCGTCGCCGAGACCGAAGTAGAGCGGCTGCTGACCCTGTGACAGGTAGCCCGACTTGCCGTCCCTGTAGCGCCACAGGCGACGCTCGCCGGCCGACACCGTCACCGACGCCCCGAGGCCGTCGCGGTTCGATTCGGTGCCCTGCAGTCGAACCTCGAGGCGATGGACCGGGCGCCGTTGCGCGAGATCCGACACCAGCACCATCGGTGTGCTGTTGAACTCGCTCGTCACGATGTCGAGATCGCCGTCGCCCTCGAGGTCCATCAACACCGACGAGCGGGTCCCCTCGGTCCCCATCACGGTCCAGGTCCCGGTGCGACCAGCACAGTACTGATGACCGACGTCGAGGCCCGAGCAGTCGAGGTCGAACCAGGGCGTGCGATAGCCGCCGGCGCGCGGCTCGACGCCGAGGATGAACTCGCTGTCGAGGAAGCGCTGCCCGGCGTTGTTGATCAACACCGTGTTGATGCCGAAGCGGAAGGGGAAGTTCATGCTCGACGCCACGAACACGTCCTGCCAGCCGTCGGCGTTCAGGTCGCCGACGCTGATCCCCCACGGCCAGTAGTTCTCGGCTCCGAGCAGATCGGAGGACTCGACCATCCGGCCGTCCTCCTGCTGAACCCAGAAACCGTTGCCGAGCAGGTTGTTCTCGGAGCCGTCGTAGATCGTCGCCGACTCCGGCACCTGCGACTTGTGCTTCTCGAGGTCGGGGCCGATCTCGACCGCCATGTCGGAATGCATGTCGGTGACGTAGAGGTCGGCGAGACCGTCGTTGTTGAAGTCGAGGAAATGGATGCCCATGGCGCCCCACGGGGTGCGCTCGAAGAGCTCCGCCGTGCGATCGACGAACTCGCCGGCTCCCAGGTTCTCGTAGTAGTGGTCATCACCCTGCATGTTGGTGATGTAGACGTCCGGCAGACCGTCGCGATTGAGATCGACGATCGACGCGTCGCCGTTCCAACCCACGTCGGAGAGGCCGGAGGGTTCGCTCATGTTCTCGAAGCGCATGCCGCCGCGATTGACGTAGAAGACCGCTCGCTCGTTGCGCTCCGGCTTGCGATGCGACTGGAAGGCGTCGGGATGGGCGATGAAGTAGTCGCCGCGTCCACGGCGGTCCGAGGTGTAGCGACCGACGTTGACGACCAGAAGATCGTTGAGGCCGTCGCCATTGGCATCGAAGAAAACCACGCCCGAGGAATGGCCGACGTAGTCCACGCCGGCAGCCTCGGAGACGTCCCGAAAGACGCCGTCGACGTTCTCGAACAGCAGGTTGCCCATCTTCACGGTCGTCACGTAGAGGTCCGGATCGCCGTCGTTGTCGACGTCACAGAACGCCGCCGCCACGCTGATCCGGTCTTCGACCGCCACTCCGGCAGCGTCGGTGACGTCCTCGAACCGGCCGCCGCCGAGGTTGCGGTAGAGCTTGTTCGACCCCAGCTGGTTCGTGAAGTACAGGTCGTCGAGTCCGTCGCCGTCGATATCGCCCACCGTGATGCCGTTGCCGTGGTCGTAGTGGACGGCCTTCCAGTAACGGCCGCCGTCATCGACGATGCGGTGCAGGAAGTCGATCCCCGACTCCGACTGACGATCGGTGAAGGAGAACTCGACGTCGACCTCGAACTGGTCGAGGGTCGCGGCCTGGGCGGCCTGGCGCTCGGCCAGGGTCCGGATGCCGATGTCGTCTTCGGGGACGTTCAGGAGCTGTGCCGACTGGGCGCCGGCGACGCTCGCCGACCCCAGAACCATGCCTGCCAGGGTCCCCTGGACCCATCCTCGCCTTCCAACCATCGCCGGCTCCCTCTGCACGCGATCGTTCGTGGACCTCGTCCACGCCGGACGAGGGCCCGAGCATAACCGACCCGACGACTCAGCCCGATCCCAGGACGAGCCTGGGAAGCTCGACGGCCACCGGCGCCTCGCCCTCGACCAGCGAGTAGATCCGGTCGGGCGCCAGCGAGAACTCCTGCCTCCTGCCACCCGGCCAGTGCACGACGACGGCTTCGATCTGCTCGGCGTCACCGAGGCCGATCTCCGCCTGCAGGGAGTTGCCTCCGAACGACCCGCCCGGGCCGACGACGGCGTGGATGCTGCGCGACTCGCCGGAGGGCCGACGGACCCGCACCTCGATCCGCGCCCCGACACCGAAGCGGTTCGACTCCCGACCGACGAGTCGCAGGGTCAACCAGTGGCTGTCGTTGCCGGGATTCTCGAACAGGGCGTTGCGGAAGGCGTCGGCGGGGTAGAACCCGCCGATCTGGTGCAGCAAGTCCTGATCGCCGTCGTTGTCGACGTCGCCGAAGGCCACTCCATGGCCCTTCTGGATGTGACCGAAGCTGCCG
The DNA here is from genome assembly GCA_942492505.1 of Thermoanaerobaculia bacterium. GTDB lineage: Bacteria > Acidobacteriota > Thermoanaerobaculia > Multivoradales > Multivoraceae > CALOFD01. Next base: position 59,933 of record CALOFD010000066.1, read on the forward strand.
GCCGCAGTCACGTCGACGAAGCCCGATCCGGTGTTGCGCAGCATGATGTTGGGAACCTGGCTCTGGAAGCTCGGTTCGCCGGTGGCGAGGTAGGCGTCGCTCCAACCGTCGTTGTCGAGATCGCCGAAGTTCGCTCCCATCGCCATCACCGGCATCTCGAAACCGACCTCGTGGGAGACGTCGACGAAGGTGCCGTCGCCCTGGTTCTGGTAGAGCACCGGCCTGCCCTTCTCGACCGGCACTCCGAAGTAGTAGGCGGCCACCGCCTCGATGCGGGCGTTGTAGTCGATCACGAAGAGATCGAGATCGCCGTCGTTGTCGTGGTCGAAGAACCAGGGAACGAAACTCCAGCCCAGCGGTCGATCGACACCCAGCGACTCGGCGACGTCTTCGAAGGTGCCGTCACCGCGATTCCGATAGAGCCGGTTGGCGCCCTCGTTCGAGACGTAGAGATCGGGATCGCCGTCGTCGTCGTAGTCGCCCCAGGCGACCCCCTTCGCCAGACGCAGGTTGGCCGTGCCCGACTCCCAGGTCACGTCGCGGAAACCCTCACCGAGGTCATTGCGGAAGAGCTGCGAGCGGTAGGCCGTCTGCCCCGAGTGCTCGTTGCCGATGAAGAGGTCGAGATCGCCGTCGAGATCGTAGTCGGCCCAGGCCGCGGTCTGGGTCGGAAAGGCGGGCTCTGCCAACCCCAGCTGGGCCGTCACGTCGACGAAGCGCACTCCTTCGCCGACCCGATCGTTGCGCAGCAGCGAGTTGCGAATGCGACCGGCACTGAACAGCCAACCGCCGCGCAGCACCAGCAGGTCGAGGTCGCCGTCGTTGTCGTAGTCAGCCTGGGTCAGGTTCATGCCGCCGAGCTGTTCGTCGAGACCCCAGGCCGCGGTCTGGTCGACGAAGCCGCCGCGGCCGTCGTTGCGATAGGCGCGCAGACTGGCGCACGGATCCCAGGTCGAGGTCACCAGGTCGAGCAGGCCGTCGCCGTCGAAGTCATCGACGATCGCGCCGCCGGCGAGCTCGACCGCACTCAGGCCGAGGTCGACGGAGCGGTCGCGCCAGGCCGGAAAGACCTGTTCGCTGGTCAGCGCGTCGGCGGGCAGGCGAAGAGCCTCGGGGACCCCTTCGGGGTAGTCACCCGACACCATCCGGGCCAGGTTGAGGGTCCAGGCGATCTCGTAGCTCCCCGGGCGAATCGCAGCCAGTTCGAGCGCCAGGTCGCCGGCCCGTCGGGCGTGCTCGGCCTGCTCGTGCATGCCGCCCGGGCGCAGCGGCAGGATGCAGCTCGCCGGGTTGGCATGGGCCACGCAGTTGAGGTCTTCGGCAGCCTGGAGGTGCGCCAGCACGGCGGCCGACAGAAGCGCTGCGCGGCGCCCGGCGTCGAGATCGTCAGGCGCTTCGAGGAAGGCCTGGTCGAGGGTTTCGAGGGAGGCGTCGATTTCACCGAGCTGCAGTTGCTGCTGACCGAGTTGAACCAGGAGCTCGAGTCGCTCGCTGGACGGTCCCCGGGTCTCGGCCAGCCTGGCGGCCAGCTCCACGGCAGGCCGTCGACCGTAGAAGCGCAGATCGCCGTCGCGGGACTCGGCGCAGATCTGCATGAACTCGGATCGCACCGAGCCGGCCCCGAACGCCGGGCCGGCGGAAACCAGCTGCACCACTACCAGCGGCACCACTACCAGCGGCACCGTGACCAGGGCCAGGAGAGCCGTTGAAGGCCTGAGTGCCGCGAGCCCGCTCATGGTTTCGGCCTGCCGATCCCTGCCGACAGGAACGAAATCAGCGTAGCACGCGGCCCTTAAAGGAAAGAGCCCGCGGCAGGGAGAGACCGCGGGCCCGAGGAGAGAGTCGACCCGGCTTCGCAACCGAGTCGGCATGTTGGAAGTCAGCTACCGGCTTCGACGCGCTCCGAGTAGACGCCGGACTTGGAGGCCTTCGCCTTCTCCGCGGCGGCGAGCTGCTGCGGACCCGCGGCCGAAGTGGCCCAGGCGTAGCCGGCTTCGATCATCGCGGTCGAGAGGTCACGACCATCGACCGTCACGAACCCGATGTACTCACCGGAGTTGCCGCGCACGCTGTGCTTGGTGACCTCGACGACGCAGTCCTTCTTCTTGGCGATCTCGGTGAGGTAGTTCATGGCCTCCTTGCCGAATTCCTGGCCGCGCGTCGGAGTGTGGATGCCGGCGAGATTGACCGTCACATAGGAACCCTTGTTGCTGACGGTGAGGGTGTCGCCGTCCTTCACCGCCTTGATCTTTCCGGTGAAGGTGTCGACTGCGAAGCTCGGCAGGGCCACCAGGGCGAGGCTGAGGGCGATGAGGACTGAAAGGGTGGTTCGACGCTGCATGGTTGATGCTCCTTGTTGAGATTCAGAGATGAGCGGCGGGATGTCTCGTCGCTTCCTGAGACTCACTACGGCGCAAAAGATCAATCGTTCCGCCGGTTTACGACCCTTTTACCTGGAAGCCGAGATTCCTCCACGACGACGCCAAAACGGCTCCGGCGCGCCACCGTGACAGAAATCGGCCGTTCGGCCAGCGGCTGTCTGCCAGGGCTTCCAGGACCTCAGGGGCCTGCGATCAGGACTCTCCGGCGATCCAGGACTCGACGATGGCGCGCAGCGTCGGCAGGGGCAGCGGGCCGTTGCGCAGAACCAGGTCGTGGAACTCACGAACGTCGAAGTCGCCCGCCAGGGCTTGCTCGGCCTGCCGGCGCAGCGAACGGATCTCGATCTCGCCCATCTTGTAGCCCAGGGCCTGACCGGGCCAGGTGATGTAGCGATCGGTCTCGGTGACGATCTCGTGAGGCGGCAGCGCGGTGTTGGCCGCCATGAAGTCGATCATCTGCTGTCGCGTCCAGCCCATCGCGTGAACGCCGGTGTCGACCACCAGACGACAGGCCCGCCACATCTCGTAGCTGAGACGACCGAACTGGCTGTAGGGATTGCGGTAGAAGCCGGCTTCGATCCCGAGCCACTCGGAATACAGCCCCCAACCCTCGGTGAACGCCCCGATATCGGCGTGACGCCGAAGGGGAGGCAGATCGTCCAGTTCCTCGGCCAGGGCGATCTGCAGGTGGTGGCCCGGCACCGCCTCGTGGAAGGTCAGCGCCTCGAGCGAATAGAGCGGGCGGGTTTCGATGGCGTAGGTGTTCACCCAGTAGATGCCGGGCTCGTCGCTCCCCACGGGAGCGTTGACGTAGCGCGCGGAGGTGTACTTCGGTGCGATGTGGTCCGGCACCGGCTCGACCGTGTAGGGCAGCCGCGGCAGCTTGCCGAACAGGGCCGGCAACCTGCCATCCATCTGTTTGGCGATGTACGAGGCCTCGCGCAGCAGGTCCTCGCCGCTCTCGACGTAGAACTGCGGCGAGGTCCGCAGGAAGGCCTGGAACGCCTCGAAGTCGCCGTCGAAGCCCGACTCGGCGATGACGGTCTCCATCTCCGCCCGAATGCGGGCCACTTCTTCGAGGCCGATGCGGTGGATCTCCTCGGGGGTCAGGTCGAGGGTCGTGTGCCAGCGGATCTGCTCGCGATAGAACTCCGCACCGTCGGGCAGTTCGGAGGCGCCGAAGCTCTCCCGGGTCTGCGGCAGGTACTCCCCGGTCATGAAGTCGAAGAGCGCCCGGTAGGCCGGCACCACGGATCCGAGAATGGCCTCCCGTCCCTCGACCCGCAGGCTGTCGTGGCGATCCACCGGGACGGCGCGCGGGAAGTCCTCGAACGGCGACCAGAACTCGCTGTCCTCGGCGTCCTCGACCAGGTGCAACTCGATCGTCGCCTCGTACCCCAGCATCGATTCCCGCGGCTGGGAGAAACCCCGTTCCAGCCCGGCGCGCATGTGCTCGATCTGCTGCTCGAAGAAGCGCGGCGTGGCGCGCAGGCGGGAGAGATAGTTCTCGTAGTCGCCGAGATCCCGGAACGGCATGGTGCGACCGAGGCGCGCGAAGTACATGTGGAAGCCCGAATCGGCGTTCAGCCGCAGCTGCTGGCCGCCGAACTCGAGATCGCGGATCGAGTAGCGCAGCTCGCGCTCCAGCATGTCGGCGTCGATGAGCCGCGACTCGCTCAAGGCGGACCGGTCGAGGGACTGCAGTTCGTCGAGCAGCTCCTGACGAACGGCCGCCTGCCGTTCGAGGTCCTCCCGAGCGATCTCGGGGAGCAGGTGATCGAAGCGATGATCGCCGACCGAGGTCGCAAAGAGCGGATCGCTCTCGAGTCGCAGTTCCCATTCACGATCCAGCAACGAGGCCAGTCGAGCTTCGGCATCGGAGGGCGTCGGAGCGGCGGTTCCTCCACAGCCGAGCAGGCCGGCAATCAGGAAGAGGGTCGGAACGAGGAGGAGTCGGCAGTTCGGGGAACCATGCATTCACCGAGCCTACTCCACCCGAGCTGCCCGCCTGCCCCCGGGCCCTCTCGAACCCCCTCGCATCGACGAGGCTCTACAATAGGGACCCTCGACTCCCCAGAACGAAGCTCGGAGGTCCCATGAGACGCTCTACCCTTCATCTCGCAGTTCCCCTTCTCCTGGCAGCGCTCGCCGCCGGGGTCGCCGCTCAACCGGGCGGATCGATCTCGGGCGTGGTGGTCGCCGGGCGCGAGGACCCGCAGGGCAACGAGCAGCTCCTCCTCACGCTGCCGCCAACCGCCGACGGCAGGCCGGTCGACGGAGTGGCGATCGCCCTGGGCAGGAAACTGGTCGCCAACGCCGAGCCGTGGCTGCTGCCGGACGGCTGGACCCTCGATCGGGACAAGGGGTCGGTGAGACTCGGGGGAAAGCCCCTCGGTGAGAAGGAAGGATTCGTCCGCATCGGTTTGGAGCGGGAACTTCCCGGGAATCTCGAACTCGAACTGTTCTCGGGAGGGATCGGCCTCGGCAGGAAGAAGATCGCCGTACTGCGCTACCCGCCTCTCGACCAGGCGCCTCTCGGTGACGGCGCTCCCAAGCCGCCCCCGGCAGCGGCAGCCGGCGACACCCTCGGCTTCCGCCACCTGTGGGAGAGCGGCTGGAAGGAGGCCAGCGACTCCTGGCTCGCCGGCGGCTGGACCGTGGGGGGCCAGCCGGCCGTTCCCGTCGGACCCACAGGCGGAAGCTCGCAGGAGGGCGGATCCGAGGAGTTCACAGACTTCAGCAGCGGCTACACGGCAACCGACTACAAGATCGGCGTCGACTGGGACCTGACCGTCGGATCGAAACTCGACTTCGCCTACGAGACCAACTGGGGAGAGAAGATCGACCTCGGAGTCGGGGTGCGCATCAACTACGACTGGGGCACCGACCTCCAACCCACCGGCCCCGCCCTCAACAGCTGCACGAGCATGGTCTTCGCCGGCCGTTCCATCTGCCTGTGCGGATGGTTCCCCGAGGAGGTGCGCGGGAACACGATCTATCTCGACGGCAAACCGATCGGCACCGCCGACAGCTCCTCGAGCACCACGATGACGATCCGCATCCCCGACTACATCGAACCAGGATTCCACATGCTGACCGTCGAGGGCGCGCGGGGCGACGCCATGGTGAGCGTCGTGGAACTCGGCGGCGAGATCGACCAGAGCAAGCTCTTCAGCGGTGAGTCGACGCCGATTCGGCTCTTCCTGCGTGGCACCAACGAGAGCGTCGGCATCCGGTTGCGCAACATGACGCCCGGGATCATCACGCTCGGCGGCGGCGACGAGCAGGTCATCAAGACCTCGGGGGGCAGCGAGAACTCCTGGACCGGCACCGTCACGGGAACGACTCCCGGCGAGTTCAACCTGGTCTACGAACTCGAACTCGGCGACTGTCCCTGCGCCGAGGACGGCGTGCAGGAGTTCGCGGAGGTCACGACCTACGAGAACCTCTACGAGGAAACCTTCGCCTCCTACCGCCGCGGTCGCGATCTCGCCAACGAGTCGCAGTACAGCGACCCGGAGGGGACCCGCACCGCTCACGACATCGCCCGCGAATCCCTGCAGGAACTCGAGCGCACGCGCAAGCGGCTCAGGGACGGTCAGCGAGCCTGGGACGCAGGCGACGAGGGCGGCGTGGGACCGTCCACGGCCCGCTCCTTCGAGCGCCTGATCGAGGAGGCCGAGACCCAGGCCCGCAACGTCCTGGCGCAGCCCGATACCCCGGGACTCGCCTTCGACGACACGCCCGGCGACGATCCACGCGATACGCCGGCGCCGACGATCTACGGAGAGGAGATCGACCCGCCTTGGATCCGCGTCACCGACGGCTGGTTCGAACCGACCCAGGGCGTCTGGCAGGACGACGACTACTTCGAGGACAAGCCCACCAAGCGTCTGACCAACACCGGCCCGGCGACCTGGAAGGCCGAGCTCGACATGGTGGCCAACCGTCAGACCGTGGTCTTCGGCATCAAGCCCGACGGCCGCAACCGCATCAAGATGCAGGGCCGAACGACGTACTCGAGGCTGGCTCCGGTGCGTTTCCGGTTGAAGCTTCGTTCCGGCTCCGGAGACGAGACGATCTGGACCCAGGACAGAGCCGAGAACCACATTCGAATCGACGGTCCCGCCGGCGGTGAAGTCGACTGGGCCGCTTCACTGATGGTCCAGAACGGACTCCCACTCGGGTTCCGAACCTTCAAGATCCCGGCCGGCGCCTACACCCTGGTCATGGAACTCATCCGGGAGGACGGCTCGTCGACCGGCCTCGAGGTCAAGGTGTCGGGCAACTCCGTCAACACCAGCTTCCCGACCGTCAACTTCGCCCCGACCATGCTGAGCGATCCGAAGAACGATTCGGATCGCGCCGCGGTCAACAAGGCACGACTGTTCCGCGGTGAAGCCAAGGAGCTCCTGGAACGGGCCTTCCCCCTTCCTCTCGGGAGCGTCACGACCGTGGCCCGCCCGCTGCAGGACCTCCGAGCCCAGGCTCCGGGGACTCTGCGCGGACTGCTCGACTTCCTGCCGGGAGTCGATCGGACAGAGAAGGTCGCCCGCGACGCGGTGATCGCGCACATGGTCCAGCGCTACGGCACGGACTCCCAACTCGGCAGCGGAGGCAAGACCTTCGTCATTCTCCAGGAGCATGACTTCCCGATCTCCATCGACTCCGAGAGCGCGGCCGCCTTCGCCCCCTCGGAGAAGGTCGTGATCGGCCAACCCTCGAACACCAACCAGGTCGTCCTGCACGAGTTGATGCACACGATCCGCTACATCTGGAGCGCAGACCAGATGGCTTCGGAGTGCGGCTTCAGCTACCACAACAGCGCCGACAACAACTATGGCAACGGCGTCGAGATCCATGCGGAGGGATTTCGCTTTCGGCGCGACGGAGTCCCCGCCATGATGGGGCCCGTCACCGGTGCCGGCTGGATGACGCAGTGCAGCTACTGGCACCTGCTCAAACTCCTGCAGGGCGGCGTCGACCCCGATCTGCTGGTCATGCGTGCCTACCTGGCTAGATCGAGCGACGGGCAGCACCACGGCGTCCTGGCGCCGGCCTTCCAGAAACTCGGCGTCGCCGACCTCGACGCCAACGACGGCACCGTCGACGACTGGGCCTTCGTGCTGCGGGATCGCCAGGGGGCGGTCCTGGCCACCTATCCCTTCCGAGCCGTCTGGAGGGTCCCCGACACGCCTGCCGATCGCGCAGTGGTTCCGATCACCTACTCGATCGAAGAGCTGCCGGGGACGGCCACCATCGAACTGGTCGGACCCGACGGGGTCGCCGACACGCTGTCGATGTCTGCGAACGCGCCGACGGTGGAGATCACAACGCCCGCGACCGCCGGCGCACAGTCTTCGGCCGCCGGCACCGTGACCGCGACCTGGCGCGGCGCCGACGCCGACGGCGACGACCTCACCTACCTGGTCTTCTACTCCCCCGACAATGGGGCCAACTGGCGCATGGTGGCCGACGAACTGACGGCCACCACCTTCGAGGTGCCGGTCACCGGCACTCCGGCCGGACCGAGGATTCGCGTGGTGGTGACCGACGGCGTGCGGTCGGATGTGGCCGAGGTTCCGTTCAGGCTGACGCCCTGAGAGCGACAGCCCTGAGAGCGACGACCTGCGGAACCCTCCGCAGGGCACTCAGACGAGGTCGGAAGGCACGCTCTCCGACGACGCCTCCGCGCGGAACGCCGCCACGCTCTCGATCAGCGCGTCGCCGTAGCGGTCGAGCTTGGCCTTGCCGACTCCCTTGACCTCGGCCAGTTGCGCCAACGACGTCGGACGCCGGGAGGCGACCTCCTTGAGCGTCGAGTCGTGGAAGATGACGTAGGCGGGCACGCCCTGCTCTCGCGCCAGCCCCGCCCGCAGCTCGCGCAGCTGTTCGAACAGGGGCACCGCATCGGGCGCCAGATCGGCGACCGTCGTCGACGACCGACGCGACGACGTCCTCGCGGCCTTCACGGGCCTGCGGTCCTTCTTGATCTCCACCCGGCGATCGCCGCGCAGGACTTCCCAGCTCGCCGGCAACAACGACAGCGTGCCGTAGCGCGAAGCGTCGACCCGCAGCAGTCCCATGGCGATCAGCTGTCGGGCGATCGACTTCCACCCGCTCTCCTCGAGATCGGTGCCGATCCCGAACGTCGAGAGCTGGTCGTGCCGCCAACGGGTCACCTTCTCGTTGGTCCTGCCGAGCAGCACATCGACCACATGACCGACGCCGAAGCGCTCGTCGGTGCGCTTGACGCACGACAGCAGCTTCTGCGCCTCGACCGTCGCGTCCCAGGTCTCCACCGGATCGAGGCAGGTGTCGCAGTTGCCGCAGTCTCCCGGACTGTCTTCGTCGAAGTAGGCGAGCAGCATCTTGCGTCGGCATTCGGCCGACTCGCAGTAGCCGACCAGCTTGTCGAGCTTGCGAAGCTCCACCCAGCGGTGCTCCATGCCGTCCTCGGGCTCGCCGATCATCTGTCGGATCTGGACGACATCCTGCAAACCATAGGAGAGCCACGCGTTCGCGGGATCGCCGTCGCGACCGGCGCGGCCCGACTCCTGGTAGTAGGCCTCGATGCTCTTGGGCAGATCGAGGTGGGCGACGAAGCGGACGTCGGGCTTGTCGATCCCCATGCCGAAGGCGATCGTCGCCACCATCACGACGCCGTCATCGCGCAGGAAGCGCTTCTGATTCAGCACCCGCTCCTCCTGCGACATGCCGGCGTGGTACGGCAGCGCATCGAAGCCTTCGGAGACCAGCCACTGGGCCGTCTTCTCGACGCGCTTGCGGGTCGAGCAGTAGACGATGCCGGCGTCCGAACGGTGATTGGCGCGCAGAAAGGCCAGCAGCTGGTCCTTCGGTCCGTGTCGATGGACCACGCTGTAGCGGATGTTCGGACGATCGAAACCCGCCACGAAGACGTCCCGGCGGCGGATCTGGAGCTGGTCGGCGATGTCGAAGCGCGTCGCCTCGTCGGCCGTGGCGGTCACTGCCAGGCAGGGAACGTCGGGCCAGCGCCGCCGCAACTCGACCAGACCCCGGTAGTCGCGACGGAACTCGTGCCCCCACTGCGAGATGCAGTGCGCCTCGTCGATGGCGAACAACGCCACCGGCAGCGCGTCGATCATCTCGAGGAAGCCTTCCGTCACCACCCGCTCCGGGGCGGCATAGAGCAGGTCGAGCTCTCCGGCGGCCACCCGGCGCAGGACGCCCGCCTGCTCCGCCCCGGTCTGGGAGGAATTGAGAAAAGCGGCGCGCAGACCGAGCTCGCGCAACTTGTCGACCTGGTCCTGCATCAGGGCGATCAGCGGGGAAACGACGATGCCGACGCCGGAACGCAACAGTGCGGGGATCTGGTAGCAGAGCGACTTTCCACCGCCCGTCGGCGCCAGCAGCAGGCCGCTGCCACCCGCCGCGACATGCAGGATCGTCCTCTCCTGCAGCGGTTTGAAGTCGGTGAAACCGTAGTGGTCGCGAAGTGAGCGCAGCGCCGCTTCACGCAACGAGTCGACCTCCTGATTCTCGAACCCCATTCGACTCGCCTTTCGTTCACTCATCCACCAGGACAGTCCCCATCGTACCTGCACCCGAACCGCCCCCTCGGCTGTTTCCGAGGACGAATCTCATCGACCGTCTCTCCCGCATCTCAAGCGACTGGCAGACTCGGCCCTGACCACTTCAGGCTTGCACGACGGGAGTCACCCGAGCCTGCGCTCCACTCCGCGAGCGCTTGACAAGTCCCTGACTCCAATCCAGGATCGAGTTTCACCTATCGGAACGGGGGAGGCACCATTGACCCATTCATCCAAGGCTTCCAGGTTCGTGCTCGCCATCGGTCTGTTGGTTCTGCTGACGGTTTCGCCGACGCTGGCCAAGGACAAGAAGACCGTCATCGAGACATTCACTGCCTTCGCCACCAACCTCGGCGTCGGCGCGGCCACCCAGATCAACATCAACCTCTTCGAGTTCACCTCCGAAGAGGAGCGAAAGCAGCTCATCGACACCTTCGTCGCCGGTGGCGGCGCGGCCCTGTACAAGGCCCTCGACGACATGACGATGGCCGAAGAGAAGGCCTACATGCGAATCGGCGGCTCGCAGGGCTATCAGTTGTTCTACGCCTATGAAGCGATGGTCGAAGGCAAGCGCCAGGTGGTCTTCGTAACCGCTCGGCCGATCACCATGGGCGAGTCGCTGAGCAACTCCCGCAGTCTCGACAACAACCTCACGCTCGTCGCCATCCAGCTCGATCCGGAGACCGGCGAAGGGACCGGCGCGATGTCGCTGGCGACCGAACTCACGATCGACAAGAAGACCGGCAAGCTCGATATCGAGACCGTCGGCAATCAGACCACCAAGTTCAACAAGGTCACCTCGAAGAAGCCCAAGCAGAAGAAGCAGAAGTAGAACCTGCGACCCCATGATCTTCCGTCAGCTCTTCGACCCGGTCTCGTCGACCTACACCTACCTGCTGGGCAGCCGCAAGGGCGGCGAGGCCCTGATCATCGACCCGGTCCTCGACCGGGTCGATCTGTATCTACGGCTGATCGAGGAACTGGAACTCGAGCTGGTCAAGGCCGTCGACACCCACGTCCACGCCGATCACATCACCGGACTGGGCGCCCTTCGCGACCACACCCACTGCATCACGGTCATGGGTGAGCAGAGCGGCGTCGACGTCGTCTCGATGCGGGTCGGCGACGGCGATCAGGTCAGCATCGAGGGTGGAATCAGCCTCGACGCGCTGTACACACCCGGGCATACCGACGACTCCTACTGCTTCCTGATGGCAGACCGGGTGTTCTCAGGCGACACGCTGCTGATCCGCGGCACCGGTCGCACCGACTTCCAGAACGGCAATCCCGAAGCCCAGTACGACTCGATCTTCGGCCGACTGCTGAAGTTGCCGGACTCCACCTTCGTCTACCCCGCCCACGACTACAAGGGCGAGACCGTTTCCACCATCGCCGAAGAGCGGTCCTACAATCCACGCCTGCAGGTGTCGTCGAAGCAGGAGTACGTCGACATCATGAACGCGCTCGACCTCGCCGACCCCAAGATGATGGACGTCGCAGTGCCCGCCAACCTCAGGATCGGTCTTTCCCAGGCCGAAGTCGCTCGGCGCGGATGGAACATCACCGCCGAGAGGCTCGACGACCTGCGCCAACAGCAGACTCCGCTGCTGATCGATCTGCGCGAGGACGAGGAGCGGCGACGCAACGGCGTGATCGCCGGCTCCCTGCATCTGCCCTACAACGATCTCGACGAGGCCCTCGAGCCCGACGGCATGCTGTCGCAGCTGGCTCGATCCACCGGTCGGCGACCGATCTTCTACTGCGCCTTCGGTGAACGCTCGGCGATGGCGGTCGAAATGGCGCGCGATGCGGGTCTCGCGGCCTCGGTCCATCTCGAAGGCGGCATCGACGCCTGGAAGAAGGACGGCGGCGCGGTCGAAAAGGTCGACTCCTGACGTCTCGGCCCTGAGGACGACCCTGGCCCCCGGGGCTACGGAGCCTGCATCGCGTCGACGGCCAGATTGGCCAGGGTCCTGACGCCGAGGATCAGCGCTCCCTCGTCGGCGGCGAAGAACGGCGAGTGATTCGGCGCCACCGACCGCGGCGCAGAGCCCGCCGGCGCCACGCCGAGGAAGAGGAACAGCCCGGGCACCTCGTTGGCGAAGTAGGAGAAGTCCTCGGCGCCGGTCGTCGGCGGCACCTCGATCAGCCCGTCTCCGACCACTCGCTCGAGCGTCGGCATCATCCTCTGCGTGAGGGCCGGGTCGTTGTAGGTGACGGGATAGCCGATCTCGATCTCCACCTCGGCGGTCGCGCCGGAGGCTTCGGCGATCGACTTGGCCGTGCGCTCGATCCTCTCGTGCAGCTGCTCCTGGACGGCTGCGTCGAAGGTGCGGATGGTGCCGACCATCTCGACTTCGTCGGGAATGATGTTGCCGCGAACGCCGCCGTGAATCGATCCGATCGTCACGATCGACGGCGTCGCGGTGGCGTCGACCTGGCGACTGACCACCGTTTGCAGGCCGAGCACGATCTGCGACGCCACCACGATCGGATCGACACCGCCCCACGGCATCGCCCCATGGGTCTGACGCCCCTTGACCACGATCCGCAGGCCGTCCGAACTGGCCATGGCGCCGCCGGCGCGATAGCCCACCGATCCGACCGGGTAGGGAAAGACGTGCAGTCCGAAAACCACTTCGGGGCGCGGATCGTCGAAGACTCCTTCGGCGAGCATCAGGTCGGCGCCTCCCTCCTCGCCCTGCGGCGCGCCCTCCTCGGCCGGCTGGAAGATGAACTTGACGGAGCCCGGGAGGTCGTCGCGCATGCGGGTCAGGACCTCGGCCACACCCATCAGGATGGCGACGTGGTTGTCGTGCCCGCAGGCGTGCATCACGCCGACTTCCCGGCCGTTGTACTCGGTACGCACTTTGGAAGCGAAAGGCACATCGACCTGCTCCGTGACCGGCAGGCCGTCCATGTCGGCGCGCAGCGCGATCACTGGACCATCGCCACCGCGAAGCAGGGCCACGACTCCCGTGTGGGCGACTCCCGTCTCGACCTCCAAACCGAGGTCGATCAGGTGCTCGGCCACTTTGGCCGCGGTGCGGAACTCGCGGTTGCCCAGTTCCGGGTGGGCGTGGAAGTCCCGCCGCCACTCGATCACGCGATCCTCGACCGCCTCGGCCTCGAGATCGATGCGCTGGCGGAGGTCCAGGGGCTCGACGCCGGCGGCGCCGGCTCGAGCGACGGTCGAGGAAGCCAGGAGCACAAGGGCACTGCAGATCGATCCGATTCCTCGAGCTGGCATGGGGATCCTTTCGGCCCTCGGGCCTCTGAAAGCTTGGAAGGAAACCGCCCAAGTCGGCGGAATCCGACGATGTTATCGGAGGTCGGCCGGCAGGAACCGATAGACTGGGCAGCTCTCGCAGCGCGGGCTCCCGCCAGCGGCTGTCGCCGCCCCCTCCCCCACCCGCTCCAAGGACCGAATCGATGCCCAGAACAGCCTTTCTCGCCGTGCTCCTGCTCGCCCTCACCGTCCCGCTGGCGGCCGATGTCTACATCGAGTACGACCACAACGCCGACTTCACCCAGTACGAAACCTGGCACTTCGAGGACAGCGAGCTCTCGGTCAGCCAGCAGGTGCCGCGCATGGACGCCCGCATCAAGAGCCAGATCGCCGACACGCTGATGAAGCGCGGACGGCGACCGAGCAACGGTGACCTGGTGGTGACCTACCACGTCACCACCTCGCAGAACACGCGAGTCGACACCATGTACCTGCCCGGCTTCGGCTACGGGGCCGGCTGGGGCGCCGGCTACTACGCGCCCGGCTATGGCGGCGGTGCCTGGGGCACCTCGGCCAGCACCGTGACGAGCTACACCACCGGCACGCTGATCATCGATGTCTACGACGCGGCGAAGAAGGAACTGATCTGGCGCGGCACCGTCACCGATCTCTCACCGATCGAAGATCCCGACAAGGCACGCGCCAGGGTCGACAAGGTCATGCAGAAGTTCGCCAAGAAGTGGGAAAAGATGAAGCAGGAAGACGGCATCAAGACCCGCGGCGACCTCTGAAGACGGAGGAAAACTCGATGTTGTTGTTCGCAGTCGTAATCGGCACCACGCTCGGCGTCTCAGCGCTCTGCTCGCTGTTCGAGGCGACGCTCTACTCCACCCGCACGGCGACGCTGGAAGCAGCGCGTTCCCACAACACCCGTGGCGAACAGGCTCGGCTCTTCCTCAGCCTGAAGCACGACATCTCGGCGCCGACTTCGGCCATCCTGATCCTCAACACGGTCGCCAACACCGCCGGCGCATCGATCGCCGGCATGATGGCGGCACGGATCTGGGGCCCGGGTTGGATGCCGGCGTTCTCGGCCGGCCTCACCGTGGCCATCCTGTTCCTGTCCGAGATCCTGCCCAAGACCCTCGGAGCCGTGCACTGGCGCGGCCTCTGGCCCATCCTGGCGCGCCCCCTGACCTGGGTGCTGGCCGCCCTGAGACCGGCCGTCTGGGTGACCCAACACGCCTCGCAGTTGATCGTCGCCAAGCAGCAGAACGCCTCGCACGGCGAGGACGAGATCCTCGCCATGATCCGCATGGGCGCGAACGCCGGCGGCATCTCGGACACCAAGGTCGATCTGCTCGAAGCCGTGTTCGAGTTCGAAGAGGCGCTGTGCCGCGACGCCATGGTGCCGCGCATCCACGTCGACTGGATCGAGAAGTCGGCGACCGTCAACGACGCGCTCGAGCTGGCCGATCGCACGAAGCACACCCGCTACCCGGTCGTCGACGGGTCGCTGGACCAGCCGGTGGGAGTCCTCCACATCAAGGACCTGGTCACTCACGGCATGGAATCAGAAATGCCGATCGAATCCTTCGTCCGCAAGGTGACCCGAGTTCCCGAAACCATGCCGATCGCCGCCCTGCTGCGCCAGATGCAGGCCTCCAAGCGCCACCTCGCGATCGTCATCGACGAGCACGGCGGCGCCGCGGGTATCGTGACGCTCGAGAACATCCTCGAGCAGCTGGTCGGTTCGGTGCAGGACGAGTTCGACAACGAAGAACCCGAGATCATTCCCGGCGGCGACAAGGCGAGCCTCGTCCACGGCGGCATCCCTCTCGTTCGCCTCAACCGCCAACTCGGCCTCAACCTCGAAAGCCCCTCCGGCGTCGACACGCTGGCCGGCCTGGTAGCCGAGGAACTCCAGGCCACGCCCACAGTCGGCGACAAGCTCGACCTCGGCGAGGTCACGGCAGAAGTCATGGCGGTCACCGCTGACCGGGCGACGCGGGTGCTGTTGAAGCTCAAGTAGGGGCATCTCGGCCGAGCCGAGCTCTGGGAGCGAAATCCGTCGACGCCGGTCGAACGGCGCTACACTGAGGGCTTCTCAGATCAGGAGCACAGCCATGTCCGTCAAGCCCGCCCTCCAGGCGACGATCGTCGTCGTCGCCCACCTGGCCGTCGGCGTCGTCCACGATCTCGCTCACCAGGGCCTGGTCGTCGAACTGACCTCGTTCCAGTCGATCTTCGTGCAGATCGCCTACCTCGGTCTTCCGGTCGTCGCCGCCGTCCTGGTGTGGACGCCGTTCTCCCGACTGGGCCTCGGCCTGCTGGCCTTCTCACTGGCCGCGTCGCTGATCTTCGGGATCTGGTACCACTTCCTCTTCGTGTCGGCGGACCACGTCGCCCACCTGCCGGCCGGCGACGACCAGGGCCTGTTCCGCGCCACGGCGGTCCTGATGGCGATCGTCGATGCCGTCGGAACCTGGGTGGCCGTGCGGTTGCTGCGCGCCCCGACGGTCGCAGGCTCCTGAGTGGCGTCGATGAAGGCGACCAGCACCGATAGGATCTCCACCCGATGACCCTGGACGCCGGCACCCGACTGGGAAGTCTCGAGATCGTCTCCATGCTCGGCAAGGGCGGCATGGGCGAGGTCTACCGGGCTCGCGACACCCGTCTCGATCGCCAGGTGGCGGCCAAGGTGCTGCCGAGCGAGCTCGCCGACGATCCCGAACGGCTGGCGCGCTTCGAGCGCGAGGCCAAGGCCCTGGCGGCGCTCAATCACCCTTCCATCGCCACGATTCACGGGTTCTTCAAGGCCGCGCCGCTCACCTCCGAGGCCGACTCGGCGAACGTCGAAGGCGCTCAGGAAGCCGTCCTGGTCATGGAGCTGGTCGAAGGGCCGACCCTGGCAGAACGGATCTTCGCCGGCCCGGTCGCGCCCGACGAAGCGATCCCGATGTTCCTGCAGATCGCCGCGGGGCTCGAGGCCGCCCATGCCAAGGGCATCGTCCATCGCGATCTCAAGCCCGCCAACATCAAGCTCGGATCCGATGACGTCAGCGGCGCGAGCCGGGTGAAGATCCTCGACTTCGGCCTCGCCAAGGCCCTGGGCGACAGCGCCGCTGGCGACGAGTCACGAGCCACGGATCTGACTCATTCGCCGACCCTCACCCTGGCGGCGACGATGCGCGGCGAGATCCTCGGTACCGCCGCCTACATGGCGCCCGAACAGGCCCGCGGCGACGCCGTCGACCACCGCGCCGACATCTGGGCCTTCGGCGTCTGCCTCTGGGAGGCCCTGACCGGAGCCCGCCTCTACCAGGCCGACAGCGCTCCCGACATCCTCGCCAAGGTGCTCGAGCGCGAGCCTGACTGGGATGCCCTGCCCGACGGACTGCCACCCGCCCTCCTGCGGCTGCTGCGGCGCTGCCTCGTGAAGTCCGCAGCCGGCCGACTCCAGCACATCGGCGACGCGCGCCTGGAACTGCTCGAAGCTCTCGAACCGGTCGCCGAAGTCGACTCTCAGGGAGCGCCCGATCCTGCTGCCGGGCGCTGGCGCAAGGCCGCCCTGCTCGCGGGCGTCGCCGCCGTGGTGGCGATCTCGGCACTCGTCGCCAACCTCGTGCGAGACCCTCCCGGCGCCGTCGCGGGAACCGAACGCGTCGAGCGCTTCGAGGTCTCGATGCCCACGGGCGCCGAGCTGCGCGGCCAGCGCTTCGCCTTGTCGCCGGACGGAAAGCTAGTCGCCTTCCTGCTGCGCACCAGCGAAGGCGACCAGCTCTGGCTGCGGGATCTCGCCAGCCTGACGGCCACTCCGCTACCCGGCACCAAGAACTCCACCAGCCCGTTCTTTTCCGCAGACGGCCAGTGGCTCGCCTTCTACGCAGAGGCTGAGTTGCGCAAGATCTCGCTGCGCGGTGGATCACCGATCCACATCGCCGACTTCCCGAACGTTGCTGACGGCGGCGCCTGGAGCGCCGACGGCACGATCTTCGTTGCACCGGAGGGCATCAGTACCGTCAACGCGAACGGCGGCGACCTGAAAGCCCTCACGACTGTGCTGCCGGACGAGACCAACCACGACGACCCCGCGCTCCTACCCGGCCATCGTCGCGTCCTGTTCACCGCCAGGAAGCGTTCCGGCCAGACCTTCGTTCGAGTGATCGATCGCGACAGCGGCGAGGTCACGACCGTCACCGACGGCTTCAACGGTCGCTACAGTCGGACCGGGCATCTGCTCTTCATGCGTGGAACGACCCTCTGGGCGGCCCCCTTCGACCTCGACTCGCTGCGATTGACCCGCGAACCGCAGCCACTCGACGCCGAGATCCGGATGACTCAGCCTCTCGGCTACAGCGCCGTCCTGGCACCCGGAGTCGATGGTGAGCTGTTCTACGCAGCAGACACCCAGCAGACCTCGGAGGTGGTTTCCGTCGACCGTTCGGGGCGCGCCACTCCGGTGCTCGCAGAACTGGCGGAGTACCGGCGCATCCGCCCGTCGCCTGACGGATCACGGTTGGCCTTCGAAACGGCGGAGACCAAGCGCGGGATCTGGGTCCACGACCTCGAGCGGGACTCCCGTCTGCCGATCGCCACCGAGTTCCAGGACCCCGTGTGGTCGCCCGACGGCAAGACCCTCTACCTGTCCGATCTCATCGATCTCCACGGCATCCCGAGCGATGGATCCGGCGAGCTCGAGGTGTTGGTCGAGCGCGACCACATCCAGAGTCCCCATGCGGTCTCCCCCGACGGCCGCTGGCTGTCGTTCTACGACATCCACCCGATTTCCGCCCGCGACATCTGGATGCTGCCGCTCGACGGTCCGCCCGAGCCGGTGCCCTTCGTGGTGACAGCAGCCAACGAAGCCTCGGCCATCTTCTCGCCCGACGGCAGGTGGGTGGCCTACGTTTCCGACCAGTCCGGCCGCCGGGAGGTCTGGGTCGCCGACTTCCCAGCCGCTTCGCGACGTCGCATGGTGTCGTACGAGGGCGGCTCCGAGCCGATCTGGTCGAAGTCCGGCGACGAGATCTTCTTCCGCCGCGGCAGCGAAGTGTGGGCGGTCGGTGTCTCCTTCGACCCCGATCCAGTGATCGGCGCTCCCGAGATGCTGTTCGACGGGCCTTACCACTTCGAGGCCGAGCCCAGCGGCAGCATGAACTGGGGTCTGGGCGCCGACGGCAGCTTCTACATGACCCGCTATACGGCCGCCGCCGCTCCCGAGCGCTTGATCGTGGTCCGCAACTGGCATCTCGAACTGGAGTAGCCGGACAGGCCCAGGATTCCGGTTTGGACTCGCAGACAGGGGGTCCAGGGCTTATGATCGTGAACACGCCCAGAGAAAACGACCCGCTGAACGAGCGGCAAGCTCGCTCGCGGCCTGACAGCCACGAGCACGAGAGCCGGCCGGTTCCAGGCGACCAGGAGCAGACCGATGAGTAGAACCCAGGTTTCAGGTATCGCAACGACCTTTGCACTCGGTCTCCTGCTCTCCCCCATGGCGGCAGCCCAGGCGCCGAGCTTCACCGACGAACAGGCGTCACGCGGCCGCATCGACTACGCCCAGAAGTGCGCCGGCTGCCACGGTCCGCGGCTCGAAGGCGAACACCTCTCACCGCCGCTGGTCGGCGACCGCTTCGACCGCGGCTGGCGCGGCAAGCCGGCCGCCGTCCTGTCGTACCACCTGCGCCGCATGCCGCCCGAGCCGGTCGACAACCCGGGCGGCCTGAGTGACACGACCTACGCCAACATCCTGGCCTACATCCTGAAGTCGAACGGCTTCGAGGCCGGCGACGTCGCCCTGCCGACCGACATGGACTCGCTGGCCTCGCTGACGATTCCTGCCAGGGAGGGCGACGGACTCGACATCGACGCTCCGGTGCTGACCGCCGAGAACGCCGCGCTGCTCGAGAGCCTGCCGACCGTCACCGATGCCATGCTGCTCGACCCACCGCCGGGGGACTGGTTGCAGAACGGTCGCACCTACGACGGTTCGACCTACAGCCCGCTCGACACCATCAACCGCGACAACGTCGACTTCATGGCGATCGCCTGGCGGGCGCCGCTGCGGCCCGGCAACAGCATGCCGATGCCGCTGGTGCATGCCGGCGTGATGTACCTGCACACCTTCCCCGACACCGTGCTGGCACTCGACGCCACCAACGGTCAGGTCCTGTGGCGCCACCAGTACAAGCCGGATGGCGCGTCGAGCCAGAAGATGGGGCTCGCCCTGCACGGCGACAAGGTCTTCGTGCCGACCTCCGACATGCACGTGCTGGCGCTCAACGCCAGGACCGGCGAACTGATCTGGGATCACGAAATCGCCCTCACCACGCCGGCCGCCAAGGCCGCCTACAACTTGCGTAGCGCACCGCTGGTGGTGGCCGGCAAGGTCATCCAGGGCATCACCGCGAGCTTCGCCCCGCAGGGCGGTTTCGCCCTCGCCCTCGACATCGAGACCGGCAAGGAGGCCTGGCGCTTCAACACCATCGCGCGGCCCAACGAGCCCTATGGCAACAGTTGGAACAACGTTCCGATGGAACGGCGCAGCGGCGGCTCGATCTGGCACCAGGGCACCTACGATCCGGAGCTCAACCTGCTGTACTACGGCATCGCGCCGACCTACGACACCGGCCCGCTCCTGCATCCCGCCGACGCCCGCGACGTCACCTCCGAGGCGCTCTACACCAACTGCACGGTCGCCATCCGACCCGATACCGGCGAGTTGGTGTGGCACTACCAGCACATGGCCAACGACCAGTGGGACCTCGACTGGGTCTTCGAGCGCCAGATCGTCACGGTCGAGATCGACGGCGAACCCCGCAAGGCCGTGATGAACGTCGGCAAGATGGCGATCCTCGAGGCCGTCGACGCGGCGACCGGCGAGTACCTGTTCTCGGTCGACGCGGGCCTGCAGAACGTGATCGTCGACATCGACCCCGAAACCGGCGAGAAGACGATCGACAAGGATCGGCTGCCGGATCCCGAGCGCGAGACCCTGGTCTGCCCGAGCGCCATCGGAGCCCGCAGCTGGCCGCCGACCTCCTACAGCCCGAAGACCCGGTTCGACTACCTGCCGCTGACCGAAGTCTGCATGACCCTCGGACAGGAGGGCGCTCCGCTGCTCACCTCGGGCGTCAAGATCGGACCGGCGTCGCATCCGGACGCGGCCGATGGGCTGGTGGGCCGAGTGCAGGCGATCGACGTGGCGAACCAGAAGCTGGCCTGGGTGCACGAGCAGGCGGCGCCGATCACCACCGGTCTGCTGGCGACGGCGGGCGGGGTGGTCTTCTCGGGCGACCTCGAACCCTCGCTCAAGGCGTTCGACGATTCGACCGGCGAGGAGCTGTGGCGAGCCCAGCTCGACGACGCCCCGAGTTCGGGCCTGATCACCTACAAGGTCGGCGCCACCCAGTACGTCGCCGTCGTGGTCGGCTTCGGCAACTTCCACGTCGGCGGCATGCGCGGCATGCTGCCGGCCGAGACGCAGAGCCTCGAGGGCGGCGGCAACGCCCCGCCGAAGGGCGGCGCGGCGATCTGGGTGTTCTCGCTCTAGGCGCGAAGGCTCGACCCGGATCGGCCTGATCCAGACAGGGAAAAGCCTCGTCGGCCCGAAGGCTGACGAGGCTCGTCATTCCCCCTCGAAGGGGCCGACTCAGGCCGTCGGAACTCAGGCCGTCGGGATGACGGCGCTCTTCGCGGCTTCCTCGGCGGGCGTCGCGACGATGTCGCCGCCGCCACCCATCTGGAATGTCAGGGCCCCGCTGTCGGGATCGACGACGCCGGTGATCTCGACCGCCGGCTGACCGGGGATCATGGCCGTCGCCGTCACAGCGTTGCCGTCCCAGGTCACGTCCTTGATCGGCGCCGGCAGCACCAGGCTGCCCATCTGGACGTACCAGCCGCCCTGGCCGCCACCCTTGGGGAGGTGGATCGCCATCGTCTCGGGCGCCTGTCCGGGGCCGCGAGCCGCCTCGATCTGCCAAGCCTGCCCGGGATAGTTCTCGGCCAGTTCAGCGAGCTTGCCGATCACCAGGCTGACGGGCTTCGGGCTGACGCCGTCCTTGACCACGTAGTCGACGAAGCCGATCAGCATCTCGTCGTTCGATTCCGGGCCCCAGCCGACATCGATGGTCGGATCCGGGTTGTAGACGTTCTCGGGAGAATTGTCCCAATGGGCTTCGACGTCGATGCGCGTACCGGCCGGAATCGCAATCGGTGTCGCGAAGTCGTAGCCGGTCTGCCAGTTGAAGTCGTAGCGACTGACGCTGAGCAACTCCTCCGCGGAGCCGTCGGGATAGCGGGCCGTGTACTTCATGTCCTTGCCGCGGTAGTGCATGTGCGGCGTCAGCGAGCGGATCTCGACGTCCTGCGGGAAGACGTAGGAAGCCTTGGCGCCGTAGTTCGGATCGCCGGCCGGAATGTTGAAGTCGGCGTTCAGGATCCACAGGTTGACGAACTCCTTGTGGACCTTCTCGGGCTTGGCGAAGTAGACGCCCACGCGGGTCTTGTCGGTGGTCTCCTCACCGTAGGGGTGGTAGTGGAAGTCACCGATCACCTTGCGGCCGTCCTTGACCAGGCGGGCCGTGCCCTCCGGGAACTCGGCGGGCGGTGCGCCGGCGGCCCAACCGGCCACCCACGACTCGGTGCCCTGTCCGCTCTCATCGGCCTGCCACAGGATGAAGTGGTGGACCGCCTTCGGGTCGCCGGGCAGCACCTCGACGGCACGGATCCAGCCTTCGCCCTCGAAGGGCGTTTCGATCGGGATCTGGACGAACTGATCGGGTCCTTCTGCAGTCACCTGCTGGGGATCGAACTCGATGATCCAGTCCGGTTCGCCGAAGCTCCACTCGGTGGAGCGCTCGAACGACGGCGGAGTGGGCTCGTCGCCCTCACCGCGAGGAGCGCCGGCCTCCACCCAGCGGGTGATCGTGTCGATCTCGTGATCGCTGAGGCTGATGTCGTTGAGGAACGGGCCGTAGCCGGGATCGGCATCCCAGGGCGGCATCTCGCGCGTATGCACCGACTTGCCGATCGACTTCGCCCACGGACGGACCTCGTCGTAGGTGCGCAGCGACATCGGCGCGATCTGGTCGGGCCGATGGCACGACACGCAGTTGTCGTGGAGGATCGGCGCGACGTCGGAGACGAAGCTCGGAGCGTCCATCGCAGCGGCGAAGGTCGGGCCGGCGACGTACGGCGAGCAGGAGGAGGAAAATCAGGGAAGATCTTGGACATGGAATCGGTCTCCAATGCGGTCGTGAGTAGAGCTTCGAGGCTGGGAGTGAATACGAGATTGTGACACAGGGGTTTCGGAAGACGCCACAGCGAGGCGCTTCGAACCCGCAGCTACGTCCAGAGCGGGCGCCGTGCCCGGGGCTCTCCATGGGCACTTCGGATCTTGAAGCGAGGTATTGGCTATGCTAAATTGCCCGTTCGCGTGGCCCGTTCGTCTAGGGGTCCAGGACGCCGGCCTCTCACGCCGGTAACACGGGTTCGAATCCCGTACGGGCTACCACGCTGCCGCTCCTATCGTCGCTCTCGCGCGGCAGCCCGTACGGGATCTCGGGGGTTGCACCTCCCGCCGCAGGCGTGAGGTGCGCCGGCACGAATCCCTGGGTAAGGAGTACGGGGTCGGCGCCTTTGCGCTGCGCGCTCGGCTGGGCCGGTGGATGGGGGGTAAGGAACTGTAGGGCTGAACCCCACACGATCGGGGCGGGGCTCTTCGCGCCTCCGGCGCGAGGGGCACCGGCACGATTCCCCGGTGGAACAACGGGGTCGGCGCCTTTGCGCTGCGCGCTCGGCTGGGCCGGTGGCTGGGGGGAAGGAACCACGGGGCTGACCCCCACACGATCGGGGCGGGGCTCTTCGCGCCTACGGCGCGAGGGGCGCCGGCACGATTCCCCGGTGGAACAACGGGGTCGGCGCCCTGGAATGTTCTTGAACGTTCTTCGCGGCATTGGCGTAGATTCTCCCGACCGAGGGCTCTGACCCATCACCGGATTGCCAGCCAGACTCGGCTGCTGGAATCGAAGTTCCTGGAGGCATCCACCGATGGCCGATCACGCCACCCCGAAGTCCGTTCCGCTCGATTCGTCCGACCTCAATCCCCATGCCGCCGCCCGGCGACGACTGCTCAAGGCAGTCGGCCTCGGAGTCGGCGCCGGGTTGATCTCGATCGACTGGGCGAAGCCCGCCCTGCGCCTGGGCGCCCTGCCCGCCCATGCCCAGGGCTCGGAGGTCTGCGGCGCCACCTGGGCGATCTCGATCGTCGCCTCCGGAGAGATCTTCTCGATGAGTCTGGGCCGCGACGCCGAGACGTTGGTCGCCTCGACCTTCGAGAACAGCGGTGAACTCGAGCTGACCGACTCCGACCCGAACGCCAGCCATAGCTATCGCGTGACCTTCTCGCGGTCCGTGACCGGGAATCTCGACGGCTACTCGACCGGGTTCACCTGCTGCACGGCGGTCTCCAGCAGCAACTTCTTCCCGTCGGTGTCCAGCCAGGCGTTCACCATGGGGATCGGCGACTTCGACGGCGACGGAGCCTGCACCCCCGTCTTCACCTGATCCGCAGCGGCCGGAGGCGGTCGCTCCGCACTACAATGCTCTGGTTGGAAGGGAGGCTCGGGTGCGGCTCTGGACGGAGTGGCGGGCGCTCCTCGGACGGGAGTTCGGGGGCTACGACCGCCAGCGGTTCGTTCAGGACGTACTTGCCGGACTGACGGTGGCGGCGGTGGCGCTGCCGCTGGCCCTGGCGTTCGGGGTGGCGTCGGGCGCCGATGCGGCAGCGGGGTTGGTGACCGCGATCCTGGCGGGGGTCGTGATCGGGTTCCTGGGAGGCGCTCCGTACCAGGTCTCGGGGCCGACGGGCGCGATGTCGGCGGTGCTCATCGTGGTGGCGACTCGCCACGGCCTGCCGGCCCTGTGGGCGACGGGACTGATGGCCGGGGTGCTGCTACTCCTCCTCGGCTTGTTCCGCCTCGGTCGAGTGGTGTCGCTCATTCCCGCCCCGGTGATCACGGGATTCACCAGCGGCATCGCGGTCGTGATCGCCTTCGGGCAGATCGACAACGCTCTCGGTCTCAGCACGCCGCCGGCTGAGTCCGTCCTCGCCAAGCTGCGGTTGCTCGCCGCGGCGGATCTCCACCCCAACGCCGCGGCGGCAACGGTGACCGTTGCCGTCATGGCCATCATGATCGGTTGGGCTCGTCTGTCCTGGGCTAAACGTCTGCCGGGCGCCCTGGTGGCGATGGTGGCGGCTACGGCGGCCGTGCGCTTCGCCGGCTGGGATGTGCCGACGATCGGCTCGGTGCCACGCAGCCTCCTGCTCTCCGACCGCCTCCGCTTCGACACCATTCCCTGGGCAGACCTCGACGTCCTGCTGCTGCCCGCCTTGTCGATCGCCGCGCTCGGCGCCATCGAAAGCCTCCTGTGCGGGGCGGTCGGCGGCAACATGACCGGCGTCCGGCTCCACAGCAGCGTCGAACTGGTGGCGCAGGGCGTCGGCAACATGGTGATCCCGTTCTTCGGCGGCGTTCCCGCCACCGCCGCGATCGCGCGCACCAGTGTCAACATCAAGAGCGGAGGCGTCACACGCGTCGCTCCGATGGTGCACGGGATCGGCCTGCTGGCGGTGGTCCTGCTCTTCGCCCCGGCGCTCGAACGGATCCCCCTGGCGGCTCTGGCGGGCGTGCTGCTGGTGACCGCCTGGCGCATGAACGAGTGGCGCGTGATCCGGTTCTTCTTCGAGAAGCGACTGCGCCATGCCATGGCGGCCTTCATCGTCACCCTCATGGCGACCGTGCTGCTCGACCTCACCCAGGCGATCGTCATCGGCTTCGGCCTCAGCACCCTGATCTTCATGGCCCAGATGAGCGACCTCGTCGTCCTGCGACAGGCAGTCGACCCGGTTCGGCTGGAAGCGGCCGGGCATCCCCTCCGGAAGGCGGAGAGTTCGGGAGTGGTCTACACCCTCACCGGCCCGCTGTTCTTCGCCGCAGCGCGCAAGCTGCTCGATGAGATCGAAGCCCACGACGGCGCCGATGCGCGTCTGATCCTGTCGATGCGCGGCGTGCCGCTGGTCGACGCGACCGGTCTCGAGGTCCTGCACGAACTGCTCGATCGACAACGTCGCGGCGGTGGAGATCTGCTGCTGGCCGGACTCCAGGCGAGGGTCGAAGCCCTCCTGGAGCGAACCGGCTTCCTCGAGGAACTGGGAGAGGAGCACGTCTTCTGGACGGCCGACCGGGCGATCCTGTCGCTCGGCGCAGAGCTTCCCGAGGAACCGGCGCTCGAAAGCCCCGAGGAGGGCCTGGCCGAGGAGAACGCACGGCTCCCCGTCGAGGGCTTCGACGGAGACCGCGCCGGATGAGCGGGCGCTCCACGAACGGCGCCAAAGCCGGGGGCGACCTGTCGGGTCGATCGGCCGCCGACGTGCTGAGGGCTCGAACCGCCGGCAAGATCGTGGTGTTGCAGATCGACGATCGGCTGGGCGGCCGGCTGGCGAATTCGGAGCGAATTCGCGACGGCGAGGAGCGGCCTTTCGACGACAGCGTCGTCGGCGTTTCAGCGCTATGCAACTTCCTCTTCTGCCACGAGCGGGACGAATTCGAGTACGTGTTCGTGCAGCCGCCACCCACAACTGGACGCCGAACCTTTCGCGATGTCGACGGGCAGCGACCTCTGTCGTCGGTGTGGGGGAAGCCGTACTCGATCGCAGTCGCCCTTCGCGCGATGCCGGAAGCTCGGTGGTTCCTGGCCGTCGATACCGACGCCTTTCTCGGCATGACGGCAGGAGCCGAGGGGATCCCCGCATTGATCGACCAGGCGGAGCGGCTCGACAGGCACCTGGTCTTGCAGGCCGCACGACAGCCCGGTCGCAAGCCCGGCGACTTGTGGGCGGGGACTCTGGGTGACATCACACCGCCCGTCTACGCCGAACCGCAGGCCTTCAACGCCGGAGTGGTGCTGGTTCGCCAGTCACCGCGCGCCGGGGACTTCGTGACGGACTGGCTCGGCCTGAGCAGTGCCAGGGCCGGCGCCTCGCCGCTCGAGCAGCGGTTGTCGTCCTTCGAGGTACGGGCGGCTGTGACGGCGGATCGCGAAGACCCGCTCGTGGGACTGGACTGGGGCGCCATCGTTGCTGGTGCCATTCGGGAGGCACGCCGTCAGGGAGCCCCCATCCGGGAGGAGCATGAAGCGGCCCTCGTTTCGAAGCCGCCGACGAGATTCAGGGACATCGAGTCCTGCAAGGGCACGCCGTCGGCGAAGTTCGACGCCGGAAGTCGGAGTCTCGCCTTCAGCCTGCGATGCGTCACCACTCTCGACGAACTTCTCTCGTTCGTCGAATGGGTCTCGGCCGGGGGCGGCACGGGTCGATTCGCGACCGCGCTCAGCCTCAGCCTCAGGGCCATGAGCCGCGATTCCACGGTGGGCATCACCTCCATCGCGGTCGGGTTCGAGCACGACGCGACGGGAAGATTCCTGGACGAGTGGCCGGGAGAGCAGGAACGACTGAGCTGGGCCTTCACGCGGCGGCCCGCAGACGTGTACGTCGTTCCATGGAAGGGCTTCGGCGGCGGCGATCTCCAGAACATCCGGGCCGTCCCCGGGTCGGTGGGCGACGGTCACCGGGCGGTCGAGAACTGCACCGCCGCCGTGTGGCATCCATGCGCCCGGAAGAAGACGAAGTCGGCGGCAGCGAAGTGGGTCCACGAAGCCCTGCTGCGCCGTCATCGGGCCGAGGACCTGTCGGTGCGAAGACTGCCGGTCCTGGAACCGAACTGGGACACCACGAAGGCCGGCCCGGAGTGCAACCTCGAGGCACTCCACCGGCGCCTCGACGCGGGGGACTTCGAGTTCTGGGACTCCGAACCCAGCGAACCGCATCATTCCGGGACCGACAACTAGCGCTGGAGGCGGCAGCGAGTCCCTCCTGGAGGCGACGCTGAGGCGCCTTCGCGATGCGCACTGGAAGCAGTTCGAGAACCCCGCGTGTCGATGGAGCCGGCACGAAGCGAACGGATCGGCGTAGCCAGGCCTGCGTCAGATTGGCTGGAAGGAACAGGTCCCATCGCCGACCTGGACCGCGAAGACTCCCTCATCGCCGCTGAGCGGCTCGAAGTCTTCCGCCCCGCCGCTGGAGTCTGCGGTTGCGACGCAGCAACTGGCGGAGAACTCGTAGTCGAAGACATCGCCGGAGACACCGCGTTCCCAGGCCACCGAGATGGAGTTGGTGCCGGTGGGCAGAACCGTCATGAACTCCGTCGAAAAGCTGCCGTCGCCCAGGGTCGTGCTGAACAGGCTTTCCGGCACGATTCCGACAGAGATCGGGTTCGTGCCGGACAGGGTGGCTGTGTAGCTCATCGAGACGTTGAACGGGCAGAGTCGGGGCGAGCCGGCAGCGTGAGCTGGGAGTCCGCCGAGATGAAGTTTCGGTTCACGCCAGTCGAGAGCGACCTGGCTCGCTACGGCGCTGAGCCCCAGGGCCTTGATCAGTCGGCGGCGGGCGGCGCCTGCCGGGTTGAGAGTGGCTTCGTCGATACCTTCGTCGTGGGTCTCTGGATCGAGGGGCATTGGAGGACTCCTTGGTTCGAAAGCCGTCGTAGAGAGAAGCAGCCTACTACTTCGGCGAGTGGAGGCTCGCCGGATTCGGATCGATCCACCTTGGGGAGATAGAGTTGGCGTGTATCGGCGCGAGGCGACGCCGATGCCACCCGCGCTACAGGTGTGCGCCGAACCTGCTTGCCGACGCTCCTTCACCGATGACCTCGACATCCCCAGCTGTCCGAAAACCCGCCGTGTCGCGCACCGGCACTCTTGCGACGGTTCTCTGCGCCACGATCGGATGGAGCCTGCTAGCGGCAGCCGTCCTCCGTGCGCAGCCTGCGCCTCCCGTCAGGGAGGCGTCTCCCGTAAGGGAGGCGTCTCCCGACCGAGCGGCCATACGCTCGGCGCTCGAGGGGCTTTCGCTGGCCGCGACGGCAGAGCCGATCACCGAGGTCTCCGCGGCGACGGGACGCGTCACCTTCCTTCGCACTCGGCCGGGGAGTGCGATCCGGTTGAGTGAGGGCGGGACGGCCGAGAATCGTGCGCGTGGCTTCCTGCGCCGCTTCGGCGCCGCTTTCGGCGTCGACGGCCCGACCGCCATGCGGTTGATCCGGGCCGACCCGGTGGACGAGGTCGGTCGCGAACGGGCTCGCTTCCAGCGCCTCTACCGTGGCATCCCGATCACTGCGGCCGAGATCAGCATCCATCTCGACGGTAGCGATGTGGTTGCCGTCCACTCGCGAGACCTCGGAGACTTCGACGACGTCGAGACCGTTCCGTCGCTGTCGCCGTCGGAGGCCCGGGAACGCGCCCTGTCGGCGACCCTCGGGCGACGCGAGCCCGGCGGTTTCAGCACTCGTCCGGCCCGACTCGAGGTCTTCGACCGCAGCCTGCTCGACGGCGTCGACTTCCCCACCCGCCTGGCCTGGTTCGTCGAGGTCGTCGGACCGCAGACGCGCGAGTTCGTCTGGATCGACGCTGCGACCGGCGCGGTGCTGCTGAACTTCAGCCAGGTCACCGACGCTCGCCACCGGGTGGTGCGCGACGCCGGCGGCGGCACCTCCGGCCCCATCGCGCGCTCGGAGGGTGGCGGCCCCACCGGCGACAGCGACGTCGACTTCGCCTACGACTATTCCGGCGACACCTACGACTACTTCTTCGACGAGCACGGCCGCGACAGCTACGACGACGCCGGCGCCACGCTCAACTCGACGGTCGACTACTGTCCCTCGCCGTGCACCGGCGGCAGCTACAAGAACGCGTTCTGGGACGGCTCGGGAATGTTCTACGGCGCCGGTTTCGCAGCCGCCGACGACGTCGCGGCCCACGAGCTGACCCACGCCGTCACCGAGTACACCGCCGGGCTCTTCTACTACATGCAGTCCGGCGCTCTCAACGAGTCCTACTCCGACATCTTCGGCGAGACCGTCGACCTGCTCAACGGCGCCGGCTCCGACACTGCCGATGACCGGTGGGAGATGGGTGAGGACATCCCGGGGATCGGAGCCATCCGCAGCATGTCCAATCCCACCGCCTACGGCGACCCCGGCAAGATGAGCGACCCGCAGTTCGTCTGCGACACCCCCGGAGGCGACGGCGGCGGCGTCCACACCAACAGTGGCGTTCCCAACCACGCCTACGCCCTGATGGTCGACGGCGGCACCTACAACTCCGAGACCGTCACCGGCATCGGCCTGGTGAAGGCCGGCAAGATCCAGTACCGGGCGCTCTCGACCTACCTGCTGTCGGGGTCCGGGTTCCTCGACAACTACAACGCCCTGCTGCAGTCCTGTGCCGACCTGATCGGCACCGCCGGCATCACCGCGGCCGACTGCCAGGAGGTCGAGGACGCTCTCGACGCGGTCGAAATGAGCGACCCGTGGCCCTGTAGCACCGCCGGACCCGCTCCGCCGCCGCTGTGTGAACCCGGCGAGACCGCGTCGACGATCTTCTTCGACGATCTCGAGGACTTCGGCGCCACCTACTGGTCGAGCATCATCCTGAGCGGCGTCGATCACTGGGACTTCAATCCCGACTACGGCCTCGACTTCGCCAGCAGCGGAGTCGGCCACCTGTGGGGCTACAACGATCCGGTGGTCGGCGATTCGGCCATCGCCATGACGACCGACGTCGAGATCCCGGCCGGCGGCGCCTTCCTGCAGTTCGCCCACGCCTACGGCTTCGAGAACAGCGGCACCACCTGGTGGGACGGCGGGGTCGTCGAGCTCAGCACCAACGGCGGCGCAAGTTGGACCGACGCCGGCAGCCTGATTTCCGCCGGCGCCGACTATGGCGGCACGATCGCCGGGGGCTACTCCAACCCCCTGGCCGGGCGCTCGGCCTTCGTCGGCGACAGCCACGGCTACACCGCCACCCAGATCGACCTGACGAGCCTGGCGAACCAGAGCGTGCGGGTCCGCATGCGGCTCGGAACCGACAGCTTGATCGACGACTACGGCTGGTTCATCGACGACGTCCGGTTCTACACCTGCGAAACCGGGCCGGCGCCGGACCTGGTGGTGATCTCGCCGGGCGTCGATGCGGCCACCCTGACGCCCGGCGAGGCCTTCCTGGTGTCGGCGACCGTCGAGAACCAGGGGACGGCAACCGCCCCGGCGACCACCCTGCGCTACTACCGATCGATCAACCCGACGATCTCGACCAGCGACACTCAGCTCGCCACCGATCCGGTGAGCAGTCTCGCCGCCGACGCCACCCAGGCGCTGAGCGAATCGGTGGCCGCGCCTGGAACGACCGGAACCTACTGGGTCGGCGCCTGCGTCGACAGCGTCAGCGGGGAAGCCTCCACCACCAATCAATGCTCTTCCGGCGTCCAGATCTCGGTCGAGGCCCCCGACCTCCTCGTGATCTCTCCCGGCGTCTCGTCGTCCACGCTCGACACCGGCGAGGCCTTCACGCTATCGGCCACCGTCGAGAACCAGGGGGCGGCGACGGCTCCGGCGACCACCCTGCGCTACTACCGATCGAGTGACGCGACGATCTCGACCAGCGACACCCAGCTGGCCACCGATATGGTCGCCAGCCTCGCCGCCGACGCGACGCAAGCGCTGAGCGAGTCGGTGGCCGCGCCCGGGACCGCCGGCACCTATTGGGTGGGAGCGTGCGTCGACGCCGTCGCCGACGAGACACCCACCAGCAATCAATGCTCCACCGGCGTCCAGATCACGGTCGAGGAACCGGGCGTCCTCGCTCCCGACCTGATCGTCGTCTCACCCGCCGTAGACCCGGCCAACCTGGTGACCCACGAGGCCTTCCTGCTGTCGGCCACCGTCCAGAATCAGGGCAGTCAGTCGGCGGCAGCCACGGTGCTCGTCTACTTCCTCTCCAACGACTCGACCATCTCCACGGCCGACACCGTTCTCGGCAGCGACAACGTCGCAGCCCTCAATCCGACGTCCACCCTGGTACTCAACGAACCATCAACGGCGCCGGCGACGCCCGGGACCTACTGGGTCGGTGCCTGCGTCGATGCGGTGAGCGGTGAACTGGCCACCGGCAATCAGTGCTCGACCGGCGTCCAGATCGAGGTCGAGGACGACGGCGTCCTCTTCAGCGATGGTTTCGAGAGCGGCGACACGTCTGCCTGGGACTCGGTCAAGGACTGATCCGGCCGCCGGTTGTTCCGCCACCCGACATGACGATCGCGGTTCTGGCAACGGCAGTGGCGGTCCTCGGACTGCTCCTCGCCGAGCACCGCAACCATCGCCTGGGGATCTGGCTGGCGAAGCCCGCGGCTTCGACCGGCTTCGTCGCGGTGGCGCTGCTGAGTGGATCGAGTGACGAGGGGATCCAGCCCTACGGCACCTGGATGGTGGCGGGGCTGGTGCTGTCGTGGTTCGGGGACGTCCTCCTGATCCCCGAAGACCGGCCGCGCGTCTTCCAGGCGGGCATCGCCGCGTTCCTGCTCGGCCACGTCGCCTACGGCATCGCCTTTGTTGGTCTGGGTCTTTCGATCACGGTCACGGCGGCGGCTGTTGTGATCCTCGCCGTGCCGGTGTGGATCGTCACGCGGTGGTTGGCTCCCCACGTGCCCTCGGACATGAAGATCCCGGTGCGGGCCTACATCGTGGTGATCACCCTGATGCTGGCCCTCTCGGCTGGGGCGGTCGCAGCCGGAGCCGGCGCGGCGATCCTGTTCGGCGCCGGAATGTTCTACATGTCGGACCTGGCAGTGGCCCGGGACCGCTTCGTCGCGCCGGGATTCGGCAATCGGTTGTGGGGGTTGCCAACCTACTACGCCGCGCAACTGGTGCTCGCCGCCACGGTCGGGGGTTGGAGCAGTTCGGTCTAGTCGACGTCCACGATCTCGGTGCTCCACTCGCCGCTGACCAGGTCTTCGGAGTAGATCGCCATGAGGTCGGCTTCGACGCCCTCGTCAGGCAGCGGCGCCGTCCACCGGCCGGCCCTGGATTCGTCGGGCTGCATCGATTCGACACCCTGCAGGACGCTGTCGTAGGTGTAGCCGAAGACTCTCCGTGGACGCGAGAACTCTGCGGCCGGTGACAGCACTGCCACTCCCGCGCTATCGCGCTCGCCGGCGACCGATCGCTGGATCGGTTCGTCGGCCGCGTCGCGCAGAAAGTCGCGCAGCCGGGCGTGGGCGACTCGCTCCGGTGTACCCGAACGCACCCACCTGCGATGCAGATAGACGGCCCCAGGATCGTCGCCGACCAGGGCGAGCGGCAGGACTTCGCCACGGCTCAGGCCGCGCAGCTGGAACGACAGTCGACGTCGCGCATCGAGATCGACCAGGGCCTCGAGAAGGTCCGGCCCGCGCCTCACCATCAGACCGCCGGTCTCGGCGACGAGTTCCTCGAGCACGGCTTCGGCCTCGAGCAGAGGCGTGAAGCGCACGCCGGGCTCGGCCTCGAGGGTGGGGTCGAGAGCCATCGCATTGAACAGGTGCAGACGAGCCGAGCCCGGCTCGTTGCGCAGCAGCAGGACCTCGGCGAGCTTCAGTTCGACCGCCGCCTGCTCCTGGCGAGTCCTGCCGTCACCGTAGAAGTGGTAGACCGCCTTGCGATAGGCCTCTTCGGCCCCGATCAGGTCTCCGGCGGCGAGTTCGGAGTCGCCCAGGGTCACGAAGGAGCGGGCGAGTTCCGGGTCGCGAGCCTCTTCGTAGGCGCCGGCGATGAAGGGAAAACCGAAACCGAAACGCCAGCGCCCCACGGTCACTCCCCGCTTGAGCGGCGGGCGCCGTTCCTGCGGCAGGAGAACGACGGCGGTCCAGTCGTAGGACGCCACGGCGCGCACCCACTGCGAGCTTTCTCGCTCCAGCAGGGGGCTCAGACCCTCACCCTCCTCGAGATCGTAGAAGCGCGCCGCGGTCCTCTCCCAGCCTCGGCCGACGTACACCAGCACTCTTCGGCGCCCCGGCTCGGCGGTTTCCTCCAACCACTCGAGCATCCGGTCCTGCTGGCGCAGGATCAACTCGACCTCGGCGGCCGCGTAGATCGTCGCGATCTGCGAGCGTTCGTCCTCATCGATTTCGCTGTCCGCCGCCTCGATCTCCTCGAGAAACGATTCCCGGTGGCCGCGAAGGACGTCCTCGGCGTCTCCGAACAGGCTGAGTTGAGAGAGGCTGCCCACCAGGACGGACCGATCCGCTCCGGCTTCGACCAGCACCCGCGGCTCGGGGTCGGCGACGACGACCTGAACTTCGCCGCGCGACGTCAGGGCCTCGACCTGCTCGGCAAGGATCCGGGCCGCCCAGCGCAGCGACAGCTCCTCCGACAGAGCCGCGTCGAACCACACGAGAATCTGCCACGGCGCGGACTCCGACGATCGCCTCGACGGCTCGACCGCCGTGATCTCGACCGCGGTTCCGGCGATGACCAGCTCGACGCCGTCGAAGGAGGGGCGTTTGCCCTTACCACCGCTCCACCAGTCGTGGAACCGTCCCGACGGCGCGCCCACCCACAGATCGACGGAAGTGACCGACAGTTCCTCACCGAAATCGGTGTCGACGGGTGGCTGCGCCACACCCGCGACGGCGACCAGCCACGCAACCAGCGAGATCGCCGAAGCGCTACGCATCATGGTCGGAGTCTGACACGCACCGCAACGGTGCAGGACCGTCTCAGCGACGACGGAGAGTCCGTCTTCAGGCCGCGATGTCGGGAAGTGGTGGCGGTTCGGCGTCGCCCGCCAGCAGGTCGGGGTCGAACTGCGCCAGGAACTCCACCGTGAAGGCACGGAAGAAGACGGTCCCCGGAAGCGTCACCACCGAGCCGATGTAGGGGACGATCAGCAGCAGGAAGCCGACGCAGCAGGTCATCAAACCGAAGGTGATCACGGCGAAGAGCGCCGCGATGGCCAGCACGAAGACCACCAGGCCACAGGCGAGGAACGGCCAGGGGCGCGACTGGAAGATCGAAAGGAAACGCTTCGCAGCCTCGCTCGCCAGCAGATCGTAGCGATGCATCAGGGGGATGACGAAGCCTTCGACGAAGAAGGCCACATAGAGCGCCACCAGGCCGATCACGAGCCCGAAGGAAACCAGCAGCGCGATCGGGACGATTCGCGCCAGATCCTGATCGCCCGCTGCTCCCACGACGGCTGCCGCGATCAGCCCGAAGATCACCAACGCCACCAGGGCCATGCCCACCAGCAGCAGCACGAGACGCAACCCGAACAGCGAGTTGCCGAGTCGACGGAAGCGATGCCAGGGGCCCACCACCTCGGCGCGCTCGTGCAGCACGTTGTCGAGGAACATGAGCTTGCCGCGCGAGCTGACGAAGAGAAGCAGCAGGATGACGCCGACGACGAGGAAGATCACCACCGTGATGAGAGCGACCCCGAACTGGAAGGCGAGGAACGTCTCCCATGCGTCGGACGCCGACCGGCGCACGGACTCGAAGTCGATGTCGAGGTCCTCGGCACCTCCGCCGCCGCCACCGCCTCCGCTCCACGACGAGAGACCGGCGAGGAAGGCCGTGAAGCCGAGAACGAACCAGTGACCGAGCCTGAACGGTTTGAAGAGCTGACGGACCATTCGGTTCCAACCGAGGGCGATCGGTCGGCTGAAGGAGATCGGTGTCGTATTCATCGGGTTCTTCCTCTCTGCATGGCACTACGCAGCAGGACGGGGATCCATTCACCGGGATCCTGCGCCGAAACTCGAGTGGATCGAAGCTGTGTAAGTGGCTGCAATTCGATCACGTCCTGCAGGCCCGCGGGGCAGCGAGCCGAGATCCCGTAGCCTCAGCGGCGCGAACGCTGACACGAACTCAGGTCCGCTCAGCCGACGCGACCCGACTATGATCGATTCTCCAACGACCCTCTTCGGCCGCCACGGCCCCAGACCCAGGAGCCCCCATGTCAGGACTTCTCGCCGGCACCCGAACTCTCGTCACCTGCGCCGATCGCTTCATGGGACCGGTCACCGTGGAGGTCTTCGAAGCCGAAGGCTCGACGGTGATCGCCGACCGGCGTGATCTCACCGCGCCGTCGTCGCCCGGGGAACTGATCGCCGAACACGGCTGCCCCGACATCCTGGTCGTCAATCTCGGCGCGCCGTCGTCTTCGAATACGCCGGTCGAGGAACTCGACGACGCGACCTGGGTCGAGAAGTTCGACGTCATGGTCCACCCGCTGTTCCGACTCGTGGCAGCCGTCCTGCCTGAGATGAAGGCGCGCAAACACGGCAAGGTCGTGGTCTACGGCAGCGCCACCGGTCTGCGCAGCATGGCGAAGGTGTCCGCCTACTCGTCGGCACGCGCCGCCCAGATCGGCTTCGTGAAGGCCGCCGGACTCGAGGCCGCTCCTCACAACGTGCAGATCAACCTGATCGCCCAGAACTACGTCGAGAATGCGGAGTACTACCCGCCCGAACTGGTCGCGACCGAACGCTTCCAGCGCCACCTGGCTCGCAACGTCCCCGTCGGGCGCCTGGCCACCGGCAGGGAGGACGCCCAGCTGGCCCTGTTCCTGGCCGGTCAGCAGAGCAATTTCATCGTCGGTCAGGCGATCCCGTTCAGCGGTGGCTGGACGCTGCAGGGCTAGACCTCGCGACGACAGTCTCGGGTCGCTAGACTGCGGCCGGCTCGTTCACACTTCCAGGAGGACGCCCATGCCTGAATTCGATCGCGACGGAGCGACGATCCACTATGAAGTCTCGGGAGAAGGATTCCCCCTTCTGCTGATCGCGCCGGGCGGCATGAAGAGCGCCATTTCGTACTGGCAGTCGACGCCCTGGAATCCGATCACCGAGTACAGCGACGGCTACCGCGTCGTCGCGATGGACCAGAGGAACGCCGGCAGTTCGACGGCGCCGGTGAGCGGCGGCGATGGCTGGCATACCTACACCGCCGACCAGCTCGCCCTCATGGATCACCTCGGCATCGACCGCTTCCAGGTCGCCGGCATGTGTATCGGCGGCCCCTACTGCATGGGGCTGATCGAGGCCGCGCCCACACGCGTCGCGTCGGCCGTACTCTTCCAACCCATCGGTCTCGACCAGAATCGCGACGCCTTCTACCAGATGTTCGACGGCTGGGCGCAGGAACTCGCCGCGACCTCCCACCGGTCCGTGAGCGAGGAAGACTGGCGCAGCTTCCGCTCCAACATGTACGACGGTGACTTCCTGTTCAACGTCGATCGTGACTTCGTGAAGCAGTGCGAGACTCCCCTGCTGGTGCTGAGGGGCAACGACCTCTACCACCCGGCTTCGACCTCCGAGGAGATCGCCCGGCTGGCGAGAGATGCTGAGCTCATCGAGTCGTGGAAGGAATCTCCGGCGCGCGAGGACGCCATGGCCCGGACTCGAGCCTTCCTCGATCGCCACAACCCCTGACGGAGCGCCGAAGATTGCTATTGGCCGTTCGGCCAACTACGGTTATACTCCTCCACCCGAAAGGGTGGGAACCACCCGATCGTCTCGCTCACCAACGCCTTACCTCAAGAGGTTTCCAACCATGCTTCAACGGATTCTCTCCATCGCGCTCGTGATCGCCCTGATCCCGGCGTTCGCTGTCGCCGCCACCGAGGCCAACAACGCCGACGTCGAGCAGGTGACCTACGCTGAAGAAGTCGCTCCGATCCTGTTCGAGAACTGCGTCGGCTGCCACCGGCCCGACCAGACGGCCCCGATGTCGTTGCTGTCCTACGACGAGACCCGCCCGTGGGCGAAGTCGATTCGTCGCGTCACCAGCGAGCGCTCGATGCCGCCCTGGTTCGCCAACCCCGAGCACGGCGACTTCGTCGAGGATTCGCGCCTCACGGACGAGCAGATCGCCACCATCGCAGCCTGGGTCGAGGCCGGCGCCCCGGCCGGTGACCTCTCGCAGATGCCCGCAGCGCCCGTCTTCACCGACGAGTGGCAGGCCGGCACCCCCGACATCATCCTGACCATGGAGCCCTTCGCGGTCAGCGACGACGTCGACGACCACTACGAATGGGTCAAGGTGGAGAACCCGCTCGACGAGGATCGTTGGATCCGCTCGATCGAGATCCGTCCGACCTTCAAGGAAGGCGCGCACCACAACCTGACCTACCTCGCCGGACCCGACGCGACTCTCGAGTCGATCCAGGGCCTCGGACGCACCGAGATGGACTTCATCGCCGGTTGGGCGCCCGGAGTCGTACCGATGGTCTACCGGGAGGGCTACGGCAAGCTCCTGAAGGCCAACAGCACGATCTTCTTCCAGATGCACTACCACAAGGAGCCCGGTGAGGGATCCGGCGGCATCGACCAGACCTCGGTCGGCCTCAAGTTCTACGACGGTCCCGTCGAGAACGAAGTCGCCACGATGTGGATCGTCGACCCGGCCATCCAGATTCCGCCGCGCGAGGCCAACTATGAGTCGGTCTCGGCCTTCAACGTGCCCTACGAAGCGGAGATCTTCAACTTCACGCCTCACATGCACCTGCGTGGCAAGGCGATGCGCTTCAGCGCCATCTACCCCGATGGCAACGAAGAGATCCTCCTCGACGTGCCGGGCTACGACTTCAACTGGCAGTTGACCTACACCCCGAAAGAGCGCCTCATCGTTCCGGGTGGAACGAAGATCGTTCTCGAAGCGGTGTTCGACAACTCCGAGAACAACCCGGCCAACCCGAATCCCGACGCCATCGTCACCTTCGGTGAGCGCACCGACGACGAGATGATGATCGGCTTCATGGACTACACCTTCACCGACCGCGAGAAGCAGGCCGACATGCCTACCTACTCCGTGCCCGAGCACATGCAGCAGCAGTGGGAGCAGATGCAGCAGTTCCGCGAGAAGCAGAAGGCTGCGAAGGCCGCTCAGGACGCCGCCGGCGGCGAGTAGCGCCGGCGTCGGATCCTGGATCCGAAGCGAGGCCGGTCTCTGAGGAGGCCGGCCTTTTTCGTTTCGGGCTAGTTGATATACCCCATGGTCTCGAGCTGGCGCTTTCGCAGCGCTCGCTCCTCGTCCGAGATGTCCTCGTCGTCCGGGGCGAACTCGTCCTCCACAGGGCTGTCGTCGTCGAACTCGAGCTTGGGATGGCTCCACAGGGCGGCGTCGAGCAGGTCCTCTCCGGAGGCGGCCTCCATCGCCAGGCAGAGCTCCGCCGACCGATAGGCCCACTCGGCGAGCGCGAACGTTCGCCCACGCCAGGCCTTCCGTTCCTGCGGGCGAAAATCACCGTCCAGCAACGTCACGACTTCACCTCCTCCGGCGGAGGCCGCCAGGGTGACGGTGAACCGAACCGACCCCTGCCGTCCATTCAGCCGGTCGGGATCGAATCCGAAAGCGACCTTCAACGAGGCATCGGGTGGAAAGACCATTCGTCGGCACGCATTCTTCGACTTCATGACCTGACGCCGAGCCAGGCGTTGGGGGGCGACCTCGGTCGAACGAGCGAAGGTGAAGAGCTGCCTGGAGATGAACGGGGCTAGATCGCTCGGGGTCACGGCGACCTCGCTGCGAGGTTTCAGGGACGCAAGCTGCGCAGAGTGGTCGTAGGTCAATCGCTCGACCCGCATCGGCAGGTAGGCGGGCGCCCATTCCCAGACGATCCGTCCAGCAGGGGTGAGTTCGAACACCCGGCCGCCCTGGCTCGAGGTGACGACGACGTTGCCTCCTGGCATGGGCTGCGCAACCCCTCCGTACGACGTATAGAAGTAGTCCGAGCCCCAGCGCCAGGCCACCTCACGAGAAAGCGGATCGACGATCTGGATCTCGCTCCTCCTCGAGGCATGGACGTTCTCGAGTCCGTTGTTGACCAGGATGATCCGACCTTCATGGGGGTGGGGAGCGTCGATCATGATGGCCTCATGCTGACGATCGAGACCGTCCGAGTACTGCCAGACCACCTCATCGGTCGCCCGGTCGATGACGAAGACGGTGTTGAGGTTGCGCGCGCTGACCAGGAGGTTGCCGGGGCGGAAACGCTCGTCGCCGGACTCGAACCACCGATTCGGCGGGACTTCACTGACCGAGTTCAGGTGCGTGGGGTTCGTGCTCCCAGGATCCCAGGCCTCGAACGCATCGCGGTGGTCGACGATCCTCCATTGCCAGACGGCCTGATTGTCGGAGTCCACCTCCAGCAGGTAGTCGCTGCGATCGCCCTCGACCTCCTGCGCCAACAGGATGTGGCCGCCGTCGGAAAGCTCCAGCAGGTCGTGGTGCGGCAGGTCGCCGGGATTCGCCAGCGGCAGCACCCGGAGCAGGTCGCCGTCCCAGCTGTACTCGAGCACCCGTTCGTCGGCGCCGTTGACGAGCAGATCGCCCTCGCGACTGAGAAGGACCCGTCCTGTCGCGTTGACGTCCGGCCACGCATGCACGGCCCTGCCATTCATGTCGCGGATCATCGGTGTGCGACGCTCGTGGAGGACGAGATGGAACCCGGGCTCCGCCAGTTCCGGTTGGTACCACCGCACCCAGGCCGTCTCGGGGTCCTCGGACGACAGGGCGCGAGCTCGATCGTGAGAGGAGTCTCGAGCGTCGCAGCCGGCCATCGCCAGACTCGTCAGCAGACCGCGGGCAAGAAACCGGACGTGACCGGTCTCGAGTCCCGATCTCGGGCGTGAAGACCGCAGCCTCATTCGAGATACCCCAGGGTCCTCAGCTGACGCTCGCGCAGCCGGAGTTCTTCCTCCCTGAGGGCTTCCCGACTCCCGCTGTCCTCGTCGAGGTTCACGTTTCGTCGACGAACCGACACCACCCAGACGGCGGCCTTCTCGATCTCGGGACCCGAACCGACGACCCCGAGGCAGGCCTGCTCGACGGATCGGCCGGCCCAGGCATCGAGCGAAACACTGCGCCTGCGCCAGAGCCGACCCTCCGAGCGAACCTTCGCACACTGAGGAGTGAGCAGCCGAGTGATCTCGCCCTCATCTTCGATCGTCAGACGAAAGCGAACGTCCCCCTGGAGGGCGCCGTCCCCTTGGACGGGGCCTTCCAGCGCGGAGAGATCCAGCCCGAAGACCAGAAGTCCCACGACGCGCCGGCCCTTCGAAGAAACATCCGACGGCATTGGTTGCGCCGCTTCAGGGTGTGCTTCATCTTTCCCTGCGATCTCGCCGAGCAGACGTCGTCGGGCTCGTCGAACATCGAGAGTTCCCTCGAAGGGTAGGGCTCGTAGTCGGCCGGCGTCACGGCGACTTCGTCGGGGCGAAGGCGTTCGAGCTGAGGCGTGTAGTCATAGGGAAGACGCTCCGGGCGCATGGGTGAGAACGGCGTCTCCCATTCCCAGACGATCTGCCGGTCCGGGGTCAGTTCGAAGGTACGGTCGCCCGCGCTGGACGCGACGAAGACGTTGCCCGGTGCAAGGGGGTGGGCCACCCCCGAGGTCGAAGAGAAGAAGCGATCGTCTTCATAGTGCCAGACCACCTCGGCGGCGATCGGGTCGATGATCTCGACACGACTCCGGCGGTCGCCGTACCGATCCTCGAGCCCATTGTTGAACACGAGGACCTTGCCGGCATGAAGATGGGGCTCGGCGATGAAGACGGCCTCGTGCTGGCGATCGAGCCCCGCGGAGTACTTCCACACGACGTCACCCGACGGCTTGTCCACGATGAAGATCGTGTTCAGGTTGCGAGCGCTCACCAGGATGTTCCCGGGTCGGAAGCGATCGTCGCCGGCATCGAACCAACGATTCGCGGGGATCTCCCGGATCGAGTTCACGTGCGAAGGGTCGCCGCTGTCGTCGTCCCACGCCTCGAACTCGCCACGGTGATCGTTGAGCCGCCACTGCCAGACCACCCGATCCTGGGCGTCGACCTCGTGCAGGCGATCGTCTGAGGGTTCTGCGCCCAGCAGGAAGAGATGATTGCCGCTGGCAAGGATCGCCACGTCGTGGTGGGTGAAGGTCCCCTCAGGCACGGCAATCCTGCGAAGCAGTTCCCCTTCCCAGCTGTACTCGTGGACTCCCTCGTCCAGGGTGAGAACGGTGAGGCGGCCGTCCGGCTTCAATCGGATGCGTCCCTTGGCACGGGCATCGGGCCACGAGTGGACGACGCGTCCGTTCATGTCGACGATCGTCGGGATCCGACGATCGACCAGAAAGAGATTGAAACCGGACTGCGCCTCGGACGGCTCGTACCAGCGCACCCGGCCGTGGTCGGCTGCGGGCGTCTCGGCGCGTTCCGGCTCCTGCTCCGCGGGACCGGATCCACAGGCCATCAGCAGGACCAGGGGCAGCCCGAGGAAACCTGTCGTGATCCTGCAGGTCCAGGGTCGGATTCCTGCGAAATTTCTGGACGATTCACGAGGTCGACTCCATGCCCCGTGGGCGATCGACCAGCCGATCGTCACTCGGGCGCCGACTCTACCCGAGCAGCTCTTCCCGACTCGACCCGCCGACCGGGCCTTGGGTCTGCAACCGCGAACCGGATAACGTGAAGGGGCTCGAAGCCCTGCCTCGCCCAGGGCCGCAGAAGGTCATGAGTCGAAAACACCACCATCGCAGGAAGAAGAAGCGTCGCTCGACGCCGGGCTCGGCGCCGGGCAGCATCGACGTTGCGATCGAGGCCGCGCCGACCCGGATCCTGGGGCTTCGTTACGGAGCGGAGTTGCCGATCGAGGAGGTCGAGCCGAGCGTCCTGGAGCCGCCGGGGCTGGACCCGAACGGACCGGTTCTCTGGGTGCAGGTGGTCGGCCTGCAGGACACCAGCCTACTGAAGGCGCTGGCGGCGACCTTCGGCATTCATCGGCTGACCCTCGAAGACATCGTCCACACCCACCAGCGCCCGAAGGTGGAGTTCTTCGAGCACTACCACTTCGTCACCCTGCGCTACCCCGACGGCGCCGACACGCTGGCTCTCAAGCAACTGAGCCTGGTGGTCGGCGACGGCTTCATGATCTCCTTCGAAGAAGGACCCTCAACACAGCTCGAGCCGGTGATCCAGCGGATCCGGGAACGCGCCGGAATCATCCACAGTCAGGCGGTCGACTATCTCGCCTACGCCTGCATCGACTGTGCGATCGACCACTTCTTCCCGGTCGTCCAGAGCTACTCGGGCCGCCTCGAGGAAACCGAGCGGGTGGTCCTGACCTCGGCCTCCAAGCAGGCCCTGCAGGATCTCTACCTGATGAAGGCTGAACTGACGGAGTGCCGTCGCAGCGTCGCTCCGTTGCGCGATCTCATCTCGACCCTGTTGCGCAACGATCACGCTCGCTTCAGTACCGAGACGCGGGTCTACCTGCGCGACTGCTCGGATCACGTCGGCCAGCTCATGGAGCTGATCGACTCCGATCGCGACGAGGCGGCCGGCCTGATGGACCTGTACGTCTCCAACACCGGCAATCGGATGAACGAGGTGATGAAGCTGCTGACCATCATCTCGACGATCTTCATCCCGCTGTCGTTCGTGGCGGGACTGTACGGCATGAACTTCGACACCCGGGTCTCGTCGCTCAACATGCCGGAACTGGGCTGGCGCTGGGGCTATCCCGCGGTCCTCGCCCTGATGGCGGCGCTCGCCGGGGTCATGCTGCTCTACTTCCGACGCAAGGGTGGCTGGACTGGGGGCCTCTCGACATCCGACCCCGACGTTCCCTCAACCGGCGATCCGGGCAAGCCGGACCGCCCCTCTGAGGCGACTGAACTCCTGACTGCCGTCGGCACGACGGAGACGATCGACTGCTGGCCAGGACGAACTCGACATTCGGAGTGGTCACGGCCTCGATGTAGATCTGGTACGAGAACCACGACTTGCTGAGTCGGATCAGCAGGCGATTGAGTCCGACCGCCGACCGACCGAGCCAACCCTTGCCGAGGACCTTGGGAAAGGGAGCGGGTACGCCGCGCATGGTCTCGACCCGGAACCCGGCATCGCGCAACAGCCGGCGTAGCGACCGGAAGGAGAACAGGCGCGCATGGGTCAGGTCGAGGATGCCCCGTCGGCCGTAGTTGAACTGCCCCAGGAGGAGCGCCAGCCGCTGCACGAAGAAGGCGACATTCGGCGTGGTCAGGATCACCCGCTGAGGTCGATGGGTGAACTGCGTCCGGAGGCGCTCCAGAAACTCCTCCGGTCGCTTCAGGTGCTCGATCACGTCGAGCAACAGGATGAAGACGGCGCCGCCGACCCGGAAGGTCAGCGGCTGATCGAGATCCTGCACGAAGACCTCCACATCGGGGTGCTCCACTCCCGGCCGATGGGTATCGACGACAGACACTTTGCAACCCTTCTTCAACAGCTCCATCGCCACACCACCGGGTCCGGCTCCGATGTCGACGACGGTCGAGTCCTCGGGAACGGCGGCGATCGCATAGGTGTGGCTGCTCGGGTATCCCAGCTTCAGGTCGTAGTGGGTAGGACCGCGCTCCGTGTCGTAGCGCCGCTGGTACAGGATCTCGGAGCGATGGGCGACGTAGCGCAGCGTCGCCACCATCACATTGAACGCATAGCGCACGCCGTCCACCCGGCAGATCTCGTCTCCATAGTAGGTGGGGATCGGCCGCTCCACGATCGTCATCCCTGCATCGAGGAACTGCAGGATGATTTCGGTGTCGAAGTGGAAGTCGTTGGTGTTCAGACGAAACGGCAGTCGGGAGAGAGCCGACACCGAATAGAGTCGGTAGCCGCTGTGGAACTCCGATAGCCGGCTGCGGAGCAGCAGATTCTGGGTTCGCGTGAGCAGCCGATTGCCGACGT
This sequence comes from Thermoanaerobaculia bacterium, assembly GCA_942492505.1. GTDB lineage: Bacteria > Acidobacteriota > Thermoanaerobaculia > Multivoradales > Multivoraceae > CALOFD01. The sequence continues at coordinate 103,751 of CALOFD010000066.1, forward strand.
ACTTGTAGAGCGGCATGCCGCCCTTCAGGGCCGAACGGCCGTTCATCATGCGGCTCCCGAACACCGCATCGGCCTCGCCCGAAACCAGCGGCTCCAACAATCGGGGCAACTCCTCCGGGGCGTACTGGCCGTCGCCATGAACCATCGCCACGAAGTCGAAGCCTTCGGCAATGGCATAGGCATGCCCGACCTTCTGGTTGCCTCCGTACCCCTGGTTGTACTCGTTGCGAAGCACCGTGATCCGCTGGTCGGGATGGTCGGCCTGGAACGCACGCCCGATCTCGAAGGTCCGGTCCTCGGAGGCATCGTCGACCACGAGGAGTTCGCAATCGAACGTCCGCCAGAGTTCCCCCGGGACCCTTTCGAGGACCTGCTCGAGGGTCGACTCGGCGTAGTAGGCGACCACGAAGATGAGCAGTCGCCGGCGCTCGTCCCCCGAGCGGCTCCCGGGATCGGAGGATGCTAGGTTCACCGCGGAGGATCCATGGTCGGGCTTGCTCATCGGGCTGTGGCGCTATGAGAACACAACCACTCGTCGAAACGCTCGCTCTCCCCGCCCCGGCTCGGTTGCTGAAGGGCCTTCCAGCGTGGATCTTCGCCGGCGCGCTCGCACTGGGGTGCGGGCCGACTCACCCCCCCGAAGCGGGCGAGCCGCGGCCGAAGCTTCTCCTTCTCGTGGTGGCCGATACGTTGCGAAGCGACCACGTCGGAGCCTACGGCGGTGAACCGACGCCGAACCTCGACGCTCTCGCCGCCGAAGGACAAGCCTTCGACAACCTCTTCGCGTCCTTCCACTCGACGACCATGTCGATGGGCTCCCTGTTCACCGGCCGGACCGCCAGCCTCGAAACAGGTCGCAGAGACCGTGCCCTGCCTTGGACCGGTGAGACCTGGTGCGGCATGGCGCGCTTCAGGACTACGGATGGGGCCGACGACCCACCGTGCATTCCCCGCAGCCTCACCACCCTCGCCGAAACCCTGCGCGACGGCGGCTACCGAACCCTGGGAGTGGTTTCGAACGAACTCATCTTCAGTCCACAGGGCTACGAACGCGGCTTCGAACGCTGGGTGGAAGTCGACGCCAGCAAGGCGCTCGAGCAGGAGGCGAGTGCGAATGGTCGACCGCCTGACCGCTCGCGCCTCGCCGCCCTTCGCAGCGGAAACCGGGTGAACGAGGCGGTCGCCGAAATCCTCGGCGAGGAAGCCGATCCGCCGCCCGAAGAACCTCTCTTCCTCTACGTCCACTACATGGACGTCCACGACTACCAACTCTCCGACACTCCCTACGACGACGCCGTCGAACGGTTCGACGAAGCCCTCGGAGAACTCCTCGCCCTGTTGGATTCCCGCGGCCTTCGACGAGCCAGCACCGTCTTCGTGGTCGGAGACCACGGTGAGATCCTCCACGAGACCTTCCCGCTGCCGGCCCTCACCCACTTCGGCAACCCGTCCTTCGATCCTGTGTTGAAGGTCCCGCTCATCGTCAGCCCGAGGGTCCGGGAGCAAGGCGCCGGGGTCCTTCGAAGTGAAGACGTCTACTCGCTGATTCTCGAGGAAGCCGGTCTCGAACTCGATCCGCCCGACGAACTCGAAGACGGAGAAGTCCTGATCAGCGAACAGTTCTGGCAGACCTATCGCAGGGACTCCTGGAAGAGCGTCTGGAAGCGCGACACCGGGGAGGTGATGCTCTTCGATCTCTCCAACGATCCGGGCGAATCCACCGACGTCGCCGAAGGCCACCCTGCAATCGTCGAGAGCCACCGACTGCGGCTCGATGAACTCAGTGAGAGCCTGGCCGCCCAGCCCGAGTCGGTGGCCGATGTCCTCTCGGAAGAGGACCGGCGGCGCCTCATCGCTCTCGGCTATCTCGACGACTGAATTCGCAACGCCGTCGCGTCGCGGGGCTTCAACAGGATCCGTTCGAGCGGCCGCTCGGGCCAGACGGGTTCGTAGCGCTCCTCGACCCAGGCTGTCACGCGAGGGGCCGTCGCAGCGATCGAGCGTTCGGTCATTCCGTCGAAGGGATGGCGCGGCCAGAGGATCGCAGCGGGCGGCTTGTCCTGGAGTCTAGCGAGAAAGCTCTCTTCCTCTTCGGCCGAAACGAAGGTTCCAGGCATGATCACGTCGAAGTAACCGGGACCGTTGCGATTCGCGAGCACGTAGAACATCGGCGCCGCGGTGAGGTCCAGAAACGTCTCTCCGGGCTCGACCCACTCGCGAACGGCGAGGGCGTTGTCATCGAATTCGGCGACGTGAAGGCGCGAGATCGCCAGCGTGTTGCCGGCAGATCGCAGCCCCGGATCCCGCTTCGCGGCCTCGTGAGCGGCACTCCCGTGATAGCGCTCGGCTCCCAGCAGCCCCAACCAGATCGCCACGACGCCGACCGCCACAGCCGCTTCCGCGACGGTTCGGAGGCGTTGTTCCCGAGAGCTCGACCGAAAGAATCGGCGGCCGGCCAGCCAGAGTGCGTGGGCGAGCAGGAGGAAGACGGGGGGCAGAGCCGAGTCGAGATGGGACTGGTCGGACCGGCCCAGCGTACGCAGGAAGTAGACCGCGCCGAACACCGTGACGGCGAGAAGAAGACCGGCCGCGTAGCTCTCACGGCGTCGCCGGGAGCGCACCCAGTCCATCGCGAGCACCACGACATAGCCGAAGTACAACAACCAACCGAGGCGAAACTGCAGGGCGATGAAGAACGCCTGCAAGTCGAATCGGTCGAGGGTCGCAGGCACCTCGAGGGGTGGCCAGGGCAGGGACTGCAGCATCGCGAGCGGTCGCACCACCACCTCGTGGTAGAAGGTTCCGAGTCCTACCGTGGACTTGAACCAGAGCAGAGTCGGGACCAGGATCACGAGCACGCCACCGGCGTACCAGGTCGATGAGCGCAGCCACCCTCGCCAGTCGCGACTCGATGACGCGATCCCGACCGCGATGCCGCAGGCCACGGCGAAGGCTGGAGTCAACCGGAAGAACAGCGTGATGCCCGTCATCAGTCCCGACAACAGAAGCCACCGGTGACCTCGGTTCTGGAGCCAGCGATCGAAGAGCAGCAAGGCCGCGATCGCCAGCACCAGGTAACGGAAGGCGAAGAGGTAGTGCATGTTGTGCGAGACGTCCGCGGCCAGGGTGACCAGGGAGACCGCCAGAAAGGCGAACGGCGTCGACATCCCGAGACGCCGAGCGAGGAAGTAGATGGAAACCGAAAGCGCCACGCAGAACGCGGCGTACACCATTCGCGTCTCGACGATTCCAGGCTCTCCGAGGGAGCGCCCGATCAGGGCCGGCAGGACGTGGCCTGGAGGAAAACACCACGTGACGTCGGCATAGAGCGTGCCGCCATTCAGCAGGCGCTGCGCGGCATAGAGCGGCCAGCCTTCGTCGAGCAGGCCCAGGCCCCGTCGCAGGAACAGGGATTCGAAGTACGAGGCCACTGCGACGATCGTCGTGACGTGCCAGACGACCGGTCGCTTGAGGAAGGACCATGCGGGCTCCGGAAACATCGACCTCGGGGGCACTATTGGAGCAGCCCTGAGTCGAGGAGGACGTCGATCGTCGATTCCGCCACCACACGTTGCCCACGCGCTGTCGGATGTTGGTCGCGGAGCAGAAAGTCTGGACAGTCGCTGGTCGAGCAGAGCGGTTCGAACGCACCCGTCACGTCGACCCACAGCGTCTTCGTCTCCTCTGCGACGCGATCGATGATCGGATTGGCGAAGGGATAAAGCCCCCACCTCGAGGCATAGTTCAAGATCGCCATGGGCACTCCGGCCGACTGCGTCTTTTCCACCAGTTTCCTGAGTCCACGTTCCAGGATCTCCCTGCTGTCCTGTGGAGGATCCTCTTCGTACCCCCACTCGAACGTCTCGTCGCCGTAGCGGACCACGACATCGTGTCCGGCCAGGACGCCGAGCGGGTTGCGGGTGCCGTCCATTTCCAGTTCCGCGGAATCCGGGGTTCGAACGGCCATCCCGATCAGTTTCGCGACTCGCGACCAGCCCAGCCAGTCCGCCTCGGGCTGCGGATCGTCGTCCTCTTCGAAGGGTCGGGTCCAGGCGTCATTGACGCCGACCTGAAGCAACACGAGATCCGGCTCGAAGGCTCTCAGGATCCGATCGTAGTCGCGGACCACCCGCGACGAGTTCGTCCCCGGGATCCCCAGGTTCAGGACCTCGAGCTTCGGACTCTCGAAGCGTTCGTTCCAGAGCCTCTCGAGCTGAGCGGGATAGGAGTCCGACGGAGGCAGCCACAGGCCGAAGGTGTTCGAGTCGCCAATGCAGAGAACCCGGGCGCGGCCGGATGTCTCCCAGGCCTTCGGCGGTTGGCGACCAGTCAGCGACACCACCAGGGCTCCGAGCTGGAGGATGCCTTCCGCGAGCGCCAGGCTCAGGACGATCCCGAGCGCAAGCAACGCGAGTTTGCGTAGCAGGCCGGGCTCTCGGTCGCTCGCCTCCGGGACGTCGCGGGACCGACTCATCGACCCCGGTTTCCCGGCCTCCTGAAGACAACTCGGGGCATCACGTCAGTCGAAGTAGCCGCGGCGGATGAAGTCATCGACGATCCTTTCCGCGACCACCTCGTTTCCGCGTGCGCTCGGACGTAAGTCCTCCAGGAAGTAGTCCGGGCAGTCCTGGTCCTCACAGAGGTCCTCGAACTCGGACGTCAAATCGATGAACGGCGTTGCGGTATCCCGGGCCACGCTCTCGATGATCGGATTGGCAAAGGGATGAATCCCCCAGCGGGACGGATAGTTCATCATCACCAGGGGAACCTCGGCCGCCCTCGACTGAGCCTCGATACTCCGAAGCCCGGCGTCGAGCAGCGCGTGGATGTCAGCGGGTTGCTCGGGTTCGACATCCCATCGGAACTCCTCGCCATCCACTCTCACCACAACGTCCCTACCGGTGACGAATCCACCTGGCGTCCGCTCGCCGAGGATCTCCACGGACAATTTATCGGCGCCCAGGACGTGGGCATCCAGCCACCCGACCAGCCTCGAGCGATCGAGCCAACTGCGCTCATCGCTGATGGTGGTAGGCACTTCGGAGGGTCGGGTCCAGGCATCATCGACGCCGATCATGAGCAGGACCAGATCGGGTTCGAAGGCCGCCAGCAGACGTTGGTAGTCGTGGGCGATCCGCGTCGAACTCGCTCCCGCCATCCCCAGATTGATCGCCTGCATCCGAGGCGAGTCGTGGCGCTCGTTCCAGAGCGACTCCAGGGAACCGGGATAGGACGTCTGCGGCGAATCAGCCGACAGGCCGAAAGTACTGGCATCGCCGATACACAACACCCGCACTACGCCATCCGCAGCCCCGTCCCTCGCCGGGAATCCCAGCAGCCGCAGTGCCACCTCGACGGTCAGGAGTCCTGCAACCAGCACCAGAATCGCGATCAGAACTCGACCCGCCGGCTTCCTCCAGAAGCCGACCGTCCCTGGGGAAGACTGTTCGAATCGGGGCATCATCGCCTCCTTGGGAAAAGTACCTGGGCCACATATCCCGGTGGACCCTCTGAACCGGAAGCCGGGGGATAGCGCAGAAAGAACACCTCATCCGCCTGGTAGTGATCCTGGATGTAGGTCTCGATCGCAGGTGCGAACGACGGAATCGGTGTCACTCCGACCCACTCCAGAATACCTTGTAGCACCATCGCGGGAGGCTCCTCCTCGAGAAGGGCGACGACGTCGGCGCCTCCTCCATCGCCGATCTGACCCGGGTAGAGCTGGGGAAAGCGCCAGTCGAAGTAGCGATCCGAAAGAAAGTAGAACTGAGCCTCGTGTCCGTAAACGAAGAACGGTTCACCGGCCCGGATCTCCTTTCGGATTGCATCGACGACCACCTCGATCCATCCCTCCTCGGGAGTCACGACCACGTTGGCCCGCGACATCTTCACGCGATGGGTCAAGGTCGATCGCTTCGCCTGGGCAAGGAGCCCGCTCAGCAGCAAGGCGACGACGACACCGCCCGTGAGGAGGATCGACGGCCTCTCGCCACGGTCTCGCCGCCCCAGTGAGAACAAGATCAGGAGGACCACGGGAAATACGCTGATGATGTGGAAGATGTCGGCGCGAGGGAAGGCCGACAGAACGATCGCGCCGCTCAGGGCCCCCACCATCAGGAGGCGGCGGCCCCTCTCGTCGATCCGTCGACGACGAAGCGCCAGCAACCCGACGAGCACGACACCGAGACCGGCGATCAGCACTGCCGTGTAGATCGATCGGGCGATCAGCTCTCCAATCAGCCAGTAGAGGGCCTCGTACCGCTCGGTGGCCGGGAGCAGGCCCTTCACGAGCAACTGGAAGTAGTCGAGAAGAAAGTAGCTCGAAGCCTCATTGTCGTTCCATTCGCCCAGACGCCACCACGCCAGCATCGGAGTGAAGGGAACGCCGCCCGACGGCAGGTAGCCGGTGAAGGGACGGACGAGTCCGCTGAAGAGCAGTTTCCAGAGCAGTCCATGGGAGGCGAAATAGGAGGCAGCGCAGACCAACGGCGCGAGGATTCCCACGAGAAACATCAGCGGCTCCCGCCAGGGACGTCTACAGCGCTGACCGAATCCGAAGAGACCGAAGCGGTCGACGACGAGCACCCCGAGTCCCGCGCCGGCCAGGTAGATGCCGAGGTTCTGCTTGGAGGCCAGAGCCCCGGCCACGAACACTCCAGCCAGAGCCATGGCGACCGGGACCGACCTCGCCCGGGGACTCGCCAACAGCAGCAGGGCCAGGCATCCGAAGGTGAAGGACACGTCGGAGTACATGTAGGAACTGAAGGCAGGCCATGAAACGAACTTGACGGCCAGCAGCGTGAGGCCGAAGAGTGCCGCCCGCGATCGTCCGGCCAGCGGCAGCGCTGCCAGGTAGAGAGCTCCGACCCAGACGCAATAGAGCACTCCCGCCAGGCTCCTGGCGACCGACAGATGCTCCCCGAAGACAGACATGGCCGCCGCCAGCAGGTAGGGGGCCCCCGGGAACGGATAGGCGTCGATGTCCCGATAGAAGACGCCGCCGTCGAGGATCTTGGCGGCGTTGGTCAGCGTCGACCCCTCGTCCTGGAAGGGCAGACCCCGCGACGCCATCCACGTCGACAGAATCGCCGCTCCGAGCAGGAGGAGCGGCCCGAAGAAGCGAGGATCGACCACGACAGACACAGGCAGAGGCACAGACACAGCCTTCCGCGAGATCGTCGGCGGCCGGTGAGCCCTTCCGCTCCGGCGAGCCGTCATTGCGACGCACCCTCACGCGGGAGGAGGAGGTAGCGCTGGCGAAGGCCACCCCGTCTCTCGTAGTGATCCTGCACCCACGCAGACAGCGACGGGGCGACGACCTCAACGGCCGACTCCGGCCGACCATCGAAATCGAGTTGAGGCCACACCACTGCCACCGGAGGTCGTGCCCGCACTCGCTCCAGGTAGAGCTGTTCCTCGGACTCGTCGAGGAAGGCACCGGGCATGACCACGTCGTACGGGCCATAGGCCCGCCGACCCGAGAGCACGTGGAACATCGGCGAGGCACTCATGTCGAGAAGCGGAGGGCTCGGGTCGAGATCTCGGAGCCGGAAGACGAGAGAGTCGATCACCATGGCCTGACGCTTGTTGGGCACCCGGATGGTTCCATCGAGAGACCATAGCGGATGCACTCCCCGGCGATCGAGGGACAGCCATGTGTCGGAGCCCAGCAGCAGAACCCAGAGCAACCAGACTCCGGCCACGGACGCCACCCGCAACCGGATCGGTGCTGCCTCACCGCCCCACTGACGTCGTTCCACGAATCGCCAGATCCGGTCGAGGGCGATCGCGAAGAGAAGGCAGACCGGCGGAATGACGGAGTCGAGATGGGGCTCGTCGGAGCGGGTCAGCGAGCGGGAGAAGAACACCCCGCCCCAGATCACGACGGCCAGGAGAAGCGGCCGATCGAACGGTTCTCGTCTCACCCTCGATCGCCACCATCCTCGCCCCAGGACCCCAGCGTAGATCGCATAGAGCACCCAGATCAGCCGGAACTGCACCGACACGAATCCATCTCGGATCGCGATGCGATCGAGGGCCCAGCCGAGACTCGGAAGATCGGGCATCGGCAGGGATTGCAGCGCCAGCATGGTGGCGGGTCGAACGACCACCTCCGTCCAGAGAGTCCCGAACCCGACCTGCAGGCCGAGAACCAGGATCGCGGGGCCCGCCGTCGCGACCAGGCCCAGAGCCAGTGCAGCCCAGTCACGCAGCCACCGACGGGGATCGACGTCGAGGGCCGCGATCGCAACCCCGATGCCACATCCAGCAGCGAAAACGGGCTCGAGTCGGAACAACATCCCCAACCCGAGCATGGCTCCGGAAACCACCAGCCAGCGTCTCGATCTCGAATCACGAACGAAGCGATCGAACGCCAGCAGGGCCAGCACGCTGAAGACCAGGTATCGGTAGCCGAAGATCACCTGCACCATATGCGAGTAGGGCGCCGCCACCGCCACCAGCAGCCCCGCCAGCAGAGCGAACTCGGGACGCATGAGCCTGCGCCCGAGAAGGTAGATCGACGCGCATGCCGCGACCGCGAAGAGCGCGTAGATCACGCGAGCCCCGACCACCCCCGGCGGGGCGACACTCGATCCGATCCAGGCCGCCATCAGATGGCCGGGGGGAAAGACCCAGGAAACGTCCTCGTACAGGGTGGCGCCTTCGCGCAACGCCATCACCACCTGCAAGGGCCAACCTTCGTCGGTGAGGTTGAGGCCATGGCGCAGGAAGAGCGCTTCGAAGGCCGCGCTCACCCCGATCACGGCCAGCAGCGGAAGGACACAATCCCGGCCGGCCTTCGTGGTCACGGAACCCAGACGGGCCGGACTCGACGCGCCGAAAGTTGGCTTTGACCCTGAGAGCGACACACCCTTAGTATGGCTCCCAATCGATGCCTTCGACCAGCGACGAATCCCCCGGGGTCGACCTCCAGCTCAGCCGACTGGCGGACCGCATCGCCGGCCTGCGGCACTCCTTCGAGAACGCCGAGCCCTGTCCCCACGTCGTGATCGACGACTTCCTGCCGGAAGACGTCGCTCACCGGGTCCTCGACGAGATCCGCCAGACGCAACAGGAGTGGGCGCACTACCACCACTACAACCAGAAGAAGCTGGCCATCACCGACATCGAGCTCATGGGGCCGCGAACCCGCGAGCTCTTCGGCGCGCTGCAATCGACCGAATTCCTGCAACTCGTCGAACAGCTGACCGGCATCGAAGGTCTGCTCGCCGACCCCGACCTCGATGGTGCCGGGCTTCATCGCATCGACCGGGGCGGCTTCCTCAACATCCACACCGACTTCCTCTCCCACCCGAAGAAGAAGACCTGGACCCGACAGGTCAACCTCCTGCTCTTCCTGAACGAAGGCTGGCAGGAAGAATGGAAGGGCAACCTCGAGTTCTGGGACGCCTCGATGCAGGATTGCGAGGCCTCGATCGCGCCGATCTTCAACCGCTGCGTCTTCTTCCACACGACCGAGACGTCCTTCCACGGCCATCCCGATCTGCTCGAGTGTCCCGAGGACGTCAGTCGGCAGTCGATCGCCCTCTACTACTTTCGCGACGAGCACGCCGTGGCCTCGGCCCGACCCACCGAGTACAAGGCGCGCCCGCAGGACGCCACCGGCAAGCGCACGTTGATGGCCGTCGACCAGTGGGCATTGCGCGCGTTCACGTTCCTCAAGCGCCACACTCCGCTGACCGACCGCTTCATCAACCGCCTGTTGAAGTTCTTCTAGGGTTCAGCGCCCTCGCCCTCGCGAGCCGAACCCGGGCGGCACGGGCCGCGTCTCCCCGCCTCCACCCAGATGAAGCGGCTTCCCTCCGCCACCGGAGCGTAGCGCTCCTCCACCCACGAACTGACTCTGGGCGCCGTGTTGCGAACCGAGCGCTCCTCCATGAAGTCGAAGGCGTGGGGTTCCTGGACGACGAGAACCGGAGGAGCCGCCTGTACCCGGGCGAGGAACTCGACTTCCTCCCCTTCGTCGAAGAAGGTGCCGGGCTCGAGCACATCACGCCAGCCATAGCCGGGACGATCGGTGATCACCAGCAACATGGGCAGTGCGCTCAAGTCCAGGACTCGATCACCCGGGCTGGAACAACGACGGATCGTCTCGATCCGCTCCTCGAGATCGATCGACAGCGGCCCATGAGAGGTCACGTTGATCTGCCCATCGAGGGCCCGCAGGGGCCGCATTCCACGGTAGTGACGATCCAGCAATCGGTCGGATCTCCACAGAAAGACCCATCCGGCGAACACAACGATCACACAGAAGGCCGCGATGAACGCACGTCGCCGCTCCGGCTGGGAACGGACGGCGAGTCCCCAGAGACGACTGAGGAGATGCGAGACGAGGAGGCACACCGGAGGAATCGCCGACGTGAGATGGGCGACATCCGAGCGCCCCATCGTCCGGAAGAAGTAGACCCCTCCGACCACCACGACCGCCAGCACGAGCGAGGAATCGAAGCGCTCCCTGCGCTTCAGGGACCGGAACCAACGCCCGAGGAGCACGACCAGATAGCCGACATACAGCCAGCCCCAGACTCGGAACTGCAACGCGACCCAGGCGGCGTTGATCTGCTCCCTGCTGCCGAAGTCGGGCCACCGCAGACCCGGAGGAGGAAGGCCCTGGAGCATCGCGAGTGGGTGAACCACAGACTCTTGCCAGAGAGTCGCAAGGCCCACTCCAGCAGCGAACCACGCCAGAACCGGCACAACCACCAGGAGGAACCCGCCCAGCGCCCATGCCGAATCGCGCAGCCAGCGGCGCCAGTCCGAGTCGAGAGAGAAGACGCCGATCGCCAGGCCACACGCCACTGCGAACGCCGGCGTCAGACGAAAGAAGAGAGCCAGTCCCGTGAGTGAGCCGGCGAGAAACAACCAGGCGGACCGTCCCGACTCGACACGGCGGGCGAAGGCGAGAAGAGCGAACACTCCGATCGCCAGATAGCGGTAGCCGAAGATGTTGTGCCCCATGTGGGGAGTCGGCGCCACCACGGCGAGCAGGAGGGATGCGAGCAGCGCGAAGGACGGCGGCATGAGCTTCCGAGCCAGCAGATAGAGGCTCAGCGAGAGGGCTACCGCGAAGGCCGCATAGATCCAGCGCGTGACGAGGATTCCGGGAGGAGCGATCGCGTAGCCGATCCAGGCGGGTAGAACGTGACCGGGAGGATAGACCCAGAAGATGTCGGTATAGAGACGGCCGCCCTCGTGCAGCATCTTGGCGGCGTAGAGGGGCCAGCCCTCGTCTCTCAGGTTCAGGCCATGGCGCAGAAAGAGGCTTTCGTAGCCTGCACTCACCAGGCCGATCAACAGGAGATGCCAGCGGGTCGTCCACCTCGAGTCGACGAGCGGCCCGCTCTGGCTCTCTGCGGAGGCCGAAACGCTCATCGATCGATCAGTCCCGCTCGAGGATCGGCAACGATCAATAGAGCTCAACAGCGTGGGCGACCACGCACAGCGATCGGGTGTCACCATGAGTGTCTCCCTCGCCGGGCACGAACCAGTGATCGCACTCGAACTCGAGATCAGCCCATTGGCTCGCCGACGCCTCCCCGAGCGGCCCCTCGAACTCGAACGGGCCCGTCTCGGTGATCTCCAGATGCTGCATCGGCCCACCTTCCGCTCGCCCGCCGATCAACAGACGGTCGACGCCGTGGAGAGAGAGATCGATCCAGCCCCGCAGACGCCACCCCGTGTGCTCGGGCAGCCTCTTGAGCCGTACAGCGGCGCGCTCACTCATCCAGCGCCAGTCGTCCTCGGGCTCCCAGAATCCGTAGAGCAACAGGTCCGAATGTGCCGGATCGCCGACGGTCACGGCCGAGAGTTCCGGCTGCTCCGGCAGGGAGCAGCCGAGCAGCGATGCAAGAAGCATCCCGACCACCAGCCATCGTTGGGAAGGGGCCGTCTTCCCGGTGTCTGAACTCCTCAAGGTCGGGAAAATCTACCAGACCCGCCGGCATCCCGACCCGGGTGAGTTCCACGTCAGTCGCCGACCGTCTTGTCCCACGCGTCGGTGTCGCCTGATTCGAAGCCGTCTTCGAAGACCGGACAACCGGCCTCGCTGTGGAAGCGGTAGATGGCGTCTCCCTGGGAAACGTAGAGTTCGCCGCTCTCGTCTTCGCCGAAGCCGAAGATGTTGCCGTTCAGGTCGTCCCACTCCTGGGAACTCCAGCTTCCAGGGGAACCCTCGGTGGCGATGAAGATCTTCGCCGCGCAGAAGTCACCGAAGACGTACTTGCCGCGCAGTCCGTGGAAGCAACCGCGGTAGCGGAATCCGCCGACCACCGCGCACGTGCCGTCGACGTGGGTGGCGTAGGTGAGGATCGGGTCATCGAAGGTTCCCGAGCAGCCCCCCGGGCCGGCGATGTTGCCCTCTCGACAGGGCCAGCCGTAGTTCTCCTCGCCGTCGCTGTCGGCAGGCTGGAAGGAGATCTCCTCGCGGCTCCCCTGGCCGACGTCACCGATGAACATGTCACCCGTCTCGCGGTCGAAGCTCCAGCGATAGGGGTTGCGCAGTCCCCACGACCAGATCAACTCGGTGACCGGGTCGTCGTCGAAGAAGGGATTGGACTCGGGCACCACGAAGGGCACCGCGCACGCCACGTCGGTGCAGGGATCGATCCTGAGCATCGCGCCGAGCAGATCCGTGTTGTCCTGGGCGGTGCTCGCCGACTCACCGCCATCGCCCAGACCGATGTAGAGATAACCGTCGGGGCCGAAGTGGATGTCACCGCCGTTGTGGTTGGCGGCCGGCTGGCCCAGCGTGAAGATCTCCCTGCGGGTCGCGACGTCGGCCAGGTCGGCATCGGCCTCGGAGACGGTGAACCTCTCGACCACGGTCTCAAGCGCATCGTCACCGGTGCCGTCACGGGTGTAGTAGACGAAGAAGTGGCCGTTGGTGGCGAAATCGGGATGGAAGGCCAGACCCTGCAGGCCGCCCTCGAAGTTCGAGTCGATGTCTCCGTGGATGTCGAGGAAGGCGGCCGGCAGCAACCCGACGCCGTCGATGAAGATCTCGATGGTCCCGGAACGCTCGACCAGAAACAGGCGCCCCGAGCCATCGCCGGCGTTGCGGATGGCCAGAACGCTGGAGACCGCCGCCTGGATGTCGACGAGTTCGAGATCGGCCGGGATCTGAGCGTCGAGGCTGGCCCCCCACGGCGCCGCGAGCGCCAACAGCGCGCACAGCGCGTGCTGCGCGCACAGCGCGTGCTGCGCGCACAGCGCGTGCTGCGCGAGGTTTGGAACGATTCGCCGGTTCACCATGGAAGTCTCCCCTGCTCCTTGAACCGCCAAGGATAGCCAATTGTCGATGTTTCGTCAGTTCCGGGTCGCAGAGATTCCTCGCTGCCGGCCTCGGGACTCTCTAGACTCGCACTCCAGATCAGGAGAAGCATGAAGACCTCGAATCGAACCAACGCCCTCGGTCAACCCATCGGCGAGGCCGTCCCTGCCTGGCAGCCGGCCACGGCTCCCGGCGACTCCGCTCTCGAAGGACGGACCTGCAAACTGGTCCGAGCCGATCCGCAACTGCATGCCGACTCCTTGTGGAGTGCCATCCAGGACGACCTGGAGAGTCGGATGTGGACCTATCTGTCCTACGGGCCGTTCGACGATCTAGACGACTATCGCGACTGGATGGAGCGCACCTGCCTTAGCGAGGACCCCTGCTTCTACGCCATCGTGGATCGCTCGACGCTGGACGCCGTGGGGCTGGCGAGCTACCTGCGCATCTCGCCTGCGGACGGTGTGATCGAGGTCGGTCACCTGCAGTACAGCCCTCGCCTCCAACGCACCACCCAGGCCACCGAGGCGATGTACCTGATGATGCGCCACGCCTTCGAAGAGCTCGGCTATCGCCGCTACGAATGGAAGTGTGACGCTCTCAACGCCCCCTCACGGGCTGCCGCCGAACGGCTCGGCTTCCGATTCGAGGGGATCTTCCGCCAGGCGACGATCTACAAGGCGCGCAACCGCGACACCGCCTGGTACTCGATTCTCGACTCGGAGTGGCCGGGCCTGCGATCCGAGTTCGATCGCTGGCTGGCCGCCGACAACTTCGACGACCTCGGTCGGCAGCGCACGGTGCTACACCATGCGGCGCCGAGTCAGGGGTCGCTCGCCCCGGGGAGGTAGGCAGGCAGCAGCCTTCGTGCGAAAGTCGGAAGCTCAATCTTCCGAGGATCGACGACATGCCCCACTCGACGCCGAAGAAAGCCCTCTCGAAGCGGCTCCGCGGAACGACCGCCCGGCGGATCGCCTGCCTGGCCATCCTGGCCCTTGCCGCGCCGCTGGCGGCCCAGGACGAACCCATCGAGCGAACCGACTACCTGACGTTCGCCCAGGGTGCCCTGCCGATCGCCATCGACGGTACGGCAGGTCGGCGCCAGCCCGAGACGGAGCAGGCCATGCTGATGATCGACGGCAACGCCGGCGGTTTCAGTGTGGTCTACGGAGTCGGACGCGAGGTCGCCTACCAGTTCACCTTCGCCCTGCCGAGCGCCGTCACCTTCGACCGCTTCGCCGTTCCTTCGGTGTTCGAGACTCCGAGCCCCGGCCAGACCTTCTTCGAGACCATCGAGATCCACGGCTCCGCCGTCGGCCCCGGCGAGGGCTGGCAGCAGCTCGCCTCGGGCCGCTTCGAGGTCCATGCGGAAAAGGGGATGTTCACCGAGATCCCGATCGCCGAGTCGCTGCCGGTGCGCTGGATCCGCGTCGACCTGGCCGGCGGCCTCGACGTCGGACGCGACCTGATGACCTACGAGTTCAGCGAACTGATCGGCAACGGCACCCAGGAACCGATGGAGATCGCCGACCACTTCGACGGCATCTGGACCGGCCGCGGCGTGCTGATCGAACTCCAGCAGGAAGGGGCGGTCGTCAACGGCTGCGTCGATCGGCATGGAGAGGCCTTCGAAGGCACGGTCTCGGGCAGCATCCTCTACGGCCGATCGACGAATCCCACCTCGGGGGTCGGCTCGCTCTTCGTCCTGCAGGTCGGGGAGGGCGGCGCCTTGACCGGCATCCGGTCGACCAACGGTGCACCGTTCCGCCTGTACGAGGGCTCGACGGCCCCCTCCGGCACGACCACGGCATGTTCCGAGATCCCGCCACCGACCCTCGGCTGCGGCTCGGTGATCCAGGGCATCGGCTTCGACTTCAACTCGGCGAACCTGCGGTCGGATTCGGCGCCGATCCTCACCCAGCTCTACGACGGGCTGCAGGCCGATACCGACACCGGGATCGTGATCGTCGGTCACACCTCGAGCGAGGGATCGACCGAGTACAACCAGCAGCTCTCCGAGAGGCGCGCCCAGTCGGTGGTCGACGATCTGGTTCGGAGGGGAATCGACGCAGGTCGCATTCGCGCCCTCGGCAAGGGCGAGACGTCGCCGATCGCCAGCAACGACGACGAGAGCGGCCGTTCGATGAACCGGCGGGTCGAAGTGGAGTGCGAGGACTAGAACCCTCCGACCCACGGCCCAGGGCCACACAGTAGGCTCGACCGAGACCATGCATCTCCTTCGGACCCATCGACTCGAACTGCAGCCCGCCGGGCCGGAACACCACGAGATCGTCCACCCACTCTGGACCAACCGCGAGATCCGCCGCCATCTGTTCGACGACCGCGTGCTCGAGGCGGACGAAGTCGCCGAGTTCCTGCGCTCGAGCCGGGCCAATTTCCGCACCGCCGGGTTCGGGATCTGGCTGCTGTTCGAGAACTCCACCTCCCAGACGATCGGATTCGCCGGCCTCCTCGAGGGCGAGGACGGGCCGCCCAGCCTGGTCTACGGCCTGCTACCGAGTCACTGGAAGCAGGGCCTTGCCCTGGAGGCCGCTCGCGCCGTCGTGAACCACGCGAGGGATCTCGGACTGGTGCGCCTCGTCGCCGACGTCGACGAACCGAACGAAGCCTCGATCCGGGTTCTCGAACGGCTCGGGATGTCGCGGACTGGAAGGCGGGTCGCCGAGGGTCGGGCGATCCTCGACTTCGAGATCCAGTTCGAGGATCCAGGGAGGCAACGATGAACGAACCCACACCGACAGCAACGGCCACAGCCACACCGGTCCGAGTCTCCGAGCGCATCGCGTCGATCGACGTTCTTCGCGGCTTCGCCGTTCTCGGCATCCTGGTCATGAACATCCAGTCGTTCTCGATGATCGAGGCGGCCTACTTCAATCCCGCCGCCTCGACCTACTTCGACGGCCTCGACAAGTGGATCTGGGTCGCCTCGCACCTCTTCACCGATCAGAAGTTCATGACCCTGTTCTCGATGCTGTTCGGAGCCGGCATCGTCCTGATGGCCGAGCGGGTCGAATCGAAGTGCGCCCGCCCAGTCGCCCTGCACTATCGGCGAACCTTCTGGCTGCTCGTCATCGGTCTCAGCCACGCCTATCTGCTGTGGTTCGGCGATGTCCTGGTCTGGTACGCGCTGTGCAGCTTCATCATCTATCCGCTGCGCCGCGTCCGCCCGAGCCGGCTGATGGCTCTGGGGCTCTGTGGGATTCTCATCGGTTCCGTGCTCAACGCGTTCTTCGGCCTGAGCCTGCCGCACATGCCCCCCGAGGTAGTGGCCGAACAGTTCCTCGACAGCTGGCAGCCCTCCTCCGACCACGTCGCCGCCGAGATCGAGACCTACCGAAGCGGCTTCGCCACTCACCTGCGAGCCCGGGTTCCAACCGCGCTCGGTATGCATACGGTCGTCTTTCTCGCCTTCGCGTTCTGGCGTGCAGCCGGCAACATGCTGATCGGGATGGCACTCTTCAAATGGGGAGTCTTCAGCGCTTCACGGGCGCCATCGACCTACCGGTGGATGGTCGTCGTCGGCCTGGGAGTCGGTCTACCCATCATCGCCCTCGGTGTCGCTCGCAACATGAGCGTGGGTTGGACCCTCGGCTTCTCGCGCTTCCACGGGGGTCAGTTCAACCACTGGGGCAGCATGCTGGTGGCAGCGGCCTACATCGGCCTGATCATGTTGTGGTGCCAGGGCAGCCTTCTGACGTCGCTGCGTAGCCGTCTGGCGGCTGTCGGGCGCATGGCACTCACCAATTATCTGAGCCAGACGCTGATCTGTACGACACTCTTCTACGGTCACGGCCTCGGCTGGTTCATGAGCGTGGATCGCCTCGGACAGATCGGGGTCGTGGTGGGAGTCTGGCTGTTGCAGCTGATCTGGTCGCCGATCTGGCTCGAGCGTTTCCGGTTCGGGCCGGCCGAATGGCTGTGGCGCTCGCTCACCTACTGGAAACTGCAACCCATGCGCCGATAGGGCAGGACGCCCCGTACCGCAGTCCGCAACGCACCCGAAACTCCCGACGCGGAGGGCTAACGAGCAGCGCCGGGCATCACGAGCGGCGCGATCGGCACGGTCAACGAGATGGTTTCCGTCCGTGGCCGGTAACAGATGGTTTCGCTGCACGCCTGATAGGTCACCGACAACGGAATCGCGAGTTCGGTCGGCTTCTCGGCCACCGGCCAGTTGAGGATCTCGGCCGTCGGCGTCACGGGAATCGCCACGTCGACGACGCCCTCGAAGACATTCAGCGTGACGCCCAGTTCCGGGAACTCCCGGGGATGAGTGGGCGGATAGGAGATCTCGCCGACCCTCAGGCCGGTCGTGGGAACCACCTCCACAGTCGTGGCGACGTAGTTCTCCGGCAGCGGTGCTCCGTAGAGGTGGAAGCCCTCCTCGACGTCGAATCGAACGTAGACATTGCTCGTCGTCTCGAAGTTCAGGTCTTCGTCGGCCATGAACGCGGAAATGCGGACGTGCTCGGTGCTCAGCTCCTCCACGGGGACCTCGTGGCGCGCCAGGATCTCGCCGAGAGCCGTGTCCCGAATCGAGCCGGCCGCCTCGCGGGTCGCATAGTGACGATGGAAGAACTTCTCCGTGACCACGCCGCCCTCGTCGACGAGATAGACCCCGGGGAACGGGATGCCGTAGAACGTCATCCCCGTCTGCGGGTGCCGATCCTGCGAGTCGGGATCGATCGTGGTGTTCAGGATCCCGAACTTGCGAATGACCGCCGAGCCCACGTCGGAGAGCAGGTCGTAGTCGATCGAGTAGTCAGAACTGAACTGGGCCAGCGACTCCTGTGAGTCGTAGCTCACGCCATAGACCCGGATGCCGGCCTCCTCGAAGAGATCCATGTTGTCCTGCAGCTCGACCAGCTGCGTCCGGCAGTACGGTCACCACACCGCGGAGCGGTAGAACACCACGACGGCTTTCGAGTCGCCGCGATCGGCATGGAAGTCGACGACTTCACCGCGCTGATTGGTCAGCGTGAACTCCGGCAGTCGCTCTCCGACTTCGGGGCCGGTGGGAAAGTCCTCCGAGGCCGGGTACCGTCGCCCCGGATGACTGGCCGGAACGCCGACGGTGATGCCGAGATCGTCGGTGGTGGCGCCGGGCTCGAGCTTCTCGTGGGCGCCTTCGACCTTCTCCTGGGCGAAGACCGACGACGAGCCACCCAACACAGCCAGGCCGCATACCAGGGCCATCGCAACGGCGACCCAGCACGAACGCCGAGCTGTCGCTTCCCGCTCCATGAGCGAGATTCTACACCCTCCCTCAGAAAACCGGGTTGGGTGAACCGATTCGACGGACCGACCCGTAGAGTAGTTGTCTCTGCAAATACCTGGCAGAGACCTCCCACCTGCAAACAAAATCGAGAACCGCCCCCCGGGGGCCGAAGGAAGATTCATGGGCAGACTGATCGACGGCGAATGGTCCACCGAGTGGTACGACACGAAGAGCACGGGCGGCCGCTTCGAACGCAAGGCCTCGAGCTTTCGCGACTGGGTCAGGGCCGACGGATCGACTCGCTTCGCCCCCGAAGCCGGCCGCTACCACCTCTACGTTTCGAAGGCCTGCCCCTGGGCCCACCGCGCACTGATCTACCGCGCTCTCGAGGGGCTCGAAGACGCCATCTCGATCTCCATCGTCGATCCCCTGATGGGAGACGACGGCTGGGCCTTCTCCGACGGCCCGGGTTGCATTCCCGACACCCTCCACGGATGCGATTTCCTACGCGAGGTCTACGTTCTGGCCGACCCTCACTACACCGGACGCGTCACTGTGCCGGTGCTGTGGGATCGCGAGCACTCGACGATCGTCAACAACGAATCGTCCGAGATCATTCGAATGCTCTATCGGGAGTTCGGCGACATCGCCTCCTCCGGCCGCGATTCGATGCCCGAGGATCTGCACGAGAGGATCGACGAGATCAACGCCCTGATCTACAACGGCGTCAACAACGGCGTCTACCGATGCGGCTTCGCCACCTCCCAGTCCGCCTACGAGGAGGCCTTCGAGATCCTCTTCGAAACGCTCGACGGCCTCGAGCAGCGCCTGTCGACTCGCCGCTACCTGATGGGGGCGCGTCTGACCGAGGCCGACTGGCGGCTGTTCACGACGCTGCTTCGTTTCGATCCGGTCTACTTCGGCCACTTCAAATGCAACCGCAATCGACTCGTCGACTTCCCCAACCTCTGGAACTACACCCGCGAGCTCTTCCAGTTCCCGGGGGTCGAAGGGACCGTCGACTTCGATCACATCAAGCAGCACTACTACCGCAGCCATGGCTCGATCAATCCGACGGGAGTGGTGCCGGTGGGCCCGGAGATCGACTTCTGGCAGCCTCACGACCGTGAGCGGTTTCCGGCGGGCTGAACGCATGGGGTGAGCCGACACGGACCTCCAGGCGCTAGACTCCAAACCTGCGATGAGTCCGCCCAACCCTCCCGACCTGCCGCGAGTACCGGCCCAGAAGCCCGCCCAGGCGAAGCGTCCCTTCGCCCCCTGGCGCATCCGACTGCATGAGGTCATCTTCGAAGCCGACACGCCGGCGGGAAAGACGTTCGACGTTCTCCTGCTGATCCTGATCCTGGTCAGCATCGCCGCCACGGCCCTCGAGAGCGTCAAGTCGATCGCCGCCCAGTGGGGGCCCCTGCTGCGGGGCGTCGAGTGGTTCGTGACCCTCCTGTTCACGGCCGAGTACCTCTTCCGGCTGCTGTCGGTCCGCAAGCCGTTGCGATACGCCACCAGCTTCTTCGGCATCGTCGACCTGCTGGCGGTGATTCCGACCTACCTCAGTCTCCTCATCACCGGCTCCCAGTCCCTGATCGTGATCCGCGGCCTGCGCCTGTTGCGGGTCTTCCGGGTCCTGAAGCTGGCGGAGTTCGTCGGCGAGGCCCAGCTCCTGCTGCGCGCCATGCGAGCTTCGAGTCGCAAGATCATCGTTTTCCTGGCCGCCGTTTCGACCCTGGTGATGATCGTCGGCGCGATCATGTATCTGGTCGAAGGCGAGGCGAACGGTTTCACCTCGCTGCCGAGATCGGTCTACTGGGCGATCGTCACCATGACCACGGTCGGTTACGGTGACATCTCACCCCAGACCGTCGTCGGCCAGGCGATCGCCTCGGTCGTCATGATCATCGGCTACGGCATCATCGCGGTGCCCACCGGAATCGTCACGGCCGAACTCGCCGGCGCGGTCCGCCAGGCCAGGGTGACCGTTCACGCCTGCACCTCGTGCGGCTCCACCGGCCACGCTCACGACGCCTCGTTCTGCAAGGACTGCGGGGCGCAACTCTAGGGTCACAGCCGAGGGTCAGGGATTCGGCGAGATGTTCTGGTTGAGCCGGAACAGATTGTCGGGATCCCACTTCTTCTTCACCTCGACCAGGCGAGTGAAGTTCTCGCCGTAGGCCTCGCCGACCCGGGCGCTCTCGTCCTCTCCGAGGTAGTTGACGTAGGCACCGGCGCCGAACGGCTTCATGGCCTCGAAGAAGTCGCGGGTCCACTGGATGTTGGCCTCGTCGTCGGACGGGTCCGACCAGCCCGACCAGATCCCGAACGAGAACGGAACGTCCCGGTACGGAAACGCCGAGGCCGAGGCTGCAACCCTGCCCTGCGCGCCGCCGAGCGGTTCGATGCCGACGATGCTGAACTCGCCGTGCAGGTCGCCGGCGAACTCGAGCACCGTGTCGAGAAGTTCGTCAGGCAGACCCGAAAGATGCTGCGACTTCCAGTAGTAGCGTTCTCCGGCCGGGTTGCCCGCGTCGAAGGCGGTCTGCAGCATGGCGTAGGGCATCGCGTCGACCACCGCGACGATCGGTTCTCCGAACTCGGCCAGCGGCTGCAGAAGCGCCTTTCCCTTCTCCGCGTCGCCGGAGTAGCAGGCGACCAGCGCCACGACGGGCCTGCCCTGGTGCTCGGCGGGGAAGTCGGGCGGCGCGTTGACCACCATCGCGTAGCAGGCGACCTCGTCGGGGGCAGCGCTCGCGAACTCGCGGTAGAACCGCAACACCTCGGCGCCCGCCCCGATCGGATGAAAGATCGTCGCAGCCGCCACCATCGGGCCGACCTCGTGCAACTGGAACTCGAGCGAGGTCACGACCCCGAAGTTTCCGCCGCCGCCGCGAAGCGCCCACAGCAGGTCGGCATTCTCGCTCTCGCTGGCATGGACCAGCTCAC
>CALOFD010000067.1:0-31224 GCA_942492505.1 Thermoanaerobaculia bacterium
ATCGTCTCCTTCGAGGATCCAGGTCGCGATGTGCGTTCCTCGAAGGTCGAGGAGGTCTACGCCGAGGTTCGCGCCGAAGACGACTACGGGATCGGACGACTCGATCTCTTCTACTCCGTCAACGGGGGCGAGGAACGCCAGGTCGTGCTCAGTCGCGGAGGAGGCGGGAAGGAAATCGTCGCCGGGCATACCTTCTTCCTCGAAGAGGAGGACCTGTACGACGGAGACTTCATCTCCTATTACGCTCGCGCCACCGACCGCGACGATGTCCAGGGTCGTGACACGACGACCACCGACATCTACTTCATCGAGATCTCGCCGTTCACGAAGGACTATCGGCAGGCACAGCAGGGTGGCGGCCAGGGTGGAGGCGGAGGTGAGATGTCCAACGCGCTCTCCCAGCGACAGCGCTTGATCATTTCTGCGACCTTCAAGCTCATCAACGACCGCGGCAGCTATGCCGAGCGCGACTACCTCGAGAATCTGACCACGGTTTCGCTGATGCAGGGCCGACTGAAAGTCCAGGTCGAGAACCTGATGACCCGGATGGGCAATCGGATGCGCGGCGAGGAGGAGTTCGACAGCATCATCCAGAACCTGCAGATGGCGGTTCTGGAGATGGATCCGGCCGTCGCGTCGCTCGACGGCGGCGCGCCGAAGGATGCTCTTCCCGCCGAGCAGCGGGCCTTGAAGTACCTGCAGCGTGCCGAAGCCACGTTCCGCGACGTCCAGGTCTCGCGACAGAACGGCGGCGGGGGAGGAGAAGGCTCGCAGCGCATGGCCGAAGACCTGGCCGATCTCTTCGAACTGGAACTGGACAAACTGCACAACCAGTACGAGACCGTTCAGCGTGGTGAGCGCCAGCAGATGCAGCAGGAGATCGACGAAGCCCTGCAGAAGTTGAAGGAACTGGCGCGGCGCCAGCAGCAGGAGAACGAGCGCGCCCGGCGCCTGGCCTCGCAGATGGGCAGCAGTTCGGCCGGCGGCGGGGGGCAGCGTCGACTGGTCGAGGAGACCGAAGCCCTGGCTCGGGAGTTGGAGAGGCTGTCGAGAGAGCAGTCGCGGCCCGACCTGGCGGAGAGCGCTCGACGGCTCCAGGATGCAGCCGATGAGATGAAACGGGCCATGGCCGGTCGCTCTTCGGGCCAGGAGGGAGTCGGTGAGCAGGCCCTGGAGCAGCTGCGGCAGGCCCGTCGACTACTAGAGAAGAATCAGCAGACGGAGTTGTCCGAAGAACTGCGCGATCTGCAGTCGCGTTCAGAGCGCATCGGACGGCTGCAGGAGCGAATCGAGGATCAGGTCTCCCAGTTGGATTCCGAAGGGGGAGATGCCTCGAGCGAGGGCATGCAGAGACTGCTCGGTGACAAGGACGAACTCGCTTCCGAAGTGGCCGAGATGGAGGCCCAGATCGATGATCTCGCGCGCGAGGCGCGGGGAACCCAGAGGGAGGCGGCGCGGGAACTCGGGGAGGCTTCCGGAGCGATCCGGCGCAACCAACTGAAGGAGAAGATCCGCTACTCGAAGGGGGTGGTCCGGGGCCGTTCCAAAGAGTACGCCGAGCGATTCGAGAGGGAGATCTCCTCGGATATCGAGGAGGTCCAGGATCGAATCGGCCAGGCAGCGGAATCGGTGCAGGAGGATCAGGGAGATCGGAGTGCCGAGGCCCTCGATGACACGCGAGACCTGGTCCGCGGCCTCGAGTCGCTGCAGGCGAGGATCGAGGAACGCGCTCGCGCCGGTCATCGCGGAGAGTCCTCGGGCGAGCAGGAGGGTCGTGAGTCCGGCGAAGCCGGCCGCGCCGAGGGTTCGGAAGGTCAGTCGGGCCAGCGCGGAGAAGAGGGCGAAGCCGGCGAAGGTGAAGGAGGCTCTCGCGGCGAGGGCTCTGCGGCCGGCGATCAGCGTGCCGAGGCCGGCGAAGGCCAGGGGAGCGAAGAAGGCGGCGACGGTCGAGGCGGCGGCTCCGGCGAGTCCTCACGTCCGGGGGATGCGTCGAGGCTGGGGCAGGGTGGAACGGGCGGTTTCCAGCCGGGAGTCTTCGATTCCGATGACCTTCGCCAGCTCGCGGGTGAGTTCTCGCGTCGGCTCGATGAGGCCGAGAACCTGAGTCGAGACCTTCGTTCCGAGGGCATCGAAGCCCAGGACCTCGAGCGCGTCCTCCAGAGGATGAGGAACTTCGACATCCGTGGCATCAATCGCGATCCCGACGCGCTGGAGTTGCTGCGCGACGACATCGTCGAGGGGCTGAAGCAGTTCGAGTTCAGGCTCTGGCGCGAACTCGAGGACGGCGATGGACGTCTCTACCTGGCCGGCTCGGACGAGGTTCCCGAGGGCTACCGCGAACTCGTCGAGGAGTACTTCACCGCGCTCTCCCAGGGCGGACAGTAGGCGAGGCTCGGGGCCGGCGTCGCGCCGCGCAGCGGGCCGTCGTCTGCGGTGACGGACGGCTCGGTCGTCGGCCCCCTCGAACGACGACGGAAGTCGGCTACTCGGCCTTGAAGGGGGCTCGCTCTCCCACGGGAAGTACTCGGGCATGTCGCTCGAGACCTTCATCGGGAATCGCGCCGGCCGTTTGGCGAGAAAGGCCTCGACCCCTTCCTTGACGTCGGCGCTACGGCCGCGGTGGTAGATGCCGAGTGACTCGATTCGATGCGACTCCATCGGATGCTGGGCGCGCAGACCGGAGTACAGCATCTGTCGGATCAGCGCGACCGAAACGGGTGCGGTCTGGTCGGCGATCTCAGTGCACAGTTCGAGGGCTGCATCGATCAGCGCTCCCGGCTCGAGGACCCGGCTGACGAGGCCTCCTTCGAGGGCTTCCCGGGCATCGAAGACTCGGCCGGTGAAGAACCACTCCGCTGCCTGTGCGGGCCCGACGATGCGTGGCAGGAAGTAGCTGCTGCAGGCCTCGGGTACGATGCCGCGCCGCGAGAAGACGAATCCCATGCGGGCTTCGGTCGAGGCGAGGCGAATGTCCATCGGCAGGGTCATGGTGGCGCCGACGCCGACTGCTGGACCGTTGATGGCCGCGATCACGGGTTTGCGCATCTTGTAGATGGCCAGCGAGAACTGTCCGCCGCCGTCGCGGTAGTCGGCGACCTCGAGGCCGCGGTCACCGGCATCGAAGGTGCTGCCGCCCGAGCTGAGATCGGCGCCGGCGCAGAAGGCGCGTCCCGCCCCGGTCACCACGAGAGATCGGATCGAGTCGTCGTCATCGGCGTCGGCGAACGTCGCGATCAGCTCGTCCTGCATGACCTGGGTGTAGGCGTTCAGCTTCTCCGGTCGGTGCATTTCGACCACCAGAGTGGGTCCGTCCTTCTGGGTCTTGATGTGTTGCGGCACGGTCGAGTTCCCCCTCGCGCCCTGTGGGGCGCACGTTCTGGCGCCCTGTGGGGCGCACGTTGATCAGTTCAAGGCGGCGTCGAGCAGGGTGGCGAGACGAACGCCCGCCTGGCGGATGCGATTCTCGATGAAGGTTCGGTGGCGGGCTGCATAGTCCTTGTCGAGGATGCTGTTCGGGGCGATCGGATAGATCGTCTGGAGGGTGAACGACGCCGACTCGTCGGCCCAGTCGAGGACGGTCTGCTCAGTCCACTCGGCCCGCTCGGCAGCGGTGATGGTGGAGCCCAGTGCGGCCGCCCAGGTCTGCCAGGCGGGGAGACCTTCGCTGCTTCGAGGCAACTCGTCGAGGTAGGACTCGATCATCCAGGTATCCCAGACGCTGTGCAGGTTGTAGCGGCAGCGCCGGCCCCAGTCGGTGGGCTCGCACTCCGGGTCGTCGCCCTGCCATCGGATCGGGATGTCGTTGCCGCCCCGGTCGGCCGAGAAGCCGACGTGAAGGGGTTGGTGGAGATCGCCGACGAAGTGGCTGAGCATCAGCAGCGCCTCGGTCGCCGTGCGGTCCTCGGTCCCGCCTTGGGCGAGAATCAGGGCGTAGGTGCCGATGGCCTCGAGTACGCAACGTTCGGGACAGTCGCGTGCGAGGTCGAGGCCCACGGCGTCCTCGGGCACGTTGACGTAGTGGCGAAGCGTATCCGGAGCGAATCGCTCGGATGGCTCGGGGTCGCGGACCTGGTCCGCGAAGAGGCAGCCCTCCTCGAAGGTTTCGACCTGGCCGCCCTCGAGCAGAAGGGCCCCCACGCGGGAACGCGTCTCGGCGTCCATTTCCTGCCAGGCGATATGGCAGAGGGCGCGATGACCCTGGCGTCCCCAGGCGAGGAGAGGCTGACCGAGGCCGGCGAGCAGGAGGGCGGCGAGGAACAGGACGCGGATCACAGGCCGGGTACCGGGAACCTCGCACAGAGCGACTCGACCTCGGACTTGAGGCGAGCCAGGGTGGCTGCGTCTTCGTGCGACCGGAGCGCTTCGAGGATCCAGCCTGCAAGGACTTCCATCTCCTTCTTCTGGAGCCCCCGGGTGGTGATGGCGGGAGTGCCCAGGCGAATTCCACTCGGGCGCAGCGGTGGCAGGGGATCGTCCGGAATGAGCTGCTTGTTGACCGTGATCGAGATCTCGTCGAGAGTTTCCTCGGCGATCCGTCCGTCGATTCCGAAGGCCTCGACCGTGTTGATCACCATCATGTGGTTCTCGGTCCCGCCGGTGACGAGTGAGGATCCGCCTTCCATCAGTGCCGCTGCCAGGGTCTTCGCGTTGTCGACCACCTCCTGGCAGTAGGTCCTGAACTCCGGAGTGAGCGCCTTGCCCAGGGTGACGGCGGTCCCGGCCACGGCGTTCATGTGGGGGCCTCCCTGGAGTCCCGGGAAGACGGCCTTGTCGATCTTCCTGGCGAACTCCTTGCGGCACAGGATCAGACCGCCGCGAGGTCCCCGCAGCGACTTGTGGGTCGTGGTGGTGACGACGTCGAAGCCCTCGTCGAAGGGATTGCGCATGACCTTGCCGGCGATCAGGCCCCCGATGTGGGAGACGTCGGCCATCGACAGGGCTCCGACCTCGTCGGCGATGCGCTTGAAGTCGGCGTAGTCGTAGTCGCGAGGATAGGAGGAGTAGCCGCAGAGAATCATTTTCGGCCGGTGCTCGCGAGCCAGGGTCGCGAGCTCCTCGAAGTCGATTCGGCCGGCGTCCTCGGGATGCGTCTTGTAGCGCACGAAGTTGAAGATCTTTCCCATATGGGAAACCGGTGCGCCGTGGGTCAGGTGTCCGCCGTGGGACAGGTCCATGGCCAGGATGGTGTCGCCGGGTTCGAGCAGTCCGAGGTAGACCGCCTGGTTCATGGGCGAGCCCGACAGCGGCTGGACGTTCGCATGGTCGCAACCGAACAGTTCGGTCGCTCGTTCGCGAGCCAGATTCTCGATCACGTCGGTGTACTCCTGGCCGCCGTAGTAGCGGCGTCCGGGGTAGCCCTCGGAGTACTTGTTCGTGAAGACGGAGCCGTTGGTCGCGAGGACTTCGGGGTAGGTGTAGTTCTCTGAAGGGATCAGCTCGAGTCCCTTGCGCTGACGCTCCTCCTCACCGATCAGAGCGTTCCAGATCTCTGGGTCGTTCTCTCTGAGAGCCTTGCGGTTCGAGTCCATGCCGACGCTGCCTCCTCGTGGATTCTGCCCAACCTGCGGCCGGGTCTGCCCAGGCGCGCGGCGGTTGCTGGGATCGCGCTTCACCGTGGTTTTCCACGCTCGGTCGCCAGTCACACGATCCAGGGCCTCGAACGAGGCCGCCGCCATCATTCCAGATCGATTCGGTTCCAACAAGGCGTCGGAGCGAGACCGAATCCCTTCCATCAGGAAGCGGCGACTTTCTGCGTCTTCGGGGATATGAACGTCGACTCGACGACCTCGTTTTCGCCCCCCGGGTCCCGGGGTTCGGCACTGCTCGAAGCGCTGGTGGCCCTCACGCTGCTGGCGGCGCTGATGGGTTCCCTGCTGGCCGGCTGGAGTCGTTTCGAGAGAACCGTCCGGCAGGCCAGCGTCGATCGCGGAGTTCTGGAGTCGGCTGAAATGGCGATGGAGATCACCTGGAGCCTGTCGTCGGAGCGGCTGGTCGCGAGACTCCGAGACGAGGATGGCCTCTGGGTTCGCAAGGAGATGGCGAGTGAGGCGCACGGACCGTGGGTCGATGCCATGTCGAACGATGAAGAGATGGGTTTCGTTCGACGCGTGACGCTGCGTGCCAGGACGATCGTCGACGACCGTGTGACCGACGCGGGCTCTGGAGACCTTCCCTCCCTGGTGGAGATCGAAGTCGTGGTCGAAGCGGTTCGGGGAACCCTGCCCACTCGCTTGACTCTTCGGCGCCTGAGGGTGCTGTGACGAAACGGTCGCCGGTCGGTCTGCGGGTCGAGACCTCGAAGGAGACGGGAGCCTCCCTGCTGGAACTGATGGTGGCCCTGCTGGTGGTGATGGCTGCCCTCGCCTCGACTCTCGGAGTCCTGACGGTGCACGCCCGGGCGGCGAGAGGGCTCCTGATTCGCGCCGAAGACCTGCAGACGTCGCGGATCGTGAGGATCTCCCTGGCGGCGGCGTTCGAACGATCCTGGGGCCCGAGGGCGATCGCCCTGCCCGGAGTCGCGATCCATCCTGCTGCTTCGATCGGGCGGATGGGAAGCCTGGACCTGCGAGAGGGGCAGGAGGTGGTTCAGAGGAACTCCGTCGATCCGGCACGCAGTTGGAGGACTTCCGGAGTCGTGGTCGAGTCCTCGGAAGGCGCCCTTCTACGGCTTTTCTCGTCGCCGATTCCATGGTTGGCGGAGGGCAACTCGTTCGAGGCAGAGATGGGGTCTTCGATGACGTTGTGGGCCGAGGGAGCCGACTTCGCCTGCCTGCTGGAAGTAGCCGCCTTCGAGATCGTGCCCGGCGATTGGCCTGTCGATCTGCAACGGGTCGAGCGTCAGGACTCCGAGGAGGAGAGGTGCCCCTCGGGAGCCGTCCTGGGTCTGTTCGCGGTGAGTGCGACGAGTCACTTCGTCCGCCGGCCGCGCGGCTCGGAAGAGAACTCCAGTCTCAGTTGGGCCAGGGTCGATCCGAGGAGCGGTCTTGCCATGAGGCGCGGCTCCGGGTCGAGCTTCGACGTAGCCCGACTCGACTCGCTGCGGGTGACACCGGGCTGCGAGACGACGGGTGATGCCGACGTCGCGTGGGGTGCGCTGATGAGCGATGACGTCTGTCGGCGTCCGATCGGCCTGCTCCGTGTCGAGATGGGAGCGCAGGGTCTCGGGCGACTCCGGAGGGTGAGAGAGGTGGTTTCTCTTGTCGGTCTGTGAACGGCAGGCCGGCAGCGCCTGGTTGGTGGTGATCTTCTGTACGGCGGTCCTGTCGGTCCTCGCGTTGGGAGTCGCATGGGTCCTGAGGGCCGAGCGGGAATTGGGGGCCGCCGACCTGCGAGCCAGGAACTCGATCGACGATGGTGCCTCGGCTCGATCCCTCGCCGCATCGGCGATGCTCGAGGGGGACACGGACGAAGAGAGGGTTGAGGTCGAGTGGCCGATGCAGGCGCCGAGCGGCACTCGAGTGGAACTCGGACTTCGCCCCCTTGGCGAGGACGTCTGGTTGCCGATCGCGGGATTCGAATGGGAGGGTCCGCTCGCGCTGGCTCTCAGTCGTCGATCGTGGGAGGTGACTTCTTCTCGTCCTCGTCCTCGCTGGATGCCGGGGCTCGAACCCTCGAGTCGACAGCGAATCCTGCTCCAGACCGGGCCGATGGCCCTGGCGGGTTGTGGCGGAGGATGCACTGCGGAGGCTTCGCGCGACGCGGGCGACACCGAGAGCCCTCCAACTCCTGCCGGAGTCTGGCTTTCGCCGTGGCGGATCACGTACGCCGGCGTCGAGGGAACTCTCAGGATCGACGATCTCGAGAACGGCGGGAGCCAGAATCTCGGGGCCTTCGAGGATCTGCTCGCAGGCCCCATCGAGCTGGGTCCTTCAGCGGAGGCTCGAGCGCGTTGGTTGGTGGCGACGAGAAGCGAGGTGCTCTCCGTCGTGATGCGCCCGTCGGGAACGCCGGAGCTGGTCGGAGTTCTTTCGACCGACGGGTGTACCTTCGAGGGACGCGTGTCCGTAGCCTTGCTGCCGACCGTGGCCGTGCCGCTCGTGGTCTTTGCGACTGCAGCAGATGCCTCCATCGAGCACTGCCGACTTGCCTCACTGGGCTGGTTTCAGCTCGGAGAAGGACGGCCCGGTGCCATTCGCGACTTCCGGGCCGCGCAGATCGACGAGGCCGCCGATCCGGTCGACTGTTCTGCGGGCTGCCGGTTCCCCCTGGAAGCCGGCGAGGAGTTCGTGAGCGGACCGTGGTTCGTGGCGGGTACGATCGCCTGGGCCTCCGCCGACCTCGACGGACAGCCCTCCCTGAGAGGCCTCGAGTTGTCGACGGACGGAGGAAGCGTGGCTGGGCTCTGGGGGTTCAGCCCGGGGGCCGAGGTGGTAGCGCTTCAACTGATCGAGAGGTCGGAACGCGATTCCGCAGCGCCAGCGCCAGGCCTGCCCTCAGAGGTTTCACAGGGACTTCTCGAACTCGCTCGACAAGCGCTGCCGCGGCGCTGCCTTTCATTGCAGCCTCGCTGGTCGGTCGCCGCAGCGCTGGCGGATGGATCGCAGTTCGGGCTCTTCGATCTTCCCCTCTGTGCCGAGTCGCTCCTGAAGGTGATCGAGAACTGACTGGATCAGCCCTCGGGGACCGGTTGCCTCTGTTGGAGGGAGTCGGCGTAGGGGTAGAAGTCGATCACTTCGCCGTCCCGATTGCGCTGCTGGACGGTGCGCCAGAAGTCGACACGGAAGATGTCGCCGTGGTGTTCTTCGAAGATCTCGCGCAGGTGTCCGCGGAGCTCCAGGAAGGTCCCGAGTTCGCTCGGGAAGACGTCGCCGTCGGCGACGGTGAACCAGGGCTCCGACTCGAGGGCCTGCATGTCGTCGCGCGGTTCGGGGAACTCGCGGAACCGGCAGTCGGTGAGCTCGCAGAGTTCGTCGTAGTCGTAGAAGACGACACGGCCGTGGCGGGTGACTCCGAAGTTCTTCAAGAGCATGTCTCCGGCGAAGACGTTGGCGGCGGCCAGTTCCTTGACGGCGTGGCCCCAGTCGATCACCGCCCTCTCACAGGCGGCGGGCTCAGCCTCGTCGAGGAAGAGGTCGAGAGGTGTCACCCTGCGTCCGACGTAGAGATGACGAATGGTGAGCTTGTCGCCGTCGATGCGTACGTTCTTGGAAGCGGTGGCGAGAAGTTCGTTCAGCAGTTTCGGGGTGAAGAGGCGGCGGGGAAACTGCAGATGCTCGAACTCCTGGAAGTCGACCAGCCGGCCGACGCGGTCATGCATGAGGACCTCGCGGTAGCGGCGACGGATCTTGCGAGGAGTCGTGCTCTTGGATGCCGGAAAACGATCGCGAATCACCTTGAAGACGAACTCATAGGACGGCAGGGTGAAGACCGACATGACGAGTCCCGGGACGCCCGGAGCCACGATGAAGCGTTCCTTCGTATAGGCGATGGTACTGGTCAGATCGCTGTAGAACTCGGTCTTGCCGTGAGGGTTGTAGCCGAGAGAGATGTAGAGCTCGGAGACGCGCTTGCGCGGCAGGATGGAGTGCAGGAAGCCGATCGCCTGTCGGGGGCTCGGCAGATCGGCATGGAAGTACCAGCGCGCGAAACTGAAGACGATCGAGATGTCGTTTTCGTTGTGGACGACACCGTCGAGTACGAGCCCGGGGTCGGGGTTGAGGATCGGCAACACCAGGGGGAGGTGCTTTCCGCGGCGGCGGGCGCGTCCGATGAGGTAGGCCGCCTTGTTGCGGATCATCACCGGGCGAAGGAACTCCAGTGCATCCACTTCCTCGGAGCCGAAGGCCTTGAGGACGGCCACCCGAATCGCCTCCGCCGCGCGCGCTGCGTCTCCTTCGAGGTCCTGCCAGGGAGCGCGAAGTCGAGCGTCCTCGAGGATGCGACGGGCGACGCTGGCATCGATGGCGCGAGTGACGTAGATCCGAGCCGAGGCGAGCTCCCAGCCGCGGTAGGGAAGCGGGAAGTCGCGAGACAGGAAGTCGATGGCAGGGTCGACGCCTTCGTGCGAGAAGAGAGCTCGCGTGAGGGAGTTGAAATAGGTCTGGGACAGTTCGGATTCGTCGGCGCCCAGAATCGTCAGGCTGTAGGCCTCCCGGGCGTCGTTCCAGAAGCGCTTCTCATCGATGGCCTCGCCGAACTCCTTGCGCAGGGCCTTGAGAGTTTCCGCAACGCTGGGTGCGTGCAGGTTGAGACGCAGGACCGTATCCCTGCGGATGCCGTCCCAATCGCGGGCCTCGAAGCGTTCGACCGCCCGCCGTGTGATGGCACGGAACCTTTGATGGAAGTCCTGGAAACCGCGCAGGATGATGTCGGCGGCTCGGGCGGCGGTGACGTCCGACGGCATGAGTCGATCCTACTCGCTTCACTCCTGTCGGCATTGACAGCATGGATCAGTTTCGGCAAGCTACCGACCGTTCGGTAGGTCGCCTGATCATCGCGGTCGAGCGGCCCGCCACGACCCCCGCTGGAGAGCGCCGAGTCCGTGACGTCTTCCCTGTCTCCCACGCCGAGCCCCGATCGAAGGGCGGAAATCCTGCGCACTGCAGCAGAGATCTTCTGTCACAAGGGCTATCACGCGACCTCGATGGGAGAGGTTGCAGAGGCCGTCGAACTGACCAAGGCGGGGCTCTACCACTACGTCGACGGCAAGGAAGACCTGCTGTTCTCGATCGTGAGCTTCGGCATGGACCGACTCGAGGCATGGATCGAAAAGGCCCGAGAACTGCAGGATCCTCTCCAGCGCCTCGAAAGCCTGGTGTCGGAGCATGCGGCCGCGATCACGCTCGACGGCAGTGCGATCACCCTGCTGGTCGACGGAGCCGAAGGGCTCGAAGCCGAACACCGGCGTCGCATCCGCGCACGCCAGCGGGTCTACGTGGAGTTCGTTCGCCAGAATCTCGAGCAACTGAGAGTTGCCGGTCGTCTGAAGCCGGTCGATACGACGGTGGCGGCGTTCGCGCTGCTCGGAGCGGTGATGTGGACCGCGCGCTGGTATCGGCCTGAAGGACGACTGAGCGGAGCTGAAGTCAGTGAACAGATCACGGAGATCGCCTTGCGCGGTTTCCTGAAGTAAGCAAGGAGATATCGCAATCATGAAGATCCTGGTCTGCTTGAAGCAGATTCTCGACCCGGACCTGCCCGCCAGGGACTTTCAGGTCGATCCGGAAGCCAAGGAGGCCAAGCGCGGCGGCGCGAACCTCGTGACGAACATCTTTTGTGAGAACGCCCTGGAGACCGCGCTGAAGTTCCGCGAGGCGCACGGCGGAGAGATCACCGCACTCTGTTTCGGCGGCGGCGAAGCCGAGGACACGCTCCGCAAGGCCCTGGCGATGACCGCGGATCATGCTGTTGCGATCTCCAACGACGGCCCCGGCAACCCCGATCCGGGAACGGTCAGTCGAGTCCTCGCCGGGGCGGTCAAGCATCTCGGCGGCTTCGACCTGGTGCTTGTCGGGCGCGAGTCGGGGGACTGGGGAGTCGGTCAGACCGGCGGACTGCTGGCCGAGGAACTGGGAGTCCCGAGTCTGTCGCTGGTCGACCAGATCGAGCCGGAGGGTGAGGGACTGAAGGTCCGTCGTCAGAGTGACGTCGGCTTCGAGGTTGCCAGAACCTCGACGCCGTGTGTCCTGACGATCACCAACAACGAAGGCAACGTGCCGCGAATCCCGAAGACCCGGGACGTCATGATGTCGTACCGCAAGCCGTTGACCCAGCTGAGTCTCGGGGACCTCGGGGTCGACGCCGGCAGCGGACGGGACTACTACGAGGTCGTTGATCTGTTCATCCCGACCAAGAGCGTCCAGTGTGAATTCATCGAAGGCGACGACCTCGATGAGCGAGTGACCGTGCTGGCCAAGAAGATCTCCAATATCGCGTCTGCGATCGGCTGAACGAGGAGTCGTTGAAAATGAGCAAAGTAGGAATCATTCTCTTCGGAGAGAACGGCTACGACCGGGCAGCGCAGGGTGTGGCGGGGGCTGGAAGGAGTCTCGCCGGCGAGTCGGGTGAATTGATCGCGGTGATCGTAGGACACGCGAGCGCCGGCATGACCGAGGGACTGGCAGCGGTCGTCGACCGCATCGTGCAGATCGAGAACCCCGACCTGAATGAGTACCAGCCCGAGCTGGTGATGCAGGCGCTGACCCAGGTCGCCGGGACGGTGGCCGCTGACGCGTACCTGCTCAGTAGCGACGTCTACAGTCAGGAGATCACTCCGCGCCTGGCCCATCGGCTCGGCGGGAGTTCTCTCGCCGACGCCGCCAGCGTGGAGTCGGTCGATGGACAGGTTCGGGCGACGCGTTCGGCCTACGGTGGCAAGGCGACGGCGGTCTACGCGTTGAAGCGATCGCCCGCAGTGGTCTGGGTGCGTGCCCGCGCCATCGAGCCGGCCGCCCCGTCCGGTGGATCCGCGCAGGTCGAGACGGCTTCGGTGGATCTCGCGCCGGCTGCCCTGACCATCGTCGAGCGGATCCTCGAAGAGCAGGAGGGCGTCCGTCTCGAAGATGCACAGCTGATCGTCAGCGGCGGACGTGGCCTGGGTGGCCCAGAGCCATTCGAACAGCTGCAGGCGCTTGCCGACACGATCGGGGCCGAGATGGGGGCGTCGAGAGCCGCCTGCGATTCGGGTTGGGTGCCGCCGACCTGGCAGGTGGGACAGACCGGCAAGAAGGTCTCTCCAGAGTTCTACTTCGCCATCGCGATCTCGGGCGCCAGCCAGCATCTGCTCGGCATGGGTGACTCGAAGATCGTTGCGGCGATCAACACCGACCCCGACGCGCCGATCTTCAAGCATTGCAGCTTTGGTATCGTCGAGGACTACAAGAACGTGGTTCCCCTTCTCACCGAGAAGCTTGCGACTCTGAGGTCATGAATCCAGCCGAAGCGACCCGCGAGGTCTACTGGAACATCTCCCACATCTGGGTGATGTACCTGCTTCTCGTGCCGACTCTCGGGGTCGCTTTCTGGGGCTTCTATCGCAAGCTGCGACGGTGGCGCCTGGGTCAGCCGGCGCTTCGCTTCGATCGACTCGGAGAGCGGGTGAAGCTGCTGCTGCGCCACGGCGTGGCGCAGCAGAGGACCGCCCGCGACCGCTATGCCGGTGTGTTCCACCGGATGATCTTCTACGGATTCATCATCCTGACGATCGCGACGACCGTCGTCGCCATTCAGGCGGATACGCCGTTGGACATCATGCACGGCGCCTTCTACCTGTATTTCCAGTCCTTCATCGTCGATGTGTTCGGCCTGCTGGTCATCGTTGGTGTCCTGATGGCCGGATTCCGTCGCTGGGCGAAGAGACCGAAGCAACTGGTGTTCACCGGCGAGGCCGACGTCATCCTGTTGTTCATCCTGGTGATCTCGGTCACGGGTTTCCTGATCGAGGGCTGGCGAATCGCCGCCACCGACGATCCCTGGGGAACCTGGTCGCCGGTGGGCTACTCGCTGGCGCGGCTGTCGAGTGCCGTGATGTCCGTGGAGGCGATGGAGGCGGCGCACCTGGGTTTCTGGTGGTTCCATCTGGTCGTGGCCTTCGGCTTCATCGCGTGGGCTCCCTACACGAAGATGACTCATGCGATCACCGCACCCCTGAACATCTTCTGCGCCAACCTCGACGGGTACGGTTCGAGTCTGAAGACCATCGACTTCGAGACAGCGGAGAGCTTCGGGGTGAACTCGCTGCAGGCTTTCTCGTGGAAGGACCTGCTCGATCTCGACGCCTGCACCGAGTGCGGTCGCTGCACCGCGGTATGTCCTGCGAACACGGTCGGCAAGGCCCTGTCCCCGCGCGACATCATCCTGGACCTGAGAAGCCTGATGCACGACAAGGCCGATGGTCTTCTCGCCGCCGCCGCAGCGAAGGACGGCGAAGACCCAGACGCCTCCTCGTCGGCCTCAGCAGAACCGGTTGCCATCATCGATGACTCGACGGCGGTGTCGCGCGAGGCCCTGTGGCAGTGCACGACCTGCGCGGCCTGCATGGAGGCCTGTCCGGTCTACATCGAGCAGATGCCGAAGATCGTCGATGCACGTCGGTTCCTGGTCATGGAGGAGGCCGACTACCCGGAGGAGTTCCAGGCTGTCGTGACCTCGCTCGAGCAGCGCGGTCATCCCTTCCCGGGAACCAGTTTCAACCGGACTCAGTGGGCGGACGGCCTCGGCCTGAACGAGATGGCCGAGATGAGCGATCCGGCCGAGGCCGAGGTGCTGTTGTGGGTCGGCTGCGGCGGAGCGCTGGTGGAGCGCAATCAGGGCATCGTGCGGTCCCTGGCTCAGTTGATGCAGAAGGCCGGAGTGAAGTTCGCGATCCTGGGCCGGGAAGAAGGCTGCACCGGTGATCCGGCGCGCAGGATCGGCAACGAGTTCCTCTTCGAAATGCTGGCCAAGGGCAACATCGAAACGCTCGAGCGCTACTCGGTGAAGACCATCGTGACGTCGTGTCCGCACTGCTTCAACACGCTCGGCAACGAGTATCCGCACTTCGGCGGGCATTTCGAGGTCCTTCATCACAGCGAGTATCTCGATCGTCTGGTGAAGGACGGCAAGTTGGACGTCGGCGTCGGCGACGGCCGCAAGGTGACCTTCCACGATCCCTGCTATCTCGGTCGCCACAACGGGATCTACGATGCGCCGCGGGAACTGGTGCGCCTCTCCAGCGGCAGTGCACCGACCGAGATGGAGCGCAGTCGCGAGAAGAGTTTCTGCTGTGGCGGTGGCGGCGGTATGTGCTACACCGATGAACCCGCCGGACAGAGGGTCAATCAGGAGCGGGCCGAACACATCCTGGCGACTGACGCTTCGGTGGTCGCGGTCGGGTGCCCTTTCTGCACGACGATGCTCGAGGACGGCATCAACGCCCGCAAGGGCGATCGTGACCTGGTCGTTCGCGACGTTGCCGAGTTGCTGTGGGAGACGGTGGAGGGCGCCGGCGCGTCCTCGGCGTCCGACGACGGCTCCCGTTCCCAGCCCAAGGGCTGACGCGTCCGAGCGGCACGCCTGGCCCTTCCGGGTTGACAAGCTTTGCCGCGGATTGGATAATCCGTCTATCCGGATGGACGGATTGACCATGACAGCCACGATTCCCGTCGTTCAGGAGCGAGACCTCCTCAGCCAGGCCGCTCTGCTCTCCGAGCCCTTTCGCTGTCGGCTCCTGCTGGTTCTGGAGCGCCACGAGCTGACGGTCGGGGAACTCTGCGCGGTCCTTCAGGCCCCGCAGTCGACCGTCAGCCGACACCTCAAGTTGTTGCGTCAACAGGGCTGGATCTGGGCCCGAAAGGAGGCCTCGAGTGCCTTCTATGCCTCGCGGATCGAGGCTCTCGACGATGGCGACCGCGAATTGTGGATGGTGCTTCGCCAATCCATCCAGGACCAGACCGCCGTCGCGCAGGATCGAGAACGGGTCGTTCGTGTCCTCGAGCAGCGGCGCGAAGGCTCTCGAGCCTTCTTCGAGGGCGCCTCCCAGGATTGGGACTCCCTCAGGGTGGAGCTCTTCGGTGAACGCTTCGACCTCGTGGCGGGACTGGCCCTGCTCGGCGGCCACCAGGTCGTCGGGGATCTGGGATGCGGTACAGGAAGCTTCAGCCGCAGCCTGGCGCCGTGGGTCCGACAGGTGATCGCGGTCGACAGTTCCGAGGCGATGCTGGCGACGGCAGGAGAGCGGCTGGCCGAATTCGATACGGTCGAACTTCGCCGCGGTTCGCTCGAGGAACTGCCCGTGGCAGACGGTGAACTGGACAGCGCGATCCTGCTGCTGGCCCTGCACCACGTGGCCGATCCACGCCGAGTCCTCGACGAGGCTCGCCGCGCCCTGCGTCCCGGAGGCAGCGTCGTGGTCGTCGACATGCAGGCCCACGACCGGCAACAGTACCGACAGGAGATGGGGCATGTCTGGCTCGGCTTTTCGCAGTCGGCGGTGCGCAAACTGTTCGCCGATTCCGATTGGCAATCCCCTTCCTATCGGCGGTTGCCTCCCGACCTCGCTGCGAAGGGACCGGAGTTGTTCGTCGCGCGGGCCTTTCGGCCCCTCGAGAAGTCGCAGGATCGATTCGAATCATCCACAACCAGCCTCGACGAAGGAGGAGTTCCATGACCGTACAGGAAATCGAAACCCAGACTGCATTCGACTACAAGGTCGCTGACCTTTCGCTGGCCGAGTTCGGCCGTCGCGAGATGGATCTGGCGGAGCACGAGATGCCGGGCTTGATGGAGTTGCGCCGGCGCTACAGCGAGGAGAAGCCGTTGAGCGGCGCCCGGATCACCGGAAGTCTCCACATGACGATCCAGACTGCCGTACTGATCGAGACCCTCGCCGAGTTGGGAGCCGACGTGCGTTGGGCGTCCTGCAACATCTTCTCGACCCAGGATCACGCAGCGGCTGCCGTAGTGGTCGGACGGCGTGGAAGTGGAGGAACTCCGGAAGATCCGCGCGGCATTCCGGTCTTCGCCTGGAAGGGAGAGACTCTCGAGGAGTACTGGTGGTGCACCGATCAGGCGCTGCGTTGGGAAGGACACGACGGCCCGACGCTGCTCGTCGACGACGGTGGTGACGCGACCCTGCTGGTCCACAAGGGAAGCGAGTTCGAAGCGACGGGATCGGTGCCGGAGTTCGTGGCTGGAACCGACAGCAAGGAGTGGGGAGTGATCCTCGACCTCCTGCGCTCTCGCCTGGCGGAGAGCGACGACTACTGGACCCGGATGGGTGCGGAGATTCGCGGCGTCAGCGAAGAGACCACGACGGGCGTTCATCGTCTCTATCAGATGACCGAGGAGGGGACGCTGCTGTTCCCAGCACTGAACGTCAACGACTCGGTCACCAAGAGCAAGTTCGACAACGTCTATGGATGCCGCCATTCCCTCGTGGATGGGATCTTCCGTGCCAGCGACGTCATGCTGGGCGGCAAGACCGCGGTGGTCTGCGGATTCGGCGAGGTCGGAAAGGGCTGCGCCCAGTCGCTGCGAGGCCAGGGTTGCCGAGTGATCGTGGCTGAGATCGATCCGATCTGCGCGCTCCAGGCTGCCATGGAGGGCTACGAGGTGAAGACGGTCGAGGACGTGATCGCGACCGCCGATCTGTTCATCACCGCGACCGGCAACAAGGACGTGATCACCCTCGACCACATGGCCCGGATGAAAGACAAGGCGATCGTGGGGAACATCGGTCATTTCGACAACGAGATCGACATGGCGGGACTGGAAGCGCTGCCCGGCATCCAGCGTCTGCAGGTCAAGCCGCAGTACGACCAGTGGGTGTTCCCGGACGGACACAGCGTGCTGATCCTGGCGGAGGGACGACTCCTCAACCTGGGCTGCGCCACCGGACATCCGAGCTTCGTGATGTCGGCTTCGTTCACCAACCAGGTGCTGGCGCAGTTGGAACTGCACCGCAACAGTGAGAACCTGGAGCATCAGGTCTACCTGTTGCCGAAGCACCTCGACGAAGAAGTCGCCCGACTCCACCTCGAGCACCTCGGCGTGAAGTTGACCGAACTGACCCGGGAGCAGGCCGACTACATCGGCGTGCCGGCCGCGGGTCCGTTCAAGCGCGACGACTATCGGTACTGAGTCGTGCCGCCCGGCCGAAGGGCTTGCAAGAATGGCAATAGCTCAGTAGGGCGATATTTCGCTACAATCTGCCCACGATGATCGTGGGCAGGTTCAGCAACTTCCTCGCGCCCCTGGCGTTGGTCGCGATCGCCTCGGCTTCGCTTTCGACGGGAGTGCTCGGACAGAGTGCAGTGGAGGAGCTCGATCCGAAGGTCTTCCCGGTACCTTCGTCGCTGGAGCCGAACGTTCGCTTCTGGACCGACATCTACAGCAGGTACTCGAGCCATCAGGCCGTCGTCCATGACGAACTGCATCTGGAGATCGTCTACGAGATCCTGGACCTCTCCGATCTGGATCCGGGCGACCCTCCGGATCCGACGATTCTCAAGGCCCGTTCGAAGCGATTCGACGAGGCGAGGGATCGGATTTCGGCGGCGCTGCGTGATCTGTCGAACGGCGGTCAGGCGACGTCGGACCTCGCTCGCCACCTCCAGCGGGTCTGGTCGGTCCGGCCGGGTCGGCTCGCCCGCTACGCAGAGGCGGCGGGGCGGGTGCGATCGCAGGTCGGTCTCAGGGACCGTTTCGAGGTCGCCGTGGGAGTTTCCGGTCGCTACATGAGCGCCCTGGAACAGGCCTTCGCCGAGGAGAAGGTGCCGGTCGTACTGAGCCGCCTGCCGTTCGTGGAATCGATGTTCCAGAGCAACGCGCGTTCCAAGGTCGGGGCTGCCGGGGCCTGGCAGTTCATGCCGTCGACGGCGCGCCACTACCTGCAGATGGACTCGGCGGTCGACTCTCGGATGGATCCCATCCTCGCAGCTCACGGCGCAGCCCGCCTGCTGGCGTCGAACTTCGACAGCCTCAAGTCGTGGCCGTTGGCCATCACCGCCTACAACCACGGCGCTGGAGGCATGCGTCGGGCGGTTCGGACCACCGGCAGCCACGACATCGGTGTGATCGTCGATCGCTATCAGTCGAGGAGTTTCGGGTTCGCCTCCCGCAACTTCTACGCCGAGTTCGTCGCTGCATTCAACGTCTATGCGAACCGGGCGACCCACTTCCCGGGAGCGGTCCCCGACGCGCCCCTGCGCTTCGACGAGGTCGAGTTCGATCATTTCGTGTCGATCGCCGATCTTGCCCTGGGAGCCGGTCTGGAGATGGGTTCGCTGCGCGAGTTGAACCCCGCGCTGTCGCCGGACATCTTCACCGAACGGCTGCTGATTCCGAAGCGCTACCCGCTGAGAGTGCCGTTGGGAAGCACTGCGGCCGTCGTGGCCGCGTACGAGGGGATTCCCCATCAGAGGAAGCTGGGGCACCAACTCGAACGGGTCTATCGCGTGCAGCGCGGAGATACGCTGAGCGGTCTGGCATCCCGTTTCGGGACCAGCTCGCAAGCCATCCAGCGTGCCAACAACCTGTCGTCGGCGAATCGCATCTACATCGGCCAGGCGCTGCTGATTCCCGGTCAGGCGCCCTCGTCGTTCGGTGGCTTCGGGCCAGAGGGCCAGGTCGCTGCGGTGAGTAGCGCGTCGAGGACCTCCCTGGCGAGTTCGGTTGGGGGGCCGCAATACCACACCGTACAAAGCGGTGAAAGCCTGGCGCGGATCGCCAACCGCTATGGAACCGATGTACGGACCCTGGCTGCCCTCAACACGCTGCGCGACCCGGATCGCCTGAGCATCGGAACGAAGATCACCCTGCCGGCAGGGCAGGGGGCGGGCGGCGAAGAGCACGTGGTCCGGTCCGGGGAGAACCTCACCATGATCGCTCGCCGCTACGGTCTCAGCACGAATCACCTGAAGAGCTACAACGCTCTTTCGACGACGATTCTTCAGCCGGGGCAGGTCCTCCGTCTGCCGTGAAGCTGGGGGCTCGAGCCTGGGGTAGGCTCGCCGAGCTGCCGACCCTCCGGTTCCATCGAAGCCTTGCCCCTGCGGTTCTGCTCCTGACCCTGACCCTGCAGGTGGGCTGCGTTCGTCGGCCGCCC
Organism: Thermoanaerobaculia bacterium; assembly: GCA_942492505.1. Taxonomy (GTDB): domain Bacteria; phylum Acidobacteriota; class Thermoanaerobaculia; order Multivoradales; family Multivoraceae; genus CALOFD01. The sequence goes on from CALOFD010000067.1 coordinate 19,523, forward strand.
GACGGCGGCTACGCCGACATGGTGATCGTGGGCGGGTCCGTGACGACGGTCGATCCGACTCGGCCGACGGCCGAAGCCGTTGCAGTTCGCGACGGTCGGATTCTCGAGGTCGGCGACCGGGACCGGATCGCCGAGTGGATCGGCGACCGGACCGAGGTGGTCGAGGCTCGAGGGGGTTCCGTGATCCCAGGCTTCATCGAGGGCCACGGACATTTCCTCTCGCTCGGGCGTTCCCTCGATCGGCTGGCCCTGCGGGGGGCCGAGAGCTGGCAGGATGTCGTCGACCGAGTCGCCGAGAGGGTGAGGGAAGCCAAACCGGGAGAGTGGATCCTGGGTCGAGGCTGGCACCAGGACAAGTGGGGCATGATCCCGGAGCCCACCGTCGAGGGTTTGCCCCTGCACGACGCGCTCACCGCGGTGTCTCCGCAGAACCCGGTCGTACTGACTCATGCCAGCGGCCACGCGGTCTTCGTCAACGGCAGGGCGATGGAACTGGCAGGGATCGGTCGCGCCACGGAGAGTCCGGAGGGGGGGCAGATCGTAAGAGATGCCGCGGGTGATCCGATCGGAGTCCTGCGCGAGAATGCTTCGAGTCTTCTGGCCGGCGTTCTGCCGAGCGGATACGACGAAGATCAGATCCGACGATGGGTCGAACTCGCCTCCGCGGAGAGTCTTTCCCACGGCGTCACATCGTTCCAGGACGCCGGCTCCTCCCTGGAAGAGATCGCCTTCCTGCGCTCGCTGGCCGAGAACGGTGAGTTGCCGCTCCGGCTGTGGATGATGGTTCGGGTCGGCAACGAACTGCTTGCCGAGAATCTGTCGCAGCTCCGTGTGGTTGGGGCGGGCGGGGATTTCTTCACCGTGAGGGCGATCAAGGTCGCCCTCGACGGGGCTCTCGGGACCCACGGTGCGTGGTTGCTCGAACCCTATGAAGACCTGCCCGAGAGCGAGGGGTTGAACACGACTTCGATCGCCAGCCTCGAGGAGACGGCTCGTCTGGCAGTGCTCCACGACTTCCAACTCTGCGTTCACGCGATCGGGGATCGAGCCAACCGTGAGACGCTGGACCTGTACGAAGAGGCCTTCTCGGAGGATCCCGGCCGGGATCGGCGGTGGCGGATCGAGCATGCTCAGCATCTGAGCGTCGAGGACGTTCCGCGTTTTGCCGAACTCGGCGTGGTGGCTTCGATGCAGGGCGTGCATTGCACGTCGGACGGCAGTTGGGTTCCCGATAGGATCGGCGACCGGCGAGCCCGGACCGGAGCCTATCTGTGGCGGTCACTGCTCGACAGCGGAGCCCTGGTGAGTAACGGAACCGACACCCCTGTCGAGGCCGTGGACCCGCTGGCATCGTTCCACGCTTCTGTGACGCGCCGACTTGCGGACGGTGAGTTGTTCCATCCGCAGCAGGCGATGACCCGAGAAGAAGCCCTCCGCTCCTACACCCTGAATGCGGCGACCGCGGCGTTCGAGGAGGAGATCAAGGGGTCGCTCACCGCGGGCAAGTTGGCCGATATCGTCATTCTCTCCGCGGACCTGATGAAGGTCCCCGAAGAGGAGATCCGGTCATTGCGGGTGACCCATACGATCCTCGGAGGGAGGCTCGTCTACCAGGCCTCCTCGGAGGCGCGTTGAGGACCGGGAATCTTCGCCGGCGCGTGGTCTGGCTCAGTGGACTCGTTGCGCTGGCAGCGGTCATCCCCGGGAGCGCCCGGGTCGGCTCGGACAACCTGAGGTCGCTCGAGGTCCTGCGCCTGCGCTGTGTCAGCGAGCTGTCGCTCGAGGACGTGACCTTCTTCGGCAACGGGACGCTACGGCTGTTCGAGAGGCTGGGTGAGCAGGAGGAGCGCACGATGCTGCTCACCGAGTTGCATCTGGAGGAGCGCGAGGCGCTTTATCAGCGAGTGGCCGAGCTCGAACTCGAAGAATCGCAGACCTTCGGGGATGGGATCGACGGCGAGTACCTCGATCAGTGCATCCTGAGTCGCCGCCTGGTCGGAGATCCAGGCCCCTGGATGATGCGCTTCCACCAGTTGGACTCGCTGTCGATCGGGCTCCAGCGGGGCGTCGATCTCGCTCGCGAGATCGCGGGCATCGTACGCGACCGGGCGCCGTTCTCGGGAATCCCAGCCGACTATCGGCCGAAGGTCGGCGATCTCCTGCGAAAGCCGCGCTCGGGGTTGTACGAGATCGTCGGATTCGCTCGCGACACATCCGGCGTCGAGAGCGTGATCGAACTCGTCGGAATCGAGGAGCCTCTTCGCATCTGGGTGCCGATCGCCCAGATCCCGGAGGTTTTCGTATCGATCGAGGACGAACTGCCTTGAGCGGCCCTCGACGTTGAGGATCTCAGGCGGGGAGTACGCGCGCCGCCGGATCGCCGTCGCTCGTGGCAGTCGTCCGACCATGGCGCGAGTCCGCGAGGCGGTGTTCTCGATCTGGGGACGGGATCTGGTGGACAGCGCGTTTCTCGATCTCTACTGTGGCAGTGGAGGCGTCGGCCTGGAGGCGTTGAGCCGGGGCGCCGGCAGGCTGCTCGGCATCGATCGTGATGCTTCCGCCCTGCGACTCGCCGAGGAGAACGCGAGGGTCCTGGGCTGCGAAGGCCGTGCACGGTGGATGAGGGGGGATCTGCCGGCTGCACTGCGCGACCCGAAGCGGCTGCCTCGATCGCCGTTCAGGTTCGTCTTCGCAGATGCCCCGTACGCGGGATTCGACGGCGCCGATCTGGTGCAGGCCCTCGGGGCCTGGGTGGTCGACGGCGCACGCCTCGCCATCGAGCACGACAGTCGCCTGGCCGCCCCCGCGGGCTCGGATCGCATCCGACTTCAGCAGACTCGCCGATGGGGCGCCAGTTCAGTCAGCTTCTTCGAGGTTGGATCGTCCGAGTAGGAAGCTGAGTTCTTCGAGGTGGATGCGCAAGTCGACGTTGCGAACGTGGATGCCTTCGATCGCCGGCAGCGGTGCCGGTGCGAAGTTGAGGACGGCTCGTACCCCGCAATCGACCAGCTTCTCGTAGCAAACCGTCGCGGCCGCGGCGGGGACCGCCAGGACCGCGATCTCGGCACGGACTCGAACGGCCTCTTCTCGGAGATCGGAGGTGTCGTAGACCTCGACCCCCGACAGGGTTCGGCCGATCTTGGCGGGATCTGAGTCGAAGGCCGCAACGACTTCGAAGCTGTCGTCGTTGAAGCCGACGTAGCGAGCCAGCGCTGAACCCAGATTGCCCATCCCGACGATCAGGATCCGTCGCTTGCGATCGAGTCCCAGGAGAACGTGGAGCCGGTCCGCCAGGGAGGCGATCTCGTAGCCGACTCCGCGGGTGCCGAAATCGCCGAAGTGGGCGAGATCCTTTCGGATCTGGGCCGAGGAGAGGTGAAAGCGCTCGGCGAATCCCTGCGAGGAGACGGTCTCCTCACCCTCTGCCTGGAGTTCCCGCAGGCATCGGAGGTAGATCGACAGTCGGTTGAGGGTGGCTGCCGGAGTACCGTGTTCGTCGGGCACTGCTCTTGAAGGGAACCGAAAGAGGCTCGTGGAGGCCTGAGGCAGTGCGAGCCGAGAGTGGTGCGAAAGGGGGGACTCGAACCCCCACGTCCTTGCGGACACAAGAACCTGAATCTTGCGCGTCTACCAATTCCGCCACTTTCGCAGGCTGCAGGAGTCTAGAGTTCGCTTCCGTGGCTGTCAATGGAAAAGGGACGCCGGTGCTAGAGTGGAGGGTCTCGTGGACAGGGAATCTCACCGAATGAATGTACGTCCTCTTGCCCTTCTGACCCTCCTTCTTCCGCTCCTCGCCTGCGGTGGTGTGGAGCCGGCGTCAGAGGCGGTGGGGGCGGAGATCGAGCGTGATCTGGCAGGTTATCTGCCGCGCCTGGCGGAGGCCTATCGGAGCGGCGAGGCGAGCGTTCTGGAGGGGTTCGCGGCGGAGAAGGAGATCGCCGGTCTCGACAAGAGGATCAGCGACATGTTGGCCCAGAGTCGCGAAATGCGTCCCGAGTTCAAGGGCTTCACGGTGGAGGAGACCACCGTCTGGAGCCACGCCAATGCCTATGTCACGACTCTCGAGACGTGGGACCTCCGAGTCTTCGCGTCCGGTACGGACCGTCAGCTCTCCGAGCAGTTGGGTCAGGTGAATCGGGTCAAGTACCAGTTGAAGCAGGTCGACGGCCGCTGGCAGGTGTTCTTCCGTGAACTCGACAGTACCTTCGAGTAGCGGCAGCGTCGCCGGACGCGTGGTCGTCCGTCGTGGGACCCTGGCGATCGTCGGGCGTCCCAATGTCGGCAAGTCGAGCCTGTTCAACCGCCTGGTCGGACGTCGCCAATCGATCGTCCACGACCTGCCGGGGGTGACCCGGGACCGGGTCTTCGGCACCTTCGAACTCGACGATGAGCGCACGGTGGATCTGATCGATACGGGCGGGCTGGTGCCCGGAGACGATCCGATCGGTCTCAACGCCCAGGTTCTGATGGCCGTCGATGAGGCGGACGCACTCCTTCTCGTCGTCGACGGATCGACGGGTTTGACCGGTGGCGACGAGGCCGTGGTGAGCGCCCTTCGTAGGAGCGGGAAGCCGATTCAACTGGTCGTCAACAAATCCGACGTCGGCGGCAGCGAGCAGCGTCTGGCGGAGTTCTGGTCCCTCGGTGTCGGAGAGCCGCTGCTCCTCTCGGCCGAACACGGTCGGGGATTCAGCGAGCTTCACGAGATCCTCGTCGAGCTGATCCCGGTGGTCGAAGTCGAGAACGATCTCGTCGGAGATTGTGATGCCATCGCCATCGTGGGACGTCCCAACGTCGGCAAGTCTTCGTTGCTCAATCGGCTCGTGGGGGATGACCGTTCGCTGGTGTCTCCTGTGGCCGGCACCACGCGGGACCCGGTCGATACACGGGTGAGGTGGAACGACCGCGACCTGGTGCTGGTCGACACGGCAGGCATTCGTCGGCGTTCCCAGGTCACCGGTCAGGCGGAAGGTCTGGCGGTGATGATGGCGCGCCGTCAGATCGAGCGGGCGGACCTGGCCATCCTGGTGGTCGACGCCGCAGCCGGCATCACGAGCGGCGATCTGGCGATCGCTGGGACCATCTGGGAACTGGGGCGGTGCTGTGTGGTCGTGTGCAACAAGTGGGACCTGCTCGAGGGTGAGGAAGCGCGGGAGAACCTGGAGAAGGGATGGGAACGCCTGGAGGAGATCCTGGCGAAGCCGGCGCGGATCAACACCTCGGCGGTGACGGCTCGAGGACTCGAGAAGATCTACGATCCCCTGATCGAAACCCTGGATCACTTCAGGCTCGAGATCGGGACCTCGAAGCTCAACGAAATCCTTCATGCGGCGGTCGAGCGCCATCACGTTCCGACGAAGGGAGGAAAGGCCTGGAAGATCTACTACGCCTCCCAGGTGGGCACCGGGCCTCCCACCTTCATGCTCTTCGCGAACCGAGTCCTGCCGCGTTCGAGCAGCCTGCGGCGCTACCTCGAGAACACGCTGAGGCGAGAACTCGACCTGCCAGGGGTTCCGATTCGTCTGGTGATCCGGAAGAGAACCTGAGCGTGGGGAATTGGAACGGCACGCTCAGGTGGCTATAATCATCGATCCTGAACCTGCTGAAGCGTTGGGACCCCCCGGGTGGGGAGCGGAGAGGAGCCTGCAGATGGCGAGGAAGACCCCAGGAACGACCAAGGCCGATCTCGTCGATCGGGTGTACCGCCGTCACGGTGCGCTGACGCGCAATGAGGCCGCCGAGGTCGTCGACACCATCTTCTCGTCGATGAAGGCGAGCCTGGGGGACGGGGTGCCGATCCGGATCACGAACTTCGGAGTCTTCGAGGTCCGCCCGAGACGGGAGCGCAAGGGCGTCAATCCCGTCGACGGCAGTGAGATCACGATCGGTCCGAGCCGCGGGCTGAGTTTTCGCCCGGCCCGACGTCTGAAGAGCCTCGTTTCACCCGTCGATGACGATTGAGTCGACGACGTAGACCTGGGAGGGCGGGGAGATTTCCAAGAAGATCTACTACAAGATCGGCGAGGCCTGTAAGGCCGTCGACATTCAGCCCTACGTGCTGCGTTACTGGGAAACGGAGTTCTCGTTCCTCGCGCCGGACAAGAGTTCCTCCGGCCAGAGGGTCTATTCGGAGCGGGATCTCGAACTGATCGGCCGGATCAAGGAACTGCTGTACGACGAGGGCTACACCATCGCCGGGGCCAAGAAGCGGCTCGAGAGTGAGCTCGACGGGTCGGTAGCGGAGGCGTCCGAGGACGATGCGGGCACCGAGGACGTGGAGTCCGAGGAGAGCGGCGAAGTCGCCGAAGCCCCGTCCGACGATGGCGAGGATTCAACGCCCTCGGAACAAGTTGACACGCGCCTAGCTGAGCGTGTAGAAACCCTCGAGGCGGGCGTTCGAGACGCCCTGGAGGAGGTGCGAAACCTCCTCGGGGAGTTGGACTCCGCCCGGTAGGAACAACGGTTCCTGCCACCCGGGTCGGGACGTGGCGCAGTCTGGTAGCGTACCTGAATGGGGTTCAGGGGGTCGCGAGTTCGAATCTCGCCGTCCCGACCATTTCCTCCCCCTCAGCACGGCTGAGGGTTCCCCTTCGAAGCTCTCTTCAGGACTCCCATCATGACGACCCAACCAGAGGCCCGTCCTCACCCCACGGGTCGCCTCGACGGCGAAGGGCTCAAGGTGGCCGTCGTCGCCGCGCGCTTCAACGAACGGATCGTCGATCCGCTCCTGCGAGGCGCCATCGAGACTCTGCGACGCCACGGCGTAGGAGCGGACGACATCCAGGTCGTCCGAGTCCCCGGAGCCTGGGAACTTCCACAGGCGTGCGAAGAGGTCGCCTCGTCGATGCAGCCGGATGCGATCGTGGCCATCGGCCTCGTCGTGCGGGGAGAGACTCCCCATTTCGACTTCATCTGTTCGGAGTGCGCCTCCGGACTCGGCCGGGTGGCTTCGCGCTACCACCTGCCGGTCACGTTCGGCGTCCTGACGTGCGAGACCTCGCAGCAGGCCGAGGAGCGCGCCGGTGGCAAACTCGGCAACAAGGGACGAGAAGCCGCCGAAGCGGCGCTGGAGATGGCCTGTCTCTTCAAGTCGCTACGGGCCTGAGAAGCGGAACCGTGCGATGGCGTTCAAGAGCCGAAGCTTCGGGCGCGAGATAGCGCTGCAGGTGCTCTACCAGATCGAGCATGGTCGCACGGAGATCGCCGTTGCGATGGGTTCCTACCGCCCGGCCGATCTCATCGGAGAGGCCGAGCCCTGGCCGATCGGCAAGACCTCCCAGACTGCCGAGGACACCCAGGAAGGTCTCGCCTTTGCCCGCAGTCTGGTCGAGGGCGTCTCGCAGCACCAGGAGGAGATCGATCGCTACCTGGCGCGAGCCGCGAAGAACTGGCGGATCGAGAGAATGTCCGCAGTCGATCGCATGATCCTGCGAATCGGCGCGTTCGAACTCCTCTACCAGCCGGATCGCCCCAGGGCCGTCGTGATCGATGAGGCTGTCGAGTTGGCGAAGCGCTACGGAGCGGAGCAGTCGGCCAGTTTCGTGAACGGCGTCCTGGATGGGCTTCCGAAGAACCAGGATCCCGCGACTGCGGATCGGACCCTCGAGTTCGTGTCGGCGGACGGGACGTCGATGTCGGCTCCCGCGAATCGGGTTCTCGAAGACCCTACTGACGAGTTGGAGACGAACGAATGATGCGACGGACGATGGTGCTGGCGAAGACGGCGCTGCTGGGCCTCTCCATGGCCTCGCTGGTGGGTTGCGGCTACGCCCTGGTGGGGCAGGGGTCGAACATCCCGGAGGACGTCAAGAACGTCTACGTGGAGCCCCTGACGAACGCTACCCAGCGGCTCGAAGTCGATCAGATCCTGACGCAGGCGATCCTCGATGAACTGGTGACCCGGCGACGCTTCGATCTGGTCCGGAGCCCGTCCGCCGCCGATGCGATCCTTCGCGGGACGGTGACGAATCTGCGAGTGACCCCGATCACCTTCGACAACGAGGGCCGGGCGCAGGAGTACGAGATCTCGATCATCGCCGACATGAGTTTCCGGCGGGTCGGGGAGCGAGAACCCCTGTGGGCGGCCGATCGATACCAGTTCCGCGAAAACTACGCCGCCGAGGGCAGCACCGAGGACTTCTTCGACCAGGAGACCCTGGCGATCGAGCTCACGGCGCCGCGCTTCGCAGAGACCGTCGTCAGCGACCTGCTCGAAGGCTTCTAGGCACCCTCGGACCTTCGCTGCCCGGGTCGAGAGTACTTCTGGACTTCTGGCTGGGCCGATGAGGTCGCCCGCGACTTCGAGGCGTCGGCCAGGGAAGCGGCTGACGAGGTGGATCGTGGCCTCCTCTTGCCCCTTTCGGCCCGGAAGGGAGCGGGAACGAAAAGGGCGGAGGCGACTCCGGTCGCCTGGGCTAGGCCTCTTCAGTGGCGCTGAGGCCGGCGACGAGGCGGGTCAGACGGGACTTGTAGCGTGCCGCCGTGTTGGTGTGGATGAGCCCCTTGCGCGCGCTTGCGTCGATGATGCTGAGAGTCTGCGGCAGGGCGCTCTGGGCCGCAGCAACATCGCCGCTCTCCGCGGCGTTGCGGAGGGCCTTGATCTGGTTGCGCATCCGACTGCTCGCGGCGCGGTTGCGTTCGGTGCGGGTGATGGTCTGACGGACTCGTTTGATTGCTGACTTGCTGTTTGCCATGGGTTGGGCCTCTTGTCCTGGTTCTTCGTTCGATGATGCCGAGGCTCGCGGGCTCTCGGCTTTCGGGATCAGTTGCTGCGGTCGAGTTCTCTGAGTTCGCGGCGAGCCAGTTCGGCTTCGGCGCTGGAGGGGTGTTCGGCGAGAAGTCTCCGGAGTTGTTCTCTTCCGGCCTCGGTCTCTCCGCGTTCGATGTGGGCGAAAGCTCGTTTCAGGGTAGCGCTGGGAACCTTCTCACTGCTGGGATGGACGGCCAGAACTCGGGCGAAGGCGTAGACGGCTTCCTCGTATCGTCGCTGCGAGAAGAAGGATTCGCCCTTCCAGTAGAGCGCGTTGTCGGCGAGCTCGGAGTCGGGGAAGACTTCCAGAAACTCGTCGAAGCCGAGGATCGCCAGTTCGAAGTTGCCGAGTTGATAGTTGGAGTAGGCGGATTGATAGAGGGCTTCGGGGTCGCTCGTGTCGATGCTCGGTGGGCCACCCTCCCCGTGAGCGGGAATCGAAGCCAGCAGGCTCCGGATCTCACGGTCGCTCTGCTCGAGGTCGCGTGAGAGTTCGACCAGTTCCCGCTGCCCGTCCGCTACTTGTTCCTCCAGGATCTGAATGCGTTCTGCGATGTTCTCACGATCGGTGACGGCGTCTGCGTGCTGCCGATTGCGGCTGTCCTCGGACTGCTCCAGTTGTGTCTCGAGAGCCGCGATCTCCGCCCTCGTGGCAGCGGCCTCGGAGAGGGCGGAAACCTGACGCTCGAGGTCGTCGAGTTGGAGCTGAAGGGTCTCCAGCTTTCCCGACGAACAGCCAAGCGTCCAGGGCAGCACTGCGATTCCCGCGACTCCGAGCAGTCGCCTGAGGCGCGAGTTTCGCAGTCCCACCTTGATGTCGTTCTCCCTGACTTCCTAGTTGCGGCCGGTGAGGTGGAACTCACCGCGACGGTTGCGAGCCCAGCAACTGTCGTTGCTGGCAGTACAGACCGGACGCTCCTCGCCGTAGCTCAGGGTCTTGATGCGGGCTGCGCTGATGCCGAGGGAGACCAGGTAGTCCTTGGCGGCGTTGGCGCGCTTGTCGCCGAGTGCGATGTTGTAGTCGTTCGTTCCACGCTCATCGCAGTGGCCCTCGATGGTCACGACGAAGTTCGACTTCTCCTTCAGGAAGGAGGCGTTGCGGGCCAGACGATCGCGGGCGTCGTTGCTCAGGTCGTACTTGTCGAAGGCGAAGAAGATGTCGCCCAGGAGACCCTGATTGCGGGCGTACTCATCGGCCTGGACGAGCTCGGCGTCGAGCGGATCGGGCGTGCGATCGACCTTGGTCGGGGGCGGCACAGGCGTGGGCGGCGGAGTCGTCTTCGTCTCCTCGACCACCGGTTCCGGCGCCGGGGGATCGGGCTCGGCCTTCTTACCGCAGCCGACCGTTACCAGCAGGACGCTGAGCAAAAGGATCATGACAGTCCACTTGAGCTTCATCGAGACTCCTCCATGGGGGGCGTTGAGAACGACAGGGATCGAGGGAAGGCGGTCGGCAGGGGCCGCTCCGATCGACACAAAACGTGAGCATAGTAGCAAGAAAACCCTGCGTCTTCCAAGGGGAAAACGCGTTCGAATGCACGATTCACTGGAGATAACTCGACCAGGAGGGCGCGAAGTTCTCACCTTGGTCCGTCAGTTTCCTCAAACTGCCGCCGTCGACGTCGACCGTCCAGATCTGGCGCGGGCCGCCACGGGTCGACTCGAACACCACGCGCCGCCCATCGGGAGAGAAGGATGGACCTTCGTGACTGCCGGGTCCCTGGGTGAGCAGCCGGTCCTCGAGGGTGATCAGGTCGATGATCGCGATGTCGTAACGGTTGCCGCTCGCATGGCGCTTCGCGTAGGCGAGCTTGGTGCCGTCGGGATGCCAGTCGGCGCCGTCGTTGTTGGCGCCGTCGCGGGTGACCCTGCGCAGTTGGCTGCCGTCGCGGTTCATGACGTAGATCTGTGGGGTCCCGGCCCGATCGGAGGTGAAGGCGATTTCACGGCCCGAGGGGCTGAAGGATGGATTGGCGTCGATTCGGGAGTTGTCGGTCACTCGCAGGGGTTCGCCACCGCTGCGCGGAATGATGAAGATCTCGGAATTGCCGCGCAGGGAGCGGGTGAACGCGACCTCGCGGCCGTTCGGAGACAGGCTGGGCGAGAAGTTCGGCATGTCGTCTTCGAGGATGGTGCTCTTCAGGCCGCTCTGCAGGTCGAGGTAGTAGAGCGACGGTTGCCTGGAAAAGTACGACATGTAGGCGATGCCACTGCCGTCCGGCCTCCAGTCCGGCGCCATGGTCACGGTCTGATGGGCCGAGACGGCACGCTGGTTGGCGCCGTCGTAGTCCATCATGAAGAGTTCCTTGTTGCCGTCCCGGTTGGAGGCGAACACGATCTGGGTGAGCGCGATGCCACGTTGACCCGAGAAGCAGTCGACGAGGACGTCGGCGTAGGTATGCGCGATCCGCCGGATCTGGCCGAGCGTGCCGCGGTAGCGCTTGCCGGTGCAGATCGACTTGTAGTTGGTCAGATCCAGCACCCTGGCTTCTAGGATCAGGTAGCCCGGATCGCTGCTGAGCTCCGCCTGCAGGACCGCCTGGTTGCCGAGCGAGCGGTACTGGAGGAAGTCCTGCTGACGGTCTCCGGTCAATTCGAGTACGGAGAGGATCTCGGCGTCCTGGACGTCGAAGAGTCGCGAGTAGATGAGGTCCTCGAGGAGGGTCTGCTCGAGTTCGTCGGCGGCGGCGGAGGCGGCGGCGTCGAGACCGGCGGGACGACTCATGGCCGGCAGCGCGAGTCGGACTCTCGAGACTCCCTGAGTGTTCTCCAGGATGGTGGTGATCTCCTGGCCGTCGGTTTCCTGGGCGAACAGGGCAGCGGACGGGACGGCGACCGCGAGGGCCAGGGACAGGCAGGCTGAGGTAATCCGCGAATCCAGCATCGTGGGCTTCATCTCCATGGTCAACGAACGATCAAACGAACGCCCAACGACGAGCCTCGGTAGCCTTTC
>CALOFD010000068.1:0-112500 GCA_942492505.1 Thermoanaerobaculia bacterium
ACGAAGTCGCAACGGCCCTCGGTCACCCGCCCCAGTTCCTGACCAGCGAGTCGGGCTACACCAGCCGGCGAACCGACCGTCGCACGCTCGAGATCTTCGAGATGGTCTACTGCGGCCAGCTCAACAAGATGTGGGTCGAGAAGTTCCAGATGGCAGGCGTCCAGGCTGTCGGACTCAGCGGCCTCGACGGCAGGATCTTCGAGGGTCGCCGCAAGCCGTCGATCCGCGCCCGCATCGACGGCCGCAGGATGGTGATCCGCGACGACTGGACCGGCACCGTCGAACGCGTCAACGACGGCCTCATCCGACTGCTGCTCGGAGCCGGCTACCTGCCGGTCCTGACCCCGCCGGCTTCGTCCGACATCGGCGAAGCCATCAACGTCGACGGCGACCGCGCCGCTGCCGCGCTGGCCGCCGCCCTGGGCGCCGAGACGCTGTTGATCCTGAGCAACGTCCCCGGACTCCTGAGGGCGTTCCCCGACGAATCGACCCTGATCGAATCCATCCCGGCCGCTCGCGTCGAAGAGAATCTACGTTTCGCCGAGGACCGGATGAAGAAGAAGGTCCTGGGCGCCGCCGAGGCCGTTCAGGCCGGCGTCGGCAGGGTGATCTTCGCCGACGGCCGCATCGAACAGCCGATCCGCCGAGCCCTGGCGGGCGGCGGCACGCATATCTCCTAGGACGCGATGTCCGGATCAGTCCAGGATGTCTTCCGCCTCATCGACGATCGCCATCATCCGGCGTTGAAGGTCGATGTCGTCGTAGGTGCCGAAGCGTCGTCGCTGCCTGTCGAGGAGGTATCGGTTCTCCCACATCGGCCGGTGCTTGCGGTAGTAGAGGAACTGGCTTCGCCGGTAGTGCTCCTCGGCGATCCCGGACGAACCGACCAGATGGAAGGCGTCGAGAGAGAAATCGGCGGCCACCTTCCAACCGGCCTGGCGCAGCCGCAGACTCAGATCGACATCCTCGAAGTAGAGGAAGTAGTCCTCGTCGAATCCTCCGATCTCCTCCCAGGCTTCGCGGCGAATCATCGTGCACCCGGCTGTCACCCAGCCCGCGTCGAAGCATCGCAGCAGGACTCCGACGGGACGGTGCATCAGCGCCCGGGGACCCAGCGCCCGGAGCTTCTGCAGACCCTCGCCGACGATCGAGGTCGTCGGCGACCAGACGAACTGCGGCGTGCCGTCGCTGTCGCGGATCTGGGGGGAGACCTGCCCGAGCTTCGGGTCGCGGTCGAGATCGCCGGCGAGTCCCTCGGCACAGCCCGGGGACAGCCAGGCGTCGGGGTTGAGCAGCATCAGATGGCCCGAGGTCATGTCGGCGCCCCGGTTGTTCGCACAACCGAAACCGGCGTTGCTCTTCTCGGCGAGAACACGGCAGAACGGGAAGGCGGAGCGGATGAACTCGACGGTGTCGTCGCTCGACGCATTGTCGACCACCACCACTTCACTGCCTGCCTCGGCCAGGCTGCGGGTCGACTCCAGGCAACGCCCCACCACCTCGCGGCTGTTGTAGGTCACCACGACGACCGAGATCACTCGACGGCCCTCTCGATCTCCTGCAGGAGGGCCTCGGTCGCCGAGCGCCAGTCGAGTCCGGCCAGCCGGGTCTGCGCCTCGCTCAGCACACGATCGCGGAGGCCCGAATCATCCAGGATCCGACGCGCGGTCGAGGCGATCTCGCCGGCCTCGATCTCGGCGACTCGATACGGGTACTCGGGCCACAGGAAGTCGAGGGCCAGGCCGTCGCTGACGATCGTCGGCGTCCCGACGACCAGGGATTCCACCGGCGGCAACCCGTAGCCTTCGTAGGTCGAGACGTAGACACTGAACTCAGCATGTTGCATCAACGCGAACAGATCGTCGTCCGAGACGAAACCCAGGGTCTCGACGAACCCATCGAGACCGTACCCATCGATGGCTCTCTGCAGTCGCTCGGGCTCACGCAACCGGTTCGGACCCGCGAAGACCAGACGCATCTCGGGATGCTCGGCGTGGATCTGCTCGAAGGCCTCGATCACGACCTCCGGGCGACGGCGGTCGAGAATGCTGCCAACACAGAGCGCGTAGGGTCCCCCGGCCGGCCGATCCACAGGCCGACCGTCGAAGATCTCACGATCGACGGCCAACGGAAGAATGCCGATCCGCTGCGGCGAGACCGAATAGAGCGACTCGAGTTGCGCTGCGATCCGTGGCGAGATCGTCAGGACCCGGGAGGCGTTGCGAGCGGCACGACGGGCGAGGAGTCGTCGTCGCCAGCGCTGCCTGAAACCGTACTCTTCGGGGAGGACCTCGAAGGAGAGATCGTGCAGGGCGACCAGCGAGCGACATCGCAGTCCGCGTGGCAGGCTGTAGGCCGGCGAGAAGAAGGCATCGAGCTCGGGAAGAAGGCGACCCAGCTTCCACTGCTCGAAGAGCGTCGGGCTCAGGTCGGGACGCGAGAAGAAGATCGTCTCGAAGCCGGGATCGTCGAGCAGCGGATCCTCGAAGGGCTCACCCTGGAACAGCAGCACGAACTTCCAGTCCGGCCGCAGTTGGCTCAACCAGGGCAACCAGCCACGCAACAACCGGCCGACACCGGTGGGCGTCCCGTCCATTTCGGACGCCAGGATCCCGAGCTTCATGGTTTGCAAGCTTCACACCCCCCACCGCTCACTTGCAAGGCGGCCGGAGATCGTACCGAATCTCGCCGAGTGCTCGCTCGTCCCCTTGTGCGGGGCAACCCTTCGGGTTGCTTGGAAGTTCGCCCTGCGAACTTCTACCGTAGCTCCTTCGGGCCCCCCGCAAGATCCTGGAGATCAGTGGGCCGCGCGACTGGAGTTCGCGCTACCGAACTCCCAAGCAACCCGGAGGGTTGCCGCAATCCGGAGGGTTGCCGCAATCCGGAGGGTTGCCGACGGAGGGTTCTTCGGCACGCTTTCCGGCCTCGCGGATCGGTCTTCGAAGTCCTTGGAAGTTCGCCAACTCCAGGTCCGTCGGGCTCTACGCAAGATCCTGGAGACCACAAGTGGAACACGCGACTGGAGTTCGCCTTCCGGTCTCTGGGAACTGGCGGCTTTCCGGAGCACGACCGAGGCACGACCCGTCCGACAGAAGAACAATGGGAAACTGAGATCACATGAGCGAAGTACCGGTGCCGTTCGAGAGTGGTTTGATTCCGACCCGGGGGAATGTCGTCTTCAGCCGCGGTGAGGGATCGCGGTTGTTCGACGCCGACGGGCGCGGGTACCTGGACATGACCAGCGGGCATGGGGTGGCCGCGCTGGGGCACTCCCATCCGCGCTGGGCTGCCGCCGTGTCGGCGCAGGCGGAGCGTCTGGTGGTGTGCTCGGCGGCGTTCGCCAATGACGAGCGCAATCGGTTCCTCGAGTTGCTTCGCGGCGTGACGCCGGCGCATTTCGCCCATGTCTTCCTCTGCAACAGCGGTACCGAGGCGATCGAAGGAGCTCTCAAGTTCGCCTTTCTCCACACCGGTCGCACCGGGGTGGTGGCACTCAAGCGTTCGTTCCATGGCCGCAGTCTCGGCGCCCTGGCCACCACCTGGAATCCCCACTATCGCAACCCGTTCTCGGAAGTGATCCGAGCGGTCGACTTCGTCCAGCCCGACGACCTCGAAGCTCTCGAGGCCGCGCTCGATGAGCGGATCGGAACGATGATCGTCGAGGTGGTGCAGGGCGAGGGCGGCGTGAATCCCGTCGACACCGACTATCTGCTCGAAGCCCAGCGACTGTGCCGCGAGCGCGGCGTGGTGTTCGTGGTCGACGAGATCCAGACCGGCATCGGTCGTACCGGCGCCTGGTTCGCCCACCAGCGCTGCGGTCTCGAACCGGACGTCATGACGCTGGCCAAGGGACTGGCCGGTGGCTTCCCGATCGGCGCGGTGCTGTCGAGCCGCGCCGTCGCCGACAGTCTCGCGCCCGGTCTGCACGGAACGACCTTCGGCGGCAATCCGGTGGCCTGTGCCGCCGGGCCTTGGCCCTCGAGACCTACCAGCGAGAGCATCTGATCGAACGGGTCGGATCGATGGGCGAACTACCTGCGTGAAGGACTCGGGAGGCACTGGCCGACATCGCGCTGGTCCGTGAGATCCGGGGCGCGGCCTGATGATCGGCATCGAACTGCGTCAGAAGGTCGGACCCTACCTGCGCCGGCTGATGGAAGAGCAGTAGGTCTTGGCACTGCCGGCCGGCTGTACCGTGCTTCGACTGCTGCCGCCCCTCAATCTGACGCCCGCCGAAGCAGACGAAGCCGTCTCGGCGGTCGCCGCGGTGCTGGGATCAGGCATGAGCGACAACGATCGCGTTGACCGGGACCGGTCCGTCGACCTGCTCCAGGGTCTGGTCGCGATCCCTTCGCTGTCGCGCTACGAACGCAACGCCAGCGAGTGGCTGACAGGGCAGATGGAGGATCTCGGACTCGAGCGCTGCCGGGTCGACGAGGTCGGCAACGTGATCGGCGAGATCGGCGACGAGACCGCCACCCGGTGGGTCGTGCTGCTGGGTCACATCGACACGGTCGAGGGCGAGATCCGAGTCCGCATCGAGGACGAGGCCGGCGTTCCCACTCTCTGGGGACGGGGCTCGGTCGACGCCAAGGGCCCCCTGGCGACGTTCACGGCTGCCGTCGCGAGACTCGGCCACGACTGGGCCTGTGAGAACGACATCCGGGTGGTGGTGATCGGAGCCGTCGAGGAGGAATCGGCCACCAGCCGCGGCGCCCGCCACGTTCGCGACGTACTCTTCGCCGACCGTTCGCCCGACGCCTGCATCATCGGCGAGCCCAGCGCCTGGGACCGGGTCACGCTCGGCTACAAGGGGCGCCTGCTGCTCGACCTCGAAGCGCGTCGGCCTCTCACCCACACCGCCGGTCCCGATCCCGGTATCGCCACGGTGGCGACCACGCTGTGGAACGCCGTCGACGATCACTGCCAGGCCTTCAACGGCAGTCACGACAAGGTCTTCGACCTCCTGCTCCCCAGCCTGCGAAGTCTCGACACCGAATCGGACGGACTGACCGAGGTGGCGCGCGCCACGATCGGGCATTCGCCTGCCGCTGGACTTCGATGCCGCTGGACTGGTCGAACGCCGCCTGGCCCACGCCCTGGGCCGATCGGCCTCGAAGCGCCCCGGGCGGAGGCAACGCACCTCTTGCCGACGGCCTCGATGGGATGCTGCGATTCGCGGGCTGGATCGGCCATTGACTTCGCCTTCCGCGGCTATGAGCCGCGCCTGGCGCAGCGACCGCGCAACGCTCTGGTGCGCAGCTTCCTGGGCGCCATTCGAAGTCTCGGGCCGCCCGACACGAAACCGCGCTTCGTGGTCAAGACCGGCACCAGCGACATGAACGTGGTGGCGCCGGTCTGGCGGTGCCCCATCCTCGCCTACGGCCCCGGCGACAGCGCTTTCGATCACACTCCGGTCGAGCGCCTCTCGCTCGACGAGTACTGGCTCGCCATCGGAGTCCTCGAAGAGGCCCTGCGACAGATCGCCGAGGCGCCCACCCTGGAGGCGGCCGGGCGGTGAACGCGGACCTCGGTCGCGCCGCCATCACCCTTCTCGGCCTGCTTCTGGCACCGCAGCTGATCGCCCAGTCGAAACAGGAAGAGCAGCGTCCGATGGCCGAGGGCGTGGTGGTTTCGGAGTCGATCGACGTCCGCGAGATCCATCTCGACGCCGTCGTCACTGACCGCGACAGAGAGCCGGTGCTCGACCTCGAGTCTTCGGACTTCGATCTGCGTGTCGATGGGAAGAAGGTGAAGGTCACCGGCGTCTCGCGTGGCGTCGAGCTGCGCGAGACGCTCGAGGGCCGATTGACGATCGTCGTGTTCATCGACGAACGACACCTGGTGCGCGAACACCGGAACAGCGCCCTGCGCGAGATCGAGCGCGCCCTGATCGAGGAGATGGAGGCGAACCCGACCTGGGTGGCGGTGACGACCTTCTCTGACTCCCTGAGACCGCTGCTGTCGCCGACCCGAGATGTCGACGCGCTTCGCCGGGCGCTCCGCGAGGCTACCGAGGCCGAAATCGCGCCGAACGAGATCGACTCCCTGCGTCAGCAGCTTTCCCTCGAAGTACGGGACACGCTTCGCCAGCTCTCGGAGGCCGGATCGGCCTATCGCTTCGGCCAGGCCAATCTGTCGAGCCTGACCGCCAAGGCCGAAACCTACGCCGCCACGCTCGCCGAAGACAACCGCGTCACCCTGACCGGTTCGCTGTCGCTGGTGGAAGCGCTCGCCTTCGTGCCCGGCCGGAAGGCCGTACTGATGGTCAGTGACGGCCTGCCGAGCCAACCGCTCGACCTGCTCTCGAAGACCATGTTCGACCGCCTGGCCGGCGGCTCACGTCACTACTCGGGCGACGACATCAGCGCCCCGGCGACCAGCGGACTCAACGACAGCAACAACCGCCCGTCGGGCAGCGACCGGATGGACTCGACCGGCCAGGGCACGGTCAACCAGGAAGGCGACGGTGGCGCCTCGGCCTTCCAGCGCGCCATGACCCGGTTCAGCAGCGCCGCCGAGCTGGCCTACCTGTCGGCGGTCGCCAACACCCACCGGGTCACCTTCTATCCGATGAAGCCGCCGGTGCAGAACGCCCAGCTGGCCGGCGCCGGCGGAAGCTCGGCGAGTCGGGGTTCCGTGACCGCCCTCTCCGACCCCACCACCGGGCTGCAGGCGCTGGCCGACGAAACGGGCGGTCTCGCCCTCACCTCGGCCGGCGATCTCGGTGGATTCCTGCGCGAGGTCCGTGACGACGCCTCGAGCTACTACTCGGTGAGCTTCGCCCCTCCGGAGTCGATGCCCGACTCGACCGGCATCCGTCAGATGGAACTCAAGGTGCGTCGCAAGAAGACCCACATCCGCCACCGCGCCAGCTACGTCCCCCTGACGCTCGAACAGAGCCTCGCCAGCCGGGCCTGGGGCACGCTGGTCTTCGACTGGCAGGAGAACTCCCTGGGCCTCGAGATCGACTCGAGCCAGCGGCGACTCGACGACGCCCTCTACGAGGTCCAGATCGCCATCACGCTGCCGATCGGCAGCCTCGAGCTGATCGAGAACGGCCCCAACCACGCCGGCGTCTACCGCGCCACGCTGCAGATCCGCGACGCCGAAGGCAACCGCCTCGATCCCCACCACCTCGGTTTCGTTGTGCAGATCCCCAGCGCCGACCTCGAAGCCGCCCGCAGTCAGTACTTCGCCGTCACGACGCCCCTCAAGATGGTCGCCGGACGCTACGACCTGGTGGTCGGCCTGTGGGAGGAGAACTCCGCCACCATGTCCTTCGCCACGATGGAGCTGGTCGTAGGTCGGGTCGATCAGGACGAGGTGTAGTCGTGCGGTGCCGGCGCGGGACCGGCCGCAGCCGGGGCCTGGGAGGAAGTGATCTCTTCACTCTTGGATCTAGCGAAGTCCGACGCCGGAAAGGCTGGAGCGCAGATCCGAAGGAAGCTGGTCGAGAGCTGCCTCTGAGTGCTTCTTCCAGGAAGGGCCACGAGAAACGAGATCGTCCCAGGCATCTTGCAGGTCTTCTGTTCGATCGCTGGCAAGGACGGTGAGAAGGGCCCGGGCCTGCGCCAGGTCCTTCCGGGACTTGTCCTGTTCCCAGCGTCCGCGCCGTTGAGAAACGATCAACTTGTGCAGTGCGAAGCGCTCCGGTGTCGGAACTCTGACCAGGGCTGCGGTCCCCGAAACCACCGCCGCCGGCTGGGTCTCCTCGAGAACGTAGTCGAGGAACCGGAGCGGCTGCGCGTGGGCGCCCAGGGCCTTCAGAAGGGGGTTGGTCCGTGAAGGCCGGCCGACTTCAGGCACCAGCAGTTCGACTCTGAGTTGTCGGTCAGGGGTCTGCCAGCTGGAGGCCTCCTGCAAAGCGCTGAGGCTCGGGATCGGGACGAAGCGCTCGGCCGCCGCCAGGGCCTTGGCAAGATCGGGTTCCGTCCTTTCTCCGATGGCGACGGGAACTGCTGGGCCCTGCGCTATGTCGAGGTCCGAGGTTGCCGCCAGTTGGCCGGCTAGCCGAACTCCCAGGAGGGCGCCGTAGCAGCGGAAAGCATGGGTCCCGACCAGAGTTGCCCCGAGTCGGAAGACTCCCGCCCGCGCCAATTCCTCCAGAACCCTCCCGGTCCGGCGGTCGGTCGCGAGATAGCCGCCGGCCCGAATTTGTCGGACCAGCCCTCGTCGGCCCTGAGCGGCGGCTTTCGCGTCCTCGGACTTGGAACGTAGCGACTCGATCCGCTCCAGGAGCTCAGGGCTTTCCCTACCGAGATAGACCTCGTCGATCCTGGAGCCCGCGCGCCGCCGAAAGTACCAATAGCGTGCGCCCTTGACGTTCTTTGCCGCGAAAGAGCCTTCGTGGCGACTCAACTGCTCGAGCTCCGCCGTTTGAAGCTGCTCCAGGAGTTCCGAATAGGCGGCCTGCAACTGGAGGCTGAATCGGTGCGCTGGCATGACCGGAGTTATACCACAAGTTTCATATTTGTGGTATAATTCTGCTTTCGGAGAACAGCCACCATACTGTGCCGAAGTTCGCGAAGCGAACTTCCAAGCAACCCTCTGGGTTGCCCCCCGCGAGAGGTGCCGGACGCGTATTGCGTCCCAGGAGGACATTGGACGAACCACCGCACTAGCCGCGGCCTCACCGTGACCCTCGACCGGCCCCGATAGAGTGACGTCAGGAATCAGGATTGGGCCATGCTTCGACCAGAGAATCGAAGCCCGACGCCTTGCAGAACGCGACCTCCACTCCGACCACGCATCCGGGTTCGAGGCGTATCACCTCCTCGCCTGTACCGTTGCGGATACCCCTGACCTCGCCGTTCACCAGGGTGGCCCTTCCAATCCTCTTCTCAGCAGTCTGGAACTCCACCACCTCAACAGCAATCTCAGACGGCATTTCGGCGAGTCGAGCTACCAGAATCACGCCCTTCTTCTGATCTTGAAACTCCCATAGGGCGTCCATGTCCTGGCGAAACTCAGCCATTCGCCTTTCCCTCAGGCGCGCGGAGATGACGCCCCATGCAACCATCAACACGATCGACACGACGATCAAGACGAGGGGCTGCCAACCAAGACCCGCCTTCTTCTCGTCAGAATTCTGGCTGTCGCTCGGCATGCCTCGGCTCGAAACCTCCCACAGCGAGAGACCCAAGCTGCCGCTGTTGAAGCCAGCTACTGGCTGCGGTTCGCTTGAAGACTCCGGCCCGAGACTACATCTTGTGAGGCCGCAGCAGGGCACCGGAGGTTCGCTGAGATGCTGTCGGAGCTACCGGAGAAACTCGCGTGAGCGTTTCCAAGCGAAGCCCAAGCCCTTAGGCCGGGAAGCGTGCGGTAGATCGTCGGCAACCCCATGGGTTGCTAGGGAGTTCGCTAGCGCGAACTCCTGCTGGCATCCACGGCGGATCTCCAAGAGCTCGCGGCGCCCCACCGAATGCGGCAGAAGTTCGCGAAGCGAACTTCCAAGCAACCCCCTGGGTTGCCGCAATCCGCAGGGTTACCGCGATCTGCGGCCGCGTCAGACACTCGTTGCCTACTCGCCAAGGCAGGAAGAAACAGGAGGCCGTGAAGCGTGCGCAAGGTCGTCGTACCACAGCGAGGACCCGCGGAGGCGTAGCGGAGCGTGAAGCTCGCGAAGCGAGCTTCCAAGCAACCCGAAGGGTTGCCAACCTCGCACACGGGAGTCGACGAGCACTCGGCGAGATGCCGTACGATCCGCGGCCGGCCTCCTAGACGCCGTAGTACTCGCGGTACCACCGCACAAAATTCGGCAACCCGGTCTCGATCGTGGTCTTCGGCTCAAACCCCAGCTTCTCCTTCGCCTTCGAGATGTCAGCGTAGGTCTGGACCACGTCGCCGAGTTGCATGGGGAGCATCTCGCGGACGCCCTCCTTGCCGCAGGCCTTCTCGATGGTCTCGACGAAGTCCATCAGTTCGACCGTGTTGCCGCAGCCGAGGTTGAAGACCTCGAGGCCGTGGTTGCGGTCGAGGGCGGCGATGAAGCCGTCGACGATGTCGTCGACGTAGGTGAAGTCGCGGCGCATCTTGCCTTCGCCGAAGATCTTCATGGGGCGGTCGTGGAGGATGGCGTCGGTGAACAGGAAGGCGGCCATGTCGGGGCGTCCCCAGGGGCCGTAGACGGTGAAGAAGCGCAGACCCGTCGAGTGGACGCCGAAGAGGTTGTAGTAGACCGCCGCCTGCAACTCGTTGGCCTTCTTGGTCATGCCGTAGAGCGACATCTGCGAGTCGGTGTCGCTGTCCTCTCGCAGCGGGAAGTCCTTGTTGTCGCCGTAGACCGAGCTGGTCGAGGCGTAGATCAGGCCGCCGGTCTTGCGGGTCTTGCAGAACTCCAGGATGTAGCCGAAGGAGGCGACGTTGTCCTGGATGAACTCGTCGGGGTGATCGATCGAGGCGCGAACTCCTGCCTGCGCCGCCAGGTGACAGACCCGGGTCTCAGCGCCCTCGCCGAGGCCCTCAAGCAGATCGAAGCCCCTCTCGAGGGCCGTCTTGTCGTTGATGTCGCCACGGATCAGGGTGAAACCGTCGCGCCCCTCGAGACGGGCGTTGCGGCTCTCCTTGAGCTTCGGGTCGTAGTACGGAGTGAAGGCATCGAGCCCGATCACCTCGTCGCCGCGCTCGAGCAGCGCGTGGGCGATATGAGAACCGATGAAACCGGCGGAACCGGTGAGAAGGACTTTCATTGCAGGACTCCCTTCGGCTGGGACCGGCTCGATTGCCAACCCTGGGCCAGGACATGGACGGGCTCAGTGAGAAGGTCGGCCACGGCGACACGCCCCAGGCGATCCTCGTCGAATTCAGGTTCGGTTTCCATGACCGCGTCGCGAAGAGCCGTGTAGCGATTGCGGTAGGACGACAGCACGCCGCGCATCGCCGCCGGGCTGGCGAAGTCGACGAACGTCACGTGCAGGAGCAGGATGCCGATGACACCGGTGCGATCGATCTCGGGAATCAGGATGACCGTTCGACCGTCGCTGCGGCCCCGGGCCACCAGCAACTGGCGCTCCTCGGCCACCAGATGCTTGGTGCCTCGCAGGACCGGGAGGTCCGCCGTGCGGGAGGGTATCGACTTCGCCACGCCGCCCTGATCGACGACCCGCAGCTCGTCGTCGCCCCCGCTGCCGGCGGTGATGCGGTAGCGCGTGTAACCGTCGACCGCCGCGATCGCGGGATCGAGGCCGGCCAGCGCGCGCAGCTCCCGGTAGCCGAGATGATCGCGCGCCACTCCACTTTCGATGACCGACCGCACCAGCCCCACCGTGAGCAGCGAATCGTCGGCCCTCGAGATGCCTACGGTGACGGTCTTCGCCTGATGCTTGATGGCGTCGATCGGGCGGGTCAGCTCTTCGATCGCCCGGGTCACGATCTCCGTCAACGCTTCGATCACGACCGCCGGACTGCCGACCTCGCCGTACTCGGCCAAGTAGCTTTCGAGCGGCGCCGTGCCGGAGACATAGCGCAGCAACGATGTCAGTCGGGAGGCCGTGGATGCTTCCAGGACGCCGTCGTAGCAGCGAACTCCCAGATCGGTGGCAAACGTCCGCGAAGCCACCTCGATTCGCGGCGCCAGGCTGTCGAGGAGATTCTCGCCGGGCTGGGCGGCGGCAGCCAGATCCTCGATCTCCGCTCGAATCTCGTGCAGCGGCAGAGCGAGGGCGTCGATGGCCAGGGCCGCCTCGTAGCCGAACAGATGCCCCACCATGGTCGACAGGATGAAGGCCAGTTTCGGGTGGACGACCGGGAACCTCGACGACCGCCGTCGTCGTACCGAAGACCGCAGCGCCCTCGGTGGCGATCACGACCGGGAACGCCTTGTGGGCCCGGTAGATCGCGACTTCCTTCGCAACGTCGTCGAGCGTCGACCCCGAAAGGCCGGTGGCACAGACCAGAACCAGCGGCTCACTCGACAGGTCGATGTGCTTCTTGTCCTCGGTCGCGTCGCAGGCGATCGACTTGTAGCACAGCTCGGAGAGCTTGATGCGGATCTCCTCGGCGGCGGTCAGATTCGGCCCGTTGCCGACCACCGCCCAGGACCGCCGACGGGTCGCGCCTCGGCGGGCGATCTCGGCGATCTGCCCTCGACGCTCGAGGACCGAGTCGAGGGCCGCGGGAATCTCGCGCAGGCTGCGAAGGAGGTGCTGCTCCGCCTCGCTGAGTGGGGACTCGTCGACGATCTGACGCAGGCCGAAGGCGAGCAGATGACCGGCCGCGATCTGGGAATAGAACGCCTTCGTCGACGCCACGCTCATTTCGACGTCGCGGCCGTCGGAGGTGTAGAGAACGCCATCCGACTTGTCGGTGAGGTCGCTGCCGCGTCGGTTGACGATCGACACGACCGACGCGCCCCGCGAACGCACCAGGTCGACCGTCCGGTTGGTGTCGGTCGTCGTGCCCGACTGGCTGATGGCGCACACCAGCGTGTCGCTCATGTCGTCGCGCATCCGGAAACCGGAGAGTTCCGTGGCGGGCAGCGCCTCGATCGACAGGGAGGCGGGAAGAATCGTCCGCATGGCCTCGGCGATTCCCCGCCCGGCGATCGCCGCCGTCCCCTGGCCGATCAGCAACACTCGTCGGATCTTCGTCGTCAGGCGTTCCCTGACCGCCGGCGACAGGGTCGCATCGCCGAGCAGGACCTCGATCGCGCCGTCCTTCTCGACGATCTTCCCTCGCAGGGTCTTGCGGAACGAGTCCGAAGCCTGACTCATCTCCTTGAGGAGGAAGTGAGGATAGTCGCCGCGGTCGATGTCTCGCGTCGTGATCGAGGCCTGATGGATCTCCGACTCTTCGACCGGCAGGGGGGTGCCGTCGTAGGCGAACCGTTCGATGCCTTCGAGGGTGCCGGCGGCGTCGGCGTCGAGCACGACCACCTGGCCGCGGCTGGCGCTCGGATTCTCCGGATTGCCGGGGGTCTCCCCGTCGAGACGGATGTAGCGACTCGTCTGTTCGACCAGGCCGTAGGGTTCGCTGGCGACGAGGAAGGCGCCTTCGAGCAGACCGACGTACAGCGCCTGGCCGCTGCCGTGCTGCGCCAACAGCAGTTTGCGCGGCTCGATCGAGCTCTGCGCCGCGATCGCGACCGAGCCCGAGAACGACGAGACGGTGGCCCTGAAGGCCTCGGTCAATGAATCGCCGGCCTGCAGGCGGCGGGCGATCAACGCAGGAATGACTTTCGCGTCGGTGGTGATCTCGGCGGCGAAGTCGAGCCCTTCACGCTCGACCAGATCGACGTAGTTGTCGACATCGCCGTTGAGCGCCGCCACGACGTAGGGTTCGTCGCTGCGCGGACTCTCCTCCTCGTTGAGCGGATGGGCGTTGGCCTCCGAGATCAGCCCGACGCTGGCCCAGCGAGTGTGGCCGAGCACCACGGCGGGCGCCCGGCTCTCGGCGGCGCAACGACGAAGCAGCCGGTCCTCGCGGATCTCGCGACGCAACACCCTGCCGTTGTCGCCGAGTTCGCCGATCTCCGCCGCCGCCTTGTAGACCAGCCCCATCCCCTCCTCGAAACAGCGAACGGCTCCCGACAAGAACAGGGGATCCTGCTGGCGCTGCTTCTCTCCCGGCGACAGAGCGACCTCGTGAACGCCCTCGAGCAGGACGTGGACGCCGGCTGAATCACGACCCCGGACTTCCAGTCGGTCGAGCGCCGCCATCACCGTTTCGATCGAGTCGAAGTTCTCGAGCGCCCGCGGACCTGCACCGACGAGATCCATCTCCCGAAGCGCACGGGCTCTTCCCAGGCGGTCCCGACCGACCGCCCACACGGCGTCACGAAGCCGAATGAGAGAGGCGTTGAGTGCCTCCAACGCGGAATCCTCGAGCACGCTGCCCTCGTCGAGCAGCTGCTCGAGGGCATCCACCCCCGCGGTCATTCCTGCGCACGCGGCATCCACTCGCCGCCGCAGATCGTCGTTCTCGACCAGCAACGTCAGTCCACCGAGGCTGCGCAGGTCCTTGTCGATCGCCTCCAACAGGGCGGAAGCGGCGTCGCAGGAGGCCTTCCAGTCGCCGACCGGAGTTGTCGGCTCAGGCAGGTTCGAAGCGGCCTTCTCCAACCGATCACCCAGAGAGGTCGGATCGATGGAGGAGGGCCCGGCGGAGCGCCGAAGGATGGCGACGATGCCGCACATGAGGACGGAACGATAACACGCGCAACCACCACCCTCGGGGACGGAAAGGCCCTATTCTCCGGCACTTTCGGCCCCCTCGGACGACCCCACCAGGCTCCTGCCGACACGCCCCGGAGACCTCCCCGAATGGGACTGCTACGATTCGCGCCACGATGCCCCGGCCGCCCAGAACCGCGACGAGTGTGCAGGGAATCAGCGGATCGGTCTTCACCGCTCTCGCGCGGAAGTTGCGCGATCACCCGGGTGAGGTCTACCCCTTTCACGTCGGCGATACATGGAAGTCGCCCCCAGCCGGTTGCCGGATGGAAGACCTCGGGGAGGCCGACTGGCCGGGTCTGCATCGATACTCGCAACCTCACGGTCTGCCGGCGCTGCTCGAAGCCACGTCCGAGCGCGTCTCCGCACGCACGGGAATCGAAACCGGACCCGACCACGTGATGATCTCGACGGGCGCTACCGGCGGCCTGGGAGCCATCGCCGGCGCACTGCTCGAACCCGGCGACGAGATCCTTCTCCTGGCACCCTACTGGCCCCTGATCGCCGGCATCACGCGGACCTTCCGAGGGGTGCCCGTCGATGTGCCGGTCGACGACATTCTCGGCGACGCCGAGGCCCTGGTCGGACGACTTCATGAGGCTTGCAGCGAGCGAACCGTCGCGGTCTACGTGAACACCCCCAACAATCCGACGGGGCGATGTCTCCCCCGCGAGACCCTCGAGGCGATCGCCCGATGGGCCCAGACGAAGGGACTCTGGATCATCGCCGACGAGGTCTACGAAGACCTGGTCTACGAAGGTCGACATGCCTATCTGCGCTCGATGGCGCCGGATACCACCTTCGCGGCCCATTCGTTCTCGAAGGCCTGGGCGATGGCCGGCAACCGCTGCGGCTACGTCGTGGGTCCGCAACGCGCCATGGTCGAGCTGCAGAAGGTCGGCACCCACAGCTTCTACAGCGCGCCCACAGCGGCCCAGGTAGCGGCCTGTCGTCTGCTGGCGAGCCCGGCGGCGGCAGACTGGATGGCAGAGACTCGCGAGCAGTACCGGAAGCTCGGAGCCGAGATGGCGGACGCCGTCGGCGTCGAACCGCCGCAGGGAGGGACCTTCCTGTTCTTCGACGCGTCACCCAGGCTCGATGAGCGCGGCCTCGAGGGCTTCCTCTCGGACTGCGCCGATCGCGGCGTGTTTCTCGCTCCCGGACCCAGCTTCGGGCCCTATCCGACGCACGCCCGGGTCTGCTTCACCGCCGCGCCTCCCGACGTCACGAGGCGCGGCATCGAGGTCCTCGCGCAGCTCCTGAGCCAGGACGGTCGATAGGCCGACGCGCGGTTCCCGGCGCGGGTAGATCGACCGCCTCGACGCCGGTCCTACAACCGACGGTGATTCGAGACC
The DNA here is from genome assembly GCA_942492505.1 of Thermoanaerobaculia bacterium. GTDB lineage: Bacteria > Acidobacteriota > Thermoanaerobaculia > Multivoradales > Multivoraceae > CALOFD01. Next base: position 15,527 of record CALOFD010000068.1, read on the forward strand.
GGGATCGCCCTTCGCACCCGGGCGACGGTGTCGAGATCGATCTCGGCGAGCGCCAGGCCCGGGCCCTCGCCGGCGGCGCCGACCACCTCTCCCCACGGATCGACGATCAGGGAGTGGCCGTAGCTGTGTCGCAGGCCCTGGTCGTCGTGCTTGCCGGTCTGGGCCGGCGCGATCACCCACGACTGGCACTCGATCGCACGCGCTCGCAGCAGGGGGTACCAGTGGTCCTTGCCGGTCATCAGGGTGAACGCGGACGGTACGGTCAGGATCTGTCCGCCGAGATCGACGAGTCGTCGATAGAGCTCGGGGAACCTCAGGTCGTAGCAGATGCTCAGTCCCACATTGCCGAGCGCGGTTTCGACCACCACGGCTTCCTCACCCGCCACCACGGTCGCCGACTCGGTGAAGCTGACCTCCGGAGAGACGTCGACGTCGAAGAGATGGATCTTCCGGTAGCTGGCCAGAAGCGCGCCGTCGGGTCCGAACAGGACGCTCGTGTTGCGGCAACGGGTCTCGTCGCCGATCTCGTTGTACGAACCGAGCAGAAGATGGATGCCGAGTTCCGCGGCGAGGTCGGAGAAGCGAGTGCAGGTTGGACCGTCGAGCGGCTCGGCCCTGCGAACCTTCTCCTGATGGGGGCCGAGAAAATTGGTGTTCTCGGGCGTCGCCACGAAGGACGCGCCATGCCCTGCCGCCCGCGTGATCAGCTCGCGGGCGGATTCCCAGTTCTGCTCCTCGTCCGAGGTGCAGCTGAGTTGAACGGCGGCGGCTAGGAAAGACAACGTCGGCAGAACTTTCGCAGGCGCCGATGATAGCGCCATCCACCCGGTCGGTAGACGTCATTGTGACCGGCGCGAGCGATCGGGTGCCACTCCTTCGGCTCAGCGGCAGCCTCGAACAGCCGTCGCCCCATCTCGAAGGGAACCGTCGGGTCGTCCATGCCGTGGATGAAGAGCTTCGGCACCGCGAGGGCCTGGACCTTGTCGAGGCTTCGGAACTGGTTCCGAGCCACCAGAAAGAGCGGACTGCGCGGGAACAGGCTCTTCGCCATGTCGCGGACGTGGGTGAAGCTCGACTGGACGACCAGTCCCCCGACCGGACGATGGAGGGCCGTCTCGATCGCGATCGCTCCTCCCAACGAATGGCCGAAGAGGAGGATCGACTCCGGACGCTGGCCCAGAACTCCGCTCAGGTAGTCGTGGGCCGCTCGCGCATCCTGGTACAGCCCTTCTTCCGAGGGACTTCCGTGAGACCGACCGTAGCCGCGGTAGTCGAAGGCGAAGACGTTGAGACCGAGTGAGGAAAGATGGGCCAGGGCCCCGACCCGTGTCGAGATGTTGCCGTTGTTGCCGTGGCAGTACAGCACGGTCCCGCGGGCACGAGCCCTGGGCACCCACCAGGCATGGAGCTTGGTTCCGTCCTCGCTGGCGAACCAGACGTCTCGCGCCGGCAGCCCGTGCTCGGACGGCATCCAGATGCCGTGCGGATACTTCACCGGGTTGAAGAGGTGACGCGCCTGGAGTCGGTTGCGCAGCCAGCCGCCGGCCCCTCCACCGGCCGCGACCAGCAGCGGCAGGGCGAACGGGCGCAGACCGCGCAGCGTGGATGTCGGTGAAGTGGAGGAAGCCATGGTACTCAGGGGTTCGAACGCGCCCGTGGGGCTTGGAATTCCAGGGATCAGCGTTCCCGCATCAGGGCCGATAGGTCACCGTGCAGCCCGGCGCCTCCTGCACCAGCACCGCCTCGATCGGAGAGCCGAGACGTTCACTCATCTGGTCGCAGACCCAGCGCGCCACGTTCTCGGCCGTCGGCGAAATCGTATCGAAGGGTGGCACCGAATTGATGTCCCCATGGTCGAAGGGCGCTATGAGATCGTCGAGCGACGCCTTCACTTCCACGAAGTCGACCCCAAAGCCCTCCTCGTTGAGCTCCGGACACAGAATGCAGACCTCGACCTCCCAGCTGTGGCCGTGGACCGGCTCCGGAGACCCCCGATAGGAGGTCAGGTGGTGAGCCGCCTCGAAGCGGCTGCGGACTCGAATCTCGTAGGTCGACATGGTGAACGCCGCGCTAAGATCGCGACCGCCGAATCGTACCCGAATCGTGGCGGTATCGCGTCCTCCAGCACCCTGAGCCTGGCGCGAACTCTCCACCCGGGAGGCCCGAAGTGAGCCCCGACCAGTTCCTCCTCATCGTCATCATCTTCGCTACGTTCCTGGGATTCGCCCTCGAGTGGCTGCCCATCGACGCGGTCGCGCTCACCTGCCTGGCGGCCCTGCTGGTCTTCGACCTGATCAGCGCCGAGGAGGCCATCTCGGGCTTCAGCAATCCGGCCGTCATCACCGTGATGATGATGTTCATCCTGAGCTACGGCCTGACGCGCACCGGACTCATCGCCCAGTTCGCCCATCGCGTCGCTCAGTGGTCGGGACGGTCGAGGACCCGAGGGGTCAACCTCCTTCTCTCGACCTCGGGTCTGCTGTCGGCCTTCATCAACAACACCGCAGCCGTCGCGATCCTGATGCCGGTCGCCATGCAGCTCGCCAAGCGCTTCAAGTTCAGCCCGTCGAAGATCCTCATGCCGTTGTCCTACGTCGGCATCATCGGAGGGACCTGCACTCTCATCGGAACCTCGACCAACCTGCTGGTCGCCTCGATCGCCGAGAAACACGGCCTCGCCCCCCTCGGCGTCTTCGAGTTCAGTGCCCTGGGGCTCGTGCTGGTGGTCGTCGGGATGGCCTACATCCTGCTGGGGCCCGTCAGGCATCTGCCCGAGCGCTCGGATACCACGAGCCTGACCAGCAAGTACAAGATGGACGCCTATCTGACCGAGCTTCGTGTCACTCGCGGGTCGCCCCTGATCGGCCACAACGTTCTCGAGGAACACATCAGCGAACGCTTCGGCCTCAATGTCCTCGAAGTCCTGCGGGGCGAGGAACGGATCGCCGTCAACCTGCGAGCCGTCATGCTCCAGCTGGGTGACCTGATCATCGTTCGCGGTGCGATGGAGGACATCCTGGCCTTTCGCGAGCAGTACGCCCTTCATCTCCTGACCGACGTCAAACTGACCGACGAGGATCTATCCGACCAGAACAACATCCTGGTGGAGGTCCAGATCACGCCCTTCTCCCAGATGATCGACCAGACGCTCAAGGAGATCGACTTCCGGCGCGTCTACGGTTGCTTCGTCCTGGCCCTGAATCGAACCGGAGAGGCGATTCGAGATCGACTGGCCGACATTCCGTTCAAGCAGTGGGACACCGTCCTGATCTTCGGACCGCGCAACCGGATCGAGGCTCTCTACAACCATGAGGATTTCATTCCGCTGCAGGAACTCGAGTTCAAACTCCGTCTCCCGAAGCGATGGTGGCTGAGCGTTTCGATCATCCCGCTCGTCGTACTGCTGGCCGCTGCCGGAGCCATGTCGATCCTGAAGGCGTCGATCCTCGGCGCCGTCGCAATGCTGGTCACCCGATCGTTGACGATCCAGCAGGCCTACAAGTCGATCAACTGGACCGTGATCTTCCTGCTGGCGTCGATCCTGCCTCTGGGAATCGCGATGGAGAACACCGGTCTCGCCGATTCGATCGGCCATGAGGTCGCCGTGATCGCAGGCAATCACGGCGATCTGGTAGCGCTGTCGGTGATCTATCTGGTCACGGCGCTGTTGTCCGAGATCGTGTCGAACAACTCGACGGCCGTCCTGATGGTGCCGATCTCGATGACCGTCGCGCGTGAATTGGGCCTCGACCCCAAGCCTTTCGTGATGGCCGTTGCCTTCGCGGCCTCGTCGAGCTTCATGACCCCGATGGGATACCAGACCAATGCCATGGTGATGGGTCCGGGGGGATACAAGTTCGGAGACTTCGTCCGAGCCGGCGCGCCCCTGAAGCTGATCTTCTGGCTGATCTCGACCCTGGCGATTCCCCTGATCTGGCCGCTGCGCTAGTTTCTAGCGCTGACAGCCGGGGCAGTAGAAGCTGCTGCGGCCGGTCTGCACGATTCGCCGGATCGTCGCCCCGCATCGACCGCACGCCTCCCCCGTCCGGTCGTAGACACGCAACGAAACCTGGAAATAGCCGCTTTCGCCTCCGCCGTCGCGGAAGTCCCGAAGCGTCGTGCCGCCCTCTCCGATCGCCCTCTGCAGAACCGCCACCACCGCATCGGCGAGACGCTGCCAACGCTGGCGCGAGATCCGCCCGACCGAGCGCCGGGGATGGATTCCGGCGACGTGGAGCGCTTCCGACGCATAGATGTTGCCCACGCCGACGACCTGCCGACTGTCCATCAGGAAGCTCTTGACCGGCGCCCGTCGACCCGTCGCCCGATCGGCGAGGAACGATCCCGTCAGCGCCCCGTCGAGAGGCTCGATTCCCAGATGGGCGAAGTGTCGGTCGAAGGGAAGATCGTCGGTCGGCACCGCGAAGACCATTCCGAATCGTCGGGGGTCTCGAAAGCGCAGGCAGCGGTCGCCGGTGAGGGAGAAACGCACGTGCTCGTGAAGCTCCGGGGCCGTCCCCGATCCGCTCACGGTCAGCTGCCCGCTCATGCCGAGGTGGATCACCAGAGTCCAGCCGTTGTCGAGATCGATGCACAGGTACTTCGCCCGCCGACGAAGTCCGGAAATCGTTGCGCCCTCGGTGCAGGAGACCACCGAGCGCAGGTCGACGGGTTCCCGCAGGATCGGAAACAGGACTTCCGTCGCAACGATCCGCGAACCGGCGAGATGGGGGACCAGACTTCGTCGCAGGACTTCGACTTCGGGCAGCTCAGGCATTCCGACCGGACCCGGCCAGACGGAGCACCAGGGAGGCGAGCGCGGCATCGGGATGGAGGCTTTCGCCCTTGAGGCTCATCTCGGTTTCCAGCACCTTCTCCGGCAGGCGGCGAAGATCGGCGGCCTCGAATCGACCGACCGCGAGATAGGCGCGATGGAGGCGGTAGGGGTGGAGCCCCTTGAGGAGGCTGACTCCGGTTCCAGGAAGCTCCTTCTGGAGACGCGGCGCCAACTGCGCCTTGAAACGATTGTAGTTCCTCTCTCCGGAAGGCACGCCGGCGAGCGACATCATTCCGGAGATCGCCGTCAGATGACGACTGAACTGCGCGAGCTGGGAGAAGAAGCCGAGCCGAGCCGCCATCGGGTCGTCGGCACCGTCGATCAGCCGCTGCAGCTTCTCCACCGCCTCGCCGGCCCGACCGACCCCGATGCTGTCGAGCACCCCCCAGAGGTCTTCCTGCCCACGATCCTGGACCACGCTCTCGACCAGATCGCGATCGATCACTCCGGCGGGCGCAAGGGACGACAACTTGCGGTATTCGGCCGCGAAGCGTTGAGTCGAGGAGGCTTCCGTTGCTGCGGCGCCGCCCCAGCTGGGCTGTTGGCGGAGGGTTCGCTTCACCAGCTCCCGCAACGCCGCGGGCTGGATCTCGGTGCCGGTCTCTTCTGCGAGTTCCGCGGCCAACGCCTCGGTGCCCGCCCACTGACCCTTGCGGTCCGCCTGGACTGTCGCGACGCGGATGAAGCCACCCTGCTCGAGCACTCGCGCCACCACCGGGTGATCGTCGGCGACGGCGCTCTCCGCCATCACCAGGCAGTGACCGTCGGGGAGTCCGTCCTGCTGGACAGCAGCCAGATCGCTGGCGTCCACTTCGGCGAACCCCTTCAGTCCCGCAACCTCGGCCGCAGCCAGGAGCGCCTCCGACTGTTCTCGAAGTGTGTCCACCTGCTTGCTGGTTCTCTTGCGGCGCTTCGACTTGCTTCCCGGCGCCTTGCCACCTTCGAAGACCCAGTTCGGCAGCTCCGAGATCGCCGCCTGCGGCGAGTGACCCTGCGAGACCTCGAAGAGGTGGAGCACCTGGAGGAGTCGCCCCGCCGCCTCCCTCTCCTTGGGAGTCAGCTCTTCGCCTCCGGACAACGGCAGCGCTTCGGCTGCCTGATCGAGCAGATACGCCGCGGCGCCGCGGTCGGAAAGCACCGCCGACTCGAAGACGAGCGCTACCTTGCCTCCCCCGAAGAGCGAAAAGGTCCGCAGGTCGGCAAGGACTTCCTGCAGCCCCAGAGGACGCCGATGGACGGTGACCTCGGTTCCCACCGCAGCAGCGAGGGCCTGCGCCACTCGCAGCGCCGCGGGCTCCGCGAGCACCGGTTCACCGGAGATCAGATAGAAGGAGCGCAGCTTGCCGGCCGAGATCTCTTCGAGGAGAGCTCCTTCGGCCGGCCCGCGGCTCATGTCTCGAGCAGGCCGCGTTCCTGGAGTTCCTGGCAGTCGACACAGTGGCGAGCCCAGGGAATCGCCTCGAGTCGGACGTCGGCGATCACCCGGGAGCAGTTGGTGCAGTCTCCGTAGGAGCCGTCCTTCAGCCGATCGAGAGCTTCAGAGATCAACTGCAGGGTTTCACGCTCTCCGGTCGAGATCGCCAGAGCCAGCTCCCGGTTCGAATCGTGGTTGGCGCGATCGACGTCGTCGTCTCCATCGTGACTGACGGCCTGTCCCTGACCCAGATCGTTGCGATAGAGGTCGAGGATCTCGGCTCGCTGCTCCTCGAGCTTCTTGCCGAGAGACTTGAACAGACGGCCTCGTGAGCGCTTCGCGCCGGACGGGGTCTTGCCTGCGTCCGGGCCGCGGGAAGTGACCACGGACCGGGCCTGGGCACCCTTCGCTACCGGCCGGCGAACCCCATCCCGGGCCGGCTTCTGTGTCGTCCCGGCGGGCTGGCGAGCGGCCGCGGCCTTCTTGCTCGCCGGCTTCCGGGTGGCGGTCTTCTTCTTCACAGCCGGCTTCTTGCTCGCCGCCTTCTGGGCGGCCTTCGTGGCTGCTGCGCTCTTGCTCACGGGCGCCTTCTTCGACGCGGCCTTCTTCGTCGCGGCCCTGGCGCTGGTTGCCTTCTTCGTGGTCACCTTGCGAGCGGACGTCTTCCTGGCCGCAGCCTTCTTCGCAGGGGCCTTCGAGGCAGCCGCCTTCTTCGGGGCAGCCTTCGGCACTGCAGACTTCTTCGTTGCAGCCTTCTGGGTCGACTTCTTCGAAGCGGCTGTCGCCTTCTTCGCCGAACTCTTCTTCGCTGCCGTCTTCTTCGCCGCAGCCTTCTTCGCTGGGACCGACTTCTTCGCGTTTTGCCGCTTAGCCATAACCGCCGAACCACCTCCTGAAGCCCGTTTCGAACTGCTCGATCCGGGTGAGCCTCGAATAACAGATCAGCGATGGTAGTTGATTCCCGCGCGAATGGCCACGGCCCTGAAAATCTGCTCGTAGAGCACGAGACGGGCCAATTCATGCGGCAACGTCATGGATCCAAGGGAAAGTACTTCGCGTCCCGCCTCGACGACCTTGCGATCGAGACCGACATCCGACCCCAGGACGAAGACGATCGGCCCCGTCCACTGGTCGATCCGCCGGCCGAGGTCACGAGCGAATCGCACCGACGAAGACTGCTTGCCCCGCAGGTCGAGCACGATCGACCAGGCGTCGGAGGGCAGGCTTTCGAGCAGTTGATCAGCCTCCCTGCGCCGTCGCTCCGGATCGCTGCCCGACGTCGCCACCTTCACCGGAACATCGCGGATCTGGATGACCCGTTGGATCCGCTTGCGGTAGGTATCGACCATGTCGTCCCACCGATCGCGGCGATGTCGGCCTGCCCAAAGAATCTGGATCTCTCGAGCCATCGATTTCAGCATCCCGTGAAGTCGGAGCCCGGAGCCCGACCGCGGCACGCGAGTATCCCACGACGCCCATACGACGGCTTCCGAAAGCCGATCCTCTGCTACACTCCGCCCTCCGGAGCCGCCATGAGCAGGACCCCGTTTCCAAAGGTCGAAGGCGGATATCCCTTCCCCCAACTCGAGCTTGAAACGCTCGAGTCCTGGCGTCGCGACGACATCTTCCGGCGCTCCTCGGAAGCTCGGGCAGGCGGCCCCGAGTTCGTGTTCTACGACGGTCCTCCGACCGCCAACAACGTGCCCCATGTGGGCCACGTGATCACGCGCGTCGTCAAGGACCTGATTCCCCGCTACCGCACGATGCAGGGCGATCACGTCGCCCGCAAGGCCGGATGGGATACCCACGGTCTGCCGGTCGAAATCGAGATCGAGAAGCAACTGGGATTCACCCAGAAGGCGCAGATCGAGGACTACGGTATCGCCGAGTTCAACGCGCTGTGTCTGGAAAGCGTCGACCGCTACGAGAAGGACTGGCGGGCGATGGTCGAGCGCATCGGTCACTGGATCGATCTCGACGACCCCTACTTCACCTACACCAACACCTACATCGAATCCGCCTGGTGGGCCCTGAAGGAACTGTCCGAGAAGGGTTTGCTGGACCAGGGCTACAAGATCCAGCCCTTCTGCGCGCGCTGCGGAACCTCTCTGTCGAGCCACGAGGTGGCGCAGAACTACCAGGACGTCGACGACCCGTCGGTGTGGGTGCGCTTCCCCCTGCGGGACGGCCAGACGGCCACCGACGTCGACGGCGAACAACAGCCGCTCGGCGCCGGCGTTCGGATCGTCGCATGGACCACCACCCCGTGGACGCTGCTCTCCCACGCAGCGCTGGTCGTCCATCCCGCGATGCGCTACTCGCTCGTCGAGGATCCCGCCGATCCAGATCATCGGCTGCTCTTCGCCGAGGGACTCGAGAAGCCCGTGCCGGCGATCGTCACCCGCGAGGACGAGACGGTGAAGATCGATCTGCGCGACTCCCGGGTGCTGGCGACCTTCGAGGGCGAAGCTCTCCTCGGCCTGCTCTACGACCGCCCCTTCCTCACGCAGCTTCCCGACGACGCCCCCGCCGACGGTCCCAACGACGAGCGCGGTTGGCGCGTGGTGGCTGCCGACTACGTCACCGCCAGCGACGGTACGGGGGTCGTCCACACGGCGCCGCTCTTCGGTGAAGACGACTACCAGACCGGCCGGCGCGAGGGACTGCCCGAGATCCTCGCCATCGACCGACGGGGCGAGGTCGTCGAACTGCAAGGTCTCGAACCCTTCTGGGGCCAGGGATTCAAACAGGTCGACCCGGCCGTCATCCGCGACCTTCGCGATCGCGGCCTGCTGCTCCACACCGAGAACTACCGACACAGCTATCCCTTCTGCTGGCGCTGCGACTCGCCGCTGCTCTACTACGCGAACTCCAGCTGGTTCATCCGAACGACCCTCGCCAAGGATCGGCTGATCGAGAAGAACCGCGAGATCAACTGGTATCCCGAGCACGTCGGTGTCGGCCGGTTCGGTGACTGGCTCGAGAACCTGGTCGACTGGGCCCTGTCGCGCAACCGTTACTGGGGAACCCCGCTGCCGATCTGGCTCTGCGATGACGACGACTGTGACGAGCGCCACGTGATCGGCTCCTATGAGGAACTCTTCGCCGCCGCCGGCCGCACCCCTCCCGCCGATCTCTACGACCCGAAACTCTTCGACCCCCACCGACCCGGAATCGACGCCTTCGAATGGCCCTGTTCGAAGTGCGAGGGCACCATGCGCCGCGTCGAGGAAGTGATCGACGCCTGGTTCGACTCGGGCGCCATGCCCTTCGCCCAGCACCACTACCCGTTCGAGAATCGCGAAGTCTTCGAGAAGCGCTTCCCCGCCGACTTCATCTCCGAGGCCGTCGATCAGACCCGCGGCTGGTTCTTCACCCTCCACGCCCTCGGCGTCCTGCTCTTCGATGACGTCGCCTACCGCAACTGCGTCGTCGAAGGCCACGTCAACGACGAGTCCGGTCGCAAGATGTCGAAACGCCTCGGCAACGTCGTCGAGCCGATGCAGGTGATGGAGGAGTCGGGAGCCGACGCGCTGCGCTGGTACTTCTACGTCAACAATCCCGAGATCCCCTCGCGCTTCTCCGGCCGGCTCGTTCGCGAAGCAGCCCAGGGGTTCCTGTTGCCGCTGTGGAACGCGATCTCGTTCTTCTCGATCTACGCCAACCTCGACGGCTGGTCGCCCGGCCGAGGCGAACCCGACTTTTCGACCCGGCCCTCTCTCGACCGTTGGGTCCTCCTGCGGCTCGGCAGACTGGTCCGCGACGTGACCGCCCAGCTCGACGCCTACGCGATCGCCGAAGCGGCCCGTTCGATCGAGTCCTTCCTCGGAGAGTTGACCAACTGGTACATCCGCAGGAGTCGCAACCGATTCTGGGCTCCCGACGGCGATCCGGGCGACGCCGAGGCGAGTGCCGACAAGGAGAGTGCCTACCAGGCCCTCTACGAGGTCCTGTCCACTCTGGCAGGCCTGCTGGCGCCCTTCACCCCCTTCGTTGCCGAAACGCTGCACCAGCGCCTGGTGCGGACCCAGAACGACGACGCGGCCGACAGTGTCCACCTCGCCGACTGGCCGAGAGCGCGGCAAGGTCGTCGGGAAGACGACCTCGAGGCCTCCATGACGGCCGTCCAGCGAATCGTCAAGCTCGGACACGCGGCCCGCAATCTCCACGGCATCAAGACCCGCCAGCCCCTGCGCTCCGTCACCGTGGTCGCCGCCGACCCGGCCCTCGAGGCAGCGGTCGAGCCGTTCGAGCACCTGGTCTGCGAGGAACTCAACATCAAGGGCGTCGACTGGGCCGAGTCGCGGACGGCCTACGTCCATCATGAGGTCACACCTGTCTTTCCCGTCCTCGGACCCCGCTTCGGCAAACGCATGCCGTTGGTCAAGAAGGCTCTGCAGGACGCCGACGGCGACGCCCTCGCCGAACAACTCGCCGCCGGCAGTCTCGAGATCGAGATCGACGGCGAAACGATCGTTCTGACCGAAGCTGAAGTCCAGGTCGAACTGATCGAGCGCGAGGGCACGGCGGTGCAGGGCGATCGCGATCTCCTCGTGGCTCTCGATATCGAACTCAACGACGCCCTGGTCGCCGAAGGCCTCGCCCGGGAGATCGTCAACCGACTGCAGACCGCTCGCAAGCAGGCCGATCTCGACTACGCCGACCGCATTCGGGTCGCCTACCGTGCTTCAGAGTCCCTCTCGGCGATTCTCGACGCCCATCGGGAGTGGATCTGCGCAGAAACGCTGGCGATCGAAATCGCACCCGCATCCGAAAGCGACGACCTCGACTCGGTTCCGATCGAAGATCAGTCCTTCGAGTTCCGGATCGAGCGAGCGAGCGCCGATCACTGACCCCGCCCGAGTCGGGCGGACCCTGCCGAAAGGGGTCTACATCATGGCTGGAATCTTCAAGGCTTACGACGTTCGCGGGACCTATCCCGACCAGATCAACGAAGCCATCGTCCGACGGATCGGTCGCGCGTTCCCTGAAGTCCTGGATCCTTCCGACCGAGCCGGCAGGGCCACGATCGTCGTCAGTCACGACATGCGCAGCCACAGCAAGCCACTGCACGCCGCCCTCGTCGAGGGGCTGCTCGAGGCCGGCGTCGACGTCGTCGACATCGGGCTCGCCACGACGCCGATGAACTACTTCGCCGTCGGACATCTCAGAGCGGCCGGCGGCATTCAGGTCACCGCCAGCCACAACCCGGCCGAGTACAACGGCTGCAAGTTCTCCCTGCGCGACGCTCGTCCGGTTTCCGGCGACGAGGGCATCCCGAAGATCGAACGACTCGCCACCGGAGACCCCCAGCCGCCGGCCGCCGCTCCGGGGAGCCTGACGAAGGGCGACATCGCCGAGGCCTACGGCCGTCATCTCCTGTCGTTCCTCAAGGAGGTCCCCGGCGCCCGGCGCCTCAAGATCGTGGTCGACGCCGCCAACGGCATGGGCTGCATCTACCAGGGCTACCTCGAGCAGGCCGGAGTCGATCTCGACCTCATGTACTTCGAACTCGACGGCACCTTCCCCAACCACGAAGCCAACCCGCTCAAGCTCGAGAACCTGAAGGACCTCGGCGACCGCGTCGTCGAGCTGGGCGCCGATCTCGGGGTCTCCTTCGACGGCGACGCCGACCGCGCCGCCTTCGTCGACGACCAGGGGCGCCCGGTCGGTAGCGACCTGTCGACCGCCCTGATCGCCGCCGAGCTCCTCAAACGGCAGCCCGGCAGCGCGATCGTCTACGACCTGAGATCCTCGCGCGCCGTCGCCGAGTTCATCGCCGAGAACGGAGGCGTTCCCATCCGCGAGCGCGTCGGCCACTCCTTCATCAAGGCCACCCTGCGCAAGCACGACGGCATCTTCGGCGGAGAACTGGCCGGCCACTACTACTTCAAGGACTGCTTCACGGCCGACTCGTCCCTGATGGCGGTCTTCGAGATGATCAACATCCTGCGCGAGACCGGCAAGACGATGTCAGAGCTGGTCGTACCCCTGAGCCGCTACGCCAAGAGCCCGGAGATCAACTTCAAGGTCGAAGACAAGCAGGGGATGATCGACCAGCTCGCCGAGCGCTACGCCGACGGCGACATCGACTCCCTGGACGGCATCACCGTGCAGTACCCGGACTGGTGGTTCAACGTACGACCGTCGAACACCGAGCCCTATCTACGGCTGGTGCTCGAGGCCGACTCCGAGGAAGGCCTTGCCCGCCGCCGGGGCGAACTGCTCGAACTGCTCGGCGAACCTGTCTGAGCCGTTTCGCGGTCAGTCCCGGCTGCCGCCGAGAAGCCCGGACCGCATCAGGAAGTAGAGCAGGGTCATCAGCGTCGATACGGCTGCCGCCACGTAGGTCAGGGCTGCGGCGTTGAGAACGGCACTGACTCCGCCGCGCTCGCTGTCGAGCACCATGCCGCCGTCGAAGGCCAGCTTCTTGGCCCGTGCGGAAGCGTCGAATTCGACCGGCAGGGTGACGATCTGGAAGAGCAGAACGGCCGAGAAGAGAACGGCTCCGACCATCACCATGTTGGTCGACGACATGAAGAGACCGATCAGCATCACGAAATAGCCGACGCTGGAGCCGATCTTGGCCGTCGGAACCAGCATCGATCGGATGCCGAGCGCCTTGTAGCCGGTGGCATGCTGAATGGCGTGACCCGCCTCGTGGCAGGCGACGCCGATGGCGGCGATCGAAGGCTGATCGTAGACCGGCTCCGAAAGGGCCAGGGTCTTGTTGATCGGATTGTAGTGGTCGGTCAGGGTACCGCGATGCCGAACGATCTCGACGTCGGTGATCCCCGCCTGGCTCAGCATCCGCTGCGCCGCCTGGGCGCCGGTGAGTCCGCTGGCCGCACGGATCTTCGAATACTTCTTGAAAGCAGACTTCGTCTTCCAACTCGCGAACAGCGACAAGGCCAACGCCGGCAGGATGAACAGAAAGTACATGGGATCGAAAAGCATCGAATTCAGATTCTCCAGTTGTCGGGTTTCAGGGGTCTCGGGCCGGCTTCCCTTCAGTCAGGCCTCGGGGGAAGAGACCGAAGACCGAGATCTACAACCGCCGCGGGGCTGTGAGGATTCCGTTTCTCGCATCCGGAACGACTCCTCGGAGAGGTCGGATCCGAACCGAACTCGGGCGTCGGGACCGCCGTCAGGCGCCCCTCTCTACCGTCACTCTCACCGTCACAGCATCTCCTCGCTCTGATCTCCCCAGAGGATCGGATCGCCGTCCGGCAGGGTGTCGTCGATACCCTGCAACGTGATCCACATGGCGGTCGCGCCCGCAGGCAGGTCATCTGAACCCAGCGCCACCGGCGTTCCGGCCTTGACGTGAAAGCTCTTGCCCAACACCGGACGGTCGTCGACCAGGAACCACAGCTTGTAGGCCTGCCCCTCGCTGCACGGTGCGAGGTCGCGAGCCACCAGGAAGTACTGCTGCCGCTCAGGATCGAAGTAGACCATGCCTCGCGCCACGGCCTGACCTCGGGCTCCCGCCGGTGGAGCGAGATGGCAGACCCTCGGCGGGCTCGGAGCGTTGACCAGCGTGGCGAGCTGCGTAGCCGAGCTGCGTTCGGCGAGCAGACTCTCCGCTCGCGCCCGACTTTCCTCGACCTCCAACCTGAGGTCGGCGATGGCCCGGGCCTGCTCCTGCTGGCCCTGATAGAGCACTGCGGAGAACCCGGCGAGGCCGAGCGCCAACACCGCAAGCGCAGCGGCGAGCAGCAGAACCGGGCGCTCCGGCCGACGACCGGTCGCCACATCGGGGAAGCGGATCGGGCGGGGAGCCACGGTCCCCTGGATCGGTGTCGGGACCTCGAGTCCGAGGCGGGCGAACAGGGCGGCCTTGACCTCCGGTCGCGGAGCCACCGGCTCGATCGCGTAGGGAATCAGACCGGCCAGTTCTTCGTACTCCCTCGCCAACCGACGATCTTCGACCGTCAACCGGATCAGTCCGTCCTCGCCGAACTGCTCCATTCTCCGAATCACGTCCTCGACGATGAGTTCTTCGCGTTCTGAATCCGTCATAGGAGTTCCTCGAGATCGTCGTGCAGGGCGACCCGCAACTTCTTCATCGCAAGCAGCGTTCTGGTCTTCACGGTGCCCAGTGGAATCCCGGTCGATTTCGAGATCTCACTCTGGGTCAATCCCTGGAAGAAGGCCATTTCGATCACCTGCCTCTGTTCATCGGGGAGCTCGGCGAGCGCCGCACGGAGGCGCTTCCTGCGCTCCCACATCAATACGTTTCGGACGCCTTCAGGGGATGTATCCGAGCGGGGGTTCTCGATGAACGCCGCCTGGGCTGTCCGCTCCTTGACCTGAACCTTGCGCAAACGGTCGATCGATCGGCTGCGGGCGATCAGTGACAACCAGTTCGACACCGACGAGCGGCTCGGATCGTAGCGTTCGGCCTGCTTCCAGGCCTGGATGAACACCTCCTGCAGAACTTCTTCGGCGTCACCGGCCGCGCCCACGATGCGTCGGATGACCGCCAGCAACACACCGGAGAATCGATCGTAGAGATCGCTCAGTGCATCGCCGTCACCGGCGACGATCCGCTCCACCAGGGCGGCATCGATCTCGGCAGGTTTCGGTCGGTCGTCCTGGTCTGCAGCGGTCGTCATGGTCGGCCTTGCGACGAATCAGGGCCATCGTGGCCCCCGATCTCGATCTCCTCCTGGGACAACGAGCGGTTGAGGCGTGACGCAACGAAAGGACTCGCCCGTGTCGGCCGACGGGGCAACCCAGGGTTGACGCCCGTGCCGAGAGGGCACAGTAGGATATCACCCGCGCTGCCCACGACGATCCGCTGGACCGGCGCAGATCAGCGCACGGTTCACTCGTCTCACGATCCTGGAGGCCCCTGTTTGAACGACCCTGCCGAACGCCTCGATCTCGAAGGGCCGAGCGGCCGACTCGAGGCCTGTCTGACGTCGCCGTCGATCCCTTCCGTGGCCCGGGCCGTCGTTGCCCATCCGCACCCGCTCTACGGGGGGTCGATGGACAACGCCGTGGTGCTGGAGACCGAACGAGCGCTGCTGCGCAGCGGCGTGGAAGTCCTGCGCTTCAACTTCCGTGGAGTGGGCTCGAGTGAGGGCCGACACGACGGCGGACGAGGAGAGCGCGAAGATCTCGCCGCAGCCTTCTCCCACCTGGCGTCGATCGAACCGACGCTGCCGATCCTCCTGGCCGGCTACTCCTTCGGGGCCGCCATGACGCTGCTCGCTCTCGACCAGGCCCCGAAATCCGTGCAGGGCGTCCTCCTCCTCGCGCCTCCCCTGAACCACTACGACTTCGATCCCCTGACCCGGACTGTGCTGCCCGTCGAAATCCTATGGGGCGAGAAGGACGACCTGACGCCGCCGGCCGACCTGCGCCGACTCGTCGACGGGGGCGCGACGCTCCGAGATCGGCGAGTCGAAGGAGCGGCTCACGACCTCGGGACCCTGGGTTCTCCGGTCGGCCTGCGCCAGGCGCTCGACGGCGCCCTTGCTCGACTCGTTCAGGCTTCGTCGTCGTGATCTGAGGCGGACTCCTGGCCCGAGGGTCCGTCGTGCGAGGAGTCGCCCCCGAGACTCGGCAGCAGTCCCTCGAAGCAATCCCGACAACGCGCCTCGTACGCCTCGACATCGCCGACCTGCACCTGCTCGGCGCCTCCCGACGTACGCTGGCTGTAGTGGGCGGGAGAGCCGCAGACCACACAGACCGCATGCATCTTGTCGACGTACTCGGCCAGTGACAGGAGACCGGGCATCGGGCCGAAGGGGATGCGGGTGAAGTCCTGATCGAGACCCGCGATGATCACGCGAATGCCGCGGTCCGCCATTCGAGTCGCCAGATCGACCAGTCCGTCATCGAAGAACTGGGCCTCGTCGATTCCGACCACGTCGACGTCCTCGAGAAGCTCCCTCTCCAGCTCCGAGCTGTCGGCGACGGACTGGGCCTCGAGCACCCGATTGTCCCGGGTCACCAGCTGTTCGGGATGGTGGCGCGTATCCCTGCTGGGCTTGAAGGCCTGGACCGTCTGGCGAGCGATCAGGGATCGACGCAACCGGCGCACCAGTTCCTCGCTCTTGCCGGAGAACATGCCTCCGGCAATGACCTCGATCTGACCCGACGAGGTGACTCTGGGACCGCGTTCCATGGCGCGGCATCGTACCACCCGGATCGGCCCTCACCGCAGGGCGCCCGCTGTCCGAAGAGGTCGCCGGTTCAGCTCCTGCTGAAGTCCTCGAAACGTCGCTGGAGGCTCGCGACGTCCATTCCTGCGAGGCTCTCCACCCTGGCGTCGGCGGCAACGAGTTCATCGACGGAGAACGTGTGCCCGACCCCCAGCGTGACCAGTCCGGCAGCCGAAGCCGCCTGCAGACCCGGCATGGTGTCCTCGATGGCCAACACTTCGTGAGGATGGAAGAGGCGCTCGGGCAGCGGCGACTCGGAATTCAGCTCGTTCAAGGCTCGGATGTAGCCTTCGGGGTCGGGCTTGCCCTCGCGCACGTCCTCGGCGGCGACGATCGTCTTGAACAGCGGCCGCAACGCCTCCTGGGCGAGCGCCGACTCGATCTCCTGGCGGAGGGCACCGCTGACCACCGCCAGGGTCAGGGAGCGGGCCGCTTCGCGCACCAGTTCCACGGCTCCTGGAAAGAACTCGAAGCCAACCTCGTCGATCCGCGACTGGTAGTAGCTCGACTTGCGGGCGATGAGACGCATCAGATGGACCGGCTCGAGCGACCTTCCCGACGCCTCGAAAACGAGCCGGAAACATCCTTCGTCGTCGCAGCCTACGTACTTCTGGTAGTAGTCGTCCGACGACAGGTCGATGTTCTCCTCCTCGAAGACCCGCTGAAAGAGTTCGAAATGGAGCGCCTCGTCGTCGACGAGGACACCGTTGAAGTCGAAGATCAGGGCGCGGATCACGGCGTGATCTTACCCGCTGACTGGCCGCATTCGGTTGACCTCTCGCGGCCGACCGCGCTAAGTTGAAGTCGATAGGGAGTACCCAGATGAGTCTTCTGAACCCAACCAACGATCAGCCGCCGGTACCCGCCGCCGGAGCCCCTCCGGGTCCGGTCGTCCTCACCGACAAGGCGCTCAACATGATCAAGTTGACGCGCGATCAGGAGGGCATGTCGGCCGACGCCGCCCTGCGGGTGGCGGTCCGTGGCGGAGGCTGCAGCGGCTTCGAGTACGCTCTCGACTTCGACGACGAGAAGCGCGAGACCGACATGGTTCTCGAGTACGACGGCCTGCGACTGTTCGTCGATCCGGTGTCGAGTCGATTCCTCGAAGGAACGATGATCGACTACTCTCTCGGGATGACGGGAACCGGCTTCAAGTTCCTCAATCCGAAGGCCACCGGCACCTGCGGCTGCGGCTCGTCGTTCACGGTCGGCTGATTCGCCGGCGGCCGGGACCGCCCCCGTCACGACGCCGGCAACTCGCGCAGCGAGATCGGGAAGCCGTCGACCAGCAACTCGCCATCTCGCTCGAGTGCTTCGCGCTCCACGCTCGCCAGCCCGACCCGCATCGACAGATCGGTCGACCACGTCGAACTCGTGATCCGACCCACGACGGTCTCGCCCGAGTGGACCGGCGTTCCATCTTCCGGAGCCTGACCGCCGAGTTCGACCGCGACCAACAAGCGTTTCGGCCGGCCGCGATAGTGCAGCCGCGCGACGATCTCCTGGCCGAGGTAGCAGCCCTTGTCGAAATCGACGGCCGACTGCAGCCGCCCGGTCTCCTGCGGCAGGTTCTCGCCATCGAAGTCGTGACCCCAGCGGCCGACTCCCGCCTCGATCCGAAGGGCCTCGAGAGCGCGAAGCCCCACCGGCGCCAGACCCATGGGCCGTCCGGCCACGAGGATCTCCTCCCAGACCTCGGCTGCGATGCCCGACGACACCCAGAGGGTCGACCACTCACTCCCGTCTCGATGGGCTCGTTCGAGATGCACTTCCGTGCCCAGGACCTTGACCCGACCGTGCGTGCCTGGTTCGGGAAGGTCGACGCCGATCTCGCCGAGAAGACGCGACGAGCCCGGGCCGGCGATCGTCAGGGGCAGCACGTCCTTCAGGCCGAACACCTCGACCCGATCGGCGACGATGTACATGGAGAGGTGATCGCGAACCGCCTCACTGCGCCCTGCAGGAAGCTCGAGCCAGATCCTGTCTTCGAGCGCCAGCACCCTCGCGTCGGCTAGAACCCGCCCCTTGCCGTCGGTGAAGAAGGTGTAGCGCGAGGTTCCCGGTTCGAGCGACTTGACCTCTCCAGACGTCAACCCGTTGAGGAAACGGTGGCGATCCTCGCCGCAGACCTCCAGACGGCCGATCCAGCTGCGATCGACCAGTCCGCAACCTCGCTTCAGGACGCCGACTTCCGCTTCAGGGCTTCCGTAGTCACCCTGCACCGTAAAACCGTCGAGGGTCCACGCAACCGCCCCGGACGCCAGGTGGAGATCGGAAAGTGGGGTGCGAAGGCTCACCGAGCCATCTCCACCATCCCTCTTCTCGAGCGACGGACTCACGAAGGATCAGGCGCCGGCTTCGAGCGCGTATCCGGCGGCCTGCCACTCCTGGACGCCGCCCGGCAACTCGACGACCCGCAGGGCACCCAGCGACCGCAGCTTCTGGGAGACCTGGCGCGGAACACCGTCGGTCTGGTCGCGGCCGACCACGAAGATCTCGGTGGTCCGGGTGACCCCGTCGGGCAGCGCCGAAAGCGAATCGGCATCGATGCCGCGGGCGCTCGGAAGACTGCCCGCTCCGCGCTCGGCGGCCGGACGCACGTCGAGGATGACATAGGGCGGGTGGGCAAAGGCGATTCGCCTGCGCAGTTCCTGAGCGTGGGTCTTGAAGATGACACCGTCGAAATGCGGATCCATGGCGGTCTCCTGCCTCTCCTCGAAGTTCGATGCCACGCTGTGCGCGGCGTCGGGATCTTATCTCACGCCACGGCCTCTGAGCCCGCTCCTCGAACGCCCTTCGACTCGATTCCCCGCGAGGCCGGCGTCGACCCTCAATCGAGATCTTCGGGCCAGATTCCGACCTCGAATCGGCCCGACGAATCTGCCGCGCCGCGGAACATTCCCTGCGAATTGAAGTCCATCACGATCGTACCGTTCGCCTGCAGGGCGACGACGCCTCCATCGCCCGGCGAGAGCACACCGTGGATCACCTCATCGACGGCCTCCGAGAGACCCAGGTTCTGCAGGCGGAGGCGATCGGCGACCGCCCGCGCGACGCCATGGCGAATGAACTCCTCGCCGCGACCGGTGCCGGAAACGGCGCAGGTCGCGTTGTCGGCATAAGTGCCGGCACCCACGATCGGTACGTCACCGATTCTTCCAAAGCGTTTGTTGGTCGTTCCCCCGGTCGAGGTCGCGGCGGCCAGGTTGCCCGCTCGGTCTCGAGCGACGGCGCCGACCGTCGACCGGTCTTCGTCCGTGGAAGGGTCTCCGGACTCGGACGCCTGGGCCTCCTCGAGGGCCTCGAGACGATGCGGCGTATCGAACCAGGCGTTCTCCACGCGGTCGACTCCCACCGAGTCTGCGAAGGCCTCGGCGCCGTCTCCTGCCAGCAGCACGTGGGGGGTCTCTTCCATGACCTTGCGGGCCAGGGTGATCGGGTTGCGAACGGTTCTGACCCCGGCAACGGCGCCGGTCGCGAGGTCGGCGCCACGCATGATCGCGGCGTCGAGTTCGTGGGTCCTCTCGTGGGTGAAGACGGCTCCCCTGCCGGCGTTGAAGCGATCGTCCTCTTCGAGCATTCGAACCACTTCTTCGACGACATCGAGACTGTCGGTGCCTTCGGCCAGCAGGTCGGCGCCTCGACGGAGCGCCGCCGCCAGGGCTTGGCGATACTCGTCGGCCCGAGGCTCGAGACGCGAACGCTCCATCACCCCGGCGCCACCGTGCAGAGCCAGCGCCCATTCCACTCTCACCGGCAACTCCTCTTCGCCCGGCGTCGGTCCTTCGACCCCGCACCCCAAAAAGCCGAGGGCGCCGAACAGACCGAGCCATGGACCGAATCTGCGCATCAACGTCGAGAGTATAGTCTCGCCCCATGCGTCTCACGGTTCTCGGATTCGCCAGCGTTTCCGACCTCATCGGCCGACGACCCGTGGTCGTCGAGAGCGAGAGCGGTACGAGCGTAGCGGCCCTGAAGCAGCATCTCGAAGCCCGCTTCGTCGGTCTCGCCGAGCACTGGGAGGGCCTGGCCGTCGCCGTCAACGGTGAGATCGCCGACGACACGCGGACTCTCGAGGACGGCGATGAGATCGCGCTCCTGCCACCGGTCTCCGGGGGCGCCCCGGATCGATCGAATCACCTGACCCGCGAGCCGATCGACAGCGCGGCGGTCGCCGAGCGCGTCAGGGACCCCGGCCACGGAGCCGTCGTGCTCTTCCTCGGCGACGTCCGCAACAGCAACGACGGTCGTCCCGTCGACGGCATCACCTACTCGGCCTACGAATCGATGGCCGAGTCGAGGCTCGCGACGATCTGTCGGGAACTCGAGGCCGAGGGCGGCTGTCGGGTCGCCGTCGTGCACCGCCTCGGAGAACTCGCAGTCGGCGAGACGAGCGTGGTGATCGCCGTCTCCTCGGCCCATCGCGCGGCCGCGTATGACGTTTCCCGACTCGCCCTCGAACGCCTCAAGGCGGAGGTGCCGATCTGGAAACGCGAGCACTACGTCGGTGGCGACTCGGCCTGGCGCGAGGTCGAACCCCTCGGCGCCGACCCCGCCTAGCGCAACGCCTCGTCGCTCAGTCCGAACTCCCGGGCCTGGGTCGCGACGAACGCCTCGAAGTCCCTCTCGACGTCGTCCCACGGGCGCGCCAGACTACGGCGTAGCGCCTCGCTGTCCGCTCGACCGCCCCGGGCGACGTCGTCCAGGAAGCCCAGGAACGCCGAACTCGAGCCTTGCGCGCACGCATCGGCGAGCAGACAACGCACGAAGAACAGGCTTTCACCGTAGAACAGGCCGATGTCGCGGGAGCGCAGCACGTCGAACTCGAGCAGAGCCGGAAGTCCTCTTCGTTCCCCATCGGAGGCGGCCAGACGACTGAGCGCCGCCGAGCCTCCCCGCAACTCGAAGCCACCCTTGAAGTCGCGGCGGATCTCGTCGATCGAACCGGCCACCAGGCGCCCGCCGTCATAGCGACTGACCCCGAGGTCGCCGGCAATGCCCTCGTCGAGCCAGGCCGGCAGGGCCGGCCCGATCGAGCGCCGGTTGAGCAGGTGCGTGACCTCGTGGATGAGGGTCGACCGGACCTCCTTCGGGTCCCTGCCTTCGGTGAAGGTCGAGACCAGTCCCGAGCCGGCGTGTCCGGTCGCCGGGTGACCCCTCAGTTCGTCCCAGTCGTCGCGAAAGCGAAGGTAGTCGTCTCGCTTCTCGAAGACCACGATGGTTTCGGCCGGCGTCCCGAGAGGGCGAAGGCGGTAGCGCTCGGCGAACGTGTCGTCGAGTTCACGCAGGATTGCAGCGAGTCCCGTGAATGCCGGCGACTGCGGATCGTCGGTGAGCACTCGATAGGGACCGAGGCGACTCTCCGACCGACCCGGTCCCAACAGCTCGAGCGCTCTTTGCAGCCTCTCGGGATCCGCCGTTCGGGGAGGCAACGGGCGGGGAGGAAGGGAACGCGTACCGAGCGGGGGAGAATCCGAGATCTCCCCGGGGCGGTCGTCGCGTGCGACGCCGGAGTGAACGAGGTCTTCGGACCCGCCGGCGCTCTCCTCCTCGAGGAACAGATCTTCGGCGCTCTCCTCCCCGAAAACGATGACCACGCGGTCTTCACGGTCGGCTTCGACACGGACTGCACGGTCGCGCTC
Source organism: Thermoanaerobaculia bacterium (assembly GCA_942492505.1). GTDB lineage: Bacteria > Acidobacteriota > Thermoanaerobaculia > Multivoradales > Multivoraceae > CALOFD01. Next base: position 37,595 of record CALOFD010000068.1, read on the forward strand.
CGACTCGAATCGCTGCAGCCGGGCTCGCGGCGAGCGCCGATCCAGGAAGTCTTCCACGGCAGGCCCCACCAGCGGCAGCCTCGCAGCGCGCCGCGACCAGGAGGCGTCGGGAAACCTCGAGGCCAGGGCGATGGCGGCGGCCGACAGGGCGACCGCCAACACGGCCCCCCAGGAGACCGCATCGCGAAGGAGGAAGCTCCAGCGCCTCCTCACTTCAGTATCGCTGGACCTCCGGATCGACTTCGAGACTCCAGGCGTCGATGCCGCCCTGCAGGTTCTTCACCCGCTCGAAGCCGACGTCCCTGAGCATGTGAACGGCCCGTGTCGATCTCGGCCCATGGTGACAGTGCACGACCCAGAACTCCCGAGGATCGAGTTCGCCGACCCGGTCGGGCAGTTCCGACACCGGAATCAGGGTCGATCCCTCGATGCGGCAGATCTCGAACTCCTGCGGATTACGCACGTCGAGAATCTTCACGGAATCGCCCCGATCGAGCATCGCCTTGACCTCGGAGACCGTGATGTCGATCTCGTCGGTACCGGCCTCCGGAACGACGGGGATGCCGCAGAACTGCTCATAGTCGATCAGTTCCTTCTGGGTCGCGTTCTCGCCACAAACCGGACAATCGGGATTGCGACGCAACTTCAGTTCCCGGAACTTCATCATCAGGGCGTCGAAGAGGACGAGTCGACCGATCAGCGGCTCACCCTGGCCGATGATCAACTTGATGACCTCGTTCGCCTGCAGAGACCCGATGATGCCCGGCAGGACCCCGAGGACTCCGCCTTCGGCGCACGAGGGCACCAACCCCGGTGGCGGCGGTTCGGGGAAGAGGCATCGATAGCACGGCCCCTTCTCCGCCCAGAAGACCGATGCCTGCCCCTCGAACCGGAAGATCGATCCGTAGACGTTCGGCTTGCCGAGCAGGACACAGGTGTCGTTGACCAGATAGCGGGTCGGAAAGTTGTCGGTCCCATCCACCACCAGGTCGTAGTCGGCGGCGATCTCGAGAGCGTTGCTCGAATCGAGTCGAACCGGATGGGGAATCAGATGGACGTTCGGATTGACGATCGAGAGTCGATCCATCGCGGCCTCGATCTTCGGTCGTCCGATGTCGGCCTCACCGTAGAGGAGCTGCCGATGCAGGTTGGACTCGTCGACGACGTCGAACTCGACCAGACCCATCGTGCCGACACCGGCTGCCGCCAGATACATTCCCAGAGGCGACCCCAATCCACCGGTGCCCACCATCAGCACCTTCGCAGCCTTCAGCTTCTGCTGCCCCAGGGTTCCGACCTCGGGCATGATCAGGTGTCGGCTGTAGCGACGGACCTCCTCCGGACGTAGTTCCGGCAGCTCTCTCTGGGCGTCGAGAACGGCGCTCATCGAACCCGCCCGCCGGCGATCGAAGGGATGATGGAGAGCGTGTCGCCGTCCTTCACCGGGGTGTCTTCCTGCTGCATGTAGCGAACGTCCTCGTCGTTCAGGAAGAGGTTGACGAACGTCCGCAACCTGCCGTCGTCACCGTAGAGGTGGGGCTGCAGCGAGGCATGGGTCGTGACGAGATTCCGCATCGCCTCGCCGACCGTGGCGCCGTCGGCCGAGACTTCACCCGCTTCACCCGTGAAGGCTCGAAGCGGCGTGGGGATCTGGATGGAAATAGGCATCGTTTGGCTCTCCTGCTTGTCCGTTGATTCAAGCTCGTTGGATTCGAATTCGGGTCAGTCGTCACCGGCGACGATGATCGGGGACTCGGCGACGACCGCTTCCTCATCGTAGGCAGAGCGGTCCGCCGTCAGTCGCCAACTGCGGGTGTCGGCGACCTCGCCGCTGATGACCGAAACGATCAGGTAGCTGGTTCCAGGCCACGCGTGCTCGCGATCGAAGTCGCTCGGACGGGCCGGATGGTCGGGATGCGAGTGGTAGTAGCCCAGGATCTCGGCGCCCCGCTCGCGGGCGCTTCTCTGGGCGTCGAGCAGGGCCTTCGGGGAGATCAGGAAGCGGTTGTGACGACTCTCGTCCTCGCGCTCGTTGTGCGCCTCGACGATCTCGTCGATGACCACGTCTCCTCCTGCCTCGGGAGCTGGACCGATCATCAAGCCGCAGCACTCCTCGGGATAGGTCTCGCGCCCGTGCTCGTAGATCCGCTGCAGATCGGCGTCGGTCAGCTTCAGGCTCATGCCTCCTCCCAGAACTTCTCGGTCAGGTACTTGTCGGCGCCGTCGCAGAGCACCGTGACCACCACCCCTTCCGAGAGAGCCTCCGCCACCTCGAGCGCCGAAGCCACGTTGCAACCGGCTGAAACGCCGACCAGCAGCCCGAACTCGCGCGCCAGGCGTCGCACCATCGCATACGCCACCTCGGTGCTGCAGGTTCGGGATTCGTCGGCGAGATCCGGGTCGTAGATCGTCGGCACGATGGCGGTCGCCATGTGCTTCATTCCCTCCAAACCGTGAAACGGTCCATCGGGCTCCACCGAGATCAGTCGGATGCGCGAATTGCGCGAGATCAGGTAGCGACCGGTGCCCATGAACGTGCCGCTGGTGCCGAGGCCGGTCACGAAATGACTCACCCGACCCTCGGTCTGTTCCCAGATCTCCGGTCCGGTGGTCTCGAAATGGGCCTGCCAGTTGCGGTCGTTGCCGTACTGGTCGAGGTAGACCCATCGCTGTGGCTGCTCTTCGACCATCTCCCGGGCCTTCCTGATCGCCCCATCGGTACCGTCCATCGGATCGGTGAGGACCAGTTCGGCGCCGTAGGCATGAAGGATGCGCTTGCGCTCCGGCGAAGCGTTGTCGGGCAGGCAGAGCGTGACCCCGACTCCCATCGCAGCGCCCACCATCGCGTAGGCGATTCCGGTATTGCCTGAGGTCGCATCGAGGATGCGCCTTCCCGGACGCAGCAGACCCCGCTCGGCGGCGTCGCGTACCATCGCGAGCCCCGGTCGGTCCTTCACCGACCCGCCCGGATTCGCGAACTCTGCCTTCCCATACAGGCGAACCGAGGGTTTCGAACACAGCTCGCTCAGATCGATGAGCGGCGTATTGCCGACCAGATCGAGCACCCTCTGGGGACCCTTCAACGCGGCGGGACGGTCTTGTTCGGAGGCCTCCAACATGACGAGCAAGCGATCCTAACCTATTTGTGACCTTTTTGATAACCAATTACGGGCGAGACCCGGAGCGGGCCATCGTGAGCTCAGTCCGAAGGCACGATTCCAAGCTCTCTGGCCCGCCGTCGCACCTGCCACGCAGCCTCGGTTTCCTGTGAGCTGAAGCGCTCCTCGGTCCATGGATCCCCATAGGTGTGGTAGCCGTTCTCCTCCCAGAAACCACGCCGATCGCCATCGAGCAACTCGATGCCGTTCACCCACTTGGCACTCTTCCAGGCATAGAGGTGAGGCACGACCGCTCGCAGGGGACCGCCATGATCGGGCTCGAGGGGCGCTCCCCCATGACGATCCGCCAGCAGGGCATGCGCCGAGAGGAAGTCCTCGAGGGGGAGATTCGTCGTGTAGCCGCCGTGACAGTGCAGCATCACGTGGGAAGCCTCGGGCAGGACTCGCGCCTCGTGCAGCAGGACACGGGTCGAGAAGCCGCTCCAGGCGTTGTCGAGCGTCGAGAAACGGGTCACGCAGTGGAAGTCGGCCACCACGTCCACACGGGGAAGACTCATCAGCTCCTGCCACGTCAGGACCACCTCGTCTTCGACGGCGCCGAAGATCCGCAGTCGGCGATCCTGCTCAGGGACCTCTGGAGTCGGGCCGTACGTCAGCACCGGCCACTTGTCGGTGACGTACTGCCCCGCAGGGACACGATCGCTTCCACGCCGGGGACGGTCTTCCATCGGCACAGGCTATCAGCCGAGAGTGTCGTTCTCGGACGATTCCGAACCGTGACCCGCGCGCCCCGGCCCCTCTCCAGCACGGTCCCTTCGACGAGACTACGACTGCGGATGGCGAGGGGCCCAGCAGCAAGCTGCGCCTTGTCCTCAGGCGACGGATTGCGCCTGCCTCAGGCGACGGATTGCGCCTGCCTCAGGCGACGATTGCGCCTTCCTAGGCGACGGATTGCGCCTCTCAGGCGACGATTGCGCCTGCCTCAGGCGACGATTGCGCCTGCCTCAGGCGACGATTGCGCCTTCCTAGGCGACGATTGCCTCGAGCATGGCCCGCAGGCGGCGCCTCGACTCCCCTTCCCGCAGGACGATCAGAACCGTGTCGTCACCGGCCAGCGTCCCGGCGATCCCTGGAAGGTCGCTCTCGTCGATCGACACCGCCAGGGCATTGGCGCGCCCCGTCAGGGTCTTCAGGACCAGCAGGGATCCGCCCGTATCGATGCCGGTGAGAAACTGCTCGCAGGCGATCTTGAGCTGGCGGGTACCGCGAGTGGAACGCGCCGTACTGTCCGGCGAAGCGTAGCGGTAGCCTCCCTGGCGGGCCGGCCTCTTGATCAAGCCCAGACGCTTGACGTCGCGCGACACCGTCGCCTGCGTGGTCTGGATGCCCCGCAGGCCGAGCAGTTCGATCAGTCGCCCCTGGTTCGAGACCACTTCCTCGTCGACGATCTCGAGGATCGCCTGTTCGCGCAGTCGGCGACTCACGGCTTCGCCGCCGTCAGCGCTCCTGACACCCAGGCCCGACGAATGGGGGAATCCTCGATCGCCACGATCTCCGATCGGAGACGACCCGATCGACGCCGAGCCGCTTCGAGCTGCTCGCCCACTCTCGAAGGGGCCGGACCGCCCAGGACGTCGCGAGCCCGCGCCGACCCCTCGGGATCGAGCACCGCGAAGACATCCTCCTCGATCCTGGAATTGATCTCGACGAGCGAATCCAGATCCAGTTCCCACAGTTCCAGGCCGCGGCTCTCGGCGAGCTGAACCGCGCGCCCCGAATCGTGGTGAGCGTTTCGGAAGGGCGTTCCCTTGCGGACGAGGTAGTCGGCGAGATCGGTCGCCGTGAGAAAGCCTCCTCGCAGGGCTTGCGCCATCGCTTCGGGCTTGAAGTGCAGTCCCCGCATGATCGCGGCGGCCGCTTGCAGGCTGCCCTGGAGGGTGTCGACGGCATCGAAGAGCGACTCCTTGTCCTCCTGGAGGTCGCTCATGTAGGTCAGCGGGAGCCCCTTGACCAGCACCAGCAGCGCCGTCAGGTCGCCCACCACCCGACCGGTCTTGCCGCGCAGCAGCTCGGCCGGTTCGGGATTGCGCTTCTGGGGCATGATGCTCGACCCCTTCGCCACGCTGTCGTCGAGTCGCGCGAAGCCGAACTCACTCGAGGTCCACAGCACCACCTCGGCCGCCCACCGCGACAGATGCGTCATCGAAAGCGCACAGGTGAAAGCCGTTTCGAGCACGTAGTCACGGTCTGCCACGGCCAGCATCGAGTTCGGATAGACCGAGTCCATGCCGAGCAGTTCGGCGCTGCGCTGCGGGTCGATCGGGTGCGGGGTCGCGGCCAACGCCCCGGCTCCCAGCGGACTGATTCCCGCCGTGTCGCGGCAGCGCAGCAGGCGATCTACGTCGGCGAGCACGGCATGAACGTGAGCCAGCAGGTGATGAGCCAGGCTGACCGGCTGACCGCGCTGGAGATGGGTGTAGCCGGGCAACCAGGTCTCGAGATGCTCACCGGCACGATCGCTCCACACATCGACGAGATCGAGCGCGGTCAGCGCCGTGGATCGCGCTCGCGCACGAACCCACAAGCGCAGGGCCGTAGCCGTCTGGTCGTTGCGACTGCGGGCGGTGTGCAACCTTCGGGCCGGTTCGCCGACCCGCTCCGTCAGCATGCGCTCGATCCAGGAATGGATGTCTTCGTCGTCGCCTTCGACCTCGAGTTCTCCCGACTCGAGATCCGACAGCATCCCGCCCAGGCCCTCGAGGATGACTGCGGCGTCGGACGCCCCTAGGACGCCACACTCCCAGAGCATCCGGGCATGGGCCATCGAGCCCTCGAGATCGAAGGCCGCCAGCCGACGGTCGAATCCCAGGGCCGCCGTGAAGTCGTGAATGGTGGGGTCCACTCCGCCCTCGAAGCGGCCGCCCCACAGCTTGTCGTCCCTGGTCATCGTGGCGTCGGGCTACCGGAGAGAGCCGGCTGCTGCCGATCCTTCCTGCGACTCGTTGTCTTCGGCGGGAACCAGCTTCGAGAGCACTCGAGCCAGGATCCCCAGCGCACGATCGATCTCGGACGCACTCGTGTTGAGCGGCGGCGCCATTCGCACACTGTGGGGTCGGACCGCATTGACCAGGAGTCCGTTCTCGAGACAGCCGGAGGCGACTTCTGAAGCCGCAGGCGTGACTTCGGCTGCGACGAGCAGGCCCTGTCCGCGCACCGACGCCACTCCCGGCATGCCGGCCAGGCCCGTCATCAGTCGCTGTCCCATGCGACCCGCATTCTCGATCAGGCCCTCGTTCTGAAGCGTCGTCAGGACGGCGGCGACCGCCGCACACGCCAGCGGGTTGCCGCCGAAAGTCGAGCCATGGTCGCCGGGCACGAGAGCCCGAGCTGCCTGCCCGCGGGCCACGACGGCGCCGACCGGGACCCCCCCTCCGAGACCCTTTGCCAGGGTCACGACATCGGGAGAGAGGCCCTTGGCCTGGAAGGCGAAGGGAACACCCGTGCGACCGGCGCCGGTCTGTACCTCGTCGAGAATGAACAGCAGTCCGCGCTCGACGCACAGCTCCTGGAGACCCTCGAGGTAGCCGTCCACCGGAAGGATCACCCCGGCCTCGCCTTGAATCGGCTCGACGAGGACCGCGCAGGTCCTCTCCGTGACCGCCGCCCGGGCCGCGTCGAGGTCGTTGTAGTCGACGAAGACGAAGCCCTCGGGAAGCGGTCCGAAGTTCTCGTGATACCTGGGAGTGCCGGTTGCCGCGAGGCTCCCCAGCGTACGGCCGTGGAAGCCGTTGCGGGTCACGACGATCTCGAATCGACCTCCGGCCGATCCCAGCTTGCGTGCGATCTTGATCGCCGCTTCGTTGGCCTCGGTGCCGCTGTTGCAGAAGAACACCCGTTCCATCCCTGCCCCGATCAGCTCGAGCAACAGCCCGGCCGCGCGCTCCTGCTCGGGAATGCGGTACAGGTTCGAGACGTGCAGGTAGGTCTCGGCCTGGCGACTGATCGCCTCCACGAGCGCCGGGTGGGCGTGACCCAGGCTGCTGACGGCGATGCCGCCGATGAAGTCGAGGTACTCACGGCCGTCGCCGTCCCACAGGCGGCTGCCGCGGCCGTGGGTGAAGGCGACCGGTGCCCTGACGTAGTTCTGGAACAGGACCTCTTCGCTCATCGGGAGATCTCCTTGCGGACCATGGTGCCGATACCCTCGTCGGTGAACAGCTCGATCAGGACCCCGTGGGGGTCACCGGCGGCGATGATGTGGGCGCTGGGCACACCCTGCTCGACGGCATCGACGCAGGCCTCGAGCTTCGGCAGCATGCCGCTCGAGACCACGCCGGTCGCGGCCAGCTCTCGCGCCGAGGAGGGGTCGAGAAGAGCGATCCGCTCGCGACCGTCCTCGCCGGGCCGGTGGATTCCCGGTACATCGGTCAGGATGATGAGCTTCTCGGCGCCGAGAGCGACGGCCAGACCGGCTGCGGCAACGTCGGCGTTGAGGTTGTAGGCCTGACCGTCGACGCCGAAGCCGAGCGACGAGATGACGGGGATGTAGCTGTCTTCGAGCAGCGTCTCGATCAGTTCCGTATGAACGTGGGCGATCTCGCCGACGAAGCCGAGTTCAGTGCGGGGATGAGGCGTCGCTTCGAGCAGGGCGCCGTCGCGACCGGAGAGGCCGACCGCGCGTCCGCCGCGCTGGTGGATCAACGACACCAGGTGCTTGTTGACCTTTCCCGACAGCACCATCTCGACGATGTCGATCGTTTCGGCGTCGGTGACCCGCAGGCCGTCGACGAACTTCGCCTCGACGCCCAGACGTTCCAACATGCGCGAAATCTCGGGACCGCCGCCGTGGACCAGGACGGGTCTCAGGCCCGACTGCTGCAACAGGACGAGGTCGTCGACCAGGGTCCCCATCTCACCCTTCTCGAGCGCCCGGCCGCCGAACTTGACCACCACCCGCTTGCGACGCCATTCGGCGACGTAGCGCAGGGCGCGCTCGAGGTGAACCCCCATCTCCTCCTGCGACGCGGCTGAAGGACTCACGAGATGTAGCTCCCGTTGATCCGGATGTAGTCCTCGGTGAGATCCGAGGTCCACACCGTGGCCCTGCCTTCGCCCACTCCGAGCGCGATTCGAGCGGTGACATCGGCCTTCTTCAGGGCTCGTGTGGCGAAGCTGAGGTTCTGCTGAATCGGCAGGCCCCCTTCGACGACCTGGATGTCGTCGTACCAGATGTCGGTGTTGTGCTCGTCCATCTCGACGCCCGAATAGCCCGCCGCGGCGATGATCCGACCCCAGTTCACCTGGCAGCCGTACATGGCGGTCTTGACGAGCGGCGACTCGGCGATGGTGAAGGCGGCTTTGAGCGCCTCTTCATCGTCCTTCGCCCCCTCGACGACGATCTCGACCAGCTTGGTGGCGCCTTCGCCGTCACGAACCAGCATCTTCGCGAGTTCGATGCAGACCGCCGTGAGCGCCCTTTCGAACGACTCCAGAAGAGGCGACTCGGCATCGATCGACACCTCGCTGGCGCCGTTGGCCAACAGGAAGACGCAGTCGTTGGTGCTGGTGTCGCCGTCGACCGTCACCCGATTGAAGGTTTCGCCGATGGCCCGCCCGAGGGCGCCACGAAGAACGTCGGCCGGCACCGCGGCATCCGTCGTCAGAAACGACAGGGTGGTCGCCATGTCGGGACGGATCATCCCGGCGCCCTTGGAGATGCCGCCGATCGAGAAGCTCTCTTCTCCCAGATCGACCCGCACGGCGAAGTTCTTCGGGAACGTGTCGGTCGTCATGATGGCCTCGGCCGCTTCACGGCCGGAGTCACCCAGCGCCGCCACGACTTCGGGAATGCCCGATCGGATCGCGTCCATGGAGAGGGGCACGCCGATCACTCCGGTCGAAGCGACCAGCACCTGCGCAGAAAGCAGCCCCAGTTCTTCGGCCGTTCGCGACGCCATTTCCTGGGCGTCGAGAATGCCCTGCTCGCCCGTACAGGCGTTGGCGTTCGAACTGTTGGCGATGATCGCGCGCGCTGTGCCGTCGGCGATCGAACGCTGCGACACCAGAACCGGCGCCGCCTTGACCCGATTGCGGGTGAAGACTCCGGCCGCCGTCGAGGGGCGATCGGAGACCACCAGCGCCAGGTCCTTCGCCGAGCGGCGAAGACCACAGCGCACTCCAGCGGCCCGAAAGCCCTTCGGAGTGGTGACGTCACCGTCCTTCAGGGGCGTCAGGGAGACTCTGGACTTTTCGACCGGACTGTCTAGGGATACACCGCTGGCTGCCATAGCCCTTCCTCCTCGCTGAACCCGAACATCAGGTTCATGCACTGCACCGCCTGGCCGGCAGCGCCCTTGATCAGATTGTCGAGCGCGGCCAGGCCTACCACGAGGCCCTGAGCCGGATCGACCACCACCGAGACGTCACAGAAGTTCGATCCCGAAGTCGCCTTCGTCTGTGGTGCATCGCCCAGCACGCGAACGAAGAGATCCTCGGAGTAGCACTGACGCCACATCGACTCGGCCTCCTGCTGGCTCGGAACCATGGACGGTTTCGCATAGCAGGTGGCGAGGATGCCACGGGTCATCGGCACCAGATGAGGCGTGAAGAACACCCCAGCGGTGGCCCCCAGCCCGCTGAAGGTCTGTCTCATCTCGGGCTGATGACGATGGGAACCGACCTTGTAGGGCTTGAAGTTCTCGTTCACCTCACTGAAGTGCGTGCCCATCGAAGCGGCGCGGCCGGCGCCCGACACTCCGGACTTCGCATCGACGATGATCGTCTCGGTGACCGTGTTCTCGCCGGCCTCGACCGACCGCAGGAGCGGCAGCAGCGCGAGGGTCGCCGCCGTCGGATAGCAGCCCGGACATGCGACCAGATCGGCAGCCGCGATCGCTGCACGCTCGCCGAGTTCCGGCAGTCCATAGACCGCAGCGGGAATCCGGTCGGGCGAACGATGTTCCAGGCCGTACCACTCGTTGTAGAGCGACGCGTCCTTCAGGCGATAGTCGGCACCCAGATCGACGACTCGACAGCCGGCGTCGAGCAGAACCGGGACCGCATCCATCGACAGGCCATGCGGCAGGCAGAGGAAGACCACGTCCGACTGCCTGCCCAGCTTCCGCCAGTCGGGCTCTTCGAGCCGATGCGCGCTGAAACCTTCGAGGTGGGGAAAGGACTCGGCCATCGAAAGGCCGGCCTGGCTCGAGGCCGTGAGGATCTCGAGATCCACCTCCGGATGACCGACCAGAAGACGGACCAGTTCGCCACCCGAGTAGCCGGAGGCGCCGACGACGCTCGCTTTCAGCATCGGATGATTATGCAATATGAAGAAACTTTATGCAACAGCCTTCAGGAACGATTTTCGTGAAGGCCCGGCCGCGGACGCCGGCGACGACTACAGCAGGACGCTGGCCAGCACGGCGACGAGGCTGGCCGCGATCATGCCGAAGCCGAGGAGGAGGTGGTCGACGCGCTCCGGGCGAAGGGGATCGAGCATGCGAGCCAGGAAGTAGCCGCCCGCGAAGCCACCGACGTGAGCCCAGTTGTCGACGCCGGACATGACGAAACCGAAGAGGATCAGCGCTACCGCATAGCCCATCGCCTGACGACCCACGATCGAACTGCCGGTTCTCCTGCCGTACCAGACCAACGCTCCGAGAAGTCCGAGGATCGCGCCCGAGGCACCCAGGGAAAGAACCGCCGGGGCCAGAAAAGGAAGATGGAAAGGCAGCAGATCGCTGAAGGTGCTGGCCGCAAACCCCAGCACTCCCGCTCCCATGTAGATGATGGCCGCACGACCGACACCGTAGAGCCGAGCCACCGCCGGCAGCAGCTGATAGGCCCACATCATGTTGAAGCCCACGTGCAACAGGCCGCCATGCAGCCAGACGGCACTGGCCAGGGTCCACCACCGCCCTCCCACGTAGGGTGAGTTGGGAAAGCCGAGGACCGGCAGGACCCCGGTAGCGCCGAAGCGGTAGACACTCTCGGTGCCCGGCGAGAGCATCGTGAAGAGGCCACTCATCTGGATCGACCCGGGATCCGTGATCAGCATCAGCAGGTAGAGCGCGCCGCAGATCCCGATCACCATCCGAGTCAGGCCGAGATCGTCACCGAGGTTGCGCAGCAGGTGCGAGAAGCCCCACATCCCCGGCTTTCTCCGTCCGCAGTTCCAGCAGGCGTCATCCTGCACACCGACCAGGCGACCGCAGGACGGGCAGACGACCGAGCCCGAGGTTTGTCGTTGGAATCTCATGCTCTGGATCGATTCGGGACCGGCCCCTCCAACTGCGGCCGGGTCAGGAAGAACCGAACGATGCCGAGCAGGCACCAGGCAGTCACGACCAGGGAAAGCCAGGAAAAGGTGGGTGGAACCGTGGCCACGGGCACGAAGTTCTCGATTCCGTCGCGACGCACGACAATCGTATCCGAGTACCAGAACAGCCACCATAGGCCGAGGGCTGCGAGGGAGAAGCCCAACCGGGCCCAGCGCAGCCACGGATAGCGCTCCGGGCGGCGACCGAAACGACGTTCGGCGCGCAGTCGGAAGACGATTCCGATCCCCTCCCAGGCGATCACCAGGGCCAGCAGACCGGCCACCAGGAGCACGGTCCCCCGGCTCTTGCGGTCCGCCCAGCAACTCGCCGACTCGAAACCGCTGATCGATTCTCCCCACCAGCACAGGGCATCGGTGGTGAGCGCGAGTCCACGATCGCTGTTGGTCAGCACGACGAGACCGTCGCGACTCTCGGGCTCCACGGCCATCAGCGAACGCCAACCACGATTGGCCCCGGTGTGCAGGAGGATCTTGCGCGGCCCAAGGCTGTCGATTGCGAAGCCCAGTCCGAAACGCGCTCTGCCGCCCTCGGCCGGCTTGGAAACCACCTCGACCAGATCGGCCGGCCGGCCGAGCCGCCCGGGATCCCAGAGAACTGTCAGAAAGCGAGCCAGGTCCCCTGAAGTGCTGTAGAGGCCGCTGGCTGCCCGGGCTCGAAATCCGTAGCGAGGCAGGACCGAGCCCCACCAGCCATGTCCCTCGAGGACCTCGACTCCCGGCCTCGACAGCACCCGACTCTCTTCGACCGGAACGAAGTCGGACCCCACCATGTCGGCCGGAGTCAGAATCCGCCGTCGGATCCAGTCTTCGAACGCCTCCCCGGTGACCTCTTCGATCAGGAGCTGGAGAACCGTGAACCCGCCGCTCGAGTAGCGGATCGAGCTGCCGGGATCGTCGAGCAAGCGAACCGCGCCGGCGCCGGCCGTCACACCACCGAGAGAGGCGATCAGGTCGGGCAACTCCTCACCCGGCGGGAATCCGGGATAGCCATGGATGTTCAGGCCTGAGGAATGTCCGAGAAGCCGGCGCACGGTGACGGCTCGCGAATCCCACTCCCCTTGCGGCAGCTTCCACTGGGAGATGTAGTCGAAGACCGAGCGATCCAGGTCGATCCGGCCCTCCTCGGCCAGCAGCAGGACTCCGAGCGCGGTGACCGGCTTCGACAGGGAGGCTACCTGGTAGACCGCTTCGCCGCTCACCGACTCGCCGAAGTGCCGAGTCCACGCCACCTCGCCCGCGACGATCCTCGAGACCGACGCCGAGGGGACCCGGTAGCGATCGACGGCCGCTTCGACCACGGCTGCGAGATCGAGCTCCTCCGAGCCTGGCGGGGGCGCGCACGCCAGCGCCACGATCGAGACGCACGCCACCGAGGCGGCGTGGGCCAGCCGGCGCATTCGACTAGTCCGATTCTTCGCCTTCGTCGAGAGACTCGACGACGTTTCGCACTTCGACCTCGGCGCGACGGATCTTCGAACGACAGACTTCCAACAGCTCTGCAGCGCGCCGCAGTTCGTCGGCCAAGAGGTCGATGTCGACGTCCTCGGCTTCGATGCGGCCGACGATCTCTTCGATCTCGGCCAGGGATTCCGAGAAGGAACCGCCTACAGCGTCCGCGTTCGGTTCTTCCGACTTCGAATCCTCGTGCTCGGCCATGCTCCTACCTCCGTCCAGCCCCGCCCCGGGTTCAGGGCAGGAGTTCCAACTGCTGCTCGTCGACCCGGCTCGAGATCTCGCCCTCGGCGAGTTGCGTGCGCAGAGTATCGCCCGGACGCACGTCGTCCGTCGACCTCACCAGGCGTCCCTGCCGGTCCCGGGTGAGACTGAAGCCGCGCTCGAGGACCCGCTCGGGCGACAACTGACGAATGAGACGCTCGAGCGAATCGGCCCGATTCGAAGCCTCTCGGGTCCGCATCTGCGAAAGGTCGGCGAGTCGGCGGGTGTGGAGTCGGACCCCGAAGCGCGCGGCTGCCACGCGTTCGGGACCCACCCGCACCAGGCGTCCGGCGGCCCTGCGCCGCCGCTTGCGGGAGTCCTCGATACGCCCTCTCGCCGCCGAAGCCAGCCGCTCTCTCAACCGAACGAGAGCCTGCCCACCCCGTTCGAGTCCCAGGGCAGCCGATCGAAGCACCCGATCCACCCGCTCCAGCCGGCGTTGGACGGTGTCGAGGGAACGCTGTGCGCAGCGGCGCAGACCCTGCTGCAGCTCACTCACCCGACCCTCGACCGCCGCCATCTGCTGGGTCAGGCGCTCCGCCACTCCGGTCGGCGTTCTCGACGCAGAATGGGCTACCAGATCGGCAACGGATTCGTCGATCTCGTGGCCGATCCCGGTCAGCACCGGCAGCGGGCACGCGGCAATGGCGTGAGCCACTCCTGCACTGTCGAAGGCCGAAAGGTCGGCTCGCGATCCACCTCCGCGGATGACCGCGATGCAATCGAGCCCCGGAACCCTGGAGAGCGCCCGAATCGCAGAGGCGACCTCCCGCTCTGCCGCGTTGCCCTGGACCGCCGCGCCCGCGACCGTGATCCGGAAGCCGAAACCGCTTTCCTGCAGCGTACTCATGAAGTCGTGGTACGCCGCCGAATCGACGGAGGTCACCAGGCCGACGTCGAGCGGCACCACGCTCAAGGGAAGCCGGCGGTTCTTCTCGAGCAGTCCCTGACGTTCGAGTTCGCCGACCAGCTCGCGACGACGCTGGGCGAGCAGTCCCAGCGAATAGGCCGGGTCGATCTCGCGAATGATGAACTGGGTGCGGCCGCGGAGGAGCGTAGAAGTCGAAGCCCCCACAGCAACGGACCTCTCGTCCCTCGGCAAGGACGTCGGCGCCTCCCAGGCTCCGTTCGATCCTCCGTCGGTCTCCGTTCCAGACGATGCCGCTGATCAGACCGATGATTCCGTCGTCGGGCCCCTTCTCGACCAGATCGAAATACATGTGGCCGTTTCGAGCCACCGTCAGCCGCTGAACCTCGCCGACCACCCAGATATCGCGATAGACCCCACGCAGCAACTCCCCCACCTCGGCAGCCAGCACCGAGATTCGATAGGTGCCGGCTGGAAGATCTAGAGCGGTCAAAGCCGACTCCGACGAGGGGATTCGAGTGACTGGCGGAAACGTTGGGCCGAGGGGCTTGCCAGGGCCGGTCTCACGGCTAGCTGAAGGGCTAGCCTCACGGCTAGCTGAAGGTCTGCAGCTCCGCGGAGGACTCGAGAGGCAGACTCTCCGCCCATTCGAGCGCCGCTTCGTCCTCGGCCGTGAACTTGTTCAGGAAGTCCGTGGCGTCGCCCCGACTGTGGAACTTCCGAAAGATGAACGTGTGACCGGCGGGAGCAGTGAAATAGCTGTGCTTGGCCGCGCCCTTGCTCAGATCGAAGCCGAGATCGGCATCGCCGTTGACTCCGACGCAGGCGCCGCCGATCGCGTTGTAGGCGACGAAGAGGGCCCGAATGCCGTCCTCATACTCGCCGAGCTCTTCCTTCGACATCTCGTTGTGGAGCACGCCGATCTTGGAACTCTCCTCTTCAGCGAGGAGGTTGTACGGCACATCGTGGAGGTCGAGGGCCTCCTTGGTGCCGGCCGTGGTCACGAAGACCTCGCTCGACCCCTTGAGCTTGTAGGTGATCGCATAGGTCTCTTCATCGAGCTTCTCGAAGGCTTCCGCGAGAATACCCTCGTCTTCGATCGTGAAGTAGTAGAGCGGCCTGACCACAGGCACGGTACTCGCCTGGGCGGTGGACGGCGCCGACTCGACCTTGGTCTTGGCCTTCTTGCGCGTCGACGCCTTCCTGGTCGCCGCCTTCTTCGTCGTCTTCTTCTTGCTGCTGGTACTCATCGCAAACGTCTCCAAAAGGGCATTCTACCACCCCTTGTCAAGGTCAAAAACCCTTTTCCTGCAACAACTTCCGTCGATCTTCAGAATCGGTCCAGAAAGGCCTGGAGAAGGAGCGCCTCTTCCGGGCTGACGTCCTCTCGGGAGAGAAAGAACCGGGTTCCGGGCTCGGGCGCCGGGATGTGGATCTCCGACAGGGTCCTTTCCAGAAGATCGCAATCGAGAGCCACCAGAACCAGCGACATCTGCCTGCAGAGGGGCACGATCCTGCCGGCCATCCGACTTTCGATATGGACGACGACTTCGTCCTGGGAGTCGACCAGGGTCAGCCACCAGCCTTCGGCAACGGTCTCGACGCGGACCTGCCCGCTCGCCACGATGTCCTGGCGCGGAAGCACCAGGCGATCGACGAGGTGGCTCCTCATCGCCGCGATGGTCAGGTCGGCGATCAGGTCGCCTTCTCCCTGCGCATCGACCTCGATCCGGATGTCGAAGACCCCGCCTCCCAGGGCCTCCACGACGGCCACGTGGTCGAACAGGGTGAAGGTGTGATCGGGCGTCGACAGTTCGACCAGGGCAGGTCCGATCTCGATCGGTTCCAGATCCTCGACGACGTTCGAGTAGCTGCGATTGAGCGCGGCAAAGCGCAGCTCGATGCGCTCACCGGCAAACACCGGCGGAGTAGCGAGAAAGAGGATCGCGGCGAGCCGGACGATCGTCCGCCAGCGCCGGCTCAGGGGTAGTACCCGCTCATCGCCCGAGCCTTCAAGCGCCCCTTCATCTTGATCTCGACCATCCGGAACTGGTCGCTTTCCTGGGGTGCATCGGATAGATAGGCGATCAGATACTGACTTCGCAGTTCCCTCTCGATCGCATCGTAGACATCGCGAAGATCGACAGCCTTCGAAATGAAGAAGTCGCGCCCGCCGGTCTCCTTGGCCAGTTCCGAGAGCTTGCCGCGCACGCCCATCGAGAGCTTCGGGATCTGCAGACCGATGGTGTAGATCACGACGCCGCTTCGGCGGGCGTACTCGAGAGCGTCCTGGTACTGGATTCCCGACGCCGTGTCTTCCCCGTCGGAGAGCAGAATGAGGGCCCTGCGGTTCCGAACCCCTCGGAAGTAGTACAGCGACGTGACGATGGCATCGTAGAGCGAGGTGTTGCCCACCGCGTGAAGACCCTCGAGGGACTCCTCGACGGCACCGACATCGGAGGTCCGGGCCATGATCAGGTTGGGCCGATTGGAAAAGGAGACAGCGAACGATTTGTCCCGGGGGCCGGTGAGGTTGTGCAGGAAGTCGATGGCGGCGCGCTTCGCCTCGGGCAGCGACTCGATCATCGAGCCCGAGGTATCGAGCGCAATGCCGATGGTGATCGGAAGATCGTCAACGAGTTCGAACTTCGCGATCTCCTGCTCACGGCCGTCCTCGAAGACCCGGAAATAGTCCTGGGTCAGGGTCAGACTGTCGTCGCCGTCGACCGAGGTGTAGAGCTCCACGAAGTCGACCTCGACCTCTTCGAGATACTCGGGCTGGTTCAGGAACCGGACGTCCTCGGCCCGGGTGCCGTCGTCGAGGTAGACGGCTGCGGTCAGGTACTGCAGATCGTTCGCATTCTTCGCTTCGGGGATCACCACGGTAGCGACCCAGGGCGGCTTGGTGAGTTCGGCCTGAACGACGTCGCTGACCAGGAACTCGACCTTGACCACGTTCTTCTCTTCCGGGATCACCACGTTGGCTCGGGCGGTGATCTCGCCGACCGCCGTCGCACCCGCGAGGCGGCTCGGCGATATCGATCGCCAACTGTCCACGCTGCTGGTTCAAGATGACCTCGTCCGACGCGATCAGCTCGCCCTCATCGTCATAGCCTTCGACTCGAATCGTCTGTTCGGTGGGATAGCGAGACAGGCGGATCTCGGCCTCGAAGGGCGGTCGACCACGAGTGAACTGCGGCTTCCCGTCGACCAGGAAAACGACCTTCTTGATGTTCTCGCCGGAAACCAGGGTCTCTGCACGCCACAGGCCGAGAACGACGTCGGTCTGCGGCGGGATGATCACCAGGCTGTCGATGCCGGCGACCCGCTCCGGAATCACCACGTTGCCCTCGGCGACACGGATGCCCTCGGGAATCGTGTGGTCGGGATCGGGCTTCGACGGTACCTTGAAACTCACCTGGCGAACGGTGCTGCCGCCGCCGATCTCGTCGGTGATCCGCATCCGCACCAGGAACGTGTCGTCGGGTCGGAGGAGCTGATCGAGGACCAGGGCGAGCGGTTCAGCGCGCTCCATCGGGACCTGGAAGCGCATGTGGAAGTCGTCGAAGCGCTCGCCGGCACGCTCGATCAGTCCATCGACCTTCACCCGGACCTCGGACTTCTCATTCTCATGGAAGACCACGAGGCCCGACTCGTCGGGAAGCTCCACCAGCATCCGCACCAGCATTCGCTGCCCGTTCTCCTCGGGGAAGAAGACCTGGGGCGCCCCGGCGACCAGCCGCGCCTGGGTCTCCGGCAGGGGCGTCGCGGCCGCCTCCCTGGCCCAGGCTGCGAGATCCTTGGGGCGCTCGAAGATCCTCATGATGTCTTCGTTCGTCGGGCGGTCCTTCTGGTAGCCGTAGAGACCCTCGACGCCCGTGACCTCATCGATCAACTTCGTCTGCTTGCACAGCGTCTTGTCGAAGCGTGGACCCTTCCCCGGTCCCTTGATCTCGGCGATCTGCTGCAGCCAGTAGGCCATCTCGTGGTGGTACAGCGATTCCTTGCCGTCGAGTGGCAACCAGAGCACATAGGGAAACTCCGGTGCCGGCTCGTAGAGCACATACCCCTGAGCCTCCGGCGCGTCCGAGTACCACCAGACTTCGATCGGCCGGAAGGTCTGGTCGCAACTCATCAGCTCGCGTCTCACCGGTTCACCATGGAGGAAGAGCAAGCGGGATCGCGCATCCAGATAGGTGAGTCGCTCGAGATGGACGAGAGCGCGTCGACGCTCGATCGCCTGAACCAGTTCATTCGCGGTGGTCGCGAGATCCGGATCCTCGGAGAGGACCTGCTCGATGAGGCATCTCGCTCCTCGGTCGTACCGATCATCAGGGCATCGAGCACGGCTTCATCGACCAGCCACGCCGGACCGTCGAGCAGGAAGGCGCGGTGCTCTTCACGCCAGAGCAGGACCTCGTCCGTGATCTCCTGGCCCACGACGACAGCCGGCAGCGCCAGCGCCAGCACGGTCATCAGGAGGCAGATCTGGGGCTTCGGGTTCAACGGACGTCCTCTCGTAGCAGACTTCTCGGGGGTCTCCGGCGACCACCAACGGTCTTCCAGACAAGAACGCCGACGAGCCCCACAACCGCCCGAGGTAGTTACGGCGACTGGACGGGGCTGGTTCAGCACGCCTGTCCGGTGGCCTCGCCCGGCACTGACCTGCGCATTCCGTCCCTGCGTCGCAACCTGCCCACGCAGTGAAGCAACACCGGTCAGGCCGCCGGCCATTCCATCTGATAGAGCATCCAGTAGACGACCACGCCCGTCACCGACACATAGAGCCAGATCGGCAGCGTGATCCGCGCGATCCGAGCGTGCTGGTCGAACCGTTCGCGAAACGCACGAACCAGGGTCACGACGGCAAGGAACGGAACCACGGCGGCGAGAACCGTGTGGCTCAACAGGACGGTGAAGTACACCGTTCGTGCCAGCCCCTGGCCGGTGAACGGAGTCGAGCCCGCGATCGAGTGGTAGTAGAGATAGCTGGTCAGGAACAGGATCGAGCAGCCGAAGGCACTGAGCATGAAGCGGCGGTGGACCTCGATCCGTCGCTTCAGGATCGCTCGCCAGCCGAACAGCAACAGCACGGCTGCCAGCGTGTTCAGGCAGGCATTGACAGCCGGTAGAACCGAGACGTCCATGAACTGCCCCGAGTTGCCGGCGAGCCGGCGAGGGCTACCCGTTCAGCTCGGCGGCCTGCTCGGCCAGCCAGGCGTCGAACTCGGCCTGGGTCTGGATATGCAGGAAGCCGCGCATCCGGTAGTGCCCCAACCCACAGAGCTGAGCGCAGCCGATCTCGCTCTTGCCGGTCTGCACCGGCATGAACGAAACAGGAATCTCCTGCCCGGGAATCGTGTCGTGCTTGACGCGCATGTACGGCAGGTAGAAGGAGTGGATCACGTCCTTCGTGGTGAGCTTGAGGATGACGGCCTTGTCGACCGGCAGATAGAGATTGTTGATCGTCGTGATGTCGTCCCTGCCGGCAGGATCGCTTCGATCGAGGCCGAGGGGGTTGGCAGCAGCGTCGATCAGGTTCGGATCGGTCTTCCCGAAGACGCCATCGGCGCCGGCATAGTGGAAGTTCCAGGCGAACTGCTCTGCGACGACCCGAACCACCGTCGATTCGGCCTCGGAGGGCTGATTGTCGACGCGGTTCGCCCACATCGGGATCGAGAAGCCGAGCAGCAGGATCGCCTCGACCACGACGACGCCGATCTCGACGTACTTCGAAGCCTTGCCCTTGGCGTCCTGATAGGTGGCGGTCGGGTTCGCGCCCTTGCGGAAGCGGAACAGGACGTAGAGATAGTAGATCCCCCAGCCGACGAAGAGCGCCAGCATGAGCCAGTGAACCCAGCTGATCAGGGAATCGATCTGGTGGCCGTCGCGCGACCAGTCCGGGGGAAGATTGAGGAAGTCTTTCATCTAACGAAGTCCCCCTTCGAGAACCTTGAATCTCGATTTCTGCTCCGCAATGCGCTTGCCGCGTTGACGGAAGTTCCAGAACAGTTTGATGAAGCCGACCTGAACCAGGCCGACGATCGAAAGCAAGAGCAGGATCGCATTGCGCAACCCGTGGGTCTCGGGCGCATCGGGGTTGCCGAAGCACGCCTCGCAGGCGGCCGCAGGAGCACTCCAGAGAACGAGAAGCACCAGCGCGATGCCGAGCACCCAGCGGCTCATCCGAGCCCTCCGAGTTGCTTGAGCTTCGCCCGCACGCGCACTCCGTAGACCACCAGCACCGGAACGGAAGCCAGCGAGAGCAGGCCGAAGGTGAGGTCGAGAGCCGAACGCTCCGAAGCCCAGCCATTCATGCCCCAGGCCCCGGCGACCAGGGCCAGGAGCGTCGAGATGACGATGAACAGGAGATGGAAGGAGCCGAGAGACATGTCAGTGCTGCTCCCCGCCCGCTTCGTCATGATGACCGACGGCATGCAGTTCGGGAGAAACGTCGGTCCCCGGAGCGTTCTCCGTGGTGGCGATCGGCAGGATCATCAGGACGACGAAGAAGAAGGCCGTCAGCCACAGCGACCAGCGGATGGCGGTCACCTCGCCCTTCAGGTGCATGAAATACATGGCAACCAGCGAAGCCTTGAAGGAGGCAACGATCAGCGCGACGGCGACCGCGCCCGCGAAGCTCAGCTTCAGGTAGGAAACCCCGACGGTGACCATCGTCAGCACGGCGAGTGCGCCGAACACCATCATGTAGACGCGGACGGAGGCCTTGATCGCCTCGGGACTGTTGTGGTCTGCCATCTGGGCTCCTAGGGGAGAAGGTAGAGAATCGGGAAGAGGAAGATCCACACGAGATCGACGAAATGCCAGTACAGGCCGGCGACCTCGATGCGATTCGTGAAGCGCTCGGGCTCGGTCTTCCACATCTTGGCGCCGGGCCCCCAGAGGTAGCCGTTGACGATGACTCCGCCGATGATGTGCAGCGCGTGCAGGCCGGTGATCGTGAAGTAGATCGCCAGGAAGGTGCTCTGCGACGGCAGGTTGCCGTGCGAGAACTTCTCGTTGTACTCGTAGGCCTTGACGCCCAGGAAGACGAAGGCACAGAGGATCGTGATCCCCATGTACATCCGGTACTTGCCGAAGTCCTTGAGCTTCAGCGAGACCCACGACATGACCATGGTCACCGACGAACCGATCAGCACCAGCGTGTTGAAGAACGCGATCGGCGTGCTCAGCAGGAAGTGTCCCTCGGCGAACGGCTCGTTGTGAGCTGTCCGCAGCAGGACGTACGCCGAGAACAAGGCTCCGAAGAGCATGACTTCGGAGGCGAGGAACAGCCAGACGCCGAACTTGGCGTTGTAGAGGCCGGTATCGGGCCGAGGCTCGACGTTATAGGGAATGGCTACCGACATCTCTAGGCCTCCTCAGGCTGGCTCTGCGGCAGGAAGTCCTGCGACGCACCAGGCACGCTGTACTCGTAGGGACCGCGGTAGACCGTCGGAACCGCATGGAAGTTTCCATGGGCAATCGGCGGCGACGGACAATCCGTCCACTCCAGGGTCGTCGCCTGCCACGGATTGGCATCGACCTTCTCGCCCTTCTTGATGCTCCAGAAGAAGTTGATGAAGAACGGCAACTGCGCGATCGCCAGGCCGAACGCCGACATCGACATGAATTTGTTCCAGTGCATGACGTCGGCGGCGAACTCGTACTGCATGCCACCGTCGTACAGGCGCCGCGAGACGCCGGCCAGGCCCTGGATGAACATCGGCGCGAAGATCCCGTTGATGAAAATCAACGACGGCCAGAAGTGCAGCTTGCCGAGGAACTCGCTCATCTTGCGCCCCGTGACCTTCGGGAACCAGAAGTAGATTCCCGCGAAGATCGCGAACACCGTGCCCGGCGCAACCACGTAGTGGAAGTGGCCGATCACGTAGTAGGTGTCGTGGAGGTGGATGTCGGCGGTCGAGAGTCCGAGCGGCAGTCCGGTCAGGCCGCCGATCGCGAACATCGGCAGGAACGCCAGGGCGAAGAGCATCGGGGTGTTGAATCGGATCGAGCCGCCCCAGAGAGACAGCAGGAGAGCCGTCAGGATGACCACCGACGGCACCGAGATGATCATCGTCGTGGTCTGGAAGAACGTATTGATCACCGTGCCCATGCCGGTCAGGAACATGTGGTGGGCCCACACGATGAACGACATGAAGCCGAGGAAGACGACCGAGTAGACCAACGACTTGTAGCCCCACAGCGGGCGCCGCGTGTTGTTGGCGATGATCTCGGCGACGATCCCCATGGCGGGCAGGATCAGAACGTAGACCTCCGGATGAGCCAGGAACCAGAACAGATGCTGCCAGAGGATCGGGCTACCGCCGCCGGAGACCTCGAGAAGCTGTCCGCTGACCACCAGGCCGCTCGGCATGAAGAAGCTGGTGCCGGCGAGCCGGTCCATCAACTGGAGAACGCCCGCGGCCTCGAGCGGCGGGAAGGCCAGCAGGAGCAGGAACGAGGTGACGAGCTGACTCCAGACGAAGAACGGAAGCCGCATCCAGGTCAGTCCCTTCACTCGCAGCTGAACCATCGTGACGATGAAGTTCACCGAACCGAGCAGCGACGAGGTGATCAGGAAGACCATGCCGATCAGCCAGATGGTCTGGCCGGTCGTGGCGATGTTCGAGAGCGGCGGGTAGGAGGTCCAACCGGAATTGGCAGCACCACCCGGAGCGAAGAAGCTCGCCAGCATGACGACGCCACCGCAGAAGTAGACCCAGTAGCTGGCCATGTTGAGCTTCGGGAACGCCATGTCGGGAGCGCCGACCTGCAGGGGCACCACGTAGTTGCCGAAGGCGCCCACCAGAAGCGGTACGACTCCGAGGAAGACCATGATGGTGCCGTGCATGGCACCGAGCTGGTTGTAGAACTCGGGCAGCATCCGCCCGCCCGGGGCGTTGTTGGCTCCGAGGAACTCGCCGATCAGCGGAATCGGCTGACCGGGCCAGGCCAGCTGATACCGCATGAGCAGCATCAGGCAGAAGCCGAAGAACAGGAAAAGCAGAGCCGTGATGCCGTACTGGCAACCGATCACCTTGTGATCGATCGAGAAGACGTACTTCCGCAGGAAGCTCTCCTCGTGGTGCCCTTCGGCGTGGCCCTCGTGGCCGCTGTCGTCAACGACTGGTTCCATGACTGAGACCTTCCTCGAAAATCAACGGAGTGAAAGCAGGTCCCGAGAGCGGAGCCGCGGGAGCCTGCGCATTCTAAAGGACCGGGGCTGCGCTCACAAGCCGGAAACGTGACTCCAGACCAGGGCGCCGAGCACTGCCGGCAGGTACAGAACGGAGACCAGGAGGACGCCGCGAGCGGTGAGCTTCGACGGCTCCAGGCCAAAGCGAACGCCCGAAGCGAGATAGGCGAGTCCGAGCACCGTGGCGATCGCCAGGTAGAGCAGATCATCGGCCCTCGCCAGGGGCGGCAGAAGCGACGAGACCATGGTGGCGACACCGTAGAGAACCATCGCGAGCGCCGTCCGTCGGCCCGTCGCATCGTGCATCGTCATGATCCGGATTCCGCCACGCTCGTAGTCTTCGCTGTACATCCAGGCGATGCCCAGGAAGTGGGGGATCTGCCAGAAGAAGAGCAGGGCGAAGAGCAGCCATGCACCCCGGTCGAGGGTACCGTTGACGGCGGCCCAGCCGATACAGGTAGGTAGCGCTCCGGGAACCGCACCGATCAGCGTTGCCAGCGGTGAGCGCACCTTGAGTGGCGTATAGATGAAGACGTAGCCGGCCCAGGTCGCTGCGCCGAGCAGTGCCGCCACCGGATAGACCCGCAGGGCCAGGTATGCGACCGAAACGACAGCGCTCAGGAACCCCAGCGCGAGAACCGGCGCCGGCTGAACGCGACCGGTCGGAATCGGTCTTCCGGCGGTGCGAACCATTCTCGCATCGACCGCGGCCTCGAACACCTGGTTCAGGGCCGATGCAGAGCTCGCCAGAACCGCCGTCGCCACGAGCGTCTCGAGCAAGGCCAGGAAGGCGAAGGCTTCCGGCGAAGCGAGGAAGGCTCCGGCCGTGACCGACACCAGGATCATCAGCGTGATCCTCGGCTTGACGAGGGCTACGAAGTCGCTCACTCGGTCAGACACCAGTTCATCGGTTGGGCTCGCTGCCAGCGGGTTCGTCATTCTCGGTTCCCAGCCTCGACAAAGCAAACGCCGAGCCGATCCAAACGGACCGACCCGGCGCGCAGGGGACTCGTTCCAGCGGTCTTAGCCGCCGAACGAAACGGCAACCTCAGCCGAGCCGCCATCCGCAACGGAGGCGCTGGCCGACTGGGTCCCGAGAGTCTCGTGCCAGATCTCCAGCTCGTAGTCGCCGGCCGGAAGGCCGTCGATCGAGAAGGTTCCGTCCGCACCGGTGACGGCGAAGAAGGGGTGGTCGAGCACGGCCAGGTACGAGGACATCCACGGGTGGACGTCACACTTGAAGGGAATCATCACCTCGGCGGTGTCGAACTTGCGCTCGAGCTCCATGTCCTGGAACGGCTGCGCCTGATTGAACTCGGGGTTCTTCTTCGGCGTCGCATGGACGTTGTGGAGGGTCGGGTCGCCGTTGACGACCTTGAGGGTCTGGCCCACCTGAACGCCACTGACGTGGGGGATGTAGACGCAACCTTCCTGAGTGATGGTAGCGACGTCGCCGGGAGCGCTGTAGCTGCCGGTCAGGCCCGACTTCACATAGACGAAGGCGTTCGCCAGGTTGCCGCTGTCGTCGGTGACCAGGGTCTCCGATTCGATCGCATGGTCATGGAGACCGGCGCAAACCGGATCCGCATCCATCTTGATGGTGTTGTCGGGATCGGTCGCATCGACGACCGAGACGATTCCGGAGATGGTACCGCTGCCCGAGGCACCGGCGGAAGCGGCCGGAGCCGCTGCGGGAGCGGCCGGAGCCGCCGTGTCGTCACCGCCGCCACAGGCGACGAGGCCGAAGACCAGAGCGCAAGCGAACAGCGCACGGCCCCAGTTGTTGAGATTGTTCATCAATCGAAACTCCTCTTTCAGTTGAATTCGCTCATCGAGCGAGAAAAGGGGGGCTCCCTTCAGGACGAGGGCGCCCACAAAATCAGTTGGACAAAGTCCAGATGTAGTCGCGCAGGGCGCGCGACACTGCATCGACATCGTTCAGGTAGGCCAGCAGATCTTCCTCGGAATCGAAGTAGCGCAACATACGCGCCTTCTCGGCCGCGTAGGTCGGCTGATTGATGGCCTGATCGACGAACGATTGATATTCCCCGTTCTGGAGCGGGAAGTTCGTGGGCATCTTGGTGCCGGGAATGAAGCTCTGCGGGTCCTTGATCCACTCGGGCACCCAGTCGTGGCGCAGCCGTTCAACAGCCAGCAACAGCGAGGGCGCCAGCTCCGAGTCGGCTGCACCCGCGGCTGCGGCGGCACCCGGTCCGGAAGGATGGCACTTGGCACACTGGAGCATGTTGAACACCTGCTCTCCGACCACCCGCTCCCGCTCCGGACCCGGTTCAGGGTCATAGGCGAAGGCGCTACGGTGGTCGGCTGCGGCGAAGTATTCGACGAGGGTATTGGCCTCTTCGTCGGAGAACTCGAAAGTCGGCATTCGAGCCTGCAGCCAGGGGCGGGTCCGTACGGTCGAGGGGTCGCCGAGGAACTCGAACAACCAGTCGGACTGGACGCGGTGGCCGAGGGCCGCCAGGTCCGGCGGTAGATTGTTCTCATCGAGCAGGAAGGGCCTGATCGCCTGGCCCTTGCCTTCGACCATGTGACAGCCCTGGCAGTTGTAGCGCGTGACCAGCTTGCGGCCGGCACCCAGCTTCTCACCGCGCTCGCCCTGACCCGCCTTGCGCTCTTCGAGAACCGATTCCTTGGTGAAACCGAGGACGTTGGCCAGAACCACGTCGCGCTCACGATCGGTGAAGCCGAAGTCCGGCATCCTGGAGAGCTCGTCGTAGTTGAGGACGAGTTCCTTGCCATGATCGAAGCTGCGGGGATGCTGGATCTTCTGTCCGAGCCACGCCTGGTGGGTGTGCGGCAGATCGTGCTGGTGACCGAAGTCGAAGAGATGGAGGGGCTTGGAGGCTTCCTCGGTCAGCTCGACGCCGATCGGCTTCATGTCCTCGTAGCCGGTGATCGTGTGGCAGCTGAAGCAGCCGTACTTGGCCACCGTCTGCTCGCCGAGGTAGACGCTCTGCTCCTCGGCCGACATCGCGGAGGCCCGCTCGGCACTCTGCTCGATCGTCATGGTGGTACGGAAGTAGGACTCGACCAGCTCCTGACGAACCGCGGCATCGACCGGCTCACGCTCGAGCGAGTCGTAGCCGGGCTGGCGCTGATCACCGAGGAAGGCGACGATGTCTGCTGCCTCCCGGTCGGTCAGTCGCAGATTCGGCATCGACGTGTCCTCGCGATACTGCTTCGGATTCTTGATCCAGGCGTACATCCAGCCGGCATCGGTCTTCGAGCCGACACCGGCGAGGTTGGGACCGTGGAGGCTGTAGAGGCTGTCCAGGTAGTCCTCACGCTTGGCGTCGGGATCGACCAGGTGACAACCCGCGCAGCCGACTTCGTAGAAGAGCTGCTCACCGCGCTGGGCGTTCCCCGAGGGCGCCGGCGGATACTCGGGTCGATCGGAGATGTCCCACAGGAAGTCGGTGATCGCCTCGATCTCGGCTCGCTGGCGGGCCAGGTTGAGATCACCCGCGATGTTCTCCTGGTAGAAGAAGTGGGGCATCCAGGTCGTCGGGCGGAAATCGCGCGGCGCCTC
The DNA here is from genome assembly GCA_942492505.1 of Thermoanaerobaculia bacterium. Lineage (GTDB taxonomy): Bacteria > Acidobacteriota > Thermoanaerobaculia > Multivoradales > Multivoraceae > CALOFD01. Next base: position 64,388 of record CALOFD010000068.1, read on the forward strand.
GAGCCACTTGGAGGCAAACGCCGGCTCGAGCTTCGAGGCCACCTTGCGCAGGTCGGGTCCGATGCGCGGCATGTTCTCGAAGGCCTCGTAGCCGATGCGGTGACAGCCGTAGCAACCGGCCTTCACGATCACCTGGCGACCGAGGTCCACCACCTGAGATTGCGGCGTCCAGACCTCGTCGCTATGGCAGCTGATGCAGCCGGACTCGGAGAGATGCGGCGGCTTGATCGGCGTCTCGAGATACTTCTGGGCCTCCCAGTCGTAGTCGGCAACCCACTGGGCCTTCTGCACCTCGTCGACCGGACTGTGCCCGGCACGGGCGAAGTCCGTGGCGCGATCGAGACCGGCGTGGCAGGAAGTGCAACCGAACTGGCCGTAGGGGTGCGGCGAACTGTCGGCAACGAAGAGGTCGAGACGCGGATGGCTGCGGAAGGGCGGCTCCCACTGCTCGCCATCGAAGCCCTGGCGGGCGCTTGCCAGATGACAGGTGACGCAGCGGTCGACGCGGTCGATCTTGGCGAAGTTGATGTCGTGGTAGAGCCCCTTGAGAACGACCTGCTCGATCTGAAGGGAGGGAGCCAGGAAATCCATCAAGGGCGCGTTGAGGAGGAAGTAGTCGAGGTTCTTCTCGACCGTCGACAGGCGCAGCTCGAGGCCGCTGAGCGCCCCGTTGAGGTCGTCCAGCTTCTTTCTCGAGGCATTGAGGGCCGCCTGGCGGCTGTCGATCTCCGACTGGACCCGATCGCGCTCGGTCTGCGCCCGCTGCACCAGCTTGGTGTACTCGATCCAGTTGGCGGTGAGCTCCTCGACCCTGGCCTCCGCGGCTTCGATGTCGCCATCCTGGTTGATCGCTGCGTCGAGTTCGTACTTGGCCGCGTCGAGCTGCGACTTGTAGGCGCGCATCGTCTTGTCGTCTTCGAAGACCGAGCGCTCATGAATTGCGAGTTCCTCGCGCAGGGCATCCATTTCGCCCTCGGCAGTGGCCAGACTGGCCTGCTCGGCTTCGATCTCGGCCTGGACTGCGGCCATCTGCTGCTGATCGATGGCCGCTTTCTCAGCCTCGAGATCCGCGGTGATCGCAGCCCGCTCGAGACCACGGAACTCGGCCTGGGTGCGCTTCCACGGACGACCGAAGTCGTTCATGACCATCAACAGCGTGATCGCCAGGAAGGCGAGCGCCGAGAACGCGAAGACCTTGTTGGTCTTGCGGAAGTCGTAGATCCGATCTGGTTTTCTCTCAGGAGGACTCGCGACTGTCACTTGGCTTCCCTTTCAGAGCCGGCCCGTGCCGGCAAACCGCCTAGATATTGAAGAAGAACTCCTGGATGTGGACGAAGTACTTGAAGTTGAAGAACCAACGCAGGTACATCTTGATCGGCATCGACATCATGATCAGCACCAGACTGATCCCGATGTAGTAGCGCGACGGCCCCATCTCATCGTAGAAGCGCCGGAAGTACTTGCTGATCTTCGGCAGGATCACCGGCAGGACGAACATGTAGGCGCCCACCAGGATGAGCCCCGGAGCCTCCCGGATCAGCCAATGCGATGGATGGCCGATACCCAGCAGGCTGATCCAGACGATATCCGCCAGATCGACGTTGATGAGGGGCTCGACCTTCGCCGGGTCCCAGAACTCGTAGGGGCCGTAGAAGTTCCAGTTCGGTCCACGCAGGAAGGTCCCGATGATGATGAGCTGCATCCAGAGGATCAGGTAGCCGAAGAGGAAGAGGATGATCTCGGTCTTGCGCTCGACGAACGTGAAGTACCCGTTGCCCTTCTTGTTCGTGTCGATGTAGGGGATGGCCATCAGGCCGACCACGATCAGTCCCGGCAGGATCACGCCTGCCATCCACGGATCGAAGTAGACCAGCATTTCCTGGAGGCCGAGGAAGTACCAGGGCGCCTTCGAGGGATTCGGGGCGACCGAGGTGTTGGCAGGTTCTTCGAGTGGGGCGGCCAACGCGATCGACCAGACCACCATCACGACGGTGAGCAGGATCATGGCGATGAACTCGGAGAAGACGAGATCGGGCCAGGTGAAGATGCGGTCTTCGGATTCCGTCTTCTCGAAGGTCGGTTCGCCACGCTCGATCCGCTTGTCGTTCTCGATCGCCTTGTGCATGGCGAGCCACAGGAAGTAGCCGACCAGGAACACCATCATGACGATCGGCACGTTGTCGGCCTTGGTCACGATCAGGCGGAAGTCGTACTGGAACAGCGAGACGAGGAAGAACAGCACCGCACCGATGAGCATCGCCAGTCCGCCCTTCTTCGACCACAGGGCCTTGGATCGGACCATGAAGGCGAAGAGGATCAGCGAAAGCGTGAACGACCAGGTCGGAGCCGACAGGGTGTTGACGAGATCGGCGAGGAACTGCATCAGACCGGCCCCGAGATTCCGCCGTCCTTGCGGACGCGCCAGAAGTGGACCGCCATCAGGAAGGCCGCGATCAGCGGAATCCCGACGCAGTGCAGAACGTAGAAGCGCAGCAGGGTGCCGCCGCCGATCGTGCGCCCGGCGATGAGCGCGAATCGAGCGTCACTGCCTACGTGAACGAGGTTCTCACCTCCCAGGGTCAGCAGGGCTGCGCCCGGGCCCTCGTGCCCCAGCAGGGGCGTCGCTCGAGCCATGTTCGAACCGACCGTGATGGCCCAGATCGCCAGCTGATCCCACGGCAGGAGATAGCCGGTGAAGGACAGAAGGAGGGTCAGTACCAACAGGATGACGCCGACATTCCAATTGAACTCGCGAGGCGGCTTGTAGGAACCGGTCATGAAGACCCGAAACATGTGCAGCCAGACCGAGATGACCATGGCATGAGCGCCCCAGCGATGGAGTTCACGCATGATCCCGAAAGCCGCCGCCTCACGCAGGTCGATCATGTCGACGTAGGCATACTCGACGGTGGGCCGGTAGTAGAACATCAGCAGCAGGCCGGTGATCGTCTCCACCAGGAACAGGAAGAACGCGGTCCCTCCCATGCACCAGGTGTAGCTCATCCGAATGCCGGACTTCTTGACCTTGACCGGGTGTAGGTGGAGAACGACGTTGCCGAGAGTCGCCAGCGCACGCTTGCGATTGTCGGTCGGAATGCCGACCCGGAAGATCGACTTCCAGACCTGCGACTTGACGATTCCCTTTTGCAGATTCTTCAGCATTCGATTTTCTCGCTAGCTCGCGGAGATGAAGGAAGCCGGATCACTCCACTGACCGGCCTCGAAGAGGAACTTGCGGGCCTTGTCGACCACGATCTGCCCGTCCGCCGGGTCGATCGAGATCGCGGCTCGCTCGAGCGGCCGCGGAGTCGGGCCCTCGAAGTTCACACCGTCTTTGTAGTAGCCACTGCCGTGGCAGGGGCACTTGAACTTGTTCTGAGCCGCAAGCCAGTTGGGAGGGCAGCCGAGGTGGGTGCAGATCGCGATCAACGCGTACAGCTGGCCCTCGTTGTTGACCACCCAGACACCGCGCGTCTCCTTGAAGCGCTCATCGACGACTCCCGCCGGGAAATCATCGGGAGGCCCGACCTTGAAGCGGGTCGGCGGCTCGAAAAGCACGTTCGGGAAGAGGAAGCGATTCAGGGCAGCCATGCAGCCGCCGATCGCGACCGAGAAGCCCACCCATCCGACCGCGGCCCAGGAGAAGAAACCCCTGCGGGTAAAGCCTTTCAGGCCTCCCCCACCGGTCTCCGCAGCCGCACCTGTTTCCTTTTCAGCCATAGTGCCAGTTCCTCGAAATACCTTGGACTCGGAGCGGTTCCCGAAGCTCAGGGAATCCGGGCGTATTCAATCGAACCACCTCCGGGGTGTCAAGTTCAGTGCCGGAACGGGTGACCCCGTCCGTCGCCTTCATCCTACGTTGTTCTCCAGCGCCTTGCGGGCCTCGATCGCCGCCTGTCGAACCTTGAGACTGGGATCGGCGTCCGCCAGCTGCGACACCAGCTCCAGGTCGGCCGAGTCCGGTACCTGGGTCATGGCGTTGAGCGCCGAGATCATCGCCTCGATCTTCTGCTCCTCGGTGATGTCGGGAACCCTGTCGAGCAGACTGCGATCGAGCATCTGCTCGAGGACCGCGATTCCCTGATCGTCGCCGAGTCGGGCGAGTGCGAGAGCGGCGTTCCAGCGGACATCGGCAACCGGGTCCTCGCAAAGCACCACCAACTGCCCGACAACCGAGGGATCGCCGAATCCGGCCGAGGCGAAGGCTGCCGCCTTGCGAATTCCCTCGTCGGGATCGCTGAGCGCAGCGGCCACGACGGGCAGGGAGTCGGGTTCGGCAATCGCACCGAGGGCCCACAGGGAATAGATTCGAACCTGGGAATCATCTGCCTCGGCGGCTTCGACCAACATCGGAACCGCTTCGCGGTCCTTCAGATGGCCGAGAACCGAGGCCAGGTAGATGCGCACCCAGCGGTCTTCGGAAGTCCGGAAGAGACGACGCAACTCGGCCTGCGCGCCGGGTTCTGCCTGCAACGCTGCGGGGTCGGCGCTGAGGATCTTCGACAACTCGTAGGCGGCCTGCTTGCGACGATGGGAGAACACCGAGCGCGAGTCCTGCAGGTCGTTGAGATAGTCGCCCACCGACTTGCGGTCGTAGGCCACCCAGCCGAAGAGCACGAACACCGAGATGCACATGATGACCACGAGCAGGGGCACGACGAAGAGCCCCATGAACTGTCGTAGTCCTGAGGCTCCGCCGCCTTCGCCCGCAGCAGGCGCAGAATTGGATGGCTCGTTCACCGCGTCGATCGCTCTCTTCCAACCAGCCTTCGCAGCTGGCTCCTCTCGCCCTCATGGTCCGCCTCACGGGAAGCGGCTGAGGACCCCTAAGATTAGCCGCTTGTGAAAGATTTCACAAGTGAATCCCCCTGCTACTCCTGACCCCGTCGCCCCCGCCCGGTCACGAAACCGAGCAGTCGACCGTGCAGGTCGAAGCCCATCAGGGACCGCGCCGTATCCGCCACCCGCTGCAAGGCGTTCTCGAGTTCCACGTCCCCCGACCAGTGTCGATCCGCAAAGGCACGCAGGTCGGCAGAAAAGACATGGGAGACGACAGCCGCCGCCAGGACCACGTCGTCGGCGAAGCCGCCGAGGCCGAGAAATGCCTCAGGCAGCAGATCGGTGGGAACGAGGAAATAGAGCAGGGCGCCACCGACCAGCTGCCGACTCGAGCGCGGCACCTCAGGATCGAAGAAGAGCCTCACCAGGAGCATGAAGAGATCCGGCGCCAACAGCAGAACGTCCGCGGTTCGCTTCGGCAGTCGGCCCGACTGCAGCCGCGTCTCGATCCTCGCCCGAAGGCGGTCGTAGAAGGAGAACAGTCGCCTGGGCTCGATCTCGAGATCGTCCTCCTCTTCGACGGAGTCAGCCGCCGGCTCCACCACGTCAGCCATGGGCCCGCGTCTCATCCCTCTCGATCAGGCCTCGCCACCAGTTGAGAAGATCCGCGAGCGTCGTCTGCAGATCGATCCTCGGTTCCCAGCCCGTCTGTGCCCGGAAACGCGACGAGTCACCGATCAGGATCTCGACGTCGGAAGGTCTCATTCTGCTCGGTTCCTGAACCACCTCGACGGTCACGGTCGACAACCCGAGCAGCCGGTCCAGGAGCTCGCGGATCGTCACGCCTTCACCGCGGGCGATGTTGTAGACCTCACCCGGCTCGCCCTCGAGCGCGGCGAGCCAGTAGGCGCGGACCATGTCGCGGACGTCGGTGAAGTCGCGCACTGCCTCGAGGTTCCCGACGCGGATCACCGGCTCCCGGTGCCCCTGCTCGATCAACGCGATCTGCTTCGCGAAGTCCGAAGCCACGAAGACTTCTCCGCGACGGGGACCCGTGTGATTGAAGGCACGGGTACGCACCACCCTCAGCCCGTAGCTACGGTGATACTGATACCCCATGTAGTCCTGGGCGACCTTCGAGACGCCGTAGGGAGACAGCGGCCGCAGGGGGTTGTCCTCGGTGATGGGAACTTCGTCCGGGTGAACGAGACCATACTCTTCGCTCGAACACGCGATCTGGATCGCCGGGTCGAGTCGCAGGCTTCGAATCGCCTCGAAAAGATGGATCTGGCCCGTGACATTCGTATTGAAGGTCTCGGCGGGGCCGCTCCAGCTGCTGGGCACGAAACTCTGGGCTGCGAGGTGGAAGATCAGGTCCGGACGAACCTTCTCGAGGGTCTGATGAACCGAGGTCGCGTCTCTCAGTTCGGTCTCGACCAGCTTCACCCGGTCTTCGAAGGCTTCGATGTTCTCGGTCCGACTGCGCCAGCGGTAGGTGCCATAGACCTCCACATCGGGATGCTCTGCGAGGATGAACTCGGCGAGATGGCTGCCAGCGAAACCGGTGATGCCTGTGATCAGAGCCCTGGTCATCGATCCTCCCCCGACAACTCCTCGAGATACTCGGTCAGGCCCTCGAGCCAGGGTTCCGGCTCGCGCCCCGTCAGCTGAACGAATCGGTCGGTCGCCAGCACCGAGTAGGCCGGCCGCGGCGCAGGACGCGGGAAACCGGAGGAGACCACCGCAACCACTCGACGCTCGCCCCGACGTTCGACGAGCGATTTCCCGAGCGAAACCGTACCATGTGACCGGACCCCGGTCGCAGTAGTGGACCACCCCCGTCGCTCCGGCGGCAGCCAGATCCCACAGCGCTCTCGCCAGGGATCCGCTCGACGTAGGACAGCCCTCCTGATCGTCGACCACCTCGAGATCCGACGGGTCGTCCGACGCGAGCAGGCGCGAGATCGTGGAGACGAAGTTCCGCCCCCCGACACCGAAGAGCCAGCTCGTCCGCACGACCAACGAAGTCGGCACCGCCAACGCTGCGGCCTCCCCGGCGAGCTTCGACCTCCCGTACTCGGAGATCGGCGACGTCTCGTCGTCCTCGACATACGGCACCCGCTTCGTCCCATCGAACACATAGTCCGAAGACAGATGAATCAGACTCGAGCCCGCCTCCCGACAAGCCTGAGCCAGGACCCCCACGGCCCTTCCATTGATTGCGAACGCCTCCTCCGGAGCCGCCTCCGCCCCATCGACATCCGTCGTCGCCGCACAGTTGAACACCCACCGCGCCCCCACCTCTCCAACCCGCCGCGACACCGCCTCCGAAGACCCAAGGTCACAATCCGCCCGCGTCGACTCCACCACCGAAAACCCCCGCCGCCGCCCCTCCGCCACAACAGCCCGCCCCACCATGCCCGCAGCACCGAGGACAAGCACCGGACGAGAATCCGAAGGAGCCGAAGCGTTCATACCCCGAAGTCTGCCATGCCGGAACCCCTCGCAGACGAGACAACCGGCACCACGATCAAAGTCCCGGACCTGAGGCTGTGAAGCGTGCCTGAGATCGGCGGCAACCGTTCCGGCTGCGGCAAGCCTTTGGCTACCGCAGAAGTACGCGAACTTCCGAGCAGCCCACCAAGGCTGCCCGTGAGGCCGGGAAGCGTGCGTGAGATCGTCGGCAACCGTTCCGGTTGCTTGGCAGTTGCTTCGCAACTGCTGGCAACGAGAAAGGGGGAGCCGAAGATCGAAAGGCTGGGAAGTGGGCCCGAAATCGGCAACCGTTCCGGTGTGCTTGGGAGTTCGCTCACGCGAACTCCTCTTGATGTCGGGCTTTCAGCCAACCCGTCCCCTGAGGCTGTGAAGCGTGCCCGAGATCGTCGAAGCGCAGCGAGGACCCGCGGAGGCGTAGCGGAGCTACGTCGCACAAGGGGCCGAGCGAGCACTCGGCGAGATCGGGTGCGATCCGCAGCCGCCGCTACAAAGATTCTGCGCCGCCGCCGGTCAGGTCTAGAAACGTCCCAACATTCTTGAGACTCAGCGCGAAGCGGAATTCCTTGTCGTTGCGCGTTCCCGACAGGTTCTGGAACTCGGCGTACTCGAAACGCATCCCGAAGCAACTGGCCTTCCAGTCGAGGATATGCCGTTGGGACGGGATGTAGCTGGACTTGCCGTCGAAGTTGACGGCCGAAGTCAGGCGCAGCAGTCTCGGCACGAGTTCGATGCTGGTAGCGATTCTCCACTGATCGGTCTGGGTCTCGCCGGTCTCGACCTGGTCGCGAGTCGTCCAGCGCAGCCCGACGTTGTGGGGACCGAAGGCGAAACTGCCCGAGGTCGAGGTCGACTCGATCCCACCGAACAGGGTGTTGTAGTTCCACTCCGTCTTGAGAGTCGTCCGCCGGCTCGGGACGTAACGAAAGATCAAGCTGATGGGCCCGGCCTGACTGGTCTGCAGTCGATCGGCCGATCGCTGTAGCGGCTCGGTTTCGTCGAAGCTGTAGAGGCGAGCCAGTTCCAGGTTCAGGATCTCTCGGGCTCCCCCCGTGGCGCCCGCCTTCTTGGCGAGCAGCCGATTGACCAGGGCGACCCGGCCGAGGTTCCTCGACCGGACGATGTCGATCTCGTCGAAGCGCGCCACCCGGTCGATGTCTTCGAAATCGCCGGAAAAATTGTAGCTGAAGCGCGGTTCGACGACGTGTTTGTACTTCGTGCCTGTCGTGTCTCCGACCCCGAAAATCCTCGAGAAGGACGGACCCACGATGGCTGCACTGCCGATCGGCAGGAACCGGTCGAGACTCTCGCCCCGGAACTGGGATGAACCATCGGTGTCCATGTCGCTCGAAACGAACAGACTGTCTCCCCACCAGGTATAGCGAGCCGCCAGATCGGCCGAGATCGACAGCCAGGAAAAGGCCTTGAAGGGGATTCGAAACTGCGGGAAGAAGTCGGCGCGAGCGTAGCTGCCCCGGTAGTCCTCACTGCGATCGACATCGAGAAAGTGCAGCGCACTCTGGGCCTGGAAGTAGATGGGCAGGTCGCCGATCTGGGTAGATCGCAGGCGGTACTGGATCTCGGGGAGCTGACGCAGCGTAACGACGGAATCGCTCGACAGGATGGTCTCGCGTTGGTCGGCGAGCAGATTCAGCGAATGGAGACCCCAACTTCCGGTGGCATAGGCGGTGGAGAACTGCTGCCGTCTGGAATTCTGATCGATCCGACGTTCGAAGTCCTGGAAGAACTGGAAGTCGGAAACCTGATCGACGCGGATGACGCCCCGCATTCCGAAGGGCAACGCATCGGAAGTGTGGTTCCAGTTGAGCTTCCACCTCTCCTCTTCCAGGATCGGATCGTTCATGATCAACCCGTCGATCACACCCGCCGTCGTCTCCGACGGGCGATAGCGAAACTCCGTGCCCAGACTCCAGTAGTCCTCGGTCGAAGCCTCGCCATAGAACGTCATGTCGTAGGAACGACCGAGGGTCTGGAACCAGGTCAGCCCGAGCGTCCCGCCACGGCGCGAGGAGTAGCCCGGCTTCGGCACCAGCAGGCCTGAGCTGCGTTCCGATCGCACCGGCCAGGCCATGTAGGGCCAGTAGAAGACCGGAACGTTCTTGATCTGGACTCGAGCGTGCTTGGCCTTGGCGAATCCCTCGAGCACGACCTGGGTGCGGCCCGTACGGAAACTCCAGGACGGGTTCTCCTGATCGCAGGAGGTGAAGATCCCGTCGATGACCGTGTACTTGAGTTCGCCTTCCTTGATGATCTCGCGGCCGCGGAAGTAGTAGTTGCTCGAAGTGTAGCCACGCGCCTCCAGGAGTCGGCCGGTGTCGTTCTCGAGGTCGTACTCGAGATGGGCAGCGGTCAGTCGGGTCGGCCCCTGATCCAGGACGACCTCTCCGATCGCCTGAACCCGCTTCGTCTGTCGATCGATCTCGGCTCGATCGGCACGCACCACGACATCGCGATAGCGGACTTCGACGTTGCCTACGAGAGCGTAGACCTCACCGTCCTGGCGAAGCTCCTCGGCAAGGGCAACTGCCGCACCGCCGCCGGCCTCGTCGTCGAAGGGAATCTCGAAACGGAGTCGGTCCTTTGAATCGGCCTTGGACTCGGCCTTCGACGAATCAGCGCTCGATTCCTTCTTGCCGCCCTTGTCGGCCTTCTTCTTGGAATCCTTCTTCGACTCCGCCGTCACGGCAGAACCCGCCGAATCGCTCGACGATTGACCCAGGACTGGCCACGGTGAAGCCGCGATCACTACAATCGCGACACCGAGAAGAAACCTCTTCAAGTTCGGGGGATGGAGTTTCGAGCCCGGACTGGGCAGGATGGACGGGTTGTCGAACACTCCGCAGGCTCTTCAGCGAGGGCCGGATGCTAGCACAGCGATCCCTCTCCACCGCTCGACCGAGAACCCCGACTGAAGCCATGAGATACCTCGCAATCGACTTCGGAGAGCGCCGGATCGGCGTGGCGATCAGCGACGAAGAAGAGCGCCTCGCCGTCCCCGTCGCCGTGGTCCAGAGGAACGACGATCACAGTGCGATCGGGCAGTTGCTCGAGCTCATCCGCGACCGCGAAGCGGGGGGACTGGTGTTCGGGCGTCCCACCACCCCCGACGGAGAGATCGGCGACTCCGAGCCGCGAATTCGACGATTCGCCGAACGTCTGGCCCGTGCAGCTGGACTGCCGCTGGCCTGGACCGACGAGACCTTGACAACCGTTGAAGCGCAGCAGGTCGCCGGCAAGCGGGGCAGAAGGAAGGACGAAGTGGACGATCTGGCTGCCATGCTGCTGCTCCAGGACTGGCTCGACGAACGGAGACGACGCTGAGAGTCATTCGGGTCATCGCGGCTGGTGGACTCCTCCTGGCCGGACTCGCGGGCGGCGTCTTCTGGTGGGCCTGGAAGACGATCCATGCTCCCTACCGGAACTGGCCTGGTGAGACTCGAGAAGTCGTCATCGCCCAGGGCACGGGGGCGACGGCGATCCTCGAGCAGCTCGAGGACGCGGGCGTACTGCGAGACGCCACCCTGGCTCGATTCTTCCTGCTCTGGAGCCTCGGCGATCCGTCGCTGAAGGCCGGCGAGTACAGTTTTGAAAGCGCGGCCTCGACGCCGCAAGTGCTTCGCAAACTGATGCGGGGCGAAGTGATCACCCACAGCGTGACGTTGATCGAAGGCCTCGACCTGGAAGAGAGCGCCGAGGTTCTCGCCCTGGCTGGCTTCGGGAACGAAGATGCCTTCCTGCGCGAGATGCGCGATCCGACACGCATCGCCGATCTCGACCCGGAAGCGACCAACCTCGAGGGCTATCTGTTCCCCGACACCTATGCCTTCGCCCGCGACACCAGCGAGGAGGCCATCGTCGATACCCTGGTGGAGACCTTCAGAAGCCGGTTCGGCGGGACCGTCTCGTCCTCCGAGAGCCTGCGAAGGATCGTGACGCTCGCCAGCATCGTCGAGAAGGAAGCTCAGCTCGCCGAAGAACGGGCGCTGATCGCCGGGGTCTACGCGAATCGACTCGAACAGCGGATCCCGCTCGGAGCGGACCCCACGGTGATCTACGCGCTGAAGCTCGAAGGGCGCTGGGACGGCAACATCCGCAAGCCCGACCTCAGCATGGACTCGCCCTACAACACCTACCGCAGGGTCGGCCTGCCGCCCGGACCGATCTGTTCGCCCGGTCTGGCCAGCCTCGAGGCGGCCGCAGCGCCGGCCCAGACGCCCTATCTCTTTTTCGTCAGCCGCAACGACGGATCTCACGTGTTCACACGAAACCTGCGCGAGCACAACCAGGCGGTGGAGAAGTACCAGCGACAGTACTGGCGTGAGAGATGGGCCCGCGAAAGGCAGGAGGAAGCGGCCGAAAAGCCCTAGAAACAAGGGGTTTACGCGAGTCTCGAAAGCCCTCTAGACGGGAGAATAATGCGTGGTAACCTGCCCGCGTCATGCCGCAAACAGGCGACTTGAGCGCCGATCCGGCCGAAGAGGAGCAGGCCATCCAGATCACCCGGGTGTTGATGGCTTCGCCCGTCGGCCGTCTGGCGATCGAGTTCACCGGCAAGGTGGTCACTCAGCTGATCATCCAACCCGATCGCAACGTGGTTCGAGCCTTCAAGTCGCTCGACAAGATCAAGCTGGATGACTTCATGCTCGAGGCCCTGGGCGGACTGTCGGAGTACCTGGCGGGCCTGAGAACGACACCTGGCCTGGAGTTCGATCTGAGCGTTCCAGATCTCGACGATTTCACCCGTCGCGTCCTGAAGACGACGACCCGAATCGGATACGGCAAGACCTGGACCTATTCCAGGCTCGCCGACTCGGTCGGTCTCCGTGGCGGCTACCGCAAGGTCCAGGCGGCTCTTCTTCTCAATCCGATCGCGATCCTGGTGCCGTGCCACAGGGTGATTCCCGCGAAAGGCGGGGTCGGAGCCTACGTAGCGGGCACCGCGAAGAAGAAGAAACTGCTGGCCACCGAGAAGAAGGCCCTCGCCGAACGCGCCGACCGCATCAGCCGGTAGTGCGACTGGACGGGGTCGCCGAGACGGGGCCGCCGAGACGGGGTCGCCGAGACGGGGTCGCCGAGACGGGGTCGCCTGGACCGGGTCGCCTAGACCGGGTCGGCGAGGCGAAGATCGATCTCCACTTCCATCGCCTGTCCACCGTCCACCGACACCACCCTTTCGAAGGTTCGGTGGTCCGGGTGGAGTACCTGCACCCGGTGCTCTCCTGCATCGACCCACAGACCCTCGGACGAGGAGACCTCCCTGCCGGTGCCGACGAACCGACCGTCGACATAGACCGATGCATCCGCGGGATGGACGGTCAGGAGCAGACTGCTCGGCTCCGCTCGGAGATCTCTCGAACCCGAAGCCGGGGGCGCCGATGTCTTCGGCGTGGACGACCCGACGGCGGGGCTCGCGGTTTCGGTCGCTGAGGACCTCGCATAAGGAGGCACCGCTGTGCCCTTCGTCATGCCGATCTTCAGGGTCGTGATCCGAGCCGGCTGGACCTCCACCTCGGTGTCGAAGTTCTCATAGCCGGGAAGGCTCAAGGTGATGGTGTGACGCCCGGCCGGCAACCAGAGATAGCGCGGGAAACCATCGAACTGGCCCGCGATGCCGACGTAGTTTCCATCGACATAGACGCCGGCCTTCTTCGGCTTGACCTTGAGCTCGATCGAACCCTGAGGCCGCACTTCGTAGGAACCGGTCGTACTGCCCTCGGTGACCACGCCGCCGTAGGGGACTCCACCGTAGGGAACCACACCGCCGACCGGATAGCCCCAATAGGAGTAGTAGGGGCCGGGCCATCCCCAGCCGAAGCCGATGCGGAAATCCCAACCGGGCCCCCAGTACCCCCAGCCTCCACCCCACCCGGGGTACCCGGGATAGCCTGGGTAGTACGGAGGACGTCCTCCACCTCCCGGAGGAGGGCGATGAGAGACACCGGTCCCGCGATGCGGGCCACGGTACGAGCCTCCTCCATCGCCGCGCGGCACGGCGGTCCGTGCACTGCCTCCTGATCCTCCGCCGCTCGAGCGAGCGCCGGCCGACGAGGATCCACCGCCTCTCGGCTGGGCGGTTCGATGCTGTGAAAAGCCGACCTCCGCCAACGCGAAGATCAGCGTGAAACACAGCAGAAGCGATAGTCGCATCCCCCTGCCCGAAGTCGGACGGGAGGAGTCTTTTCGGTCGGCTGTCTCGTTGCGTGGCATCATCCAGCTCTCCTTGAGCCACCGCACGACCTCATGTCCCGAACAACATTCTAGCACCAGGAAAAAATCCCCCCGCCCGCTCTCGCTTGCGCAACGGCGTCGGCGTCGGCTCGACCGGGCGCCTGAATCCGGTTCGAAACGGCCCTCAGGTCGGCTCGCGGGACAGTCCGCAGGAGGTCGGCCGGGTCTTCAGGACTTCGGCGCCACACACCTCGAGCGAATGCTCGATCTCCCGGCGTCGATCTTCGGGTCCGAGAACCGCGATACAACCTCCGCCGCCGGCGCCACACGCCTTGCCGCCCCAGGCTCCCGCCGAAGAAGCGGCTTCCAACAGCAACTCGATCCCCGGAGTCGACGCGACACTCGAGAGGTGGCGACGGCGCTCCCATTCCTCCGACATGAGTTCGCCCACCCGCTGCCAGTCTTCCGCCAACAGCGCAGAACGGGTCGACTCGGCGATTCCACCGATTGCAGCGAAGAGGTCGCGAACCTTCGGGTCGCCGTTCAGCCGACTGCGAACGATGTGCCAGTTGGTGTCGGCCGATACGTGACTCTCCCCGGTGAAGGCCACGACCAGGCCGGCCCCGAGTCGGTCGAGATCCACTTCGAGAGGTTCCACCACCGCGCCACCAGGACGAGTGTGGATCGCCAGGCAGCCTCCCAGGACCGCCGGCCAGTGGTCCTGGATACCGGTGGGAAAGCCCATCAGCTGAGCCTCGATGTCGCGAGCCACTGCGACCCTCCGTTCGCCGGTCGACTCAGCTCGACCGAGAAAGGCTTCGAAAGCCGACTGCAGCGCCACGGCCAGGGCTGAACTCGCCCCGAGGCCGGCTCCACGCGGTGATCCACTGTCGATCTCCACGCGGCAGGGCGGAGCGTCGAGGAACTTCGCGACCAACCCGACCAGAGCCGTCTCGGAAGATCCCAGCAGACCCTCCACGGACTCCCATCGTCGCTCGCCGAGCGAGCCCGACACCGAGTAGTGCGAATCGGCCGCAACGCGAACCGACATTCTGAGATCGATCGCCACGTTGACCGTGACCGCCGACGGCTGAAGCAGTCCGAGCGGCCAGATATCCAACGTTCCGCCGGCCAGGTCGACGCGGCAGGGTGCACTGGCGACGGCGGTCAACGAATCAGAGGCCGGAGGCCGTGGTCCCAACGACGGCCTCTCCGTCCAACTCGCTCGAGAAGATCGAGTCGAGCTGGGCGCGAAGGGCGTCACGGCGCTGATGGAACAGCGGCAGTTCGTCTTCGGGAATCGCCGGTGCAGGTTCGCTCTTCAGCGAGGCCGGATTGATCCATCTGTCGTGATGCTTGACGCGATAGTCGAGGTGCGGCCCGGTCGCCAATCCAGTCGCCCCGACATAGCCGATGACGTCTCCCTGGCTCACTCGACTTCCGGCTCGCAGGCCGCCGGCAAAGCGGCTGAGATGCAGATAGCCCGTCACGTATCCGTTGGCGTGACGGACCATCACCGTATTGCCGCCGCCATTGCTCCACCCGGCCGACGCGACGGTTCCATTGCCGGTCACCCTGACGGGAGTTCCCACCGGCGCACCGTAGTCGACACCCCAATGGGGAACGCGCCGCTTGGTGACCGGATGCAGGCGACTGTGACTGAACCCGGAGGTGACGCGGGAGTAGGGCAGCGGCGAACGCAGAAAGAGCTTGCGGGTAGGACGACCGTCCTGATCGTAATGACCGCTCTCGCCGTAGCGGTAGTTCTCGAAGACGCGACCGCGATTCTCGTAGCGCACCGCCAGGATGTCGCCGACGCCGGCCGGCCGACCGTCGAGGATGACCTCCTCGAAAACGATGGCGAAGCGATCTCCGCGGCGCAGGTCGCGATGGAAGTCGAGGTCCCACTGGAGCACCTTCGAGAGTCCCATGGCGAGCGCGGTCGGAGCCTCTGAAGCGGCCAGCGCGGACTCGAGCGAACCGTCGAGGATGCCGCCGACACTCTTCACCCGCGACGTCTTCGAAAAGGGCCGATAGGTGCTCGACCAGTCTCCGGCTTCACGTGTCATTCCGACCCGTCCCTGCCCGCCGATCTCGAATGCCAGCCCCATCAGTTCGCCGTTCGACGCATAGAGGGTCTCGTAGTGATCGCCGGCACGCAGCTTTCGCGGATCGAGCCACTCGGACGAAGCGTCGATCAGGCGGTCGGCTTCGAGGGACGAAAGCCCTGCGCCCTCGAGCAGTTCGCTCAGGGTCTGTCCGCGTCGAATCCTCGCCGGAACGGGCACGGCTACATCGGCCGGCAGTTCAGACGGTCGATAGAAGGCCGCTTCGGTCAGCGCTGCATCGAAGCTGCGCTGCGCAACCGGGAGGAAGGGAGCGGCGAGATAGGACTCGAGCCTGTCGGTCCACGCCGACAAGCCGACGACCGTCAGTGCCAGGAAGGCTGCAACACCCACCCGGAGTTTGGTTCGAGTTTCCATCGTGCTGTCTGCGACGGGCGGCAGACTAGCACAGGAAACTGTTCACTTCGTCAATTCAGCGAGAGCGACGAGGACCCGGACTGGCGACGATCAGGAGACTTTCCCGGATCCGGACCACCAATCGCTCCGGAGCGCTGCTGCCGCAGGACCGGTCTCGCCCTGAGCACCGTTCTCACCCGCTCGGTGCGCCGCAGTCTCACTTCGTAGCGGGCCAGCTCGGTCATCTCGGCTTCCGAGGGTTGCGCTTCGGGGCCGGCGCCGGGAGCCTTGGGATCATCGTCGGTCGACACGAGTGGGTCCGCCTGGTGCGCTTCGGGTCATCCTTGTCTTCGGCTCCGGGAGCCGACCTCCATTGGAGACTGAAACCGCCGACGGGTGGACGATATTCCCGCACCGGCGGATCCGATCTCGCCATCGACCACCCCGCCCGGCCGCGTGGCGGCCTCAGGCGTCGAGATCGCGACTGCGCATCTTCGCGGGGTCACGTTCGCGAATGTAGCCATGCTCCTGGGCGTAGCGCAACATCTGCTCCTCGAGCTTCCGGCGAGCCCGGTAGAGCCGGCTCATCACGGTACCCGGCGGAATGTCGAGGATCTCGGCGATCTCCTGATAGGAGAAGCCCTCGATGTCGGCCAGCAGCACGACCATCCTGTAGTCCTCGGACAGCTCATCCAACGCTTTCTGGACGTCCTCGTCCATCACGTTCTCGAGCGCGTCCTCTTCCGGGCTCGGAATGTGACCGTTGCGGAGGTCGGAGATCTGCGTCTCGAACGCGTCCTCGATGTCCGTGAAACTGCTGGTCAGCGGACGGGACTGCTTCTTGCGGTAGTTGTTGATGAAGGTGTTCTTCAAGATCCGGAAGAGCCAGGCCTTGAGGTTGGTTCCTTCAGTGAACTTGTCGTAGTAACGATAGGCCTTGAGGTAGGTCTCCTGGACCAGATCCTCGGCATCCTGCGCGTTGCGCGTCATGCGGTAGGCCGTGTTGTAGAGGGAATCGACGAACGGCATCGCAGATGCCTCGAAATCCCAGGCGCCAACGGGTTCGGTCTTCTTTTGTGTGTTCACCATGGTTTTCACCTCGGTCACACTGTTCAATACGCACGATCGGTGCCAGCAGTTCAGAAGGGCCTTCCACCCGGACCTCTGCGGGGAGTCGAGACCCGCATCTGCTGGCCTGAATCGCCGGAAAACAGCGCGCCGCGGCGATACAAGCGTATCGGAACCCATGAAAATCGGCGCCCGAAGGCGCCGATTTGACGTCCACAAAGGGACACGCACCGACCTCCCCGGAGGTCTTCCGGGAAAGTCTGGCGGAATTTTCGCCTAGAAGAAGGCGACGCCGCGCATCGCGATGAGCAGCGCGTAGATGACCAGCGACTCGATGAACGCCAGGCCGAGAATCAGTGCCAGGCGGATATCTCCACCGGCGCCGGGGTTGCGGGCGATCGCCGAAACGGCAGCCGCGGCAGCCTTCGACTGACCGGCAGCACCACCGACGGCGGCAATGGCGATTCCGAGGGCCGAGGCGGCTCCGAGGCCGATCAGGCCACCTTCGCTGTCACCACCGGCTTCAGCAGCGGCGGCAGGAGCCGCGACCAACAGGGCCAAAAGGGCAAAGAGGCCCAGGATCAGTGTCTTCTTCTTCATCTCACGAATCTCCTGTGGAGAAAAATCGCGTCCAGCGAGGGCACATGCCATCCCAGCGGGAGCACTAATGCTCGTCCGCTTCGGCACCCGCGATGTACACGATGGTTAACATGCAGAAAACGAAGGTCTGGAGGGTGCTGCCGAAGATGCCGAGGGCCATCATCGGGAAGGGCACCAGGAACGGAATCATGAAGAACACCGAGGCGGCGAGATGTTCACCGAAGATGTTCCCGAAGAGACGAAGCCCGAGCGACAGGGCACGGGCAGAGTGGCTGATGATCTCGAGCGGAATGAACAGCGGCGCCAGCGCCGGAACCGGCCCGAGAAACTGCTTGAAGTACCCGAGACCCGCCTTCTTGATGCCCTGGAGATGGTAGTAGGCGAAGGCGGTCAACGACAGGGCGAAGGTGGTGTTGGTGTTCTGCGTCGGCGGCTGCAGGAAGAAGAACAGGCCGCTGATGTTGCAAAGGAAGATGAACACCGCGAAGGAGCCGATGATCGGCATGAAACGACGTGCGGCGCCATGGCCGATGACGTCTTCCATCAGGCCCGAGAAACCTTCCACGATCAGCTCCAGCATCTGTTGGAGCTTGCCGGGGCGATCGAGGCTGAGCTTGCGGCCGAGGGGAATGAAGATGGCGGCCACGAGGACGAGAACGAAGAGCCCCATGACGACGTGATCTTCGACGGTCTCGGGAAGACTCTCGGACAGTCCGGTCGCTTCGACGACCGAGTGGTAGACGGAGTTGACGGGTCCGTAGAAGACGGAATGATGCTCAGCGGCAGCCATGATGATCTCGGGATATCAGGAGTCGGGGTCGGAGGGGATCTGGGCTCGAGTGGGCCAAAAGAACTGACTGACCGCCTCGCTCGTCAGTCCCAGGGGGAGGGACGTGAAGCCGACGATGAGGGCCAGGGCCTGCTGGTCATCGAGCCAGAGTGTAGAGACGGGTAGAAGCGCCAGAATGCCGAATCGGAGGATGATCGGCAGCGCACTGATCGAGTCGGTTTTCTCCTCGGGAGGGGTAGCCCAGCGGCGCGTGGCACGCTGCAATCCACGGAACAGAACGATACCCGCGAGAGCCCCTCCAGTCAAGAAGAGGAGGCCCTCGAAGGGCGCCAGAAAACTCCACCCCAGGGCACCGACCAGCGCCCAGAAGAGCATCCATTTCTCGATTCTCCGGAGGACCTTCTCGGGGTCCTCTGCAGGCGGCCGCTCAGGCTCCGAAGACTCGTCGAGAGGGAGGTCCTCGTCGTCGGGCCTCACGACTCCCCCTCGTCCCGATCGCCGGCGCTCGGGGGATCCGGGCTCGAGTCGGTCGACGAAGTCGAGGTGTAGCGTTCCATCATCTTGAAAATGTTGTAGAAGCCCGAAGTGATCCCGAGAAACGCGCCGATCATCGAGCCGAGCGAAGCGTTGCCCAGCAGACCGCCCACGTAGCGCCCAGCGAAGTAACCCATCAGAAGAGCCACCGGAAAGACCATCCCGATGACCGAGAGGTTCATCACCTTCGCCCACTCGCGGCGCCGGGTTCGGCGCTGTCGATCTGTCGAGGAGCCCGGCTCAGCCACTTAGGGCAGCGGCAGCAGGCCGGTCTTGACGAAGTCGACGAACGGACCGATATAGGTACCGAGCAGCAGAGTCAGGACACAACAGAAGATCACCGCGCCGGCGAGCGTCGGTTCCCTCATCGGCTCGGTGCTGTGTTCGTCGTCGGCTTCCTTCAGGTACATGTAGACGATGACCTTGAGGTAGTAGTAGGCCGACACCGCGCTCATCAGCACACCGACGATGGCGACTTTCACGAAGCCCGCTTCCACGGCGGCGCTGAACAGCCAGAACTTGCCGAAGAAGCCACCCGTCGGCGGGATGCCGGTGAGAGCCAGCATGAAGACCAGCATCATCGCAGCGAGTCCCGGGAACTTGCGGGCCAGGCCCGAGTAGTCGGCGAAGGTCTCGCCGGCGTACTGCTTGCGCTCCAGCATGATCACGATGCCGAAGGTGCCGATCGTGATGAACGAATAGGCGAGCAGATAGTAGATCACCGACCACATGCCTTCTTCGTTGACCGACAGCAGGCCCATGAGGATGTAGCCCGCGTGAGCGATCGAGGAGTAGGCCAACATCCGCTTGACGTTCTCCTGGACGAGGGCGGCGATGTTTCCCCAGACCATCGTCGCGATGGCCACACCGGCCAGAACCGCCTGCCAATCCTCGACCAGGGCGGGTAGCCCCTGGTAGAGGATCCTCAACAGGATGGCGAAGGAAGCGACCTTCGAAGCCGTTGCCAGGAACGCGGTGACCGGAGTCGGCGCACCTTCGTAGACGTCGGGCGTCCAGACGTGGAAGGGAACCGCGGCCACCTTGAAGAGCAGCCCGGCGACCAGCATCAGCGTGCCGATCAGGGCCAGGTTGCCGCTGCCGCCGGAGAGCGCGGCCGACATGGCGTCGAGTTGCACGGTACCGGTGGCGCCGTAGAGGAGCGACATCCCGTAGAGCATCACGCCGCTGGACAGTGCGCCGAGAACGAAGTACTTCATGGCCGCTTCGTTCGACTTCGCTTCGCGCTTGAAATAGCCGGCCAGGATGTAGCTCGACATGGCCATCAGCTCGAGCGAGATCCAGATGGTCAGCATCGAGTAGCCCGAAACCATGAACATCATGCCGGTCGCAGCGAACAGCAGCAGCGAGTAGTACTCGCCGGCCCGATAGCGACCATCGGAGACGAAACGCTGGGACAGCAGAACCGTCAGCACCGTCGCCACCAGGATGATGATCTTGAAGACGAACGAGAAGCCGTCGATCACGAAACTGTCGGCGAGGACCAGGTTCCGCACTCCCCCCGCGAGCTCACGCCAGACCCAACTGGTGTAGAACGCCGTCACCACCAGACTGATCAGACTCAGCCAGGCGATCGGCAGGTCCCGCTTCTCCTGGTTCTTGCCGATCGACCCGGCCAGGAGCACGACCAGCCCCATGACGACCAGGACGATTTCCGGCCCGACGAACCAGAAGTCGGTGAAGTTCAGCGAGTTCACGTTCTACTCTCCAGCCCCTGCAGGAATCGAGGCTGCGGGAATCGAAGGCGCTGAGATCTCCTCGACTGCCAGCGCCAGGGCGTCGGGGTTGCCGGCGTTGACCTTCTCGATGATGTAGTCGACCGGCTTGTCGAGGAAGCGCAGGAACGGAGCAGGGTAGAGACCGATCCAGAAGCAGAGGACGATCAGCGGCAGGATGTAGAGCACCTCGCGGGTATTCATGTCGGCCAGCTTCTCGTTCTCGGGATTCTCGAGCGGACCGAAGAAGACCCGCTGGTACATCCACAGCATGTAGGCCGCGCCGAGGACGATGCCCGAGGCCGCGAAGAGCGCCCAGATCCAACTCCGGTTGAAGGCGCCGACCAGGATCATGAACTCCCCGATGAAGCCGTTCAGGGTCGGAAGACCGATCGACGACATCGTGATGATCAGAAAGCAGGTGGCGTAGATCGGCATCTGCTTCGACAGGCCGCCGTACTCGGCGATCATCCGGGTGTGGCGACGCTCGTAGATGATTCCGACCAGAAGGAAGAGGGCGCCGGTCGAAAGGCCGTGGTTCAGCATCTGGAGGATGGAGCCGCGCACGCCCACGGTGTTGAGGGCGAAGAGTCCCAGCATGCAGAAGCCGAGATGGCTGACCGACGAATAGGCGACCAGCTTCTTCATGTCCTTCTGGGCCAGGGCGACCAGGGCGCCGTACACGATGCCGATGATCGACAGTCCCGCCATCCAGGGCAGCAGGTCCCAGGTGGCCTCCGGAAGGATCGGCAGGGAGAAGCGCAGGAAACCGTAGGTCCCGAGCTTCAGCAGAACGCCGGCCAGGATCACCGAGCCCGCCGTCGGCGCCTCGACGTGGGCATCGGGCAACCAGGTGTGGAAGGGAAACATCGGGACCTTGATGGCGAAGCCGACGAAGAACACGATGAAGATCCAGAACTGCAGGTCCGCCGGAATCTGGGCGCCGATGGCGTGGAACTGCTCCACCGAGAAGCTCGGCGGATTGCCCAGGCCTTCCCAGCCGAAGAGCCCGGTCGAGTTGTAGAAGTACAAGGCCAGGATGCCGAGCAGCATCAGCACCGAGCCGACCAGCGTGTACAGGAAGAACTTGATCGCCGCGTAGAGACGGCGGGCACCGCCCCAGATGCCGATGATGAAGTACATCGGCACCAGCATGACTTCCCAGAAGACGTAGAAGAGGAAGAAGTCCAGCGCCATGAAGACACCGAGCATTCCGGTCTGCAGGAGCAGCAGGAAGACGTAGTACTCCTTCTGGCGGTGAGTGATGGCGCTCCACGAGGAGACGAACGCCAGCACTCCGAGACCGGTGGTCAGCAGGATCATCAGGACCGAAATGCCGTCGACGCCGAACTCGTAGCGAATCCCCAGCGACTCGATCCAGGCGTGACTCTCGCGGAACTGGAAGATCGGACCGTCCGGGTCGAAGCGGAACCAAAGCGGCAGGGCGACGATGAAGTCGATCAAGGCCACGAGCGTGGCTGCCTGGCGCACGGCACCATCGCCGGCCTTGCGCATGAAGAGCATGATGCACAGGGCGCCCACCAACGGGATGTAGGCGATAACGCTGAGGGAATTTGGAATGTCAGGCATGTTTTCCTCCGGCCTCTAACCTAGGAGCTGCGGCAGAATGAGCGCTGCCACGACGAGGACCAGGACGCCCGCAACCATGACGAGCGCGTACTGTGAGACGAGTCCGGTCTGGATGCGACGGAATCCCGCCGAGAAGCGGCTGAGAAGCCAGCCCACCAGGTTGACGAGACCGTCAACGAAGTATTTGTCGAAGAACGCGGAAACCAGGCCCAGCGCCACGGTGAAGTGGCGCGAGCCGTTGACGAAGAAGCCGTCGATGACCTTGGAGTCGAACTTGAAGAGCAGGTGTGCCAGCCCCCAGGTTCCCTTGACCACGGTCGCGTCGTAGGCCTCGTCGACGTAGTACTTGTTCACGAGCGTGTTGTGGACTCCCGGCATGCGCGCCGCCCACTTCTCGCCTTCGGTGGTACCCCGGCCGCCACCGTAGACCTTGAACGAATAGGCGATGCCGCCGACCGCCACCAGGACGGAGATGCCGATCAGGAACCATTCGACGCCCAGCGACAGGTGGCCGCCGTGGCCAGCGTCGGGCAGGTGTGCGAGTACCGGCTCGAGGAAGTGATGGAAGGCGTTCAGGTCGACCTTGTTGAAGGTCATGCCCGCCGGAATGCCGATCAGACCCGCGAGACAGGAGCCGACCGCGAGCACGATCAGCGGCATCGTCATCGACGGCGGTGACTCGTGCAGGTGATTGCGCTCCTCGGCCGTGCCGCGGAACTCACCATTGAACGTCAGGTTGACCAGACGGAACATGTAGAAGGCCGTCAGGCCGGCGGTCAGGAGTCCCACGCCCCAGAGGATGTAGTGGTGCTCCTTGAAGACCCCGGCAAGGATCTCGTCCTTCGAGAAGAAGCCGGCGAGAGGCGGGATGCCGGCGATCGCGATGGTCCCGATCAGGAACGTCGCGTGGGTCACCGGCATGTACTTCTTCAGACCGCCCATCCTTCGCATGTCCTGCTCGCCGCCCATCGCATGGATCACCGAGCCGGAACCGAGGAAGAGCAGAGCCTTGAAGAAGGCATGGGTGAAGACGTGGAAGATGGCTGCCGTGTAGGCGCCGACGCCGCAGGCGAGGAACATGTAGCCGAGCTGCGACACCGTCGAGTAGGCCAGCACCTTCTTGATGTCGGTCTGGGTGAGCGCGATGGTGGCCGCCATCAGGGCCGTGGCACAGCCGATCACCGCCACCAACATCGAGATGTCGGAGGCGAGCTGGAAGATGATGTTCGAGCGCACCACCATGTAGACGCCGGCGGTGACCATGGTGGCGGCATGGATCAGGGCCGAAACCGGCGTCGGGCCGGCCATGGCGTCGGGCAGCCAGACATAGAGCGGAATCTGGGCGCTCTTGCCGGTGGCGCCGATGAAGAAGCACAGCGCGATGAAGCTGGCCAGCGACAGGCCGAGAATGTAAGGCGCCTCGGCGAGCGCGAGGTTGTGCTCGACCGCGTGCACGACCTCGGTGAACTCGAGAGTGCCGAAGGCCGAGATCAGCGCGAACATGCCGAGCACGAAGGCGAAGTCACCGATACGGTTGACGATGAAGGCCTTGCGACCGGCGTAGGGTGGGAACTCCTGATCGAAGTAGAAGCCGATCAAGAGGTACGAGCACAGTCCGACGCCTTCCCAGCCGACGAACATCACCAGATAGTTGCTGCCGAGAATCAGCATCAACATGGCGCCCATGAAGAGATTGAGGTAGGTGAAGTACCGCTGGAATCCCTCCTCGTGGTCCATGTAGCCGATCGAGTACCAGTGGATCAGGCTGCCGATGAAGGTGACGAAGAGCACCATCACGCACGACAGCGGATCGAGCTGGAAGCCGAGCTTGACGTCGAAACCGGCGACGGCGTTCTCGTCGTCGACGAAGAGGTTGCCAGCGTCGATCCAGGTGTAGAGCTCCTTGACGAAGGGCTCGTGGTTCGCGTACTCCTCGCTGCCCAGCACATAGCTCGACACGGCGCCGACAGACACGAGACAGGCGAGACTGACCGCCGTCAGGGCCAGCAGACCGACCGCCTTCTTCGGCAGACGGTTGCGCAGCACGACGCCATTGAGGAAAGCGCCCAGGAAGGGCAGCAACGGAACCAGCCAGATGTAATCCCGCATGGCCGTTATCCCTTGAGATCCTGCGCGTAGTCGACTTCCGTCGTCCCTCGCACGCGGTAGAGCGCCAGCAGGATGCCGAGGCCGATCGCGGCCTCGCCTGCAGCTACGCAGATCGTGAAGATGGTGAAGATCTGACCGGTCAGGTCCGACAGCTGGTTCGAGAACACGATCAGGTTGATGTTGACCGAGTTCAGCAGCAACTCGATCGACATCAGGATGATGATCATGTTGCGACGCGTCAGGACGCCGACCAGGCCGATCGAGAACAGCAGGGCGCCCAGGACGAGATAGTGGTTGGTCGTGATCTCCCACATGGCGCTAGTCCTTGCGTCCCAGGATGACGGCGCCCATCATGGCGACGAGCAGGAAGACCGAGGCGATCTCGAAAGGCAACAGGTAGTCGGTGTAGAGCGCCCAGGCGACCGCTTCCGAGTTGCCGCGCAGCTCGCCGTCGGCCAGCTTGAAGACATCGGGGTCCTGGAAGGCCGGGCCGAAGTCGATCCCCATGAAGGTCATCGTGAGCGCGACAGCCAACGCCGCTGCCATCGCAAAGGCCCAGCGCGACTGGCCGAGGAAGAGTTGGACCTCGCGCAGGTGCTGGAGGTTCACCAGCATGATGACGAACAGGAACAGCACCATGATGCCGCCGCCGTAGACGAAGACCTGAACGACACCCAGGAACTCGGCGTGCTGGGTGAAGAAGATGCCGGCAACAGCCAGGAAAGTGGCCAGCAGCGACAACGCGCTGTACATCGGGTTGCGCTGACGAATCACCGACACGGCGCCGGCCAGGGCGGCGCCGGCGAGAACGTAGAACAGGATGGCCTGGAACATCAGCGGTTTCGACTCCTGGTCGCCAAGATCGGCCGCAGCCGAATCAGGCGATCTCCTCGTCGGTGTAGCTCGGCCGTACGTTCCACTGCTGGAGTTCGTCCATGTCGACGTAGAGGTTGTTCCAGCGGTCGTAGCTGGCCAGTTCGTAGGTCTTGGTGGTCAACCAGATCGACTTGGGCTCGGTCGGACAGCCTTCTTCGCACAGCCCGCAGAACATGCAGCGCTGGATGTCGATGTCGAAACGATCGAGGACCTTCTCCTTCTTGCCGGTCTCCTCATTCACTTCCTGGTGCCAGTCGATGTAGATGATGTCGATCGGGCAGTCGCGGAAGCAGATCGTGCATTTGATGCATCGATCCTCGTCGAGGCGGAACATGCCGCGGAACCGATCGGAGGGCTCCTTGCGCTGCTCGGGGTACTGCACCGTCACATGCTTGCGGAACATGTTGCGGAACGTGATCCCGAGCCCGGCGAACAGATCGAAGAGCAGGATGCGGTCGAAGAAGTTCTTGATCATGCTCCGGACCCCGCGATCAGTCGGATGAAGCCGGTCAGGAAGATGTTGATCAGGGCCAGCGGAAGCATCCACTTCCAACCGAGGTGCATCAACTGGTCGAAGCGGTAGCGCGGGAACGTGCCGCGGAACCAGATGTACACGAACAGGAAGGCGAAGATCTTGAGCGAGAACCAGATCACTGGAACCAGCATCGGCAGGAAGCCGGGCAACCAGGCGCCGTCGAGGAAGGCGAGCGCCTCGACGTTCGGGAACGGCCGCAGCCAGCCACCGAGGAAGAGGGTCGTGGACATCGCAGAGATCACGATCATGTTGCCGTACTCGGCGAGGAAGAAGAGCGCGAAGCGCATGCCGGTGTACTCGGTGTGGAAGCCGGCGACGAGTTCGGACTCCGCCTCGGGCAGATCGAAGGGGTTGCGATTCGCCTCGGCGACGCCACACACAGAGAACACGAAGAAGCCCAGGAACTGCGGCACGACGTACCAGACATGGGCGTCGCGCTGCGCCTCGACGATGCCGACCAGCGACATGGTGCCGGCCATCATCAGGGCGCCGACCACGGCCAGCCCCTGCGGCACCTCGTAGGACACCATCTGCGCAGCGGAACGGAGGCCGCCCATGAGCGAGAACTTCGAGTTCGACGCCCAACCGGCGATGATGATGCCGTAGACGCCGAGCGTCGCCACCGCAATGATGTAGAGGGCGCCGACGTTGAGATCGGTGATGAAGTAGCTGAGCGAGCCCTCGCTGCCGGGCGGCCCGAAGGGCACGACGGCGAACAGGATGAACATCGGCACGACGATCATCGCGGGCGCCAGGATGTACGCCCATTTCACCGCCTCACGCGGGATGACGTCTTCCTTGACGAGCAGCTTCACGACGTCGGCGATCGGCTGCAGGATGCCCCACGGCCCGACCCGGTTCGGCCCAGGCCGCAGTTGCATGAAGGCGAGGATCTTGCGTTCCGCCAGCACCATGTAGGTGATGATCGGCAGCGCGAAGAGGAACATCACGAAGCAGATCTTCAGGATCGGCGAGAACACGTAGTAGAACGCCGGATCGCCCAGCGTCTCGCGAATGCCGTCGAGGAATCCGGGCATCAGCGGTCCACCTCCCCGAGAACGATGTCTGTCGTTCCGATGATGGCAACGAGATCGGCGAGCAGGGCACCCTTCGACAGCTCCGGAACGCACTGGAGATTCATGAACGAGGTCGCTCGCACCCGGCAGCGGTGCGGATTCGGAGTGCCGTCGCCGACGATGTAGAAACCGAGCTCGCCCTTCGGGGCCTCGATCGAGAAATAGGCCTCGGACTCCTTGTCCGCTTTCATGACGCGAGGCTTCTTCGCCATGACCGGACCCTCGGGCAACTGATCGAGACACTGCAGAACGATTCTCGCCGCCTGACGCATCTCGCCGATCCGAACCAGGTAGCGGTCGTAGGTGTCGCCGTTCTTGCCGAGCGGCACTTCGAAGTCGACCTCGTCGTAGGCGCAGTAGGGGTTGGCCTTGCGAATGTCCCAGTCGACCCCGCTGCCCCGCAGCAGGGCGCCGGAAAGGCCGTACTCGAGCGCTCTCTCGGGCGAGATGACGCCGATTCCGACCGTGCGCTGCTTCCAGATCCGGTTGTTGGTCAGCAGGCCTTCGTATTCATCGACCTTCGACGGGAAGTCCTCACAGAAGGCGCGCACAGCGTCGACCCAGCCCACCGGCAGATCGTAGGGCTGACCGCCCGGACGCATGCAATTGAGCGTCAGGCGAGCGCCACAGTACTCCTCGAAGAAATCCAGCACCTGCTCGCGTTCGCGGAAGCAGTAGAAGAACGGAGTCATCGCGCCGATGTCGATGGCGTGGGTGGCCAGCCACAGCAGGTGACTCGAAATCCGCTGCAGCTCGCAGAGGATCATCCGGATGTAGTTGGCGCGCGGCGGGACCTCGAGGCCGATCAGCTTCTCGACCGCACCGACGTAGGCCAGGTTGTTGGTGGCCGCAGCCACGTAGTCCATCCGGTCGGTATGCGGAACGTTCTGGACGAAAGGATGGAGCTCGAAGAGTTTCTCGGTGCCACGATGGAGGTATCCGATGATCGGATAGCAGTCGAGAATCCGCTCACCGTCGATGCGCAGCTTCATCCGCAGCACGCCGTGGGTCGACGGATGCTGGGGGCCGAAGTCGAGCTCCATCTCCTCGACGCCGAAGAGCGTCTCGGGATTCTGCTCGGTGCGATCGATCGCCTCGGTCATGGGGTCTCCCCTGAATCGTCTGAGCCCTGATCCTGCGCTGGCGAGTCCTCGGGGGCCGAGGCCTCGGCAGGCGCTGCCGCGGCGGCTTCTCGGCAGGCGCTGAGGCGTCTGGCGCGGGCTCTCGGGTTCGGGCTCCGGCTCCGGCGGCGTCGGCACCTTCCAACCCGTACCCTCGCCCGAGATCGGACCCTGGCTCTCGTCGTAGTACTCCGGATAGATGGCCGCCCCGGTTTCGACTCCCTCGATCGGGAACTCCTTGCGCAGCGGATGACCCTCGAAGCCTTCCCAGGTCAGGATGCGGGAAAGATCAGGATGGCCGGCGAAGCGGATGCCGTACATGTCGAAGGCTTCGCGCTCGGGCCAGTTCGCCCCCACCCAGATGCCGGACACCGTCGGGACCTCTCCCTCTTCGCCGACCTGGACCTTCAGACGAAGCCGGTGCTTCGTTTCGATGTTGTACACGTGGTAGACGACATCGAAACGCTTCTCGCGATCGGGGTAGTCGACACCGCAGACGTCGACCAGATAGACGTAGCCATGCTCGTCCTTGAGGGATCGGCAGATGTCGTCGATCGCCTCGGCGTCGACTTCCAGGACCAGATCGCCGGCAAACGAACGGGCCGAACTGATCGCATCGCCATGCGCCGACCGCAGCGCAGCGACGAGATCACCGCCTTCGTCCTGCCACTCCGGCGAAGTCGGATCGACCTCCCAGGGCGGTTTCGGCGGAGGCTCGGGCTTCTTCTCGACCGGCTCGGCTGCCGGTTTCTCGGCTGCCGGTTTCTCGGCTGCCGGTTTCTCGGCTGCCGGTTTCTCGGCTGCCGGTTTCTCGGCTGCCGGTTTCTCGGCGGCAGCGGGCTTCTCCACCTCGGCCGACGGCTTCTCGGCCGCCTCGGCCGACGGCTTCTCGGTCGCGCCTTCGGCGGCTGGGGACTGCGCGGACTCGGACTGACCGGAAGGCGGCGCTTCTCCGCCGTTGCCCTCCTTCGAAGCCTCCCCACCCTCAGGGGAAGCCTTCTTCCCCTCCTCGGGGGTGTCCTGATCGCGGTCCTGATCGCTCATCTTCGAGGGTTCGACCCTAGACGTTGGCGACAACCGGCTCGCCCTTGGGCTTGCCGACGGTCATACGATCGATCTTGCGCTGAAGATGCATCAACCCCCAAAGCAGGGCTTCGGGGCGCGGAGGGCAGCCGGGGACGTAGACGTCCACGGGGACGATGCGGTCGACGCCCTGCGTGACTGCATAGGTGCGGTAGGGACCTCCACAGGTCGCGCACGCTCCCATCGCGAGAGCCCACTTCGGCTCCGGCATCTGATCCCAGAGACGTCGAATGATCGGCGCCATCTTCTCGGTGACGGTTCCCGCGACCAACATCAGATCCGCCTGACGCGGACTGGCCCGGAACACTTCCGCCCCGAAGCGGGACATGTCGTGGCGGGGGTCGAGGACAGCCATCATCTCGATCGCGCAGCAGGCCAGGCCGAACTGCATCGGCCAGACCGCTGAACGCCGGGCCCAGTTGAAGACCTTGTCGTAGGTCGTCGTCAGGACGTTCGATTCCATTCCGTCCATCACGCCCATGTCAATGCTCCTCGACGCCAGACATAGATATAGCCCACGATCAGGATCACGAGGAAGATGGTCATCTCGATGAAGCCGAACCATCCGAGTTGATCGAACATGACGGCCCAGGGATAGAGGAAGACCGTCTCGACGTCGAACACCACGAACAGCACCGCGATCAGGTAGTAACGGATCGAGAACCGATGCTCGAGCGCAAAGCTCTGAGGCTCGTTCCCGCACTCATACGGGTCGCGGTTGGTGGCTCCCGATCCGCCGTGGCGGAGGAGCTTCGCAGCCATCAAGGTGACGATCACGAAAGCGATCGCCACGAGGATGAAGACGAGGACAGGAATGTAGTGTTCCATGATCCGGTGGCAGGGCTGTCGTGGGTCACCCGAAGGCGGCGATATTCTACCCGCTCGGAAAGGTGAGTCAAGCGAGGGACGGCGTTTCGAGCGGCGGCGAGCCCGGTTCCGTGAAGGCTTCCGCGCTCACGCCCCGAGCCTGAACGAGAACACGGATCTCCTCGCCCATTCCGTCGCCATCGAGCAACCTCATCGCCTGCTCCCGGACCGTCGCGTCGGCCCCCTCGAGTTGCGCGAACAGACCCGTCGAAGCCAGCCACAGGGCCTGTCTCGAAAGGCCCAGGGTAGTCAGTCCCAGACGTTCACCAGCCTCCATCAGCGAACTGAAGTCGAGATGCGCCGTGAGGTCCTGACGACCGATTCGAACGAAGGGATTGCGGTGCACGCGCTGCTCTGAGTAGCACGCCAGGGTGCCGCTGAAACGGACCCGACGATCGAAGAGCCGGCGGCGCAGGAAGCCGTAGTCGCAAGTCACCAGGATCCCCCGTCCCAGCCGATTCACCAGCCGTTCGTAGAGCGGAACCCAGCCCGGCGACAGATCGGCGATCTGTCCGACCTCGAGCAGCGAGCCGCCGAGAAGGTCGACGAGGTCCGGATCACTCAAGCCGTCTTCGCGCCAACAGAACTCGCCCTGGCGATCGAGCTCCACCCACAATTCGCCGACCACGCCGCCTTCGCGACCGATCAGCCGATGAAACGGCAACGCATCGAAGAGCTCGTAGGAGAAGACCACGCCGTTCACTTGCGCAGCCGCGATCGTCTCCAGGCTCTCCAACCGTTCGACCGCGGCGCTGCCGTCGTCGATGACGAGCGGACGGGAGACGCGATCCCATCCCCACACTCGATGCCCGCTGTCGGCGCCGAGACTCCTCGCCACCTCGAGAAGATGATCGCCGTTGCCATAGCCGGCCTCGAGGTAGTCGGCCCCACCACCGAGCTGCCCGGACAACCTGCGAACGACCGTGGCGGTGGAACGAGCGAAGAGCGGCGAAAACGACGAACCGGTCACGAAGTCACCGTCTTCACCGATCTGGAGGCGGGTCGCGCTGTAGTAGCCCTCCGGTCCGTAGAGCGCCTCCTCCATGAAGGTCGCGAAGGTCACCGGACCGGTCGCCCGGATGCGCTCGCGAAGGACGTCTTCCGGACTCGCCACGAGGCCATCGTACCAACGGATTCCCGCTGTCTCTCTGCTATGCTGACCATCCCGCATGCGCGTTCAATCGGCCCCAGAGAAGGCCCGTCTCCTGGAGCTCGTCGATGGCTTCGAGGATCAACCGATTCTCATGGCGGTCGACCTCATCGCCGACCGTTTCATCAGCGGGACTCCGCGGCGGATTTCGCGTGAAGCCCCGGTTCTCATCGTCCAACAGGAGAAGGACGAGATCGTGCCCGGCGGTGGCGCCAACGCGGCCCTCAACGTCCGTACGCTGGGTGGAAATCCGCTGCCGATCGGCGTCGTCGGCGACGACGATACCGGCGCCAGACTGCTCGACAAGCTGACCGGCGCAGGCATCTCGACCGCGGGCATCCTGGTTCGGCCCGACTACCCCACAGCCTGCAAGACCCGGATTCTCGGCGGCGCTCGCCACACCATCAAACAGCAGATCGTCCGCCTCGATCTCGAACGCCCCGGCCCGCTGAGTTCCAACGAGGAGAAGAGTCTCGTCGACTACGCCATGGGGCACGACTTCGGCGTCGCCGTCTTCAGCGACTACGGCCTCGGCACCGTGAGTCCGCATCTGATGAAAGCGATCTCGAAGCCCTCCGTCCTCAGTATCGGAGACAGCCGATACCGTCTCGCCGAGTTCGCCGGACTCTGGGGGGCGACTCCGAACGAGGACGAACTCGAGTCGATCGAGGGCGCGATCGATTCGGCGGCGGCACGGCGCTTGCTCCAACGACTCGAATCGGACTTCCTGCTGATCACGCGGGGTTCGAGCGGCATGAGCCTGGTCACGGCGCAGGCCGTCTGCCAGATCCCCTGTTCCGGGTCGAGCCAGGTGACCGATGTCACCGGCGCCGGCGACACGGTGATCGGTACGTTCGCGCTCGCCTCCTCGGCGGGCGCATCGCCGCTGGAAGCCGCCCTGCTTGCCAACTACGCCGGCGGTATCGTGGTTCACAAGTCGGGCACGGCGACTCTCGACCGCGTCGAACTGCGAAACGTCATCGAGAACGACCCGATCCCCAGGGAAAGCCTGACATGGGAAGAGTGATCCCTCGGGGCGAGATCGCACGGGTCCTCACCGAGGACCGGGACGCAGGCCGCAGGATCGCGTTCGCGAACGGCCACTTCGACCTGCTCCATGTAGGTCATCTGCGCTACCTGCGCGCATCCCGCGCCGAGGCCGACGCCCTCGTCGTCGGCCTCAACGGCGACGGTTCCGTACGGCGGCTGAAAGGCGAGGGACGACCGTTGGTGCCGGCCGAGGAACGAGCCGAGCTCCTCGCCGCACTCGAACCCGTGGACTACGTCGTGATCTTCGAGGAGGACTCGCCGGCCGACCTGATCGCCGAGCTGCAGCCGGACGTGCACTGCAAGGGGCCCGACTGGGGCACGCCGAAAGAGGTCCCCGAGTATGAAACGGTGCGATCCTACGGAGGCCGGACAGCCCTGGTCGGTGATCCGAAGGATCACAACACCAGCGACCTCATCGCGCTCGCCCGCGAACTACCCCTGTGAGCCTCAAGGCCCTCGTCGTGAGGACGAGCGCACTCGGCGACATCGTGCATTCGCTTCCGGCCCTGCGAGCCCTGCGGCGACACGATCCGGAGGCGCGCATCGGGTGGGTCGTCGAAGAGGGCCTCGCTCCCCTGCTCGAAAACGACCCCGACATCGATCAGGTCATTCGGGTCCGAACCCGCCAGTGGCGGAGATCTCCGCTGCGACCCGCCACTCTGTCCGACATCGGCAGCAGCCTGCGAGCCATGCAGGACTTCGGCGCCGACGTCGTTCTCGACCTGATGGGCAATCACAAGGCCGCGCTCCTGGCCGCAGCCAGTTTCAGCGACCGCCGCATCGGGCTCGAGAGGTCGGTCCGGCGCGAGTCGTCCAGCGCCATGTGGTTGTCGGAAACGGCTCCTTCTCTCGGGCGCCACGCGGTCGAGCAGAGCCTGTCGGTCGTCGCCGGACTCGGCATCGACGTCGGCGGCATCGACTTCGGAGCGCAGCAGCTGGGCCGCGCCGCCGCCGGCCACCGCCCGCCCGGCCCCGAGGGCTCCTACCTCGTCATCCATCCGGGCGCGGCCTGGGCCAACAAGATCTATCCTCCGCAGCGCTGGGGCGAGGTCGCCGCTGCGTTGAGAGGCATCACGGGACTCGACATCCTGGTCTCGATCGGCCCGGGCGAGGAGGCGCTCGCCGATGCGCTCTTCCGAACCGCCGGCAACGCGGCCCGGCTGGCGCCGGCATCGTCGCTGCCCGAGCTGGTCGCCGTCCTCGACGGCGCTGCGATGTTGCTCTCCGGAGACACGGGTCCCCTCCACCTGGCGCACGCCCTCGAAACCCCGGTGCTGGCGGTGATGGGACCCACGGATCCGCAGACCCACGGACCCTGGAAGGCACCTGAGCGCACCCTGATCCATCGGCTCGAGTGCTCTTTTTGCCACCGACGCTACGCCGACGTGCAACGATGTCTTCTCGAAATCGAGCCTCAGCAGGTCGTTGCGCTCGCCACCCGGCTCCTCGAATCCACGCCCGAAGACGCTTGAGCCCTCAACGATCGGCTGATAAATTGAATTTCGGCTATATTTCGTCGGGCCTCATGCGAGTTCTTCATGGATGATCGCCTCGGAGAGATTCTCGTTCGCGCGGGGACGGTGACCCAGCAACAGGTCGCCGATGCGCTCGCGTTGCAGAGCGAACAGGGCGGACGACTGGGGAATCTCCTGGTCGAGATGGGGCACCTCTCCGAGGCCACCCTGCTCGAGTTGCTCGCCCAGCACTTCGGGGTTCCGGCGATTCATCTGGAAGATCTCGACATCGAGCCGGCGGTGATCCAGATCGTGCCGGCCGAACTGGCCCGCAAGTACACGATCCTGCCGATCTCGAAGGCGGCGGCCAGGCTCACGCTGGCGATGGTCGACCCGACCAATGTGTTCGCGCTGGACGACGTCAAGTTCATGACCGGCTACAGCGTCGAACCGGTGATCGCCGGCGAGGAGGATCTACGCGGCGCCATCGACCGCTTCTACGGCACCACCCATGCAGTCGAGCTGAAGCGCGTCATGGACGACCTCCAGGACGAGGTCATCGCCGACCTGGAAGTGCTCGAGGACGACGAGGAGCTCGACCTCGAGCAGATGAGCGAACACGCCGAGGACGCTCCGGTGGTTCGGCTGGTGAACATGATCCTCTTCGACGCGATCAAGCGCGGCGCCTCCGATATCCACGTCGAGCCCTTCGAGAAGGAATACCGCGTTCGCTATCGGATCGACGGCATCCTCTACCAGGTGATGAATCCTCCTCTCAAGTTGAAGGAGGCGATCACCAGCCGGATCAAGATCATGGCGAAGCTCGACATCGCCGAGAAACGGCTCCCCCAGGACGGTCGAATTCGCATCAAGACGAAGATCGAGGGCCGCACCAAGGACCTGGACTTCCGAGTCTCCGTCCTGCCGACGCTCTTCGGCGAAAAGATCGTCATGCGTCTGCTCGACAAAGAGAACCTGATGCTCGATCTGACGAAGCTCGGCTTCGAGTCCGACTCGCTGCGGCGATTCGAGTCGGCGATCAACAAGCCCTACGGCATGGTCCTCGTCACCGGCCCGACCGGTTCGGGCAAGACCAACACGCTGTACTCGGCGCTGTCCCAGGTGAACAGCAAGGAGGTCAACATCCTGACCGCCGAGGATCCGGTCGAGTTCAACCTGATGGGGATCAACCAGGTCCAGATGAAGGAGGCGATCGGCCTGAACTTCGCCGCCGCGCTGCGCTCGTTCCTGCGCCAGGACCCGAACATCATCCTGGTCGGTGAGATCCGCGACTTCGAAACAGCCGAGGTCGCGATCAAGGCCGCGATGACCGGCCACCTCGTGTTGTCGACCCTGCACACCAACGACGCTCCCTCATCCGTCAATCGCCTGATGAACATGGGCATCGAGCCCTTTCTGGTGGCGACATCGCTCCACCTGGTCGTCGCCCAGCGCCTCGTGCGTCGTATCTGCTCGGTCTGCAGGGAGGCGGTGGAGACGCCGCCGGGGGCCGCTGAAAGCCTCGGCCTCGAGCCGAACGCGCTCGACGGCGTGCAGCTCTATCGCGGAAACGGATGTGAGCGCTGCAACCACACGGGATACAAGGGCCGGATCGCGCTCTTCGAGGTCATGGACCTCGACGATCGGATCCGCGAAATGGTGCTCTCCGGAGGCTCCGCCAACGAACTCCGGCGAACGAGCCTCGAAGCCGGCATGCTCAGCCTGCGCATGAGCGGAGTCCAGAAGATCCGCGACGGTATGACGTCGATCGAAGAGGTGCTACGCGAAACGGTCGCCAACTAGGGTCGGCCGGAGATCGTACCCAATCTCGCGGAATGCTCGTCGAGTCCCGTGTGCGAGGTAGCTCCGCTACCTCTCCGTGGGCCTCTCCTGTGCTTCCACGATCTCGGGCACGCTTTCCGGCCTCAGGGCAACGCCACACGATCGGCGGCGCCATCAACCTACGCACGTGACTCGTGCTGTTGCTTGGAAGTTCTCTTCGCGAACTTCTGCGTCAACTGGCCTGGATCATCACCAGGCATTGAACGCCATGAAATAGCGCTGAGTCCGGCCCGTCTGCGGCGGGCACAACGAACCACGTAACCGCGGGGAGGGCCTTTCTTTCCCAGCACGATAGCCAGGAGTTCGCTGTTCGCGAACTGCTGGCTATTCGGGGTTCTGTGCCCTTCTCGCTTGCCGGCAACCCGGAGGGTTGCTCTATGCCCTGCTGTCCCAGAGAACCTCTTCGACTCCTGCGCGGAGATTCTCGACTCGCGACAGGACGAAGAGGAGGTCGGAGAGGCGGTTGAGGTAGTGGAGGGCTTCCGGATCGACGTGGTCGTCGCGACCGAGGGTGACGAGTCGTCGCTCGGCGCGGCGGCAGACGGTGCGGGCCACGTGCAGGTGGGCAGCGGCCGCGGTGCCGGCGGGCAGCACGAAATTGGTCAGCGACGGCAGTTCGTCGTTCCAGCGATCGATCCAGGCTTCGAGCTGTTCGACGTGGCGCTTCTCGATCTCCGGGATCTCGATGTCGCCGCGCTCTGCGGGAGGCATGCAGAGCGCCGACCCCAGATGGAAGAGATCGTTCTGGATCGTCGCCAGGGCGTCGCCGATCTCGCCGTCGACGTCGGCGGCGCGAGCCACTCCGACGAAGGCGTTCAGCTCGTCGACCGTGCCGTAGGCCGCGACTCGCAGACTGTCCTTCGGGACTCGGCTGCCGATCCCGAGGCCCGTGGTGCCGTCGTCACCGGTTCGCGTGTAGATGCGCGTCAATCGAGGCACCGGCAGGTCCTCCGTGGATGCCGCAACCGAGCCAGCGGCTCGGCAGCGTACTCAGACGTTCTCGTCGATGGCGCCTTCGACCGGACTCGATGCACCCTCGGTGTAGACACCGCCCGTGAGTTCGTAGCTGGTCTCGGCACGCTCGCGAAGCTGGACCAGGGCCTCCTCGAAGTTCTCAGGCATCATCTCCTCGTCACAGAACGAGCAGCAGCTCTCCCAGGTGTAACCCAGGCCATCGACCCGCTTGCGGCCGCCGGGGGTGACTTCGTCGGTGATCGGACACCAGATCGTCGACATGGCCTTCATGAAGTTCAGGACGTAGAGTTCCTTCTTGTGGGCCGCCGCATACTTCGCCGCGTTGGCCTCGAAGGCTGCCTGGGTGGAAGCGTCGTGACCCCGGTAGGTCACCCCCTCGTAGGTCCACGTCGGCGCCGTCGGCGAAGACGGCTGAAGGCTGACAGGGCAGATCTCCTCGGACTTGACGACCTGGGGAATCTTGACCTTGTCGAGAAGAACGGCTTCCGGCGGCAACTGTGCCCCCACAGTTCCTACCAGGAAGAGAATCCCGGCACCCACGGCCAGGAGGAAGCGTTGCTTTGCGGTTCGAATCATTCTGGGTTACCTCGAGAAAATCTGGTCTCGCTCTGATTACGGAAAGGCTCGATGCTCCGGATGTGCGGCCTTCGAGCGGCACATCCCTGACGAGCGCAGAGTCGTAGGCCATTATAGCCCCGCCCTCGTGGGGCAGGTGTACACTTTCGGACGCTGAACATCCCCGACATGTTTCGCCCGCCGCGAAGGCTCCTGCTGCAACGCCTCCTGATTCTCGGGTCGGTCGTGCTGTGGAGCGCCACGACTCCGGCCTCGAGTCAGCCAGCGCCAGGGGGCGTCGGCACGCAGCGCCAAGCTCCCCCTTCGCCATCCACGGACCCCCGGCCGGCGAGCCAGAAGTACCTCGACTGGCTCGAGCAGGTCGATCCGATCATCACGGAGAAAGAGCGCCGGGTCTTCGTGAGTCTCACCCGCGACCACCACCGCGACGCCTTCATCCGCGAATTCTGGAAGGCGAGAGACCCGTACCCCCAGACGGCTCGCAACGAGCTGAAGGAGCGTTGGGACGAGCGCCTCTTCACGATCGAAACCGAGTTCGGAGGTCTCGACGACGACCGTTCCAGAGTCCTCCTGGTCCACGGCGAACCGGCGGAAACCATGACCGCCCGCTGCACCGAGACCCGCGTCCCCCTGGAGATCTGGGTCTTTCACCGTTCCGACGTTCTCGACTTCACGTTCGCAGTCGTCTTCATCCGACGAGGGGGAACCGGCAGGGCTCGCCTCTGGGTTCCCGGCGGCATCCGTCTCGACGACGCGGTCGAGACCGGCAGCGGATGCATCAACGGCGGCCGGGTCGCCAGGTTCATCCGGGGACTCGCAGCGCAGACCAGCTATCCTGCGATCCTCCAACGAGTCGTCTCCAAGCCCGTACCCCGCAGCGAAGAATGGGTCTCGACCTTCGCTGCATACACGACCGAGATTCCGTCCGACGCTCCCTCCTTCCCGGCGGAGGTCGGCTTCTCCTTTCTCGGACGCCATCAGAGTCGCACCCTGGTCCAGGGGGAGATCCGGGTCGATCCAGCTCAGGCCGGCGTCGGGGAGTTCGCCGGCTACCGTTCCTACGACTTTCAACTGACCGGAGAGATCGTCCAGAGGGCAGATCTCTTCGAGAGCTTCCGGTACAAGTTCGGGTTCCCTGCCGACGACCCCGAATTGAGGCAGGTCCCAATGGCTTTCCAGCGACTCCTACGACCGGGGACCTACGACGTCTTCCTGAAACTCGAAGACCTGAACACAGGCGCCTTCCACGGTCACCGGACCCGCCTCACCGTACCGGTCGAATCTCGCGCCGCTGAGCTTCCCGATGATCGCGACGCGGAATCGCTGGCGCTCTTCCGGGAAGCCAACGAGGCGATCTCCAGAGAGGCCACGGCGATCCGCCTGATCGCCCCCATCGGCAGTCTCCACTCCGGCCGCATGCGTTTCGACACCATCACGACGGGTGACGATGTCGATCGCATCACTTTCTACCTCGACGACGAGCGCATCCTGACCAAGACCCGCCCGCCCTTCAACGTCGAGATCGACCTCGGGCCCTATCCCAGGCTTCGGAAACTGAGGGCGGAGGCCACCGATCCCGAAGGCCGCGTCGTCGCTGAAGACGACATCCTGCTGAACGCCGGCGAAGATCGCTTCGAAGTCAGACTGATCGAACCTCGCAGGGGCGGCGCCTACGACAGCAGTCTTCGCGCCAGGGCGGAAGTCGAGGTCCCCACCGACAAACTTCTCGAGCGCGTCGAGTTCTTCCTGAACGAAACTCCCGTCGCCACCCTCTTCCAACCGCCTTTCGTCCAGCCCATCGCCCTGCCAGGCACCCAACAGGCCGCCTACGTTCGCGCCGTCGCCCATCTCGTCGACGGCAACACCACCGAGGACCTGGTGTTCATCAACTCACCCGACTACCTCGAGGAGATCGACGTCCAGTTCGTCGAACTCTACGCTGCGGCCCTCGACGACGATGGGCGCCTCATCGAAGGTCTCCAGGCTTCCGACTTCTCCGTCTCCGAAGACGGCGTCGACCAGACGATCGTCCGCTTCTCGAAGGTCGAGAATCTGCCGATCCACACCGTCATCCTGCTCGACAATTCGGCCTCCATGGCAGGCCAGCTGGGAAACGCACGACAGGCCGCGTTGAGCTACTTCCGAGACGCTTTGCAGCCTCGAGACCGGGCCGCCGTGATCACCTTCAATCGCTTTCCAGAGTTGAAGGTCAAGTTCACCAACGACTTCTCCGACCTCGGCGCCGCCCTGCACGGGCTGAGTGCCGAAGGCCAGACGGCCCTGTACGACAGCCTGATGTTCAGCCTCTACTACTTCAGCGGCATCAAGGGCCAGCGGGCGATCCTGCTGCTCTCGGACGGCAAGGACGAAGTGAGTCGCTACGACTTTCCAGAAACCCTCGAATACGCCAGGCGAGCCGGCGTGACGATCTACACGATCGGACTGAAGGTCAACTCCGGAGCGGCACGAAGGAAGCTGGGCGAACTGGCTTCAGAGACCGGCGGACGCTCCTACTACATCACCGACGCAGCCCAGCTCTCGGCGGTCTACGAACTCGTCGAGGACGACCTCCGTTCCCAGTACCTGCTCGCCTACCAGTCCTCGAACACTGCCCGCGACGGCAGGTTCCGGGTCGTCGACCTGCGTGTCGACCGACCGCGCGCCGAAGTCCGAACGCTGTCCGGCTACTACCCCTAGCTCGTCTCGCCGGCCAGTCGGCCGTAGAAGTCATCCCGCTTCTCGTCCTTCCCATCGGGCGCCAGCAGGGAAATGACCGGGACCAGGACCAGCGGAAGCAGGGTCGTGAAGTACGACGGGTCGATGCCGTCGCCCTGATACACGAACAACGTATGGAACAGCCGACGAGCTGCCCCCGACCCTTCCGGTGCCGCGAACTGGACCCATTCCGCCCATCGGATCAAGCCGTACCAGATCAACCCGCCGCCGTAGCCGAGGACCATGCCCCAGAAGGCTCCCTTCTCGGAAGTCTTCTTCCAGTAGATCAGGAAGCCGACCGTGATCGCCGGAGGAACGACCATTGCGAAGCCGAGCAGCAGCAGATCGAGAATCGAGCCGATCTGGCCGCGCCAGGCGATGGTGGCGGCGACGACACCGTAGACGATCGTCGTGACCCGAAACGCCTTGAGCTTGCGGTCATCGGACCAGCTTCCGGAACCCGGGATCCAGTCGGTGACGAACATGGTCGAACTCGACAGCAGGATCGGTCCACCGGATGAAATCACGGCAGCCAGAACGGCGGCCAGGGCGACGCCGCCGATCAATGGATCGATCTGGGTGGCGAGCCGGGTGATGAGGGAGTAGCCGCTGCCGGCGGCATCCTCACCGTACTCGGCGAGGGTGAGGATGCCGATGGAACCGGCGAGGAACGGGATCACGGAAGCGATCGCGCCCCCCAGCAGGAAGGCGGGGATCACCGACTTCTCGGTCCGGGCCGCGGAGGCGAAGTTCACGTAGATCGACGCGGCGGGAGTGTGGATGGCCGCCGAGAAGAACATCGCGACGATCGGCATCCAGCCGACGCCGACGAAGCTCCACCAGGTCGCAGGAGCGATCTCGCCGCCGGCGACCAGTGCCTGATCGACCCTTTCGACGACCATCGACCAACCACCGAAATGCTGGATTCCGTAGATCAGGACGAGGCCCAGGCCGACGATCATGACGATGCTGTGGATCAGGTTGGTCACCGCGGAGCCCCACAGACCGCCCAGCACCGTGTAGATGATCAGGACCGCCGCGCCGATGTAGACGGCGATCGAGAACGGCATGCCCGTCACGCCGACCAGGATGCTGCCGATCACGAAGGGCTCCAGAATATTGACGATGAGGTACTCGGTCTGGACGCACAGGCTCGTCAGCGCCTGACAGCGACGCGACCCCCAACGCTGCCAGAAGATCTCAGCCACCGTGTGCAGACGAAGCCGGCGATACGGAACGGCGTAGAAGAAGCCGACGAGGGCCATCGCCAGAAAGGTATTGACGCCGTACCACAGGTTCCAGATGCCGCTGCCGATCACATCACCGGCAACGCCATAGGTGCCGACGCCGCCGATTCGGGTGCCTGCAATCCCGACCGCCACCATGACGATCCCCATCTGGCCGCCGCCGACCGCCCAGCCGCTGGCTCCCGTGCTGCGCCGGGACACCATGCTGCCGACCGCAGTAACCAGAACGAGGTAGACAACGATAACGGTGAGGGCTACGGCATCCATGGAGACCCCTTCGCTTTGAACCGCACAACGGCGGTCGGTGAATCGGCGGAAAGACGCCGGATCATAGCAGGGCGACCGAGCCGCCCATCGACCTGCTAGCCGGCATCGCTCGCCGGCCGACGGCACTCGAAGCGGCCGGCGAAGTCGTGGGCCTCGGACTCCAGGTCGCCCACGAAGTCGACTCCGAAGCGCCGAAAGGCGACGTAGAGGGCGTATTCGGGACCCGCAGACGGCCACACCAGTGCGAGAGCGATTCCGCCCCGGTCGCCGTCGCGAACCGCTCCCCAGAGGCCCTCCTCGCCACACGGCATGACGATCACATCCCCGACAGGGCTCTGCGCACCGAGGACCTGGCGCAGTGCCGCAAGCAGTCGTTCAGGTGAAGCAACCTCCTCGACCCAGACCGCCTGGACTCTCATCTCGACGCCTTCGTCGATCCACCTCAGTCCTCGACGACTCGAACTCCCAACGAGACGAAATCCCGACTCCTCGTCGGTCAACAGGGTCTTGCCGATCAGCCATTGGGCTTCCCACTCCGATCCATCGACCAATCCCGACGTCTCCACCCGGAGACCCAGGGCGCTGGCATCGAAGCCATCGTCCGAGCGCGACACCATCCTGGAAACGGGAACCGGGAAGAGCCCGTTGCTGGAGCGACGGGTGAGATCGCGCACGTTGAGCTCGGTGGTCGATCGGTAGAGATTCCTCGGCGCTCCGAACTCGAGTCGGGGCCGATCGTCGGTGTTCATTTCGGCGCCTTCGCTGAACACATCGAGTCCCTCGCGGTCGAGCAGATAGGTGAGCGCGAACTCATCGTAGGAGCCGATCTCGATCCTCTCGAGATCGGCGACAACCGCCGGCGAACTGAAGGCCTCGACCAGGCGCAGGAAGTCGAGCGGTCGGGGAGTCTCCGAGCCGATCAAGATGAGATCGCCGACCGACGGGTTCCACAGGGAAACGTGCTCGAAAACCGATCCGAAGGTGTAGAAGACCGACCGCAGGTCGTCCGGTGACATGTTGTAGGTGTGGAACCACTGAGCTACCACCCCCCCTTCCGCGAGACGTTGTCGCAGCAACTCGAAGGCCTCGCGAGTGAACAGATTGGCCACCCCGGTCAGCCAGGGGTTCGACGGCTCGGACACGATCACGTCCCATCGGTCGGAGCTCGCCAGCAGGTGATTGCGAGCATCGGCACGAACGACCTCGACTCTCGGATCGTCGAGGACAGAGCCGTTCTCCGGGTCGAAGAACCGGGCTGCCTCGATCACCTCCTTCGAGATCTCGATGATCTGGAGCCTCTCGGTCGTCGAATGGGTCGCCACCGAACCCGCCGTCACGCCGCTGCCCATTCCGATCACCATCACGGTTCGTGGGTCGGGGTGGAGGATCATCGGCAGCTGACCCAGCAGAACCTGGGTCGGCAGGTCCGCGTTC
Organism: Thermoanaerobaculia bacterium; assembly: GCA_942492505.1. Taxonomy (GTDB): domain Bacteria; phylum Acidobacteriota; class Thermoanaerobaculia; order Multivoradales; family Multivoraceae; genus CALOFD01. The sequence goes on from CALOFD010000068.1 coordinate 107,003, forward strand.
GACGAAGCGTCGGGCTTGCCGTTGATCAGCAGCGAGCGCCTCTCCCCACTCCCCACGACCGCCACTACGCCATCGACGCCCTCGCTGTAGTAGAGGAGCTCGCGCCGATCGGCGGCATCTCGAAGGCCCTCGACGCCAAAGTCCCGCAGGGTTCTTGCCGGATTGAAGAAGACGCCTGCCGTCATCAGTTCCCGATCCCACTCAGGTGTCGTCGCCAGCAGGGCCATGAACCCCAACAGGGATCCCTGCCAGCCAGGCACGCGCAGGCCGAGCCGGAGGACGGGCTGCCGCGATCCTGAAGGCGCAGGCCGTCGCGAGATGCAGACCGGCCGCCAGGATCAACGAAGACTGGACGCCGAGCCACGGCAACAAGATCAGTCCTCCCACCAGTGAGCCCAGAATCGTACCGACGGTATTGACCGCGTAGGCTGTCCCCACCCCCATTCCGAGCTTCTGGGAATCGCCGACCCAGAGCGTCGTCAGCAACGGAAAGAGCGCCCCGAGCGCCAGGGTCGCCGGTAGCATGAGCAGGGCCGAGAGCCCGAAGATCAAGATCTGGAAGCGTCCGAAGTCCTCGTGCATTCCGAGCTCGGCGCCTCGAAGGAAGAGTCCCGGCAGGTGCGGAACGAGGTGCAGGCCTGCCACGGCCAGGAAGCCGACCAGGGCCTCGAGAACCGCCGCTTCACGAAAGCGTCCCGACACCGAGACGAACCGGCGCCTCCCGGCCAACCGGTTCCAGGCCAGGCTGCCCAGCGCCAGGCCGGTCAGAAAGAGGGTCAGGGTCGCGCTGAATGCGTAGACACTCGAACCGATGACCAGATGAAGGACCCGGATCCAGGCCAGCTGGTAGACCAGGGCAGCAAAGCCGGAGATCGCGAAGCCGACGAGAAGCAGACGCGCGCGGCCGCGACCGAGAGTCTCGAGATCGGCCGTGACTCCGGAAACCACGGTGCCGGAAACCACGGTGCCCGACCCGTCGACTTCAGTCGCCGACTCTCCCCTGCCAGGCCCTCCTGGGGCCTCCTTCAGGAAGTACCAGGCGACCCACGCCACGATCAGATTGATGGTCGCCGCGAAGAACACCGTGTTGCGGACACCGAGCGCGGGCAGCAGCCAGTAGCCTGCGGCGAAACAGCCCAGGGCCGCACCCAGGGTGTTCAGGCCGTAGAGCCACGAGGTCGTGCGAGGCAAGCTCGCGCGCTGCGCCAGGGCTCTCACCAGGACCGGCAGGGTTCCTCCCATCAGCGCCGTCGGAACGAAGAGCGCGGCAATCGCCAGCGCGAAACGCAGCGCCAACGCCGGTGTCCCCGACCAACCCAGGGCCGTGGTCGCGGCCGCGTACAGGGACTGCAGCAGGGAGAACAGCCAGGGGGTGGCCAGAGCCCAGGCTCCAATGGCGAGCTCGAGCAGCGCGTAGGTTCGCAGCGGGTCGATGCGCCGGTCGATGAAGCGCCCGATCACGACCGCGCCGACGGCCAGACCCGCCAGGAAGGCGGTGACGACCGCCGAGTGCGCGAAAGCCGTGACTCCCAGGAAGAGCGTCAGCTGACGGGCCCAGACCACCTCATAGATGAGTCCGGCCGCTCCTGAAGCGAAGAACAGGGCGGCTGAGAGTCGAGTCGCACGCTGCATCCCTGAGGAGGAGGTTCCGGTCATAGCCTTCTGCATTCGGCCCCTGCCACCGACTCTGCGACCTGAGAAGAACCCAACGATAACAGCCGCTTCGCGGTATTCTCCACGCTCGATGAAGCAGACGAGCACTCGCAGCACCGTCCTCCTGCTGGCGATCGCAGCGATGAGTTTCGTCGTGTCCTCCTGCGATCGGAGCGAGGAAGCTCCAGCGCTGGAGAAGCAGCCGAATTTGATCCTGGTGCTGATCGACACTCTCCGCGCCGATCACCTCGGCGTCTACGGCTACGAACGCGATACCTCGCCGCGAATCGACGAAATGGCGACGACACGCGGGATCGTGTTCGAACAGGCGCGCAGCGTCGCGCCCTGGACGAACCCGACCATCGCCTCGATCTTCACCGGTCTCTATCCGCAGGCGGCCATGCCGGCCGCCGTGCACTCGAAGGCCATCAAACAGGCCATTCCGGTCGCGGCTACGACGCTCGCCGAGAAGTTGCAGGCGGCGGGTTACGAGACGCTCGCCTTCATCGATCACCCCGGCATGGCCGAGAACCTGGGCTTTGCTCGCGGCTTCGAGACCTTCGTTCATTTCTTCAAGGAGCGAGGAACGCGCAGCTGGCAGGACACTCCGACCGACTACGTCCTCGGACGGCTCGAAGAGGTGCTCTCGGAAGAGCGAGCCAGGCCCTTCTTCCTCTACCTCCATCTCGTCTACCCCCATCGCCCCTACAGCGCCCCGAAGGAGTACCGAACCCTTTTCGGTGAACGTCATTCGGAGTTCAGCGAGGAGGAGCGAGAGGGGCTGATCAACAGCTACGACGGCGAGATCCGCTACACCGACGACTTTCTCGGCGACTTCGACGACCTCCTGGGACGGCTGAACCTGAACGACGTCACATGGCGGGTTCTGGTGTCGGATCACGGCGAGGCCTTCTGGGAACACGGCGAGTCGCAGCACGGCGGCAGCTTCCACGACGAAGTGCTGAGGGTGCCCCTGATCTTCTGGCCGCCGGACGAAAGCGAAATCGAAGCGGCGAGGGTCTCGGACCGGGTCTCGGTGGCGGATGTTCATCCGACTCTCCTCGAGCTGGCCGGCCTCGAGGCGCCGCGCGAACTGGCCGGCGTCAGCCTCGTACCGCGGATCGAAGGCAAGCCGCTGCCTCGGAGGTCGCTGTTCAGCGAGAGTCCCCACAAGGGACGACTCAAGCGCGCAGCCATCGTCGACGGCGACCTGAAGTTGATCGACAGCATCAAGGACGTGGAACTCTTCGACCTCGAGGCGGATCCGGCTGAGAGTCGACCTCTCGACCCGAACGTACCCGAGGCGAAGGCCCTCCTCGAGAAGCTCGAAAAGCACCGGGATCGCAACGAGGCTCTGCGCACCTTCCTTCTCCAGGACGGAGTCGACGAGGAAGTCGAGCCCGACCCGGAGACTCTCGAACGCCTTCGCGCTCTCGGCTACGTAGACTGAATCGAGGCTCGGAGCGCCGGTTCAAGCTCTCGAATCGTCGTAGACTCGACTCGCCACCCTGCACCAGGCCCATGCCCGCTACTCCCCTCACCGGCTCCCAGCGCAAGCAACTGCGCAAGCTGGCACATTCGCTGAAACCGGTCGCCCAGATCGGCAAGGCCGGGCTCAGCGACACCCTCGTGAGCAATCTCGACGACGCGATCGACCACCACGAACTGGTGAAGGTACGCTTCATCGAGCATCGCGACCGGAAACGAGAACTCCTCGAGGAGTTGGCTGAACGCATCGGCGTTCAGATCGCCGGGATCATCGGCCACGTCGTGATCCTGTACCGACCTGCCGCCGAGCCCGAAGACCGACGCATCGTTCTCGACTGATCGCTCCCCGGCCCGGGTCGACGGTCGGTCGGTACTCACGCGACCCTTCGCTACAATGAGCCGGCGGAACCACCTGCCGTCGGCGTCTCCTCATTCCGAGCCAACAATGCGGTTGCAGAAGCACTGGCCCCTGGCTGCCGCCATCCTCGTGATCTCGGCGCTCGTCGCCGTGGTGGTGCTCGTGTCAGTCGAGCGCAATGGCGGACGTCTGATCTATCCACTCGACGACAGCTACATCCACATGGCGGTTGCCCGCACTGCGGCCGAGGACGGGGTCTGGGGACTGACGCCGCACGGCTTCACGTCGTCGTCGTCGTCGCCGCTGTGGACCGCCGTTCTGGCTCTCGGATATCAGCTGATCGGGGTCAACGAGTGGCTTCCGCTGGCTCTGGCCTTCCTGTCGGGACTGCTCTGCATCGGGGTCAGTCACGCCCTCCTCGCACGCAGCTTCTCGAATGCCTGGGTGATCGCAGCGGCAGTCCTCGGTTGCACTCTCGCCATGCCCCTGCCGGCGATGATCGTGCTCGGGATGGAACACGCCCTCCACGCCGGCCTGGGGCTGGCTTTCGTCGCCATCGCCAGTCGCATCGCATTCGGGTCATCGAGCGGCACGACGGCCTGGGCCCTCATGTTGCTGGCCCCCGTGCTCGCTGCGAGTCGCTACGAAGGTCTGTTCCTCATCGCAGCGACGAGCGTGGTGCTGACTCTTCGCCGGCGCCTGCCGCTGGCGATCGCGGTGAGCGCTCTCGGAGCCCTGCCGCCGATCGTCTACGGGCTCTGGTCGAGAGCCCAGGGCTGGCCCTTTCTACCGACCTCTCTGCTCTTGAAGGGCCAGTCGCCCGACTTCAGTCTTCGGGGCCTGGTCGAACTGCTCGGCTATCAGGCCGTCAAGACCATGTACCGCGACAGCGTTCTGACCGTCCTCGTCATCCTGGCGGCAGTCGTCCTTCTGGTGCACCTGCGAACGATCTCGAAGTGGACACCGGCGGCCGGAATGACCACCCTGTTCCTGGCCACCACCATGATCCATCTGCAGCTCGCGAGCATCGGGTGGTTCTATCGCTACGAGGCCTATCTGGTCCTGATGGGAACCGTCGGAGTGGCGACCATGGTGGGGGACCTGGCGAGATCTGGAGTCCTTCCCGCCGACAGCTGGTTTCGCGGCTCCCGATCGTGGTTCGAAAGCGCCCTGCTCGCTGTCGTGATCGGACTGGTTCTCAGTCCCTTCGCGATTCGAGCACTCCAGTCGCTCCGCGAAGCGCCCCAGGCCAGCCACGACCGCTATCTCGAGCACGTCCTGACAGCCGAGTGGGTGAGGGACCACTGGAGCGATCGGGTCGTCGCCGCCAACGACGTCGGCGCCCTTGCGTTCTTCTCTCGTTGCCGGATTCTCGATCTCTGGGGGCTCGGTAGCCTCGAACCGTACGAGTTCCGGCAACAGCCCAGCGGCTACACCACCGAGGATGTCGAACGATGGACGAGTGAAGCGGGAGCAGAGATCGCCGTGCTTCAACTCGAGTGGAAGGAAGTCCTGCTGCGCCTGCCCGAGACCTGGAATCAGGTGGCGCTGTGGCGCTTCCCGGAGGACGTCGTGTTCAAGGAGACCGACGTCGGCATCTTCTCCCTCGAAACGGGACTCGACGACCCCCTCAGGAAGAGTCTCGAAGAGACCTCTGGGCGAATGCCGGCCGACCTCGAGATCAAGGTGCTTGCACCGCAGACGCTTCGCTAGCCTCGAGAGGACTCCTGGGGCGGTCCCCACCACAGGTCTCCGACGAGATCCACTCTCGCGGAGCGCAAGGAGTTCGCCTGAAAAGACATGAGCCCCCGATTTCTCGGGGGCTCATGAAATTTATCCCGGCGACGACCTACTCTCCCACAAAGTTGCCCTTGCAGTACCATCGGCGCTGGGGGGCTTAACTGCCGTGTTCGGAATGGGAACGGGTGGTTCCCCCCCGCTAGAGTCACCGGAAAATCGAGCTTGTAAAGAACGTCGGACACCGGACCTCGAAAGGTCG
>CALOFD010000068.1:117500-163417 GCA_942492505.1 Thermoanaerobaculia bacterium
ATTCCCCACTCCTAGGCAGGTTGTCCACGTGTTACTCACCCGTCCGCCGCTGTACTCAGGACCGAAGTCCCTTTCTCGCTCGACTTGCATGTATAAGGCACGCCGCCAGCGTTCATTCTGAGCCAGGATCAAACTCTCCAGTTGAATCTGGCAATTTGCCGCGCATCACGAGGATGCACGACGACTGCATCTAGAATTTTAGAGACCGAGCCGAAGCTCGATCTCAGCAATGCCACTCCGCTTGCAGATCTCGGAGAGACATCGCCGAATTGACGATTGCACGTCTCTATTCAGATTTCAAAGAACCGGTGCGCACATAACGGCGCAGAAGGAGGATTATAGAACAGCCAGATCTCAAGTCAACAGTTTTCGTGTCGAAATCCGGACTTTCTTCACATCCTCGGCGGAAGCACGACCGCTGCCGACGGAAGTCTCCGGGAGGCCGGCCACGAACGAGTCGGCGGGACCCGACCCGACGCCTCTGCGAGGGCGGGCGTCAGTCGCCGAAGATCACTCGCCGACCGTCGAGGCGCCAGGGCTCGGCCAGTAGTCTGCGCAGCGCCTCGGGATAGGCCCGATGCTCCTCGGCGAGGATGCGCGCGGCAAGACTGTCTTCGTCGTCCGAGTCGAGAACCTCGACCGCACGCTGGACCACGATCGGACCGTGGTCGAGTTCCTCGTCGACCAGATGAACCGTGCAACCGGCGACCCGGACGCCGTAGTCGAGCGCCTGGCGCTGCACGTGGAGTCCGGGAAAGGCGGGAAGCAGGCTGGGGTGGATGTTGAGGATCCGGTTTGGGAAGGCACCGACGAAATGGCGCGACAGAAGTCTCATGTAGCCGGCCAGGCAAACCCACTCGACATCTCTCGAGCGCAGCGCCTCGACGACGCGACGGTCGTGCTCCTCGCGACTGCCGGCTTCAGCATGCGGCAGGCAGACCGTATCCAGTCCCGCCCGCTTCGCCGTCTCGAGGCCGCCGGCGCCGGTCACGTTGCTGACGACGAGGCCGATGCGCGCCGGGATCTCGCCGCGCTCGATCGCCCGATGCAAGGCCTCGAAGTTGCTTCCGCGCCCTGAGAGCAGGACACCGACGACAGCCGTCATGGCGAGAGCGGCTCGCCCGACCGCTCGACGTCGTACACGACGCCCGACCCTCCCTCGACGATCGAACCGATCACGAACGGTCGGTAGGGGGCTCTCTGCAGCGTTGCGACGATCTCGTTCGCCGACTCGGCATCGACCACGGCCACCATCCCGACGCCCATGTTGAAGACCCGCAACATCTCCTCGAGATCGATCGAGCCGAGTTCCTGCAGGGTCCCGAAGAGCGGCGGGACCTCCCAGCAACCCAGACGGATCTGGGCGTGGGTCCCCGAGGGTAGGATGCGCGGCAGGTTGTCGGTCAGACCGCCCCCGGTGATGTGGGCCAGACCGTGCAGCCCCGGATGGTCGATCACCGGCCAGAGGGTCGGCCGGTACGAACGATGCGGCGCCAGCAACGCTTCGCCGACGGTCCTCGAATCGTCTCCCGGCAGGGGGTCGCCGACACTCAGCCCCTGCTCCTCGAAGAGGATCTTGCGAGCCAGGGAATAGCCGTTCGTATGGAGACCGGACGAGGCGAAGCCGAGGAGCAGGTCGCCCGGTTTCACGCGGCTGCCGTCGATCAACTTCGGGCGATCCACGATCCCCGTGATGAACCCGACCAACTCGTAGTCACCCGGCCGGTAGAAACCCGGCATCTCGGCGAGCTCGCCTCCGAGAAGGGCGCACTTGTTCTCGAGGCAGCCGTCGCGGATGCCGCGCACCAGGTCGACGACATCGGCAGGCTCGAGAACACCCGCGCCGACGTAGTCCATGAAGAACAGCGGCCGGGCGCCCTGCACGAGGATGTCGTTCACGCAGTGATTCACCAGGTCGATTCCGACCGTGCTGTAGTCGTCGACGGCGCCCGCGACCATCAGCTTCGTGCCGACACCGTCGGCCGACGAAACCAGCACCGGCTCTTCCATGCCTTCGATCGGCAGTCGGAAGAGCCCACCGAAGTGGCCCACCTCTGAAAGGACCTCGGGGCCGAACGTCGACCGCGCGAGCGTCTTGATGTCGACCAGCGCCTCATCCTGGGCGTCGATGTCGACACCCGCCTCGGCGTAGCGAGAGCCCTCGCTCACTCTCCCGTCTCCATCCGAATCGGGAACAACTCCGACTGCGGCTCATCCTCGTCGGGAAGCACCGGGTACTCGCCCGACCAGCAGGCGGTGCAGTATCCCTCCGGCTCGCCCGAGAGACACCCGAGCAGGCCCTCCTGTGACAGGTAGGCCAGCGTATCGGCGCCGATGTAGTCGCAGATCTCATCGACATCCTGGTTGGCGGCGATCAGTTCGTCGCGAGTCGGCGTGTCGATTCCATATCGACAGGGCCACCTCCAGGGCGGGCAGGTGATGCGGACGTGAACCTCCGAGGCGCCGGCGTCTCGCACCATGCCGACGATCTTCCGAGAGGTCGTGCCGCGCACGATCGAGTCGTCGACCAGGACGATCTTCTTGCCCTCGATCACGCTGCGGACTGGATTGAGTTTGACCCGCACCCCGAAGTTTCGGATGGATTGCTGGGGCTCGATGAACGTTCGACCGACGTAGTGGTTCCTGATCAGCCCCATCTCGAAGGGCAGGCCCGATTCCTGGCTATAGCCGAGTGCGCTGACGACGCCGCTGTCCGGCACCGGGATGACGACGTCGGCGTCGGCCGGAGCCTCTCTCGCCATCCTCGCCCCCATTCGCTTGCGGGCGTCGGCCACGGATTCGCCGAACATGTCGCTGTCGGGACGGGCGAAGTAGACATGCTCGAAGGCACAGGAGGCACCCCTCCGATGGGCCACTCCGCCCATGGAGTAAGTCTCGATCTCGGCGCCATTCGCGACGACCACCTCACCGGGGACCAACTCTCGAACCGCCCTGGCCTCCATGAGATCGAACGAGCACGACTCTGACGTGAAGCATGCTCGTCCTTCGCGCTCACCGAGACTCAGGGGTCGGAAGCCCTGCGGGTCCCGGGCGGCGATGAGCCCCTGCTTGGTGAGCAGCAACAACGAATAGGCGCCCCGCACCTGAGCCAGCGCGGTCATCAACGACTCGACGATGTTGGCGCACGGGTTGCGCGCCATCAGATGGAGGATGACTTCCGTATCGCTGGTGGTCTGGAAGATGGAGCCCGCATCTTCGAGTCGCTTTCGGATCGAGCCGGCGTTGACGAGATTGCCATTGTGGACGATCCCAAGCGGCCCCATCGAGGTCTTCACCACGATCGGTTGAGCGTTGTGGATGCTGCTGATCCCGGCCGTCGAGTAGCGGGTGTGACCTATGGCCCTGAGACCAGGCAACCTGGCGAGGGTCTTCGCGCCGAAGATGTCGGCGACGTGGCCCATTCCACGCTCCACATGCAGGCGATCTCCATCCCAGGAAACGATCCCCGCGCTCTCCTGGCCGCGGTGCTGAAGTGCGTAGAGTCCGAGATAGGTGAGGTTCGCAGAATCGGCGTCGTTCTCGATCCCGAAAATGCCACACATGAAGTGATGTCCCCCAGTTCAGAGATCGAGAGCCCGCGGCAGTGCCTCGCGCCAGGCCCGCGAAAGTTTCTCGATCTCGAGTGTTCCAGTCTCACCTGCCGTCGTCAGAATCAGCTCGGTTCCGCCGGTCTCGCCGAGTTCCACTGCCACCACGCCCATCTTCTCGGCCGCCTCCAGCGCCCGATCGACGGAGTCCGCGGCCACGCTCACGACCGCGCGCGCCTGCGACTCGGAAAACAGAAGCGTCGGGTCTCCATCGACCTCGACCCTGGCGCCGATCCGTCGTCCGAGGCATGCCTCGGCGAGAGCCACTGCCAGACCCCCTTCGGAAATATCGGTGGCGGTCGAGAACAGACCGCTCGAAGAGCCGAGGCGCAGCAGCCGTGCCAGCCGCAGTTCGGCCTCGAGATCGACCGCCGGCGGCAGTCCCTGTTCCACCCCATGGAGCAATCGAAGGTAGGCCGATCCGCCGAACTCTCCGCGATCGGTGCCCAGCAACAGGATTCGTTCACCCGGGGAACGGAAGAACGAGACCGCATGACGGTCGATGTCGTCGACCACGCCCACCATCCCGATCGTCGGTGTCGGGTGGACCGAGACGCCTTCGGTTTCGTTGTAGAACGAGACGTTGCCCGAGATCACCGGCACCTCGAGCACTCGGCAGGCTTCCGACATTCCGCGGACGCACTCCCTGAACTGCCAGGAGATCTCCGGATTCTCGGGATTGCCGAAGTTCAGGCAATCCGTCAGACCGACCGGCTCTCCGCCGACGCAGGCCAGATTGCGAGCCGCTTCCGCGACTGCCTGCATTCCACCGCGACGAGGGTCGAGATAACAGTAGACCGGGTTCACATCGGAGGTCATCGCCAGGCCCGCGGGAGTCCCCTTGATGCGCAGCAGGGCGGCATCGCCACCCGGACCGAGAATCGTGTTGCCTCTCACCGAGTGGTCGTACTGACGCCAGATCCAGGACTTGTCGCCCAGATCGGGGGTCGACATCAGGTCGAGAAGGCTTCCCAGGGGGTCGGCCGCCGGCGGCACGTCGGGCGCCGCCTGTCTCGCCGCCAGATCGGCCGGAACCGCGACGGGGCGCCGATACTCCGGCGCGCTGTCGGTGAGCGGCGCGATCGGCATTTCTCCGACCACCTCCCCATGCCAGCGCATCCGGGCGACACCGTCGTCGGTCAACTCGCCCATCTTGACGGCTTCGAGGTCCCAGCGCCGGAAGATCTTCATCAGTTCTTCCTCGCGCCCCCGCTCGACGATCATCACCATGCGCTCCTGGGACTCGGAGAGCATGATCTCGAACGGCGTCATGACCTCGCGCAGCGGCACCTGATCCAGATCGAGCACGAAGCCGAGTCCGCTGCGACCCGCCATCTCGAAGCTCGACGACGTGATGCCGGCGGCCCCCATGTCCTGGACCGCGATCAGCGCGTCCGACTTCATGGCTTCGAGGCAGGCTTCGAGGACGACCTTCTCGGCGAACGGATCTCCGACCTGCACCGTCGGACGCTTGGCCTCGCTCTCGCTGTCGAACGATTCCGAGGCCATGGTCGCCCCATGGATTCCATCGCGTCCGGTGCGACTCCCGACGTAGAGAATCGGATTCCCCACGCCCTTCGCCGCCGCCAGGAAGATGGACTCCCGGCGGGCGAGCCCCAGTGCGAAGGCGTTGACCAGGATGTTGCCGTTGTAACTCGGATGGAATCGGGTCTCGCCGCCCACCGTGGGTATCCCCACACAGTTCCCGTAGTCGCCGATCCCTCGAACCACCCCGTCGACCAGATGGCGCATTCTCGGAGCGTCGATCTCTCCGAAGCTCAGCGAGTCCATGCAGGCGATCGGACGCGCTCCCATGGTGAACACATCACGCAAGATGCCGCCGACACCGGTCGCCGCTCCCTGATACGGCTCGATGTAGCTCGGATGATTGTGGCTCTCCATCTTGAAGACCGCGACGAAGCCGTGTCCCACGTCGACCACGCCGGCGTTCTCGCCGGGGCCCTGCACGACGTGCTTCCCCTCGCTCGGAAACTCACGCAGGTAGACCTTCGAAGACTTGTAGGAGCAATGCTCGGACCACATCGCCGAGGTCACTCCGAGCTCCGTGTAGGACGGGTCGCGACCGAGGATCCGGCAAAGGTCGGCGTACTCCTCCTCGGCGAGGCCGAGACCCGAGGCCAGTTCGAAATCGACGGCGGGTTCGACCAGCGTCATGCTGTCACCCTGGCGCCCTGCAGCGCTTCTTCCACTGCACCTGCGAACAGCGCGAGTCCGCCGACCTCACCGAGAACCTCCTCGGCGCAGCGCTCGGGGTGCGGCATCATCCCCAGGACGTTCTTCGCAGAATTGCAGATTCCGGCGATGCTGCGAGCTGAGCCGTTCACGTTGGTGGGTCGACCCGACTCGTCGACATAGCGAAAGACGACGGCACCGCTCTCTTCCAGTCGGTCGATCGCTTCGGCCGAGTCCGCATAGTTGCCTTCGGCGTGAGCGATCGGCATTCGGACCACCTGACCGACGTCGTACCGCCGGGTGAAGGGGAGATCGTTGCGCTCGATTCGCAGGTTGACGGCTTCGCACTGGAATCGCAGTCCTTCGTTGCGTCGCATGGCTCCCGGAAGGAGCCCGCTCTCGAGCAGGATCTGGAATCCGTTGCAGATTCCGAGAACCATGCCCCCGTTCGCCGCATGCTGGCGGATCGCAGCCATGATCGGCGACAGCGAAGCGACTGCGCCGGCTCGCAGATAGTCGCCGTACGAGAAGCCTCCCGGCACGACCACGAGGTCACAGCCGGAGACCGTCTCGTCCTGGTGCCACAGGAACTCGACCTGCTGGTCGAGGACATGGCGCAGGACGTGGTAGACGTCGTGGTCGCAGTTGCTTCCCGGAAAGACGACGACGCCACACTTCATGTGCCGCTCTCCAGGACTTCGATCGAATAGTCCTCGATGACGGTGTTCGCCAACAGGGTTTCGCACATCTTCGCCAGGCGCTGCTCGGCCGTCGTGCGGTCGTCGCCCTCCAGGGCGATATCGAAGCTCTTCCCAGCGCGCACGTCGGTGACTTCATCGAAACCGACCCGGCCCAGCGCCTGACAGATCGCCTTGCCCTGGGGGTCCAGCACTTCAGCCCGTGGATAGACAGTGACCCTCGCCCTCAACATCACACCTCCAGCCAGGGTGAAGGCTCTTTCTGGCTGGTCACCACGACCCTGGCCTTCGAGCCCACCCGGTCCAATCGTTCCCCTACGTCTTCGGCCGCGATTCGCGGACGGTTGTTGGTCCGCGACAGATGAACCAGCGCCACCCATCGCAGTTCATCGCCGGCCACGGCTGCGATCGATTGCGCCGCCTGCTCATTCGAGAGATGTCCGAGGTCACCGGCCACTCGCCGCTTCAATTCCCACGGATAGGGTCCGTGCAGCAGCATCGACTCGTCGTGGTTGGATTCATGGACCAGGATGTCCACGCCCTCCAACCGGCGCGTGATTCTCGCATTCGAAACCCCTAGATCGCTGACCACGCCGACCGACCTCCCCTGCTCGTCCGTCGCAACGAAGCCGACCGGTTCTCGGGCGTCGTGCGGAACCGGAAAGGGTACGAGCTCGAGGCCGCCGATCCGGATCGGCGCCTCTACGATGATCGGCACCAGGCGCAGGCTGCGAGGAGCGCTGAACCGACACCCCTCGAGCGTCCCGCGACTCGCGTAGATCGGGAAGTCGTGCTTTCGCGACAGCTTCTGCGCCCCCCGGCAGTGATCCTGGTGCTCGTGGGTGAGCGCGATGGCGCCGAGCGATCCGGCGGTCACACCGAGACTTTCCAGCCGTTTTTCGGTCTCACGGGCCGAAAAGCCCGCGTCGATCAGAATCCGGTCTTCGCCGGATTCGATCACTACGCAGTTGCCTGCGCTACCCGAGCCCAGAACCGCTACGCGCACGTTCGCAAGGAGGATCGATGGGGCTGATTTGGGTGGACGAGAGCACCGGCACTGACCTGTCGGTTCCGTCACCTGCGAAGGTATCACACCCTCCGATGCGGCTCGGCGGCCTGGTTGTGGGACCTAGAAACCGTCGCGTCGAATCAGCACTGCGTCGGCGCCCTGAGAGGCGATCAGCTCGTCGAAATGAGCCACGATCACCTCGGCCCGCTTGGTGAGCGCCTTGATCTCGCTACCCTCGAGATAGCCCTTCAGATCCTTCTTGGCGGCTGTGGCATCCATGGTGCGAAGGGTCTCGAGAAGGTTCTCGCCGATGCGCTTCAACTGTTCCGGCCGCTGCAGCTTCTTGCCCGTGCGGAAGGCGCGGCTGAAGTCGATCAGCCAGATCTTCTCCTTGTCGTCGACCACCCAGTTGCCGAGATTGGGGTCGGTGTTCTCGATCAACTGCTGGAAGACCTCGGCCTGGTCCCGCTGGTCCTTGATCAGGCTCGACTGATTCGCCGCATGACCGCCGTCGATGAACTCGGTGCCGTCCATCTTGACGTTGTCGACCCACATCGAGACCGATGCCGGCTTGCCCTTGATCTTCCGTTCGACGGTGACCGGAACCATGTTCAGTCCGATGAAGCGATCGACCTGATAGCCGGCGATGTTGAACTTGTAGCTGTCCTTGAAGTTGAACTCGACGGCGCCCTCGGCGATGAACCTCTCCATGTAGATGTCGACCGACTGCACGCCCGCCTTCTTGGTGACGCCGTCCATCGTCAAGGTCGCGACCGAACTGCCGGTCGTGCCGATCCCGACCTTCTTGATTTCGCCGATCTCGGCGTTCTCGAGGAACGCCTCCTGCTTGGCGTCGTCCCAGACCTCCTGGGCCGAAACTCCGAAACAAAGTCCGATGGATACAAGAACACTCGTCAGCAATCGCGCCATAACAAACCTCGAAAATGTGTCAGTGGAAAGTCCACCAAAGGATAATCCAACCACGGCGCAAGAGCTAGCCGTCGCTCGGCGGCCTTCGGCAGCCCAGTCCCGGAGGCTAGAACCGCTGCCCGATCCAGAAGGTGGTCTTGGTCTCGCCCGAGTCCTTGAAGTCCCAGGGCGTGGCGATGTCCCAGTTCAGGTTCATGCCGAAGAAGCGCACCGTGAAGCCGAAGCCGTACGAGGCGACGCCGTCGTCGAGCTTGTTCTCATCGCCGTCCCAGAAGTTGAAGTCCTGCACTCCGTCGTACCAGGCTCCGCCGATATCGACGAAGACCCGGGCGAAGATCCCCTCGAACGCGAATACCGGGAACGCCAGCAGGTCGATCAGCGGGAAACGCATTTCGATGTTGGCGAAGAAGGCTCGATCGCCGGAGAACTCGCGGAACTCGTAGCCGCGCATCGTGTCGTAGCTGCCGAACCAGTAGGGGGTCGGTGCGATGCCGTCGGCGGCGCCGGCCCACAGTCGCAGTGCGAAGAGCGAGCGCCGGGTCATGGGGAAGTACTTGCGGGCGTCGATGTCACCCCGAACCATCAACGTGCCGCCCTCCGAGAAGCTCGGCGCGTAGAAACCGTTCACCCGGAAGCGGTGCCCGCTGTGGGGACCGTTCATGGTCATGACGGAGTTGTCGCTGATGTACGAGGCCTGGACGACCGGATAGTCGTCCTTGCGCGGCTCGATGACCGGCAGGAAGAAGGTGCCGTCGGGACCTTCTACGACGGGTGCATCGGGCTCGATCGGGATGTCCGGATCGAGCGCCACGAAGGACTGATAGTTGATGTCGCGGTACATGTACCCGACCCCGACGGTGGCCCGGGTGGTGAAGCCGAAGGGATGGGTCAGGTTCGCCATGGCGCCGGTGATCTGGAGCGCCTGTTCGCCGCGCTCGCAGAGACCGGTGAAGGGATCGCAACCCCCGCCGAAGTAGAACTGACGATCGTCGAACAGCGACAGCGACCGGATGTTGCGACGCGACAGGTCCTCGTACAACACGTTGAAGTTCGAGAAGCTCGACACCGTGGAGAACAGGCCGACGAGACGCCGATCACCGAAGAAGTCGCCCCAGACCAGGTAGATCTGGCCGAGGAAGGTCTGGTTCGTGTCGACGCCGACACTGCCGCCGGCATCCTCGAGAAAGAGCTTGAAGCCCTTCTTGGCCTCCTTGTTGGCCTCGTCGAGGGTGATCTGGATGTCGGGTTCGAACTCTTCGAGGGAGTCGGCCGGAGCCGGCACGTCCGTGGTCACGACTTCGGCCGTGCGGATCTCTCCGATCGGATTGTCGAGTTCGGTCTGGTAGAGGTCGAAACGGCCCTTCCAGTAGCCGGTGTAGACCAGCACCTTGCGGCCGTCGGGCTGCTCGATCACCGTCGGCTGGGAACAGCCGGTGATCGCGTTGGTGTACTGCTTGACCTCTCCCGACGTGACGTTGATGCCATAGATGTTGTCGGCACCGTCGCGGTCCGACGTGAAGAAGATCTCACTGCCGTCCGGAGCGTAGACCGCATCCACGTCGTTGGCTTCCGACTGCATGACCGCGGCGCGCTCACCGGTCTCCAGGTCGATCCGGAAGAGCTGCGAGAACTCACCGACCACCGAACTGACGACGATGCTGCGGCCGTCCGGTGAGAACGTCGGGGAACCGTCGAAGACCGGATCGTTGGTCAGGTTGCGGATCTCGAGTGTCTCGAGATCCATCAGGAAGACGTCGAAGAGACCGCCGGAGTTGGCCGTGAACGCCAGGGTCCTGCCATCCGGACTCCACGCCGGCGACATCTGCTGCTCGACCTCCATGTCGATGATGCGGTCGATGCCGCCCTTGACCACGTCGATCAGGACCAGGGTGCGGCCGGCTTCACGGCGAGAGGCAAAACTGGCGATCTGGTTGCCGTCGGGCGAGAACGCGAGGTCGCGTCCCATTCTCCGACCGAGCGTCAGGTACTGGGCCAGCAGGTTCTGGAACTTCGCCGAGTCGGTGAGTCCTTCCGTCAGATTCTTCATCAGGACTCGTCGTTCGCCATCGAAGAGCACGACGTCGAGATCGCGATCGAAAGTCGAGAATGCGGCTACCAGGTCTCCCGAAGGCGAGGCCACCGGAGAGGTCTCCTGGCTGTTGGACCGCGTCGTTCGGAAGGGGCGACCGAAGTCGCTGGGCTCGCCGGTTTCCTCGAAGGTCGGCAGGTAGCGGTCCCTCAACCAGCGTCGGAACTCGGCGTCGAAATCCTCCGGAGAGATCCGGAACGCCCGCTCGACCGCTCGACCGACGCGCGCTCCCAGCGTGTTGCGGAATTCATAGAGGAAGTCCTGAAGGCCGTCCTTGCCCCAGCGATCCTCGATGAAATCGAAGGTCGCATGACCGTAGCGGTAGGCGAAGAAGCCGCTGACGTTGCCCTCGGTGATCGGAGGCAGGCTGTCGTTGACGACCGCATCGATGAGATACATCCGATCTGCCGCGGTCTCATCGTCGGCGAAGTAGCTGGCCATGCCCTCCATGAACCACTGAGGGGGAGAACGGGTCAGCGACTTGCCCAGGCTGCCGCTGAACAGGATGTGGTACTGGAAGATATGGGTGAGCTCGTGGCGAATGAGCTTGTACAGCTCCGGGTCCGGCATGTCGATCGGCATCACCATTCGGAAGAAATTCGGCGTCGCGAACGCACCGACTCCCTCGGGGATGAAGTTCGAGATGATGTTGGTCTGCAGGAAGTCGGAGTGGGTCTTGTAGATGATCAGCGGGGTGGGTTGCTGAATCTGGAAGTCGAGATCCTGGGACAGGCTGTCGTAGGCCGACTCGGCGAGCGAGATCACCTTCTCGAGCAGGTGCTCTTCCTCCGGGTAGTACCAGACGTCGAAGTGGGGTGCGTGGTAGACGCTCCACTTGAACTTGGTGTAGCGGACCTTGTTCTTGCCGAAATAGTTCTGGTACTGGGCGGCTACCGGCTGCGCCATGCCGAGAACGCACAGCATCGCGGCGAGCGCGATGAAACCCGGACGGAAACTCCTCAAACCCTTGTCGTTCATGCTTTCACTCCGTCAGGAGGACGCGAGTCGCTCCCACCCGTTTCTGGACGAAGATGCCGAGAAGGCGATCCTCGAGTGCAAATAGGTTCTCGAACATGCCCTGCAACGGGTCCGCCCGCTCTCCGGCGAAGCTCTTGAAGTCCTTGAAATTGTCGACGTAGAGCTCCGCGCCGGTCTCACCGTCGAAGACCCGCACGACGATGTCGTACTCGAACCCCGTCTCCTCGACCAGAACCTGGCGGTAGTAGGTGCGGCCGTCGAACGGCGAGATGTACTCCTCCATCCGGTAACCGCTGCGATCCTGGATGTCGAAGTCCAGACTGCCGGTCAGGATGAGATCGGCCTGGGTCCGCTCGCCGAGCACCCGCCAGAAGTCCTCGTCTCGAGCCAGCATCCGCAGATCGTAGGTCGGATAGTCGATCGGCCCCGGTTCGATGATCCGGAGATCGGTCTCCCTTCGCAGGATCTTGAGCATGTAGCGCTCGAACTCGTCCTGGACATCGATCGAGCTGCCCTGGATCCTCCCCTCTCCCTCCTGGCGAACGACGACGAAGGGCGCCACCACGAGGCTCGACTTGTTGGTCAAATCGAGCCGAGCCCTGACCGGCAGGCTCAAACGAACGTCGACCGTTCCGGCGACAGCCGGCATGGCCCAGAGGGCCAGGGCGCCGACGCCGGACAGGGCCATGCGTCGGGCGAAGGAAATCGTGCTGGAATGCATGGTCGCTCTCCCTAGATGAGGCAAGATCCGGACCAACCCGGATACGAGCTTCCGCGTGCCGAAGAAGGCGAGAATCGTCCCCTACCGAGGTCGAGAGCGTCCTTCACCGAGAGCAGCGTCACGATGAACTAGTTCCGGCCGGTGTCCGATGGCGAAGACTCCGAAGGTGCAGCGACATCCCCGAGCCCGTCTTCGGGAGCCTGGCCGTCCTCGAGAGCCTCACTCTCTTCGGGAGCCTGGCCGCTCTCGGCCTCGCCCTCGGGCTTGAAGCTCTGGTAGAACTCGACGAAACGAGCGTAGTTGCCGCGCAGGGCGGTGTTGGACGGGTCCTTCTCGAGCGCCCTGCGATAGCTGTCGCGAGCCCTCTCGAAGGCTCCCAGCGCCTCGTAGGCAACGGCCATGTTGTTGTAGACCGTGGTCGACGACGCGCCCAGCTTCTCCGCCTGTTCGAAGCGGAAGAGAGCCTCGCTCCACAGACCCTGCTGGGCCATCTTGATACCGAACTCGATTTGAGTCTTGGCGGTTGCCGGCTTCGCCTTCTTCCCCGCGCCGGCGACCGACGCGACCAGAAGAAAGGCCATGACGACTGCGATGATGCGCTGCATCTCCCTCTCCGGAAGGACCCTCGATTGAGCAGACGACCGACAAATGACCGTCCCGAGACTATACATGAGCTACCCGTGGCTCAGATTCATTCCGGAGCGAGATCGCAGCCGATTTTCGTCCCAGCAGGGAGGGCGCGGCAGCCCTGCCAGCCGCTCCTTCCTCGACGCCAGGAGTCAGACCGTGGATCGCGAGCAACTCCGTCTACTGAGAATCGGGTTGAACTGTTCTCTCGAGTTGACCCGGGAAACCATCTGCCGAGCTGCCGCGCGGCTCGCCGACGGGTGGCTGAACGCCGAACCGGACGCCGAACTCTCCGCCCGCCTGGGAATCGGACGACGACAACTGCGCCTGCTCCTCGAGGCCTCGAATCTCGAGGCGCGAGCAGCCGAGGAACTCGATCGCGCTCGCAGGCTCGGACTGCAGGTCCTCACTCTCGACGATGACGACTACCCGGAGGTCCTCCTCCAGCTCGAGCTTCCACCCCCCGTCCTCTATGTTCGCGGTGGACTCCCGAAAGGACCGGCGACGGCGATCGTCGGCTCCCGCTCCGCCAGCGCCATCGGCCGCGAGGGCGCGGAACTCTTCGCCTCGGCTCTCGGCCGAGCCGGAGTCTGTGTCGTCTCGGGAATGGCACGAGGCATCGACAGCTGGGCGCATCGCGCCTGTATCGAAGCTGGAGGCACCTCGGTCGCGGTGCTGGGTTCGGGCCTCGATCGGATCAAGCCACGGAACCATGTCTCCCTGGCCGCCGATCTGGCCCGACGGGGAGCGGTGATCTCCGAGTTCCCTCTTCAGTGTTCGCCGCTGCCGAGGAATTTCCCGATCCGCAACCGCATCATCGCGGCGCTGGCGTCGAAGTGCCTCGTCATCCAGGCGACGCGGCGATCGGGCTCCCTGATCACCGCTCGTCTGGCACTCGACCTCGGCCGCGACGTATACGCAGTACCCGGCGGTATCTTCGAGCGCCTCGCCGAGGGCACCAACCAGCTGATCCAGGACGGAGCGTTCCCCGCCCTCCACCCGAACGATGTCCTCGATTCGAACGATCGCAGCCAGCAGGAGCGCGCACCCGCGTCCGGCGACCCCATCCTCGCCGCCCTGAAGGTCGGCGAGCTCTTGCCAGGGGAGACTGTCGCCGCTCGCCTCGGCCTGCCCCTGGGCCAGGTCTTGGCGCGACTCGTCGAACTCGAGATCGAGGGCCGAGTCCACAAGCGAGCCGGCGGGCGGTACGGCCGTCGAAGCTGAGGAGTCGCCACGTCGAACGCGGTCCCACCCACAGCAGGGGCCAGCCCTTCGAGAAGGCCGGTGAACTGTCATAATTCGCCGGATGGGAAACCAGATCCAGATCGTGGGAGCTGGCCTCGCAGGCAGCGAGTGTGCGTGGCAGCTCGCCGAGCGAGGCTGCGAGGTCGTGCTCTGGGAGATGAGACCGCAGCGAGCCACGCCGGCTCACCAGACCGATCGTTTCGCCGAGCTCGTGTGTTCGAATTCGCTGCGCTCCGACGACCCGCAACACGCGGCAGGCCTTCTCAAGCGCGAGATGGAAGCTTTCGGTTCGCTGGTGATCGCAGCCGCCCGCCGTGCAGCCGTTCCGGCCGGAAGTGCCCTGGCAGTCGACCGCGAGCTGTTCGCAGCCGACATCACACAGCGACTCGAGGAGCATCCGTCGATCGAAGTGAAGCGAGCGGAGGTTCACCGAACTGCCCGAGGGCCGGACGGTCCTGGCAACCGGCCCCCTGACTTCGCCCGATCTCGCCGACCGCCTCCTGGAGGTGCTCGGCGAGGAGTCACTCTACTTCTACGACGCCATCGCTCCGATCGTCGAGGCCGACAGCCTCGACATGAGCAAGCTCTTCGCGGCGTCGAGGTGGGACAAGGGCGACGGCGACGACTATCTCAACATTCCGCTCGACAAGGAGGCCTACGACAGGTTCGTGGAGGAACTGGTGGCGGCAGAGGTCGTGGCTCCCCACGAGTTCGAGAAGACCCTGTTCTTCGAAGGCTGCCTGCCTCTCGAGGAGGTGGCGCGGCGCGGCCCGGAAACGCTGCGCTTCGGCGCCATGAAATCGATCGGACTCAGGACCGCCGAAGGTCATCGGCCGTGGGCCGTCGCCCAGCTCCGGCGCGAGAATCTCGCCCAGACCCAGTACAACCTCGTCGGCTTCCAGTCGCGGCTCAAATGGGGCGATCAGAAAAGGATCCTCCGCATGCTGCCCGGTCTCGAGAACGCCCGCTTCGTCCGCCTGGGTCAGATCCACCGCAATACGTTCATCAACTCACCCCGACATCTCGATCGGCAGTATCGACTCAAGGACCGTCCCGACATCCGCATCGCAGGCCAGATCACCGGTGTCGAGGGCTACCTCGAATCCGCGGCGACCGGCCTCGCGGTGGCGCTCTATCTCTCCGCGGAGGCGAACGGCTCGAGCCTCGATCCGCTGCCCTTCACGACCGCGCTCGGCGCACTCAGCAGACACCTGACGGAGTCCGAAGCCAAACGCTTCCAGCCTGCCAACATCAACTACGGCCTCTTCCCGACTCTCGAGGGAAAGTGCCGAAGCGGGAGCGTCGAAGCGTCCTCGCGAACCGTGCGAGAACGCACCTGACCGACTGGGCGACGAAGCACGGCTTCGTTCTCGACTGGAAGGACCGCTCCGGCATCGACAGGGAGGACCGGGAGATCGCGACCGCGGCCACCTGACCCATGCGTGCCCTGATCGTCGACTTCCTCTCCCACCTCGATCTCGAGCGCGGACTGTCCTCCCACACCGTGCGGGCCTACGAGGGAGATCTCCTCGCCTTCGAATCCTTTGCCGTCGACTACCTCGGCATCGAAGCCCGCAAACTGACCCTCGATCTCTTCGATCCGGCGAGCGTCAGGGCCTTCGTCGGACAGCGTTCCCGCGACGGCGTCTCACGGCGAACCCAGGGGCGAGCACTCTCCGCTCTCAAGACCTTCTTCAGCTGGGCATGTCGGGAAGAGCTGCTCACTGCCAACCCCGCCCGCGGAGTCACCACCCCGAAGGTGCCCAAAACCCTGACACGCCACCTGCGCCCCGCCGAGATCGTTCGCCTTCTCGAAGCGCCGAAGGGCGACGATGCGCTGACTCTTCGCGACCGGGCGATCCTCGAGATGCTCTACGCCACCGGCCTGCGCGTCGGCGAGCTGGTCTCGCTGGACTGGCCCGACGTCGACCTGAAGGGTCGGGTGCTGCGAGTCGTGGGGAAGGGCGGCAAGGAGAGAATGGTGCCCTTCGGACGACCGGCGCAGGAAAGTCTCCGGCGATGGTTGCAGGTCTGGCCGAGCCTGCGCGAGGATTCTGAAGGCCCCGAAGACGACGAGCCGATTCTGCTCAATCACCGCGGATCGCGGTTGTCGGCACGCTCCGTCCGCCGTATTCTCGACCGCTACGTCGAAGCGGCGGCGGTCGCCGGCGGCGTCCATCCGCACACGCTCCGCCACACCTTCGCCACCCACCTGCTCGAAGAGGGAGCCGATCTCCGATCGATCCAGGAACTTCTCGGACACAGCTCCCTGGCCACGACTCAGAAGTACACCCATCTCGAGGTCCAGAAGCTCCTCGAGATCTATCGCGACAGCCACCCGAGAGCTCGCGAGAAGGAGGACCCCCGACCATGAGCGGCCTCATCGCCACCACCATCCTTCTCGTTCGCAAAGAGGGTCATGTCTGCATGGTCTCCGACGGACAGGTGACCAATTCGGCGACCCACACCGTCTTCAAGACCACGGCCACGAAGGTCAAGCGCGCCGACAGCGGTCGGGTCCTGGTCGGATTCGCGGGCGGAGGCGCCGACGCCCTGGCGCTCTTCACCCGCTTCGAGAAGAAGCTCGACCAGTATCAGGGCAACTTCGAGCGCGCGGTCGTCGAACTCGCGATGGACTGGCGAACCGATCGGGCGATGCGACAACTCGAAGCGCAGATGATCGTCGCCAATTCGGAGCACACCTTCCTGGTCATGGGCAACGGTGACCTGCTCGAGCCGGACGACGACGGCCTCCTGGCGATCGGCTCCGGAGGCAACTATGCACTTGCCGCTGCCCGAGCCTTGCTCCGCCACACCGAACTCGACGCTCGCACCCTGGCGGTGGAGGCGATGACCATCGCCGCCGAGATCTGCGTCTACACCAACGACAGGTTCACCATCGAGGAACTCTCCTGATGCCGGTGATCAGCCTCCCGGGCCAGGTCTCCGGCGCCGCCCTGACGCCCAAACAGATCGTCCAGGAACTCGACAAGCACGTCGTCGGCCAGCACAGTGCCAAGAGGAGCGTGGCCATTGCCTTGCGCAATCGCTGGCGCAGGCAGCAGTTGCCGCCGGAGCTGGCCGAAGACATCATGCCCAAGAACATCCTGATGATGGGACCCACCGGCGTCGGCAAGACCGAGATCGCCAGACGCCTCGCCCGCCTGGTCGGCGCCCCCTTCCACAAGGTCGAAGCCACCAAATTCACCGAAGTCGGTTACGTCGGGCGAGATGTCGAGTCGATGGTTCGGGACCTGATGGAGATGGCGATCAACTCGGTCCAGGAGGAGATGAAGGAACGGGTTCGGGAAGAGGCGAGCCAACGCGCCGAGGACCGTCTCCTGCAACTCCTGCTTCCCCCGCCCCAGTCGCCATCCGGCGCCACCGGCTTCAACGAGGAATCGCAGGCGCCGCGGGACGATCTCAAGACGACCAGGCGAGAAGTTCCGGGCCAAGCTCCGCTCGGGCCAGCTCGAAGAGCGTCAGGTCGAGATCGAGGTGGAGGACTCCCTGCCGGGCAACATCGAGATGTTCACCGGTCAGGGAGTGGAGGAGGTCGGAATCAACCTGCGCGAGATGATTCCAGGCCTCTTCGGAGGCAAGCGAAAGAAGCAGTCGATGAGCGTCGCCGAAGCGCGCGAGATCCTGGCGCAGCAGGAGGCCGAGCAGCTCGTCGACCGCCGCCTGGTGGCCGAAGAGGCCCGCGTTCGGGTCGAGGAGACCGGCATCATCTTCCTCGACGAGATCGACAAGATCTGCGGCAGCGACGCCCGGGGCGGCGCCGACGTATCCCGCGAAGGCGTCCAGCGTGATCTCCTTCCGATCGTCGAAGGCACCACCGTCAGCACCAAGTACGGCCTGATCCGCACCGACCACATCCTGTTCATCGGCGCCGGTGCCTTTCACATCGCCAAACCCTCTGACATGATCCCGGAGCTTCAAGGTCGCTTTCCGATCCGAGTCGAACTCGAAGCCCTCACCGAAGACGATTTCGTGCGCATCCTGACCGAGCCAGAGTCGTCGCTCACCCGCCAGTACCGGGAACTCCTTTCGACCGAAGGCCTGGAGATCGAGTTCTCCGACGATGCCGTCCGGGAAATCGCCTCGATGGCGGTGAAGGTCAATTCCACGACCGAGAACATCGGCGCCCGGAGACTCTCCACGCTGTGCGAAAGAGTCCTCGACGAGGTCTCCTTCGAGGCGCCGGACATGGAGGGCGTTCGACTGAAAGTGGACGCCAGCTACGTCAAGAAGGCCCTCCAGGACATCGTCGATGACCAGGATCTCAGCCGCTATGTCCTCTAGACGCCCCCCAGAAGCCCGCCGCACGCTCGAGGTCGGGGTCGCTCACGTCGCCCTGGCGGCGCTGCTCATTGTGGCGACCGGATGCGGCAAGAAGGGGCCACCGCTCCCTCCGCTGCGCTGGGAGCCGGCCGCAATCACCGATCTGGTGGCCCGGCAGCAGGGAGACGTCATCCTGATCGAGTCGACCTACCCGGTGACGACACTCTCGGGCCTGCCTCTCGCGGCGATCTCTGCGGTCGAAGTGTTCCGCCTCGAAGTACCCATTCCGCCGATGCCCGCGCCCCCCACCGAGGAGGAGCTGGCCGCTCTCGCCCTCGAGCGTGAGGAAGAAGAGATCCAGGCCGAAGAGGACGAAGCCGACCGGCTGGCCGCCCGCAGCGTGTTGGAGGCCAGCGAATTCGAGGAAGACCCGGCGATCGAAGCTCTCATCGAGGCGGGTCGAGGCGCCTCCGAGATCGACGGCGAGATCGACGATCCTGCGGAGGGCAGTTCTGACGAGGCGTCGGCTTCTGCCAGCGAACCGGCGACATCCTCCCCCGGAGAGCGGCCGCTTCCCCCGATCTCCGATCGCGAGTTCGAGCGCAAGGCCGGTTCGGTCGCCCGGCTCGAGGAACTCGAGTTGGCGTCTGCGATTCGCGGATCGAGGCTGACTCTGGAAGTTCCTCTGTCGATGCTCCAGGAAGGCGATGACGTGCTCCTCGGAATCGGAATGCGGACCTTCAACGACGAAGGCAAGCCCTCGCCGATGAGCAACATCGTCAAGGTGGTGCCGCTGGTTCCCTACGGCCCGCCGAGCGGCGTGCGTCTCGAGAGTCGCGAGAACGGGATCCAGATTTCGTGGACCGGTCCCGACGAGATCCCCGACGGCTACAACGTCTACCGCCGGCGCTCCGAGGACCCGAACTACTCCGATCCCATCCGACGAATCGACGCTCCCCAGGCTTCAGTCCCGGCTTCCTCGCCGACAGCCCCCTCGAGCACCGAAGCCGATTCGGCGCCGGCGACGGTCGAGGAGGGGTCCGAGATCGAGGAATCCGATCGGGAAGAGGACTCTGCCCGGCAGCAGGCGGCCGAAGCGGAAGTCGGCGAGGTGGCGACCGCGGTCCCGGATGGCGATCCCGAGCCCGGCACCGACGGTAACGAGATCCAGGACCCGTCACTCACGGCCCCCGAGGTCACCGAGCCGGCGGCCGCGGAGCCGAAGAAGCCGCCGGTGACCCAGATGTTCGACGAGGGCGCTTCCTACGGACAGCGTTACGTCTACACCGTCCGCAGCTTCCGGGCGGGAGAGCCGCTGATCGAGAGCGTTCCAGCCGACGAAGTCGAGATCGACTACCGCGACGTCTTCCCGCCCCTTCCTCCCACAGGGTGCTGGTGCTGCCGGAGGACGTGGGCGGACGCGTTCTATGGCGCGCCAGTCCGTCGACCGACGTCGTGGGCTATTTCATCGAGACGATCGACAGCGACGGTCAGGTCCGGCGCGCCAACGAAGAACCGGCGACTCGACTCGAGTTCGTCGTCACGGGCCTGGTCAGTCGCGGCGAGTACGACTTCCGGGTGATCGCCGTCGACAACGCCGGCAACGAGAGCGAGGCCAGCGCGGTGGTCAACGGTCGCGCCCTCTGACGGCTTCCATGACGCGCTTCTACAAGCTTTCCGGTGGCGGCAACGATTTCATCGGACTCCTCGAACCCGCCTCGCTTCCCGATTCCAGAACTCTGGCGCTCTGGTGTCGCCGTGGCCTGTCGATCGGCGCCGACGGCGTCTTCGTGCTGAACCGGGAGATCGAAGGAATCCGCTTCGACTACTGGAACAGCGACGGCGAGAAGGCTGACTTCTGCGCCAACGCGGCTCGCTGCGCGGTTCGTCTGGCCCATGAGGTCGGCTGGATCGGTTCTGCCGCCGGTCTGCGGACGGCGGTCGGAAACCTTCAGGGTACGATCGTGGATGAGGACAAGGTCGAGGTCGACGCGCCCCTGCCGGGTGCTCCGACGCAACGAAGTGTCACGACCTCGAAGGGCTCCTTCGAAGGCTGGTCGACCGCCGTCGGCGTACCTCACTTCATCATCTTCGTAGACGACGGCCTCGCAGACCTCGCCGTTGCGGAGCTTGCGCCGGAGATCAGGAGCCACAGCGACTTCGGACCTTCTGGAACCAACGTCGACTGGGTCCAGAAGACTTCTCCCGGATCTCCGGCCGCGATTCGCAGCTTCGAACGAGGTGTCGAGGGTGAGACCCTCGCCTGCGGCAGCGGCGTACTCTCGGCGGCGGCAGCCTGCGTCGCTGCAGGTTCCACCCTCCCCCTCGCCTTCTCCACGCGTGGCGGATCGGTCTTCGAAGTCCAGGGCCGACTCGGCGACGCTGGGGTGACGGCGTGGAGCCTCCTGGGCGACGCTCGCCTGATCGCCTCGGGCGTCATCGAACGCGGCGCTGCAGCCTGCTAAGCTGCCCGCCCTCATGAGCTTCCGTCCCGCTACCGAACAGCTCGAGCTCCTGCGTCGTGGCGCAGTCGACCTGGTCGAAGAAGAGCAGCTGTTGGCCAAGCTCTCGAAGTCCGAGAGGAGCGGCAAGGGTCTGTTGATCAAGACGGGCTTCGACCCGACGGCCCCAGACCTCCATCTCGGTCATACCGTCCTGCTTCGCAAGATGAAGCACTTCCAGGACCTCGGTCATCGCGTGGTCTTCCTGATCGGCGACTTCACCGGAATGATCGGTGATCCGACCGGCAAGAAGGCGACTCGGCCCCAGCTGACCCGCGAGCAGGTCGATGCGAACGCCGAGACCTACAAGCGCCAGGTCTTCAAGATTCTCGACCCCGAGTCGACGATCATCGAGTACAACAGCAAGTGGCTTTCGGAGCTCGGATCGGAAGGCATGATTCGCCTGGCCGGCTCATACACCCTCGCTCGAATGCTCGAGCGCGACGACTTCCGGAAACGACTGGCGGCGAACGAACCGATCTCGATCCACGAACTCCTCTACCCCCTGGCCCAGGGCTACGACTCGATCGCACTCGAGGCCGATGTGGAGTTGGGCGGACACGACCAGCTCCTCAATCTCCTCGTCGGACGTCAACTCATGAAGGATCGCGCAATGGAGCCGCAGTGCGTACTCACCGTACCGCTCCTCGTCGGAACCGACGGCGTCGAGAAGATGTCGAAGAGTGCCGGCAACTACATCGCCGTCGAAGACTCCCCGAAGGAGATCTACGGCAAGACGCTGTCGATCCCCGACGAGCTGATGTGGGACTGGTATGTCCTCCTCACGGACGTACCGGAAGCCGAGATCGAAGCCGATCGGCAGCGCGTGGCAGCCGGTGAGCTTCACCCGATGGATGCCAAGAAGAGGCTGGCGAGAATTCTCGTTGCCGACTTCCACGATGCGGAGGCAGCCCGGGAAGCCGAGGACGAGTTCACCCGCGTCTTCGCCGGCGACGGGGTTCCCGAGGACATGCCCGAGACGACGATCACGGGTTCTTCCAACATCGTCTCGGTGCTGAGCGAAGCCGAGCTCGTGTCGAGCAAGGCGGAAGGACGGCGGATGATCCAGCAGGGAGCGGTTTCGATCGACGGCGAGAAGATCGGCGACTTCGCGCTGGACCTCGAGAACCGCAGCGAGCCCTACACTATCCGCGTCGGGAAGCGACGCTTCGCACGGGTTCTGATTCGCTGACCGCGTCGTCGCCGGTGCCCTGACCGTCCCGGCAGTCTCTGCAGATGCCCAGGATCTGGAGAGCGTGGGACTCCGGATCGAAGTCGTGGGCCCGACAGATCTCGGTCTGCAGCGCCTCGATTCCCGGACTCACGAACTCAGCGATCCTGCCGCACTCCCGGCAGACCAGATGATCGTGTCGCTGACCGAGGTGAACGTGCTCGTAGACGTGGCGCTGCCCGGCCAGCAGTTGCTTGCGAACCAGACCACACTCGACCAGCAGTTCGAGATTCCGATAGACCGTGGCGCGAGAGGTCTTCGAACCTCTCCGGCGCATCGAAGCGAGCAACTCCTCGGCGTCGATATGGCCGTGCTGGGAGTAGATCTCGTCGAGCAGTGCCAGCCGCTCGGGCGTCAAACGCAGGCCGCGGTCGCGAACGAACTGGATGAAGTGTTCACGCTCGCGCTGCATCGGGGCCCCGCGGAGGATGATCGTCGGGGCGCGACGCTGTGTCAACCCATACGGGTCCCGGTAAACGTATCTCCTGATATCGTGCCCGCGGATCGGCGATCCCTCGACCCTTCTCGATCCCGGTTCTCCAACATGCCAAGCGACGACCCAGAACGGGTCCTCGAAGGACTGGAATCCAGCGATGGGCCGGTCCACGAGGCCCCACCACCGGAAGCCCACGACGACCTGGAGTGGTACGAGCTCGGGCCCCTGCCGATGCCGATGCGGATCGGCTTGTACCTGGGCGGCTGGCTGGTGGTCTTCTTCGGTCTGGCCGAGCTCTTCCTGCCGGGACCGGGACTGCTCTTCATCTTCCTCGGTGCGGCCATCCTGTCGTTGGCTTCCGAGGCGACCCATCGAAGCCTGAGGCGGGTTCTGAAGGGCTGGCCGGCCGGTCACAACCGCATGGAACGAATGCGGGCCCGCCTGCACCACAAGCTGAGTCGCGACGGGGGTGATCCGCCGACGCCCCGACGCGGAACGCCGGGACGCCCCGAAGTCTGAAACGCCGGGTCTGCGCGACCCGGTCTGACGAGAGCCGCCGATCGGCCGACTAGGTGCGATCGGCGAGCGGCACGAACGACCGCTCCGTCTTGCCGACGTAGATCTGACGGGGCCGATTGATCCGGCTTTCCGGATCCTCGTTCATTTCCTTCCAGTGAGCGATCCAGCCCGGCAGACGGCCCAACGCGAACATGACGGTGAACATGTCGGTGGGAATTCCCATGGCCCGATACAGGATGCCGCTGTAGAAATCGACGTTCGGGTACAGCCGCTTCTCGACGAAGTAGCTGTCGTTGAGCGCCACCTCTTCCAGACTCCTGGCGATGTCGAGCAGGGGATCCGAGACACCCAGCTCGTCGAGCACATCGTCGGCCGCGGCCTTGATGATCTTCGCCCGCGGATCGAAGTTCTTGTAGACCCGATGCCCGAAGCCCATCAGGCGGAAGTCCGAGTCCTTCGACTTCGCCAGTTCGACGTACTTCTTGTAGTCGCTGCCGTCGGCGCGGATCATCTCGAGCATCTCGATCACACTCTGGTTGGCTCCGCCATGCAGCGGCCCCCAGAGAGCGCAGATCGCCGCCGCGATCGATGCGAAGAGGTTGGTCTTGCTGGATCCCACCATGCGGGCCGTCGACGTCGAGCAGTTCTGCTCGTGATCGGCATGCAGGATCAGCAGCAGATTCAGGGCCTTGTCGACGCTCGGCGAGAACTCGTAGGGCTCCGCGGGAACCGCGAACATCATCCGCATGAAGTTCTGGGTGTAGGACAGGTCGTTGCGCGGATAGATGAAGGGCTGGCCGATCCGCTTCTTGTAGGAGAAGGCGGCAATGGTCTTGGCCTTCGACAGCAGGCGGATGTAATTGAGTTCGTTGGACTCCTCGGAGTTCGGGTAGTAGGTCGACAGCGACGCGATCATCGACGCCAGGATCACCATCGGATGCGAGGCCGAGGTGTAGCCGTCGAAGAAGTGCTTCATGTCCTCGTGCAGGAGACTGTGGATCCGCAACTGGTGACGGAACTCCTGCAGCTGCTTCTCCGTCGGCAGCTCACCGTGGATCAGGAGGTAGGAAACTTCGGTGAATCGCGCACCCGCCGACAGTTCTTCGATCGGATAGCCCCGGTATCGCAGGATCCCCTCCTCGCCGTCGATGAAGGTGATCGCACTGCGGCAGGCGCCGGTGCTGCCGTAGCCCGGATCGAAGGTGATCGCACCCGTTGCCTTGCGCAGAGCCCGCGTATTGATGGCGAGCTCGCCCTCGGTTCCCTCGAAAACCGGCAGCTCGTACTCCTTGCCGTCCAGGATCAACTTGGCGTTCTTCATGGACTCAGGATCTCTCCAACGGGCAGGCGGATCAGTGGATCGGAGGACGAATACGAGGGCCTCTGAGGCAATGGGGGCTGGAGAATTCTAGCCTTCCCAAGGCTCGCGACGCAAGGTAGGAAAGGCTTCGCCCAGGGAGGGCATCGAGGAACGAACCCCCGATCGCGCTTCGCCGCAAAAATCTACCCGCGGTCGCTTTTCTTGTGCCGGCATCCTGGACGTCTTCAGTTGACGGCGAGTTGACGCAGGACGTAGACGAGAATGCCGCCGTGGCGGTAGTACTCGCCCTCCTGGGGAGTGTCGAGCCGGAGGTCAGCCTTGAAGGTGGTTTCCGCGCCTTCCGCCGTGCGCGCCGTGACGGTCAGTTCGGCACCCGGCGTGAAGGTTCCGTCGAACGCCTCTGCAAGGCCCGCGATGTCGTAGGTTTCCTCGCCGCTGAGACCCAGAGTCTCGGCAGACTCGCCGTCCTTGAACTGCAGGGGGGCGATCCCCATGCCGACCAGGTTGCTGCGATGAATGCGTTCGTAGCTGGCTGCGATCACCGCCTCCACGCCCAACAGGGCCGGACCCTTGGCGGCCCAGTCGCGCGACGAACCGGTGCCGTACTCGCGCCCGGCGATGATCACCTGCGACACGCCCTCCGCGCGGTACTTCATGGCCGCATCGAAGATCGACATCTGCTCGCCATCCGGGAGATGACGGGTCACGCCACCTTCGACGCCGGGCACCAGACGGTTGCGAAGCCGGATGTTCGCGAAAGTGCCGCGCATCATGACTTCGTGGTTGCCGCGGCGCGCACCGTAGGCATTGAAGTCGGCCGGTGCGACGCCGTTGGCCTGCAGGTACTCACCGGCAGGACTGGCGGCCTTGATCGGGCCGGCCGGGGAAATGTGGTCGGTGGTCACCGAATCTCCCAGCAACGCCAGCACGCGACACCCCGAGAGGTCGTCGACAGCCGCCGGCTCGGGCGAAACATCGGTGAAGAAGGGGGGCTGCTGGACGTAGGTCGAGTTCGAATCCCAGGCGTAGGTATCGCCTTCGGGAACGACCAGGCCGCGCCACTGCTCGTCGCCGGCGAAGACGTCGGCGTACTCCTTGACGAACATCTCCGAGCGCAGGGCCTTGGCGATCATCGCCTGGATCTCCTGGTTGCTCGGCCAGACGTCGCGAAGGTAGATCGGGGTTCCCTCGGCGTTCTCACCGAGCGGCTCCGTGGCGAGGTCGATGTCGATCCTGCCGGCCAGCGCATACGCCACCACCAGAGGCGGCGACGCGAGGTAGTTGGCGCGCACGTTCGGACTGATGCGTCCCTCGAAGTTGCGATTGCCGCTCAACACGGAAACCGCCACCAGGTCACCCTCGTTGATCGCGTCGACGACCTCCTCGCGCAGCGGACCGGTGTTGCCGATGCAGGTCGTGCAACCGTAGCCGACGAGGTGGAAGCCGAGTCCCTCGAGATCGTCCATCAGACCGGCGGCTTCGAGATAGTCGGAAACCACCTTCGATCCGGGAGCCAGACTGGTCTTGACCCAGGGGCGACTCTGAAGCCCCATCTCGCGCGCCTTGCGGGCCACCAGACCGGAAGCCACCATGACGGCGGGGTTGGAGGTGTTCGTGCAACTCGTGATCGCGGCGATCACCACGCTGCCATGGGTGAGGGTCGCCTCGTGGCCGTCGATCTCGAACGCCACCTTCGGCCGCACCGGGGCAACGGCAACGCCCCCTTCGCCTTCCGGCGGCGGCGCCAACGTGCTGTCGAGGGCCGACAGGAAGGACGTCTTGACCTCTGTCAGGGCGACCCGGTCCTGCGGCCGGCGAGGGCCGGCCAGGCTCGGTACGACGGTCGCGAGGTCCAGTTCGAGAACGTCGGTGTAGGTCGCCTGCGGCGAGTCGGCGGAATGGAAGAGGCCCTGTTCGCGCGCGTACGCTTCGACCAACTGGACCTGCTCATCGGAGCGACCCGAAAGGCGCAGGTAGTCGAGCGTCGCCTCGTCGATCGGGAACATCCCGCAGGTCGCACCGTACTCGGGCGCCATGTTGGCGATCGTCGCGCGGTCGGCCAGCGACATGTTGGCCAGTCCGTCGCCGAAGAACTCGACGAACTTGCCGACGACACCGTGCGCCCGCAGCTTCTCGGTCACCGTCAGAACGACGTCGGTCGCGGTGGTGCCCTCGGGGGCCCTGCCACGGAGCCGGAAACCGACGACCTGCGGAATCAACATCGAGATCGGCTGGCCCAGCATCGCGGCCTCGGCTTCGATCCCGCCAACACCCCAACCGAGCACCCCGAGACCATTGACCATGGTCGTATGGGAGTCGGTTCCCACCAGCGTGTCCGGGTAGGCGAACTCAGCGCCATCGGCGCCCGGGCCGGTCATCACCACTCGCGCGAGGTACTCGAGGTTGACCTGATGCACGATGCCGGTGCCCGGCGGTACGACCCGGAAGTTGCTGAAGGCATCCTGTCCCCATCTCAGGAACTGATAGCGCTCCTCGTTGCGACTGAACTCCTTCTCGGTGTTGAGCCGGAAGGCCGCTTCGGAGCCGTAGAAATCGACCTGCACCGAGTGGTCGATGACCAGCTCGGCCGGCTGCAACGGATTGATCTTCGCCGGATCTCCACCCATCATGCGCATCGCATCCCGCATCGCGGCCAGGTCGGCCACTGCAGGCACTCCGGTGAAGTCCTGCAACAGCACCCGACCCGGCATGTAGGCGATCTCCTGGCTGGGTTCGGCCTGCGGCTGCCAGCCGATGATGGCTTCGATGTCGTCCCGGGAGACGTTGCCCCCGTCTTCGCGTCGGAGCAGATTCTCGAGCAGGATCTTGAGCGAGAAGGGCAGGTGGGAGATGGAGTGACCCCTCTCCTCGAGCGCGGTCAGGCGGGCGATCGAAAGCGACCGGCCGCCGACCTCCAGAGTGCTTCGGGTTGCGAACGAATCAAGCATGAGAAGGCTCCGTTGAGAATGCTGTGACGGAGACACAGCGAAGGGACCCTACGATACCCCACAGCGCCTCGATGCCGATGGCTTTGGCGCTAAGATGGTCGCGATGAAAATCGACTCCCTGGAAACTCCGATCCTGCTGGCGGCCATGCCCCAGGTCCAGGACCCCTTTTTCCAACATAGCGTGATCCTGCTCGTGCACCACGACGAGGAAGGAAGCTTCGGGTTGATCGTCAACCGTCCGACCGAATTGAAGGTCGCCGACATCCTCGGAGAGATGAAGATCGACTGGGGCGGCAGCCCTTCGACCCGGGCTTTCTTCGGCGGCCCCGTACGTCCGCAGCAGGGAACCGTGCTCTTCAGACCGCACGGCGACGCGACGATCGAGATCGAGGCCGGGGCCGAGATCGTCCCCGGAGTCGAGACCACGCAGCACTTCGCGGACCTCGCCGCACTCGCCACCCGCCCACCGGAGGGCCTGCGCCTGGTCCTCGGTTATGCCGGCTGGGGTGAACACCAGCTGATCGACGAGATCCTGCGCAACGACTGGGTGACGGCTCCGGTGCAGACCGACCTGGTCTTCGCAGACGATCCCGAGACCGTGTGGCAGAGAACCCTCGATTCCGTCGGCCTCGATCCTTCCAGCCTGCCCTCGTGGACCCAGGACAACGACGGGATGACCAACTGATGGACGCGGCTGGAATCGCGGCCGCCCGCGCCCGGCTCGAGGTTCTCGAGGAGACGAAGTCGTGGCTCATCCGCGGCACCACCGAGCGCGGGTTGATTCGACCGACCGTCGACGATGTCGAGAAGCGACTGCGCGATCTCGCCGAGTACACCCTGGAACTCGAGTCGGTCCTGCGCGACCTGTTCGTCGCTCTCGATTCAGCGTAGTCCGGTCGAGCCGAAGCCTCCGGAACCGCGCTCGCTGTCGTCGAGTTCCGCGGCCTCATGCCACTCGACCGATTGGACGCGGGCAACGACCACCTGGGCGATTCGATCGCCCCTCGAGACCGTGAACGGCGATGGCCCGTGGTTGATCAGCAGCACCCGGACCTCGCCCCGGTAGTCGGCATCGATGGTGCCCGGGGAGTTCAGGACGGTGACTCCATGTCTGGCTGCGAGGCCGCTGCGCGGCCGCACCTGCGCCTCCCAACCCGGCTCCAGCTGGAAGGCCAGGCCGGTCGGCACCGCGGCGAACGAGCCGGGATCGATCACGACAGGCTCCTCGACCGCCGCCCGCAGATCGCTGCCGGAACTCGAACGCGTGGCAGCGACGGGAAGTTCGAGGCCCTCGCCATGCGAAAGCCGCTTGACGATGACCCGCAGGGCAGCCTCACTCGAGGTCGTCGAAGGTATCGAGGTCTTCATCCTCATCGCTCCCGTCGTCCGAATCTGGTTCTCGCCGGTCCCGCTCGCGATCGCTTCCCGGCATCTCGCCGGCGGTCGGCGCCTCGCCGATGCCGTTGGGCTGCATGATCTCCGAGAAGCCCAATCCGATCCAGTCGCTCCGCGCTCGCTTCAGGATGCTCTCACCGTCGGGCACGGGTGGGAGCTCGATCAGCTGGTCGGTGAACAACCAGTCCCGGTAGGTGCCTGCCTCGAAGTAGTTGCGGCGCGGTGTTTCGTCGCTCTCGACGTAGACCCCGCGGATGGCGCCTGCGGATCGAACCGTGCGACCCCCCTCGACCGGTGGCAGACGCACGATCTGGACCCGGCCCGAGCCGTCCTCACCCTGGCCTTCGGATTCGTCTCCGTCATCGTCGTCGCTCTCGTCCGAGTCCTCGGCCGAATCGGCTCCCGCCGCCCGCGGGCGACGCCGGCCGCCGGCCTCCCTGGGGGCCGCGATCTCCACCAGCAGACCGAACTCGCCGTCCGTGATCGGGTCCTTCCACAGTTGCCGGATCGACCTCGGCTCCAGTTCGAGCAGCTCCTCGAGCTGGGTCGGGTAGCGGCCGTGGCGAAGCTTGAAGACGCGAACCGCCTCGGCGTACTGGAGTCCGCGAAAGACCGCCTCGGCCTCGTCCTCGCTACGCGCCCTCGAACTCCAGAAGGGCAGGGCCGCCGCCATGCCGAGGCTGAGCAGGGTGATCGCGACGATCAGGACGACCAGGCTGTAGCCCTGCTGCGCACTCCCGCAGGTGGGCGCGGAACCTGGAACAGGAGACTCGCAGGATCGAGGGATCTCACCACTCCGCATACGGAACCCCGTCGAGACCGACCAGTTCCGAACCGGAGTGCACGTCGATGATCCCCGGTTGTCCGCCTTCGGCCTGGTCGGTCTCGGCCGGTTGGGCCTCGGGATCGATCTCCTCGTAGGCCAGCTGCCAGGTATCCGCGCTCTTCGTGAACGGGTCATCGGGAATCGCGCGCAGGTAGCCCTCCTCGACCAGGGCATCGAGGGTGACCGGGTAGTAGCCCTTGTCGGCGAGGTGCTGATCCAGCACGTCACGGAAGGTCCGCAGGTTGCTCTTCAGCGCCGCCTCGTTGGCGCGCCGCGGAAGATTGCGCAGCGAAGGCAGTGCGATCGTTGCCAGGATTCCGATGACGGCGATGACGATGATCAGTTCGAGCAGCGTGAAACCGTTGCGTGAGCGGCGACTACCATTCGGCATAGGGAACTCCGTTGAGACCGACACCCTCGCTCAGCGAATAGACATCGAAGACGTTGCCGCCGCCCCAGAAACTGGCGTCGGGTTCGTCCTGATAGGCCCGCAGGCCCCACTCGTCGGTTCCCGTCATCGGATCCACCGGGATCGAGCGCAGGAACCGAGCCCTGCGGTCGATCTGGCCGATGATCTCGACTCCTTCGACGAGTCGTTCGAGTTCGGCCGGGTAGCCGTCGGAGTCGAACTCGATCTCGAGCAGGCCGGCATCGCTGTAGCGCTTGTACTCGTCGATCGCATTTCGCATGCGGCGAAGCGAGAGCCGAAGCTCGGCTTCCTTGGATCGACGAAGGGCGAACTTCGTCACCGGCATGGCGATACCCGCCAGGATCAGCAGCAACGCCGTCACCACGGCCAGTTCAGCCAGGGTGAAGCCGGCCCAGGCCCGCCGGGCTCTCGCCTGCCCCCGGTTTGCAGAGCGGTCCACCCCTCGCGGAGACGACTTTCCTGACGTCAACTCGACCTCCATCCTAGGGATCGACGTCCGGGCGCGGACGGCGCTGCGGAGTCGTAGGACGCGAGGCTCCTTCTTCGATCAGCAGGCTCGAGCCCTCGGCGACGATGCGCGTCAGGGGGGCCAGTTCGGAATCGAGAACTCGGATCTTCTCGAAGTCGACCGTCGATCGCCCGGCCGAGATGGCGCGAAAACGCAGCTTCATCAGTTCGCCCTCGCCTTCCACTCCAGGGACCGCGCCGAGACGACTGGCGCCGATGATCACCCGCCCCGGGTCGCCCGAGTCGACCAGCAGCGACGTTCCCTCGCGTGGCAGGAAGGTTCCAGCCGACCAGCCCTCGAACGCGAGAACCTGCGGATCGAAACTCAAGGTCATGGGCAGGTGGGACACCGGTCTTCGGCTCAGCAGGCGAACCGCCACCTCGAACTCCTGGCCGACGAGTACCGAACCCCGCGAGGGGGTGACCGAAACCTCGACATCGGGGGACGCAGGAGCCGCAAAGGCGACGCCCTCGCTGGGAGCCGCGAGAGGCCCGGCCGCGCTCGGCTCGATCGCCACCGGATCGATCCCGCGTGTCGGGTTCGAGTCGATGCGCGCGTTGTTGAGAGGCGGCCGACTCGGCACCAGCTCCACCCCTCGAGAACCATCGTCGTCACTGTCTTCGTCGCCGTCGAGTTCGTCGCGCACGTTGACGCCCTCTCTCAATCCAGCGGGCAACTGACGCAGTCTCTCGCGACGCCGCTCCAGGGCATCGAGCATCTCGTCGTCGGATTCCTCGTCGAACGGCCCATCGTCCTCGGCGTCGATCCTCGACGTCGAGCCGCGGACCCCGAAGTTCGTCTCCGTGCCGATCCACATCGGCAGCAGATCCTCTTCGGTGAAGTCTGCCCGCCGGATGATGTGGGGCGTCAAGGTGAGGACGATGTCGGTGCGCTTGGTTTCGGTGCGCTTGCGACTGAAGAGCCGCCCGATCAGGGGGATGCTGCCCAGCCCCGGAATCTCCTGCTCGGCCACTGTCTCATCGGTGCGGATCAGGCCGGCGAGGAAGTTGGTCTCTCCGTCCTTCAGACGAATCACCGTGTTGATCTCTCGCGTACCGATGATCGGCTGCTGGCCGACGTTGCCGCTGACGTTGCTCACCACGACGCGCAGTTCCAGGCTGACTTCGTTGTTGTGGTGAACGCGCGGTTCGATCTCGATGGTGATGCCGACGTCCTGGTACTGGAAGGAAGTGATGGGAACGATGTTCCCTCCGACCGTGTTCGCCGAGTTGAAACTCGTGACCGGAATCGGCACCTGGTCGCCGATCACCAGCGAAGCGGCTTCGCCCTCCGAAATTCGCAACTGCGGGCGGGCGAGAGTCTGGGCCTCGGTGTTGTCCTTGACGAAGGTCAGCAGGAAGCTGGGAATCGTCACGAACCAGTTGGACGCGTTGAGGAACTCGAGATCGGAGAGACGCACCGTGCTGCCGCTGCCGGAACTGGCCGATGGCAGCTGACCCGTGCCGGTGTCGCCACCACCGGCGTTGGGATCGCCGACCTGCCAACCGATCGCCCGAGGCTGCAGGCTGAGACCGATGTCGCGCAGCTTGTTGGTGTCGACCTGCATCAGTTCGACGTCGATCACCACCTCGGCCCTGGCCTTGTCGTTCGAGCGGATCAGTCGTTCAGCGATCTTCACCTTGTCGGCACTGTCACGAAGAACGACGGCATTGAGGCGCTCGTTCGCCGCCACCTTGCGGGAGTCGATCAGGGTCCGCAGCATCGCCATCACCTCGGAGACGTCCGAGTTCGACAGCGGGAACGTCTGAATGATCAGGTCGGTGTACTTTCTCCGGTTCTGCTGGGTGTCGGCGGCGATGATGATCGAGTGCTCATCGAGCACCTTGTAGAAGTGACCGGCCGAGCCGATGAGGTGGTCGAGCGCCGTCTCGGCATCGACCTGCTTCAGTTCGACCGAAACCGCTTCGTCGCGAAGGTCGGGATCGAAGAGCACGTTGATTCCGAAGGCCTTGCCGAGAGCCCGGTAGATGTCGAGCACCGACACCGGCTCCGGAAAATCCAGATCGATCGGAGTGTCGGAGCGCGGATCGAGCACCGGCAGCTGCGGCATGGCGCCACGGTTGCGGTCCTTGATCACGTCGAGGCTCGTCGCGAAGTCACGTTCCTCGCGAAGCGCGTCGAGTTCGTCGCGCACCTTGATCAACTCGCTGTAGGCGTACTGATTGGTCGGATCGAGCTGCACCGCCTGCTGCATCTCGACCAGCGCCTCCTCGAGGATGCCGGCTTCCTTGAACTCCTTGCCCTGCTCGAAGTGGAAGTGGGAGGCCTGGATCTTGGCGCGCAGCAGGGCCGAGCGATAGGTGAGGTTGGCCGGATCCTTCTGGGTCAGTTCGAGGTAGCGAACGACGGCCTCGTCCCAGTTGCCTGCGAGTTCTGCCTGCTCCGCCTCGTGCTCGATCTTGTAGCCGGAGCACGAACCCAATACGAGAGAGAAGATCGTCAGGACGACCAGGCTCCGAGTCGACTTGGGCCTCAGCACTCTCTCTAACCCCCTACAGACAATCGGGTCGGTGGAACGTCGGGGAAACCGACGAACTTGATGTCAGCCGATTCGAATCCGACCCGATCGACGATGAACTTACCATCGAGAACGTCGCCCTGCATCGCGTTGTAGATCACATCCCCGTCCCTGAACACCGCGATCGTCACCTCCTCGGAACCGAATCGTCCCATGTAGTGCAGCGTGATCCTCGGTACCTGGGGCCCCGTCGGCGCCGGGCGAGTCTGTCGTGGCGGTCTCGGGTTCCTCTTCGGAGGATCCGGCGGCTTGACCTCTCGCACCGGCGCATAGCGGAAGGGATTGCGTCCGACGTCGAGACGCGGAGTCCGCCGTTCGAGATCCGCGATCCGCAGTTCGGAGACCGTCGGGGCCGACTCGTCCAAAGCCAGGCGCCCTGCGCCTCGGGAGCCACGACCGAGACTGCCGCTCGAACTCGAGGTGAGCCACATCCGAACTCCCAGTGCAGCGACCGCGATCACCAGGAGAACCAACAGGCGACGCTCTCTGGAACTCAGCTTCATGACCGATCCTCTGCCGATTCCGGCACGTCCGCGGCGGCGAAGAGCGTCGACAGCGACAGATCGATGTCGAGTTGCGAGCCGTCGGTTTCGCGCAGATCGATCTCTTCGAGGATCAGGAAGTCCTCGGACACCTCGAGCAGATTGATCAACTGACGGATCTGGCCGTAGCTGCCCTGTGACGCGAAAGATCAACGACTCTTCGATCAGACCGAAGTCGGCGATCGTCTGCTCCCGGTAGGCGATCCTCGGAGGCTGGATGCCCGCCCGCGCTGCCAGGGCCTTGACCTCCTGAATCACCTGCGTCAGCCGTTCGGACTGCGAAGCCAGACGGCGATCGTAGAGTTCTCCGAGTCCGTCCCGGTTCCTCCTGGCGGTGTGGACCAATTCGGAAACGCGAATCCGACGCTGCTCCAGAGCCTTGAGAGTCCTCTCCTGGGATCGCACCTGACTCTGTAGCAGTTCGAAGCCGTTCGCCGAACTGACGACGTTGAACCACAGGGTCCCGACGGCGGCCACGAAGATGACGAGCGGAATCACCCAGGACCACCAGCGGAATCTCCAGGCTGCAGACAGGGTCATCGTGCAGCCGCCTCCTGGTCGACGGACGGGGATTCGGCGACCGAGGACTCGGGCTCCTCGATCCAGGGGTGGTAGCGCACCGTCATCGAGAACCCGACCTCGCCATTGTCGTTGGTGCGTTCCGATCGCAGCTTCGGCTCCTCGAAGGCAGGATGACCGAAGAAGCCGTCGATCAGCGCGTAGAGGTCCGAGTCCGACGCCGCGACGCCGTTGATCGCCAGCAGGACGGTCTCCTCGCCGGGCGCTCCCGATCGACTGATCGAGTTCTGGCCGACCGACGGATCGAGCGTCCGCAGTCGGACCATCGGCGGCAGGATCGAACTCAACCGATCGAAGAGTCGCCCCCACGGGAACGTGCGCTCGGCGATCTTCAGGTTGAGGAAGTCGACGCGCGCGTTCTGCCGTTCGGGATCCAACTCGCCGAGCTGATCCTGGAGCTGGCCGAGGACGATCGATTCATCCGTGATGCCGCGTCGGACCTCGCTGGCTCGATCCCTCAAGTCCGAAGAATCCTCCCGATTCCTCCAATAGAGCAGACCGTTGACCACCAACAACAGGGCGATCAGTGCCCACAGAATGCGCTGCGCCCGTTTCACCGGCTTGCGGTTGAGGAAGGGCCGATGGGCCAGATTGAGAACCGGCAGACTCATCGGATCTCCACCGCCACGGCTCCCAACAGCGGCGCCAGGGTTTCGACCGGCAGCGGGAACGACAACCGGATCGTCCGCAGATCGGACATCGTCAGGACCGACCCCGACGCCGCCAGCCCGTCCTCGAGCAGCGGCAGCCAGACCGGCTCTGCCGCGGCTGGGGAACAGAGCAGCACCCGAGCCTCGGCCCCGCCCAGAGACTCGCGGGTGATCCGCAGATCACGGCGAACGTGCTCCAACTGTCCCTCGTCGAGTTCGAAGGGTGGCAGGCCGCGGTGGCGAACCAGCGTCGGAACCCCGTCCCGGAGCACGGTCAGGCTGTAGCCGCCATCGTCGAGCAGCGCGATCACCGTCGTCGATCCGACTTCAGCGAGCGGACCGGCCAGGGCCCATGGAAGCGACAACCCCCGGCTGGTGATCAGACCGAGTCTCACACCCGCCTGTTCGAACGCCTGTTCGATCTCCCGGACCAGCTGATCGACGGCGAATCCGACCAGCAGGCGAGAGCCCTCCGAAGCCTCTACCGTCGACGCCCTCGACCCTCAGTTCCTCGACCCGGAAGGGCACGAGCGGCTTGAGCCGCCACCGCATCAGCTCCTGGCGCGACACCTTCGGGGCGTCCTCGCCGAGATCGACCGACACCGTCCGAAGCCAGGCATCGGGCAGCAGCAGGGACGCTTCGTCGGGATCGACCTGCGAGGCCTGGAGGAGTTCTTCGATCGCACCCTGCAACTGGGCCCGGTCGCGGACCGGCCCACCCAGGGGACCCTCCGAGAACGTCGCCGCCGGAAGTTCGACCTCGCGATAGACCTTCGCCTCGAAACCTTCGGCCACGCGCTGCAGACAGGCATAGCGAAGGTACCCCGGCGCCAGCTCGAAGACGTGCGGAGGCACCGTCTCGACATCGCTGCCGAGCAGACGATCAATCCACGAAGGTGACTTTGTTGACTTCACGAAGAGTCGTTACTCCCTGCATGACCCGCTGCAGCGCCGATTCCCGAAGGAACGACATGCCTTCCTCGATGGCCGCTCTCTTGATCTCCGAGGCAGGTCTGCGCTCGAGGATCAGTTCTCGAATGTGATCGGAGAGATCGAGCAGTTCACTGACCGCCGTCCGGCCGTGGAAGCCCGTCCCGTTGCAGTCGATGCAACCCGTTCCCTTGTAGAACGTGTAGTCGCCGTAGATCGCCGGGTCGAGACCGCTGTCGATCAGCAGTTGGGCGTCATGGTTCGTCGCCACCTTGCAGGACTCACAGATCGTTCGAACCAGGCGCTGCGCGAGGACGCAGTTCAGCGACGATACGAAGTTGTACAGATCGACGTTCATGTTCAGGAAACGACCCAGCACGTCGAAGACGTTGTTGGCATGCACCGTGGTGAACACCAGATGCCCGGTGAGCGCCGATTGAATCGCGATCTGGGCGGTCTCCTCGTCGCGGATCTCTCCGACCATGATCTTGTCGGGATCGTGCCGCAGGATCGAACGGAGACCACGGGCGAAGGTCAGTCCCTTCTTCTCGTTGACCGGAATCTGGCTGATGCCGGCCAGCTGATACTCGACCGGATCCTCGATGGTGATGATCTTGTCCTCGGCGGACTGGATCTCGGACAGACAGGCGTAGAGCGTGGTGGTCTTCCCCGACCCCGTCGGGCCGGTCACCAGAACCATGCCGTGGGGCTCCTTGATGAACTTGCGCAGCCGCACCACGGTGTCCGGGTCGAGGCCCAGGACATCGAGGCGAAGCTGCTGAAACTCCTGGCTCATCGAATCCTTGTCGAGGATGCGAATGACGCAGTCCTCGCCGTGGACCGACGGCATCACCGAGACGCGGAAATCGATCGTCCGGCCGCGCACCCGGAGCTTGAAGCGGCCGTCCTGGGGAATCCGCTTCTCGGCGATGTCGAGCTCCGACATCACCTTGATGCGCGAAATGATGGTCTGGTGATGGCGTTTGTCGATCGGTTCCATCGCCTGGTAGAGCGCCCCGTCGATGCGGTACTTGATGACCACTTCGTTGTCCATCGCCTCGATATGGATGTCGCTGGCGCGGCGCTGGATGGCGTTGAAGATCGTCGAATCGACGAGCTTGATGATCGGACTCGTATCGGCCGAGATTCGATCGATCGAAAGGACTTCGTCGCCTTCGTCGTCCTCCTGAACCAGCTGCAGCCGAAACCCTTCCGTGGCTTCGTCGAGAACACGCTGCGAACTCTCGGACTTCTGGAGGATTTCCTGGATCAGCCTCGCCGAACCGACTCGCGCCTCCACCGGCTGCCCGAGCTGGATCTCGAGTTCGTCGAGGCGCGTGATGTCCGAGGGATCGTCCATCACCAGAGCAAGGCGTCCGGGCAGCTGTTCGTGGGGGATGAAGCCGTAGCGCAACATCAGGTCGAAGGGGATGCGGCGGAAGAGGTCGTTGTTGACCCTGAACTCCTGGAGATCGACGAACTCCAGCCCGAAGCGCTCAGCCAACTCGCGGGCTTCCTGCTCCGAGGTCTCGTCCGCAGTGGCCTCCAGCCCCTCGACGCCCTCCAGCGCTTCTCGAAGAAGATCGCTCAACCGACCTGCTCCCAGGCGGAGAACATCGGCAGGTACATGGCCGACAGGAGTACGGCGATGACGATTCCCATGATCACCAGCATGATCGGTTCGAGCAGCGTCAGCAAACGCTCCAGCTTCGCTTCGGCTTCCTGATCGAAGAAGTCGGCCACGTCGTCCAGCATGACATCCAGGGCTCCCGTCGATTCACCGACCTTCACCATGTCGATGCCGAGATCGCTGAACACCCCGGTTTCATCCAACGCCTCGTGAAAACTACGGCCCTGACTGACCTGCGGCCCGACCGTCGCCAGGCGGTGTCGCACCCAGCGGTTGCCGACCGCACGCACCGAGACATCGAGTGCCTGCACCAACGGGATTCCGCCGCCCAGCAGAGTGCTCAGCGACCGGCAGAATTCCGACTGGGCGAAGTAGTGGACGATCCTGCCGACGATCGGAACGGCCAGCAGCCAACGGTCCACCATCAGTCCGCCGCTCGTCGACTTCAGCCAGCGCTGGAGCAGCAAGCCAACCACGATCAGACCGACCAGGATCAGCAGCCAGTTCGCCCGGACGAACAGCGAAGAACCGAGCACGACCCGGGTCAAGGTGGGCAGTTCGACGTCGAGCGCGTCGTAGAACTGCTCGAACTGGGGGATCACGAACAGCGACATGATCGCCACCATGGCGATCGACAGGACCACCAGGACGAGAGGGTAGACGACCGCTGAGATCACCTTCCTGCGCGCCGAGGTCACCAATTCCAGGTAGCGAATGAATCGCCGGATCACCGATTCGAGTTCGCCGCTGCGCTCGCCGGCTCGTAGCGATGCCGAATAGAGCGGCGGGAAGGTGTCGTCGAAGCGCGAGAAGGCCTGCGACAGATCCTCGCCGCGCTGGACGTTGTCGCGAATCTCCCGCAGGATGGTGGTGAAACGTCCCGGCTTGCCGCGCTCGAGCGTCAGGTCGAGAGACTGCAGCAGCGGCAGCCCGGCCTTCAGGAGCGATGCCAGTTCCCGATTGAAGATCAGGAAATCGCGGTTCGAGACCCGCCGCCGCAGCCCCGCAGGCGCAAGGTTCAACCCGAGTCCGCGAGGCTGCAGACTGAAGACGTGGAAGCCACGCCCTTCGAGCGTGGCCTGCAGCCGACTCGCTTCGGTGCTCTCGTGGATCTCCTCCACGATGCGCCCATCCGGGGTTCCCAATCTGCAAACAAATCGCATGGTTTCGAGTCGACAGGTTCAGAGGAATCGACCGGAACCCCGTCAGGATCTCACCGATCCTCTTCCACCGAGCTTTCCGGCTTTCGTCCCGTTGCCTCGCGCTCCAACCTCGACCCTGCACAGCGCGAAGCAGAGTGGCGAACCCTCAAATTATACTGCCGACGCCGAATGCGACCCCTCCTCTATCAGGTAGCCATGGCCTTCGGTCTGCTGCTGGCTGCCCCCTTCCTCCTCCTGCGTCGCGGCCGGCACTATCTGCCGACCCTGCTGCCGCGACTCGGGCAACGCTATCCGCCGCCCGGCGGTGCCGGTCGGAGAGCCTTCTGGGTGCACGCCGTGTCGGTGGGAGAAGCGGGCATCGCAACGACTCTTCTCGACGCCCTGAGGCCCGAACAACCCTGGGTGCTCACGACCATCACGCCGACCGGACAGGCCCTCGCCCGGCGACAACTCGGCGACCGCGCGACAGTCACGTATCTGCCCTTCGATCTGGGGTTCGCCATTCGTTCCTTTCTCGAGTCCTTCGAGCCCCGCGCCCTGGTCATCGTCGAAGGCGACCTGTGGCCCCTTCTCCTGCGCTCGGTACGCCGCAGGAAGATCCCGTGCGTAGTCGTCAACGGCCGCATCAGCGACCGCAACTTCCGCCGCCTGAAGAGACTCGTCGGATGGATCGGCCCGCTCGTCCAACCCGTCGACCTCTTCGCGGTGCAGGCCGAGCAGGACCGCAGACGGCTTCTCGACCTGGGCGTCGAGGAGCGAAGGATCCTCGTCACCGGCAACCTCAAGTTCGAGAGCCC
The DNA here is from genome assembly GCA_942492505.1 of Thermoanaerobaculia bacterium. GTDB lineage: Bacteria > Acidobacteriota > Thermoanaerobaculia > Multivoradales > Multivoraceae > CALOFD01. The sequence continues at coordinate 156,828 of CALOFD010000068.1, forward strand.
GGAACCCGAGAGCCATCCCGAACTCGACCGGGCCCTCATCGCCGCCGCCGACGGCCGCCGCATCCTGATCGCCGGCTCCACCATGGAGGGCGAGGACGCCCTCGTTCTGGAGGCCTTCGCCGGACTGGAAGCCCAGGCGATGCTGATCCTGGTTCCGCGACATCCGGAACGATGGAACCCGGCTCACGATCAGATCGTCGAGCGTCGCCTGCGACCGCTGAGGCGGTCCGACCTGATCCTCGACCGTGCGACCGAATCCAGCCCCAGGCCCGACGTCGTCCTGCTCGACAGCCTCGGCGAACTGGCCGGCCTCTACGCCATCGCAGACGGTGCCTTCATCGGTGGGTCCCTGGTGGACACCGGCGGCCACAACCCCCTCGAAGCCGCACGCTTCGCCCTGCCGATCGTGGTCGGACCGTCGATGCACAACTTCGCCGACATCGCTGCACTCTTCGATGGCGCCGATGCGTGGCGGAGAGTGGGTTCCACCGAAGAGCTTCGATCCTGCTGGAAGAGTTGGGTCGTCGACCCGGCTTCGTCGAAGCGCATCGGCGCCCATGCGAGGCGACTCGTGGAAGAGAATCGGGGTGCGATGGACAGAACCCGCAACGCTCTCGTCGAGACCCTCGGAGAACGCCTCGGTGGTTGACATTCCTGCACCCTCGCCGGCCCGCTCACCGTGGCAGCGGTTCTACGGTGCCCTCCTTCGTCGGCGACGGGCGCGCTGGCGGGGTCGGGCTGGAAGGCTCCCGGCAAGCGTCGTCAGCGTTGGCAACCTGCATTGGGGGGGAACCGGAAAGACCCCTCTGGTCGAGGCGATCTCCCGGCACTTCATCCGACGGGGGCGGACCGTCACCCTGCTGTCTCGCGGCTACGGCCGAGAAGGATCCGGCCTCAGGATCGCATCCGTCGGCAGGGGACCGACGGCCGGGCCGCGCGAGATCGGAGACGAGCCCGCGATGCTGGCGGAGGCGGTCAAAGGCTTGACGATCGTTGTCGGTGGCAACCGCTTCGAGGCCGGAAAACTCGCCCTTGCTGAGCTCGATCCGCAACCCGATCTCTTCCTTCTCGACGACGGCTTCTCCCACGTCTACCTCCACCGCGACCTCGATCTGCTCACGTTTCCGGCCGCCGACCCCTGGGCGGGAGGGCGCCTACCGCCCGCAGGCCGGCTACGAGAGCCGCTGGAATCGGCTCGCTGGGCCGACGCCGTGCTCCTGACGGGATGCGGCGAAGCCCCAGCAGGAAACGCGCTGGCCGAGAGACTTCGTCCCTTCGGGTTCAGCGGACCCGGCTTTGCGGTCGCCACTCGAGCCGAGGAACGAGCCGCCGAGGGAACTGTCGCTCTCGCAGGTCGACCGGTGCTCCTGGTCACGGCCATCGCCCGGCCGGAGAGAGTGGCCGACAGCGCCCGAGACCGGGGTGCTGAACTTCGCGACCACCTGCGACTGCGCGACCACCACGACTATCCTGAAGCGACGCTCGAGGAGATCCGACGCCGCTTCCGACAGTGTGGAGCCCAAGCCGTCGTCACCACGACGAAGGATCTCGTCAAGCTCCGCGGCCGACTCGATCTTCCCCTGATCGAACTGCGCATCACCGCCGAGCCGCAGCCCGACTTCTGGACCTGGCTCGATCAGTCGCTGTCGACGGCCGAATCGGGTTCGATCTCGAACAGCGCATCGCCACTGTCGACCGACTGATCGGCGTCGACGAAGATCGACTTCACGACCCCGGACATCTCGGTCTGGATCTCGTTCTCCATCTTCATCGCCTCGAGAACCAGGATTCCCTGCCCTTCCTCGACGCGATCGCCCTCGGCAGCAAGCAACGCCACGACCCGCCCCGGCATCAAGGCCGAAACACGAGTCGGTCCGACGACGCCACCCCCCGCGCCCGTCGTCTGAAGGAGGTGGTCGAGAGGGTCGCGCACCAGGAGCCTGTCTTCGCCACGAGCCGTCGAGATGACGTACGAATCGCCCTTCTCGCACTGCACCGCGACTTCCAGTTGACGGCCCCCGATCAGGAGGCTCCGGTGGGAGTGGCCTGCCGAAACGTGGTCGACCAGGAAGGAGCGATCGCCGACCGTGACCTCGAAGCCGTCGCGACCGCGTTCGACGTCCACCTCGTACTCGACTCCCTCGCTGTCGATCACGATCAGGTCCATGGCGTACCCCGCAGGGCCTCCACTCGACCTCGCTGCTTCCATCGCGGACGGCTGCCCTGCGACTGCCCCGAGGTCTCGGCTCCCAGGCTGGAGCGTCGGTTGGCGCGTTCGAAGTGCTCGATGGCTGCCGCGATCACACCGATCGGCAGCTCTTCGAGAAGGTCGATCGGCTGCAGTTCCCCGGACTCGAGCTTCCGGTCGAGCATCTCGATATCCATCCTGCCCGAGGTGAAATCGTCGTCCTCGAGCAGGGCACGGTAGAGCGGAGTGGTGGTCCGGATCCCATCGATCCGCATCTCGTCGAGGGCCCGGCCCAGGCGTCGCAGCGCCTGCTCGCGATCGCGACCGTAGACGATCAGCTTGCCGAGCATGGGGTCGTAGAAGATCGTCACCACCGAGCCCTCGCGAACGCCGAAATCGTTGCGCACTCCGGGGCCCTCGGCCAGTCGGAGCAGGGTGATCGTGCCGGGAGAGGGGGCGAACCCATTGAACGGATCCTCGGCGTAGATCCGAACCTCGATCGCGTGGCCGCGCGGCACGATGTCCTGCCAGGCGGGATCGAGAGGATGCCCCTCGGCAACACTCAACTGAGCCTGCACCAGGTCGACGCCGGTGACCAGTTCGGTGACCGGGTGCTCGACCTGCAGGCGGGTGTTCATCTCGAGAAAGTAGAACTCGCCGTCGTCGGCGAGCAGGAACTCGACGGTGCCGGCGCCGCAGTAGTCCGAGGCCAGGGCGGCCTTCACCGCGGCCTCGCCCATTCGCCTGCGCAGGTCGGCGTCGACCACCGGAGAGGGAGCTTCCTCGACGACTTTCTGGTGACGGCGCTGCAGCGAGCACTCGCGCTCGCCGAGCGAGATCGCGTTGCCGTGCTGGTCGGCGAGAATCTGGATCTCCACATGGCGGGGTCGAACGATGAACTTCTCGACGTAGACCGCGTCATCGGCGAAGCTCGCCATCGCCTCACTGCGCGCTGCGCGGAACGCCGCCGCAAGAGCGTTCTCATCGTGGACTCGCCGCATTCCCTTGCCGCCGCCGCCGGCCGCCGCCTTCAGCATCACCGGGTAGCCGATCTCCAGGGCGGCCTTCTCGGCGGCCTCGAGGTCGGGCAGCGCTTCGTCTCCACCCGGCACCACGGGCACGCCGGCGGCGATCATCAACTTGCGGCTCTCGATCTTCGACCCCATCGTGGCAATGGCTTCGGGCGAGGGACCGATGAACACCACCCCCGCCTCTCGACACAGGCGCGAGAAGTTGGCGTTCTCCGACAGGAAGCCGTAACCCGGATGGATCGCGTCGGCACCGATCTCGACCGCCAGCTCGACGATCGCCTCGGCCCTCAGATAGCTCTCGGTCGCCGCCGCCGCACCGATGCAGTAGGCCTCGTCGGCCAGCAACACCGGCAGTTCCGCACGGTCCGGTTCCGAGAACACCACCGCCGAGCGACAGCCGCTCTCTCGCAGCGCTCGGATCACCCGAACGGCGATCTCGCCTCGGTTGACGACCAGGACCTTCTCGAGTCGACGAGTGCTCACGGGTTGCGACATCAGGGGTTGCCGGTCGAAGGGTCATTCTCCACCAGGTCAGAAGGTGTGTCCACCCTCGCATCCCTCGATTCCCGGGGTCCCTGTCGGCTTCGCCCGTATAATCCGCGCGTGCACCCGCTCCTTCGATCGCTGCGGCCGCACCAATGGACGAAGAACATCTTCGTCTTCGCACCTCTCGCCTTCGCCAACCGGCTCTTCGACACCGGAGCCTTCGAGCGCTCGGCTGCGACCTTCCTGATCTTCTGCGCCGCGGCCAGCGCCATCTACCTCGGCAACGATCTCGCCGACCGCGAGCGAGATCGACTGCACCCCCTCAAGAAGCACCGCCCGCTGGCCGCCGGAACCCTGAGTGCGACCACCGCCGGAATCACGGCCCTGCTTCTGGCCATCGCCGCGGTCCTCGGCGCCGTCGCCCTCGGCGACGGCCTGATCTGGATCATCGCCGCCTACCTGACCATCAACATCCTGTACTCGCTGGTCCTCAAGCACGTCGTGATCCTGGACATCATGGCGGTCAGTTCGGGCTACCTCCTACGGGTCGTCGCCGGTGCGCTGGTGATCGGCGTCGAAACCTCGACCTGGCTGCTGCTCTGCACGACCTTCCTCGCCCTCTTCCTGTCGGCCTCCAAACGCCGACACGAGATCGTCCTGCTCGACGCCAGTGCCGCCGATCAGCGCCGGGTGCTGAGCGACTACAGCCCGGTTCTCATCGACCAGATGATCAACGTGTTCACGGCAGGAACGTTGCTCAGCTACGCGCTCTATGCAGTTTCGCCCGACACGACGGAACGCTTCGGCACTTCGCTGGTCTACTCGCTGCCTTTCGTCCTCTACGGCATCCTGCGCTTCCTCTATCTCATCTACCAGACCACCGACCGCCACAATCCGACCGAAGCGGTGCTGCGCGACGCCCCGTCGATGATCAACGGTCTGCTGTGGGTGGGCTCGGTCGTGGTCCTCGTCTACGGGTAGAGGTCGGCAACGATGCCAGGGACCCCGAGGCGCAGGATCGGATCGACGGCCGAGCGCATCGCCTTCTATGCGGCACTCGCAACCACACTCCTCGCGACGGTGGCGGGTGTCTCGATGCTCGAGCGCAGCAGCGAGGTCGTTCTCGACTGGCAGAACATCGACTTCGAGTCGTTCGAAGAGGTTCAGGATCTCCAGGCCTTCCTGCAGATCGACACGAGCCATGCCACCGGCAGCGAGCTCGCCGGCGCGCGCTTCCTGGCAGGGCATTTCGATCGCGCAGGCATCGAGAACGAAGTTCTCGACATGGGGGGCGGCTTCGCGAATCTGATCGCGATCCTCCCCGGCAGGAGCCGGCAGAAGATCGTCCTCCACAACCACCTCGATCTCGATCCGATCCGCGACCCGGAAGCCTGGAACCATCCGCCGTACGCCGGCGTGATCGAGAAGCCCTGGATCTACGGGCGCGGCGCGTTCGACATGAAGAGCGTCACGATCGCGCAGATGACGGCCATGATCGACCTCCATGAGAGCGGCATCCACCCTGAACGAACTGTCGTGTTCCTGGCGACCAGCTCCGAGGAGACCGACAGCCAACTCGGAACACTCTGGCTGCTGCGGAATCGGCCGGAACTGTTCGAGAACGTCTGGTTGCTGCTCACCGAAGGCGGGGTTCTCGAAGCTCGCGGACTGCGAGACGTCAAGTACTGGGGAACCGAGAATGTGCAGAAGCGCTACATCAAGGTCATCGCCTGCTCGAAGAGCCGACAGCGGCTCGAGGATCTGCGTGCCGACATCGTGGCTCGTGGACCCACCGATCGCAGGTTGCGCATCGTTCCCGAGGTCGTCCGCTTCCTCGACGACTACGCTTCGTCTCGAGATCACCCGCGCCACGTCGAGGCGCTCGAGAACCCTGCAGTCCTGCTCCGCGACCGTCGCGTCTTCGACGAGCTGCCGGCCTACCTCCAGGAACTCTTCTACGACGAGATTTGACGGTGAGGGTGATGGTATCCGGCCCGGGACTGCCCCATTCATCAAAGGTGATAGTGCCGATGCCGCCCGTAATGGCAACGCCGGCGGGCAGGTTGTGGGTGGAGGTGCTATCGTTGGGCAGATTGACGCGTTGGCCGGCAAACCATTCTGGAACAGGCATAAGAATTCGAGGTGAAGGCGATACCCAGCTGGGGGTATTATTGCCCATGGCCAGCGATTGGGCGAACCGCAGATGGGAACGGATGATGGCGGCCTGGGCGTAGGCGTCACGGTTGATAGCGGGTGTCCGGCTGAGCACGACGGTCATAACAACGGCTAAAACGATCAACACGGCCAGGACTTCGATCATCGTAAAACCTGAACTGCCGGGTCGATTTTCGGATCGGCATGTCGGGGGCGGAACGCCTTGGATCATTGGAGGTTTTCCATGGTCAAAGATTGGTCCGATCGTTTCCGATGGCGACCACATTCTGAAATTTGCCAATTCGTTTTCGCGGAGTCTGTCTGTGGTGGCCTACGGTTTGTCGAAACGGGGTCGTTCTCTGATCGGTGTCGTATTTTATCACCGATACGATTGTATTTCCAGATGGGCCCAGGACAGGGCGGCCCATCGCCTGATGGAGCGCGGCTGAGTGTCGTGGCATCAGTGATAAAATGGCTGGCAAGGCGGGCCGTCAGCGTGACCAGCGGCCGGCGGACAGCGAGGTGGATGCGGATCGGGTCAAGGCGGCGGTGGCGGAGCCGAAGCGGAGCGTCTCCACCGCCGGCCGTAGCGGCCCCCGGCCACTGATGGGCGGCGCCAAGGTCGCACATCCATCTGGCCGAAAGTGGCGGTGTCGTCTGACCAACCAACGTCGGAGAGCATAATATTGGCCCAAACCAGGGTCTCGCGCTGATTCAATTCGGCGACGCCC
>CALOFD010000069.1:0-9895 GCA_942492505.1 Thermoanaerobaculia bacterium
GTCCCGCCGCCCAGCTCCAGACTCGCCTCCGAGAGTCTGCGGATCCTCGAGTCGGCGCCTCGCAAGTGCTCTCGACGAGGGCAGCTCGACCCGTCGTGTGGATCCGGGGATTCCAGCCGCCGTCGCCAGAACCCAGGACGGGGTGCTGTCCGTCCGAAATCGCCTCAACACCAAGATCTCGATCCTCAGCCTCCCGGGATCGACCTCGGAGACTTCCGATGACTGAAAGTGCCGTCGTGCCTCCCCTCCCATCAGCCGCCCCAGCCCCTCCGACGGCGCAGGCCCGGTCTCCCATCTCGGCGACCGCCAGCTCCGCGATGCACAAGAAGCCGATGCTGGCGGCCCTGCTGTCGGCCTTCCCGGGGGTCGGCAACATCTACAACGGTCTCTACCTCCGGGGCCTGACCTTCTTCCTGGTGGCCGTGGGTTCGATCCACATGACCATCGACAGCGGCGAACTCTGGGGCTTCGTCGTCGCCTTCGTGTGGATCTTCAACATTCTCGACGCCTGGCGACAAGCGAACCTCATCAACCTCGGCTATGCCACGGATCTCGGCGTCTCCGACGCGCCTCGCGGCCAGCGGCTCGGCAAGGGCTCCCTGATTCCAGGGGTTCTGCTCATCGTTTTCGGCTTCGCAGCACTTCTCGATCTCGCCTTCGACGTCGACATGGAGTGGGTGATCGAGATCTGGCCGCTCTACCTCATCACCGCCGGCTTCTGGCTCGTGGCCGTGGCCCTCAGGGACCGACGCGAGAGCGAAGCTCCCTCAGAGCCCGAGCAGCGGCTTCGCGACGAAGTAGACGACCACGACGATCCATAGCGTCGCAGCGAGGTTGAGCCAGAGACCGGCTCGGCACATCTGCGAGATCGAGATCTCACCGGAGCCGAACACGATCGCGTTGGGCGGCGTCGCGACCGGCATCATGAAGGCGCAGCTCGCCGCGAGCGTGAGAGGAATCAGGAGCATCAGGGGCTCCATCCCAAGTCCTTCGGCGACCGCCCCCATGATCGGCAGAAAGGTCGCCGTCGTCGCCGTATTGCTGGTCATCTCCGTCAAGAAGATCACGAGAGCCGTCACCAGGACGACCAGGACCGGCGCCGGCAGACTGCCCAGCCCCGCCACCTGCTGCCCGATGTAGGAATCCACACCGGCCGATCGCACCGCCGATGCCAGACTCAGCCCGCCTCCGAAGAGCAGCAGAATGCCCCAGGGCAGTTCGACCGCCGTCGGCCAGTCGAGCAGCCTGCGGCCCTCCCCCGAGGGCAACAGGAAGAGAACGAGCGCGGCCACCATCGCGATCACCGAATCGTTCAATCCGGCGAGTGGAAGCGAGTCGCCGACCTGGATCGCGTTCAGCCAGGGGCGAACGACCCACGCGACTGCGGTCAGGACGAACACCGTCGCCATTCTGCGCTCGGCCGTCGACATCCGGCCGAGCTTCTCGAGTTCGCCGCGGATGAGAGCTCGTCCGCCCGGGATCTCCGCGATCTCGACGGGAAAGACGACTCGAACCAGCAACCACCAGGCCAGCGGCAGCATCGGAATCGAAACCGCGAGTCCGATCGGCAGCCACGAGAACATGCTGATCTCCTGGCCGTAGCTGTCGCGAACGAAGGCCGCCAACAGGCCGTTCGGTGGCGTACCGAGAAGCGTCGCGATTCCGCCGATCGACGCCGCATAGGCTGTCCCCAGCAGCAGCGAAATGGCAAACGGGAAGGACTCGCCGACTGCCCTTTCCGATTCGCTGCCCGCCAACTGGCGCCGGACCAGGTCGATCACGCTCAGCGCGATCGGAAGCATCATGACCACGGTCGCGGTGTTCGAGATCCACATGCTCAACGCCGCGCTCGACAGCATGAAGCCCAGCACGATTCTCCGCGGGCGAGTCCCGACCAGCAGGATCGTCGCCAGCGCGATGCGACGATGCAGACCCCATCGCTGCATCGTCAGCGCGAGCATGAACCCACCCATGTAGAGAAAGATCAGATCGTGCGAATAGGAAGAGGCAGCCTCTCGAATACCGATCTCTCCACCCGTCGCCAGCGGCAGCACGGCCAACGGCAGCAGCGACGTCGCAGGGATCGGCAGCGCCTCCGTCAACCACCAGACCGCCATCAGAACGGCCAGGGCCGCCACCACCCTGCCCTGGTGACCGAGTCCATCAGCCAGACCGAGAACGAAGAAGGTCAGCAGGCCCAGGCCAGGTCCCAGCACCAGACCGATCGATCCGATGTTTCGTTGAAGTCGAGTCTTCTTCATAGTCCTGCCTCGGAGAAAATGGCTTCAGCCCGCTGCCGGGCCCGGGTCGACGCAACGCCCGAGAGCCCCAGGTAGGCCACGAACGACGCCGCCACCGCGGGGAAAACCGAATGGAGATGAGCTGCCCAGGGTGCCATCGGCCAGACCGCCATCACCGCGATGCCGGCTGCAAAGGCTGCGATCACTCCGGCCTCGCTCCCGCCACGCCACCACAATCCGAGGACCAGGGGTGGCAGGAAGCAGGCGCCGTAGAGGGCGCCTGAAAACGACGTCAGTTCGACGATGTCACCCGGCGGCCGCAGGGCCACACCCGCGGACAGCAGCGAGAAAACGACGATCAGCCCACGAATCCGCAGAAGGGAGGAACGGTCATCGGAAGGCAATCGGATCAAGCCCCACAGATCGCGTTCCGCCGTCGTGGCGACGACCAGCAACACGCTGTCGAGCGACGACATCGCCGCAGCGATCACCGCCACGAAGAGAAAGGCGGTCGTCACGGGACCGAACACGTCGCCCGACAACAACAGGGGAACCACGCGATCGCTGTCCTCGATACGGTCGCCGAGTCCCGGTCGCACCAGCAAGCCGATCGGCGTCAGGCAGAGGAAGGTGACCGCCAACAGAGTGCCCGAAGTCCACACTCCCACCCGTGTGCTGCGGGGATCCTCGAGAGCATAGAAGCGTGAGAGCTGCCGCGGTTCGACCACGAATTTCACCGTCGTGGCGAAGAGCACCCCGAGCAGGATCCCCAGCGCCGGCGCCGACGTTTCTGCCGGGCCCGACTTCAGGATCTCGATCGCTGCGATCGGACCTCCGACCCAGCGAAGGACCCCCGCGAGGAGCAACACCGCCGCCACGACCATCATGCTTCCCTGCACCACATCCGTCCGCACGACGGCATGAAAGCCCCCGACCGCGGTGTAGGCCATCACCAGAACGACCACCAGGCCGAGAGCCAGCGCATAGGGAACTCCCAGCAGCTCCTCGAGAAGATTTCCCATTCCCTTGAAGATCGCGGTCATGTACAGCACGCTCGAGAAGACCACGATCGAGGCTGCGATCACTCGTGCCGACTGGCTCGCGAATCGGGTTCCGATGAAATCCGGAATCGTCAGGGACTCCAGCAGGCCGGTGAAGCTTCGCAACCGGGGCGCCACGATCGTCCAGGACAGTACGCTCATTCCCACCGCGAAGGGCACCAGCAGGAGCCATCCCGCCCCCCAGGCATAGGCCTTTCCAGAGAAACCCAGGAACGTGTTGGTGCTCGAATAGGTGGCAAAGAAGGAAATCGCCACCGCCACGGCACCCATCGAACGCCCGCCGACGACGAAGTCGGAGGTCGCCTTCGATCGCCGACCCCCGCTGCGTGCATGATGCAGCATGAGAGCCGTATAGTTCGCCAGCAGGGTCAGCAGGAGGCCTTTCTCAGCCATCCTCGCCCGCTGCCTCCTCGAAGAGCGCCAGAACCGCCTTCTTGGTCACCTTGCCGAGCACATTGCGAGGCAGGGCATCGACTTCCATGAAGCGTCGAGGCACCTTGTAGCCGGCGATCCGGCCGCCCAGCCACCGCGTCAACTCCTCCACTTCGAAGCGCGGTCCATCCGCCACCAGGGCAGCACAGAGGATCTCCCCCCAGGTCTCATCGGGGAGGCCGACCACGGCGCAGTCGGCGATGCCGGGATGTTCCCGAAGCGCCTCTTCGATCTCCAGGGCCGAGATCTTGTAGCCGCCGCTCTTCAGGATGTCGACGCTGGTGCGGCCGAGGATGCGGTAGCTCTCGCCGTCGAACCGTGCGCGATCGCCGGTGCGGAACCAACCGTCGCGAAACGCCTCCTCGGTGGCCTGCCGTCGGTTCCAGTAGCCGCTGAACAGCGCCGCACCCCGGACCTCGATCTCCCCTTCCGCACGGCCATCTCGAAAGGGACTCTCGCGGCCCTGCTCGTCGACCAGCCTCACCGTCATCCCGGGCACCGGCGCCCCGACCCGGCCCGGCCGACGCTCTCCCTCGAGCGGATTGGAGAGGATCATGCCCGTCTCAGTCATTCCGTAGCGCTCCAGCAGCGTATGGCCGGTGATCTCACGCCAGCGCTCGAGTACCGAAACCGGCAGGGCCGCGGATCCCGACACGTAGAGGCGCAGGCCTTTCGCTCCGCTTCTCCATCGTTCTCGGGTGCCCGGGGCGGCCCGATCCCAGGCGTCGATCAGGCGCGAGTAGATCGTCGGGACTGCCATCAACAGCGTGAGGTCTCCCCTGCCGAGTGCCTCCCAGCAGTCCTCGGCCTCGAAGCGCGGCCTGGCGTGACAGGTGGCTCCCGACCAGAGGCAGCATCCCAGCACATTGATGATGCCGTGAAGGTGATGCAGTGGCAGCACCAGGAGGACCGAGTCCTCGCGACTCCAACACCACGCGTCGACCAGACTGCCGATCTGAGCCGCGATCGCGCCATGAGTCGACAGGGCGCCCTTCGGCCGGCTGGTGGTGCCGGAGGTGTAGAGAATCATCGCCGGTCGCTCCGGCGAAAGGAGCGGCAGCTCCACCGGGGAGGCCCCCTGGAGTGACACCAGGGGCGAGAACGCCACTCCCGCTTGCGCTGCGACCGGCCGGAGAGCCGATTCCATGCCCTGTGATGCCACCGCCCGCTGAGCGGAGCAATCCTCGAGGACATACTGCATTTCCGGAGCCGGATGGGCCGGACAAAGGGGAACGGCAACGCCTCCAGCCAGCCAGGTCGCCACTTGAATGCGAACGTAGTCGAGACCCGGCGCGGCCAGGAACGCGATGCACTCACCGTCGAGGTCGCTACGACCGTCGAGCAGTCCCGCGGCGATTCGAGAAGCCTGCCCGACGAGCGCCTCGTAGGAGAGAGTGCCCTCGTCGGCGATCAGCGCAGTTCTGCCGCCATGAGCGGCCAATCGGAGAGGCAGGATGGCAGTCTGATCGCTCGTCATCCAGGTTCTCCGGGAGAGCGATGTTATCCGACCGAATCTCGGCGCCTCGGCCTACAATACCGGCAATGACGTCCGATCGCCCCGACATCCTGGGACCCGCATCCCAGTTCTACATCTCTCAGCGCCTGCGGCTCCACTACCTGGACTGGGGCAATCAGGACAAACCTCTCCTACTCCTGATCCACGGCGGCAGGGACCATGCCCACAACTGGGACTGGGTGGCCCGCGCGTTGCGCGAGGACTACCACATCGTTGCCCCCGACCTGCGCGGCCACGGTGATTCCGCCTGGGCGATCGGCGGCATGTACACCCAGTCCGACTTCGTCCTCGACATGGTTCAGCTCCTCAACGCTCTCGACAAGTTCCCGGTTCGCATCCTCGGCCACTCTCTCGGCGGGGCCATCACACTCCACTATGCAGGCACCTACCCGGAGAACGTCCAACGCGTCGCCGCCATCGAAGGCATGGGTCCGCCGCCGGAAATGCTCGACCGGATGCGTGGAAAGGCCGCCTGGGAACGAATGGCCGACTGGATCTCACGCATGCAGGACCTGGCGGGACGCCACCCGCGCAGGTACGAATCGATCGAAGACGCGATGAAGCGGATGAAGGAGGCCAACGATCATCTCGACCTCGAGCAGGCTCGCCATCTCACGATCCATGGTGTCGCCCGCAACGAAGACGGCACCTACAGCTGGAAATTCGACAACTACATCCGCGCGCTCGGTCCCTATCAGTTCAGCGCCGAAGACGTGCGCTCGATCTGGGCTCGGATCAACTGCCCCACGCTGCTCGTACGTGGCACCGAGAGCTGGGCCTCGGACCCCGAGAAGGACGGCCGGATGGAAGCCTTCCAGCAGGCTCGGCTGGTCAACTTCGAGGGCGCCGGGCACTGGGTGCACCACGATCGTCTCGACCTCTTCCTCGAGACGATTCGGGGGGGGGGGGGGGGGGGGGGGGGGGGGGGGGGGGGGGGGGGGGGGGCCGTTCCTGACCGACTGAGCCTCAGGCGTCCTCGCTGCCCCAGCCGCCGCCACCCGGCGTCTCGATCCGAATGCACTCTCCCGGTTCTACCGTCAGGCTGCAGACCCCGGGGAGTGGCTTCAGGGTGCCGTCGCGACGGCGTTTCGCGTTGACGCCGGGCTTCCCCGCGTCGCCACCCTTCATGCCGAAGGGCCTCGTCGTTCGGCGCTGAGTCAGGAGGGACACCTCCATGGGTTCCCGGAACTCGACCTCCCGAACCACGCCGTCCCCTCCCGACCACCGACCTCTACCGCCGGAGCCGGCTCGGATCTCGAAGCGCCGAAGGACGACCGGATAGCGAGCCTCCAGGACCTCCGGGTCCGTGAGCCGCGTGTTCGTCATATGGGTGTGGACGGCCGAGGTGCCCGCGAAGCCGGGGCCTGCCCCCGCTCCGCCGCAGATCGTCTCGTAGTACCCGAACGAAGCGCTGCCGAACGTGAAGTTGTTCATGGTTCCCTGGCTGGCGGCGGCGAGTCCGAGCGCGCCGAGGACAACGTCGGTGATCCGCTGAGACGTCTCGACGTTGCCTCCGACGACGGCGGGACAGTCGGCCGGGTCTTCTGCACCGGGGGGATCGAGGATGCCGGCCGGGATGACCAGTTCGACCGGCTCGAGAACCCCGTCGTTCAGCGGAATGTCCTCGTCGATCAGACAGCGCAGCGAGTAGAGCACCGCCGCCTTGACGATCGCGCGATTGGCGTTGAGATTCGAACTCACCTGCTGCGCGCTGCCGCTGAAGTCGAAGATCGCGCGCCCGGCTCGAAGGGTCAGGGTGAGAGCGATCGCGGAACCGTCGTCCATCTGGTCCTCGAACGACCACTCTCCTTCGCCGAGAGCCTCCAGACTCTGCCGCACCTTCGCGGCCGCCGCACCCTGCACGTGATCCATGAAACGCCAGATGGCGTCTCCGTGCTCATCCATCAGGCCGAGCAGGGCCTCGACTCCGGTGTGGTTCGCTGCGATCTGGGCACTCACGTCGGCCACGTTCTCCTCGACATTGCGAGCCGGATAACGCCCTCCAGCCAGGATCTCGCGCAGGCGCGCAAAATCTTCGCGCCCTTCCTCGACCACCTTGAAGGCCCGAATGAGAACCCCTTCCTCCTCGAGACGCCGGCTGTCGGGCGGCATCGACCCCGGCCGGGTTTCCCCGATGTCCGCGTGGTGGGCCCGGCTCGCGACGAACGCCAGCAGCGTGCCCTGCTGCGGATGGAAGACCGGCGTGACCACGGTCAGGTCGGGCAGGTGGGATCCGCCACGAAAGGGATCGTTGGTGAGAACCACGTCTCCCGGACGCAGGTCGGGCAGATCCTCGAGAACGCACGAAACGGTTTCGCTCATGGCTCCGAGATGAACCGGCATGTGAGGCGCATTGGCTACCAGCCGACCCCGGGAGGTGAACAGCGCGCAGGAGAAGTCGAGTCTCTCCTTGACGTTCACCGACAGCGCCGTTCGCCGGAGGTTGGCGCCCATGTCCTCGGCGACAGCCGAGTATCGATGGTTGAAGAGCTCGAGCTCGATCGGATCCGCGTCGGGCTCCGCGGACTGCTTCGCCCGCCTTGGCGGCTGCCGTGAGGCTTCCTCCAGCGCGGCGGAGGCAGCTCTACGCGCGCCGCTCCCTGCGCCGGTCTCGGGCCGGGAGAGCGCGGTGAGTTCGAGTTCTCCGCCAGCCAGCACGCGAAACCGCCATCCCACCTCCACCAGGGTCGTCCCCGTCGCCTCGACGACCAGCGCAGGGCCTTCGATCTCCACACCCGCGCCGAGTCCGTCTCGTTCGAAGACCGGCACCGGGCGTCGATCGCCGTCGATCCAGATGTCCTGGGAGTCGAAGGCCTCCGCATCGCCGACGTGCTCGGCAAGGCGAGGCAACGACACCCCTTCCGTATCGCCGATCACTTCGACCCGGAGACTCACCACTTCGACCGGCCTTCCTTCGAAAGCATGACCGTAGCGCCGTCGGTGCTCGCGCTCGAAAGCCACCGCGGGCTCGGTCTGCTCATCGATCATCAGGGTCGCCCCTTGACCGAGGTAACGCAGCTCCCAGAGCCGGCGCCCCCTGCGAATGCGCTCTTCGTCGACGCCCTCCAAGGAAACCTCGGCTCGCGCCTGCTGCTCGAGTTCGTCGAAGATCCCGCTCATCTCCGTCTCGACGCCGTCTTCGAGCCGACGCAGGACTGTGCGGATCGCGAAACGCCGAACTCCTCGCCACGCCCATCCCGTAGGCGCTCAGGATTCCCGCCAGGGGATGGACGATCACCTTGTCGATTCCCAGTTCCCTGGCGACCGAGCATGCGTGTTGTCCGCCGGCGCCGCCAAAGCTCACCAGCGCCGTGCCGTCGAGGTCGAAACCGCGAGCCACCGAGATCCGACGAATGGCCGCGGCCATCCTCGAGTTCGCGATCCGCAGGAACCCCTCGGCGATCTGGTCGACAGACAGCTTCGCCTCGGCACGATCGCCGATCTCTCCGGCCAGCTTCTCGAGGGCCGCCACCACGGCCGCTCGATCGAGGGGAAAGGGGGAAGTGCTCGGGCCGAAGGCGCCCCAGGAAGAGATTGATGTCGGTGAGCGCCAGCGGCCCTCCGCGCCCATAGGAGATCGGCCCCGGCTCGGAGCCTGCGCTCGCCGGTCCGACGGCCAGCTTCTGACCATCGAAGGAGCACACCGAACCACCGCCCGCCGCCACCGTCTCGATCGCCAGCATCGGAGTCGCGAGCCGCACTCCGGCCTTGCGGGTCTCGGTCTCGAAAGCCAGCTCGCCAGCCCATCGTGAAACGTCCGTGCTGGTTCCGCCCATGTCGAATCCGACCACGCTCTCCAGTCCCAGTTGCCGAGCGACTTCCTGCAGGGCGACGACACCTCCGGCAGGCCCGCTCAGAACCGAGTCGCGACCTCGATACCTGGAAGGATCGACCAGGCCGCCGGCACTGGTCATCCAACGGATCCTCGATCCCGGCAGCCGACGGCTCAAGTCCTCCGAGGCCTCGCGGATCACCGGAGTCAGGTAGGCGTCGAGGACGGTCGTGTCACAACGAGGCACGATTCGCTGGGTCGGAGACACCTCCGGACGATCGGCTGACCTCTCCGAAGCCCGCGCTCCTCAGGCGACGTTCGATCTCCACTTCCTGCGCGTCGTTGGAGTACGCGTGGATCATGCAGACCGCGACCGACTGCACCTTGCGCCTGCGTAGTTCCGCGACGACGGCGTCCAACTGCGCCTCGTCGAGATCCTCCGAGATCACGCCATCGGCACCCACCCGCCCTCGCAGTCCGACCACGTCGTCGGTCAGAGGGAGACGGTCGGAGGACCCGGAGATCGAAGAGATCGGGGCGCTCCTGGTTGCCGATGGTGAGCAGATCGGTCAGCCCCTCGTTGATCAGCAGAGCGGTCCGCGCGCCACGGCGTTCGAGCAGGGCGTTGGTTCCGAGGGTGGTGCCGAGTCGAACCCGGACTCCTCCCAGTTCGACGGGCAGGCCCACCTCCATCACCTTGCGGATCGCCAGCAGCGGCGAAGGTTCGCCTCCATCGAGCAGGAGTCCCACGACTTCTCCGGCCGGGGCTTCAGCCAGGCGCAGCTGGTCGCCGACGTTCGCAGTGACCGACGAGGTCGCGGAGCATGCTGCCGGCTGAATCAGCAATACGTAACTGGAACGGGGGCACAAGTGA
>CALOFD010000070.1:0-49186 GCA_942492505.1 Thermoanaerobaculia bacterium
GCTGCAGGCCGTCGTCCCCGGCGTCGAGACCGTTCGGGGCCATCCCGGCCACGAGCGAGTTCTTCCCCCAGGGCCTGCAGTACTCATCAGAGGATCGAACGCCGCGCGGCCTCGGTGGAAGGAGCTGATTTCAATGGCTGGCCGAACCCGCAGCCGTTCGGCGAAATCGCTCAGCTCTTCGGCCGAGCATTGCCTGTTCCCACGGCTTCACCGAGCACGGCCTCGAGCCGGTTCTCGGACGCCAGGAACGAGTCACCCACCCGGTGGTGCTGCTCGGCGGTGTTGGCGAGATGGAAGTAGCTCGTGAAGGCCCGCACCAGACGCAGCACTTCGAGCAACGAGGCCTCAGTCAGCGTCGCGAAGAGCTCCTCGCGCCGCGGCTCGTCGGGCCCGGCGCGCAGCGCCCGGGTGGCGAGACGCACGGTCTCCTCGAGCTCGTAGAGGTCCTCGCCCCACTGATCGCGGATCACCTCCCCGAGGATCTCGCCGAGTTCCCGGATGTCGCTCCGCAGCGCAAGGTCGTCGACGCGTGATGGAGCCTTCATCGGCCGATGATAGCGATTGACCTGCACGAGCGTACGGCTCCAGGGCAGGCAGGAGCCGATGCCCCCGGAACTCTGGAAACGTTGGCTCGAAGAGAGCTACCAGCTGACCTGCGGCGGTGAGTTCCCGTCGGACCGTCCCGGAATTCCTGACCGAGCGTGTCGGGCGCACCGGGCGGCAGCGCTACGCGGAGGGGTCGGTCACTCCTTGCGGTAGCTGAGGATCGGCTCGAAGCCGCCCATGATCATGCGCTTGCCATCGAACGGCATCGGGCCGAGCTCGGCCATCCGGGGGTCCTCGAACATGCCCTTGTGCGCCCTCGCTCCGGTAGCCCGATCGGGCCACACGACCCACGCCACGACGATCTACTCGCCCGGTATCGCCTGGACCGCCTTGCGGTAGTCGGTCTGCTCGCCGTCGGGCACCTCGAGCTCCCAGATCTCGAAGATCTCGAGCGCTCCAAACTCTTGCGTCAGTTGTGCAAAGACCTTCGCCACCCGGAGGTACTCGTCCTTCTTGTCCTCGGGCACCGCGATCACGTAGGTATTCACATACATCGTCATCTCCTCCGTTTGGCGTTCCAGGCGCCATCCTGCGGCGATTCTCTCCCGAGCGGAGTTCGGGCATCGCTCGCGACGCCCCTTCTTCGCCGACGGGAGCCGACTCGCGTCAGGCACGGCTGTCTGCCAGAAAAAGAGAGGCTGTGGCCTGGGCGAGTGTCCGCCGTCAGAAGGCACCGGACTCTCGCGGCAGCACCCCGGCTACTTCTTGTTTCCCTTCGGGCCCGTGCAGCGGTTGACGAAACCACTGATGACGACGCCGCTCTCCGTGACCGGGGGATTGAATGTCCGGAAGCCGTCCACTCCCAGCGATGCTGCTACCCGACCCGGGGCCTGCGGTGTCGAACAGCAGTTCCCCCACTGCCCTCACCGTCGAGACAGGCGCAGTTCTTCCGCTGCCCTCGGGTATGTAGAGCACGATCAGTGTCCGCTGCACTGACTGTCGTCGTACTGACAGGACCGAATCGAGGTTCCCTGCGACGGGAGTCCAGGCGATCAGCGTCAGGTCCGTCTGATCCACAGCACGCCGAGATGCCGGAGAACAGACATTGGTGAGGGACACACCCTCAGAACTGTAGTCCGGACACGCCGAGGATCTCCCAGGCCTGTGATCTCGAAGCCGGGAGTGTGGGTATCGAACCGGCCGATCGTGCTCCGTGGTTCCAATCGACAGAAGATCGAGAAACACGCCCGGGCTCAACGGCATCGTGACGGTGGTCGATCCGGTCTCGCTCGAACCCGACAAGGTGATGACCTGCGCCGAAGCGGGAACACCCGCGAGGATCAACGTCATCAGGCAGACACAGAAGGTGGATTTCTTCAACACAAATTCCTCCCCAACACAGAAAGTGGAAGTCGCTCGCCGGTCGGAAGGCCAGCCACCAGATGAAACGGGATGAAACGGGATGCAGGCCGGATCATAGCCGACACCCGCGATCGACACGAAATCACCCGCCGGACCCGCGCGCCCGTCTCGACCGTGACGTGCCGTATCCCGGCCAGCCCTGGCGATCCTGTACCGTCGACCTGGGGACCACCGCCCTGGAGGCCCTTCGGGGACCTCGACAGGTCGGACCGTGCGACAGGGGGACCTCGGTCAGCCGGGAGCGCGTCCGCCCGGCGGTAGGTCGAGCCTCGTATGGTCGATCCCCAGGAGGTCCAGGATCGTGGCGTGCAGGTCGTGGACGTGCATCTTCTCGTCGACGACCGAATAGCCGATGTCGTCCGTCACTCCGTAGGAGAAGCCGGGCTTGATGCCGCCGCCGGCCATCCACATGGTGAAGGCGTCGATGTGGTGATCGCGGCCGATCTTGATGCCGCACCTCGCCCATCGGGGTGCGGCCGAACTCGCCGCCCCAGATGACCAGCGTGTCGTCGAGCAGGCCGCGGCGTTTGAGGTCGCGCACCAGTGCCGCCGACGCCTGGTCGACCTCGCGACAGCGCTCCTCGAGCGGCCGGCCGAGGTTGTCGTCGGGGTCGCCGTGGTGGTCCCAGTTCGGTGTGGTAGAGCTGAACGAAGCGCACGCCGCGCTCGACCAGGCGCCGTCGCGCCAGCAGGCAGTTGTTGGCGAAGGACGGCTTGCCCGCCCTCGACGCCATAGTAGATCTCGCACCTCCTGCGTCTCCTGCGACAGATCCATCAGTTCGGGCGCGCTGGTCTGCATGCGATACGCCATCTCGTAGGCGGCGATCCGGGTGTCGATCTCGGGGTCTCTCGCACCTCGCCGATCTGCGGAGCGGTTCGATCGCGCCGACCGCGTCGAAGAAGTCACGCTGCTGCTCGCGCGTCGACGCCCGGCGGGCTGGCTCAGATGCAGGATCGGCTCGGCCCCGATCGGAACGGCACTCCCTGGTAGTCGGGTCGGCAGGAAACCGCTGCCCCACAGCGGCTGCCCGCCGCGCGGCCCCGCGGCTGCCCGACTGCAGCACGACGAAGCCCGGCAGGTCCGACGCCTCGCTACCGATGCCGTAACTGATCCACGAGCCCATGCTGGGGCGCCCGAACTGACCGAAGCCGGTGTTCATGAACAGCTTCGCCGGGCCGTGGTTGAACACGTCGGTGGTCAGGCCGCGCACGAAGCACAGCTCGTCGACGATCTCGCGGTGGTGCGGCATGAGCTCGCTCATGTCCAGTGCGCCGCACTGCCCGTATCGGGCGAACGAACTCTGCGTCGAACCGAGCAGCGGGCGTCGCCCTTCGATGAATGCGAAGCGCTTGCCGTCGGTGGTGCGCGCCGGCGGGGTCTGGCCGTTGAGCTCGTTGCAGCTTCGGCTTGGGCTCGAAGAGCTCGAGCTGGCTCGGCCCGCCGGCCATGAACAGGAAGATCACCCGCTTGGCACACGGATCCGTCGCCATCGGCTCGCGCGATTTGGCACTGCTGCCGAGCAGGTGGTAGAGCGCGATCGGGACCCCAGGCCGACGCCGCTCTGGCGGAGAAATGCCGGCGGGTCTGGCAATGCGCCGCATCAGGTGCTTCAGTTCCGGTGGGAGAATTCGTCGAGATTGAACGCACCCGGCGCCACGGCGGCCCAGGCAGCGGATCCCTCGTCCAGGCGTTCGAGCAGGGCGCTGGCGATCGAGGTAGCGCTTCATGATCGGCGGCTCGTCGGCCGTTGGCGGACGAGCCAGAGTCCGGCGCCGGCTCGGTCGAGGCGCTCGCGCGTCGGATACGCGCCTCCTGCACCAGCCGGGACGCCTCGATGACCCGTGCGTTGAGTTCGAGCATCATGAAGGCGGTATCGTTGGCGATGGTGAGCGCCTGCAGGGGCGTGTTCGAACGTGTGCGACGCGTGCAGGTCGTCTGGAAGTCTGGGGCTTCGAAGGTGCCGAAGAGTGGGTAGGGCGCGCTGCGGTAGAAGAACGTGTACATCGCGCGGCGGTAGCGCTCGGGGCCGATGCTCGTCGGCATCCAGTCCTTGTCGTTCTGGGTGAACGCGTAGACGCCATCGGGCTGCGGTGGCTGCACCGGCGCGCCGCCGATGGTCGGCGACAGCAGGCCACTGGCGCGGAGCGCGGCATCGCGGATGACTTCGGCGTCGAGGCGCACGCGCGACTGGCGAGCGAGCAGCAGGTTGCGCGGATCGATCTCCGCCAGGTCGGGGCGCGCACGGACGAGCGCTGGCGGTAGGTCTCGCGACGTCACGATCAGGCGATGCATCGACTTCATCGAGAACCCTCTTCCACGAAGCGCCGGCGAGCCACTCGAGCAGATCGGGGTGCGATGGCGACGCGCCCTGGGTGCCGAAATCGTTCTCGGTCTCGACCAGTCCGAGTCCGAAGTAGCGCATGCCACCAGCGGTTGACGGTGACGCGCTGAACGAGAGCGTTCTGCGGATCCACCAACCAGCGCGCCAGGTCGAGCCGCGAAGCGACCTCCCGGTCGCGGGCGAAATGGTCCATCGCGGGCGGGAACCCCGGCACCACGACCTCGCCGGGGTCGAGGAAACTGCCGCGCTTCAGTAGATGGGTCGCCCGAGGAGGAGTCTGCTCGGACATCACGAGCGTACTCGGCAGCTTCGGGCGGAGGGCTTCGTGGGCCGCCAGCGCCTGCCAGGCTTCGCTCCACTCCTCGGTCACGAGGTAGTGATCGGCTAATCTTCGACGTGGGCGGCCTGCGCGAAGCGCGTGCTGGTGAAGGCGACGCGGAAGCGCCCGAGAACACGGTTGGCTCCCTCGTCTGCAGCAGTTCGAGGTGGAGGTCGTGGTCGACGTCGGGCAGGGCCTCGATCAACTCGAACTCGGCCACCCGCGGTTGGCCCTCCGGCGCAGTCACCCGCCACGGGCCGGTCCCGCGCAGCGGCCGTTCTTCGAAGGCGTCGCCACTGCCGGCAGCGCCCTCGACAGGAGGCGGACCTGGTTGACCGCGAAGCTGCCGTCTCGGGCGCGACCGGGCCCATGCACTCCAGGGACGAAGTAGGGCAACGCCTCGATGCGAACCGCCGAGATGCCCGCGAGGGGTGCCCCGCCCTCGAGGTCGTAGATCGAAGTCTGGGGATTGTGGCCCACGCTACGGATGGAGTCGTCGACCTCCAACCGAAGCTCTGGCCCCTCGCTCGCCACGAGCCGAGACGGTCGCCAGCGCACCCAGCCCCTGGCGGCCTGGCGCTCAGCGGCGTCGAGAGCCGCAGCGAGTGTCCGGCGTTCAGACTCGAATCGTGCCAGCTCCAGTTCGGTGTCCGGATCGGTCACCTCGACCTTGGGCCCCACGCTCACGCCGCCATCCGCCGTCTGGTCGAAGAAGGCGAACATCCGGTAGTAGTCGACATGCGACAGCGGATCGTACTTGTGGGTGTGGCACTGCGCGCAGGCGAGGGTCGAACCCAACCAGACCGCCCCGGTCGTGTTCACCCGGTCGATCACCGCGTTGATGCGGTTCTCCTCGTCCTTGGCGCCGCCCTCTTCATTGATCTGGGTGTTGCGGTGGAAGCCCGTCGCCACCAACTGTGAGTTGGTCGGGTTCGGCAGCAGGTCGCCGGCCAACTGCTCGACCGTGAACTGGTCGAAGGGCATGTCCTGGTCGATGGCATTCACGACCCAGTCCCGGTAGGGCCACATCGACCGTCGGCCGTCGATGGTGTAGCCGTTCGAGTCCGCATAGCGCGCCAGGTCGAGCCAGTGGCGGGCCCAGCGTTCGGCGTAGTGGGGCGAGGCGAGCAGGCGATCTACGAGGCGCTCGTAGGCACTGGCGTCTTGGTCGGAGAGGAAGGTTTCGATCTCCTCCAGCGTCGGCCCCATGCCGATCAGGTCGAGACTCAAGCGACGGATCAGGGTCTCACGGTCGGCGGGTGGCGACGGCGCGATGGCAACGCCCTCGAGGCGGGCCCGAACGAAACGATCGATCGGGTTCACCTCGCTGCGGTCCGGAATCACGACGTCACGAGCGGCAGCGTAGGCCCAGTGTGGTTCCCAGGAAGCGCCCTGTTCGATCCATCGCCGCAGGAGGTCGATGTCCCCCTCGGCGAGCGCCGCCGCATGCCGCGCCGGCGGCATCCTGAATCTCTGGCTGGTCGACGTGATGCGCAGATAGAGCGCGCTCTGCTCGGGGGCTCCGGGCTCGACCACGGAACGCAGCGACTCGGGATCGTCGAGGTAGAGATCGGCCTGTCGATTGCCCTCGTCGGGGCCGTGGCAGAGAGTGCAGTGTTCTGCCAGAACAGGGCGCACATCGCGCCCGAAGTCGACGTCCTGCGCCAGGGCCACTGCCGTGGTCACAAGAAGAATCGCCAAGGCTTCGATGGAGATTCGCAGCCGCATCACTCGCGATCGCAAGCCTAGCCCATGCATGACAACCCGCCCTCGGTCGCCGTGCTTCGCCTGTTGTGGGGCCCGCAGGCTCCGTGGCGTCAGCGCCAGGTCGCCGCCCGGCCCTGCTTCGGAGAGCGGCAGCCGAAGATCAACACTGCGCCCGCCATGCAGATCAGAGCCAGCACCACGAGCGAGCCGTTGTACGACCCGGTTCGATCCGCCGCAGCACCCACCCAGCTGGGGCCGATGAAGCCGACGATGCCGGTGACCGCGAGGCGGAGCCCGGCAGTCGACGCGAAGGCCTGGCGCCCGAAGAAGCTGCCGAAGACGACGGGCACGGTCGAGAAGCCGGCGCCGTAGCCGATGCCCATCAGGGTCACGCTGGCGTAGGCGAGAGCGGGCGTTTCGGCGAAGCGCAGCGCGCCGATGCCGAGACCGTTGAGGACCAGGGCGAGCGCCAGGACGCGGGTCGGCCGGACGAAGTCGCCCAGCGAACCCGACAGGCGGCCGAAGCCGCTCATGCCGACGCGCACGCCGAGAACGGCCGCTGCGAGAGTCGGCGCGAAGCCGAGGTTCTCCAGGTGCAGACGTCCATGGGCCGTCAATGTACGCCAGGGAAGGGCGACCGCGATGTCGGCGAACGTGGCGATGAAGAACTGCGGCGTGGCGATGGCCTGGCGGAGCGTGAACTGGCGCAGGGAGGCGATGCCCGACCGCGCACCGTCGTCGGGGTCCTCATCGTCGGCAGGATCGACTTCGCCCGGAGCGAGGCCGTCCCGTCGTTGACCGATGTCCTCCGGCTTGTTTCGCAGGAAGACCGCTGCGATCACCGCCACCGCAACAGCCGTACCGGAGATGAAGACCCACGCCGTTCGCCAGTCGAAGCGCTCGAGGATGAAGGCGTCGACCGGCGTGACGGCAGCGCCGAAGATGGCAGCGCCCAGCAGGATGATCGACGTGGCGCGGGCGCGGTACTTCCTGAACCAGTAGACCGGCAGCGTTTGCGCGGGAAGCAGGGTCGCGAGGCCGATCCCGATGCCGCCCAGCAGGGAGTAGCTCAGATAGAGGTCCACAAGCGACTGCGCTCGCCCGACCATCAGCCAACCGACCGCGCCGACGAGGGCTCCCAGAGAGACGGTCAGGCGCAGCCCGTAGCGCTGGATAGCGACGGCCGAGAGAGTACTGGTGAGGGCGAAGACGAGAGTGAAGGCGCCGAAGACCTCGCCGATCTGCTGACGGGTGAGACCGAGTTCGGCGATGATCTCAGGCGCGAAGAAGCCCCAGCTGTAGTAGCCGGGCGCCATGCCGAGGCCGTAGAGGAGCATGCCGATACCGACCAGCGTCCAGCCGTAGAAGCGCGGTTTCACGACCGGCAGGATGTCACGAGTATCGAGCTGGTCGAGCTGCCCTGGAGTTCCGCTCCATCCTCACCCTCGGCTCCTGAACACGAGGGTCCGACGCACCTCGACTCTCGACCGGTTAGAGTGCAGGCAAGCAGTCACCAGCAAGAAGGAGATCGAATGTCGACGTTCACGCAGCGAATGATCGGGGCGGCGAAGCTCGAGGTCGCCATCTACGAGGAGGTCGAGGCCGACGACAACGCCATGGGGCAGGCGATGACCCTGGTGGTGCTCTCGAGCCTGGCGGCCGGCGTTGGCAGCTACGGCGAGATCGGGCTGATCGGCGCCGCGTTCGCTGCCGTCTTCGCCCTTGCCGGCTGGTTCATCTGGGCGGGAACGACCTACCTCATCGGTACGAAGATCCTGCCAGAGCCACAGACCCAGTCCAACGTCGGTGAGTTGTTGCGCACCCTCGGTTTCGCCTCGAGCCCGGGCCTGCTTCGCATCTTCGGAATCCTGCCGATGGTCGGCACCGTCGTCAACTTTGCCGTCGGCGTCTGGATGCTGATCACGATGGTCGTTGCGGTACGACAAGCGCTCGACTACAACGGAACCGGTCGAGCCGTCGGCGTCTGCCTGATCGGCTGGCTCGTGTACCTCTTCGTCGGGATCTTCGCGGCCCTGATCCTGGGCAGTCTCGGGATCGTCGGCGCCGCTGCGGCCGGCTGAAGTCTTGCCGCGCCGCTTCGGGGAGGGTCCCCAGGGCCTGTGGGGTCGGGCGCAGAAAAGGCTGAAAGCGGAGCTGTGGAATCAGCTGAGCGCTTCGTGCATGGCTTGAACCAGGACAAACGAGAAACAGGAGCAAAGATCATGACGTTTCCACCGGCCTATCCGCACGATCCGATCGAGGAGATCACGCAGGATCTCTTCATGGCGCGCGGCAGCATCCGCATGAACCCCGTGGTCCGGCTGACGAGGAACATGGCGATCGTCCGTCACGCCGGGAAACTGACGCTGATCAACCCGATCCGGTTGAACGATCGCGGCCTGCAACAGTTGGACGCGCTGGGTGAGGTCGAGCACATCCTTCGCCTCGGCCCCTTCCACGGCTCCGACGATCCGTTCTACATGGACCGCTACCAAGCTGCATTCTGGTCGTTCGAAGGCGGCACGACCTATCCCGAGCCGGCGATCGACCACGTCCTGAGCGAGGGCGGCGAGCTGCCGTTCCCCGACGCTGAGCTGTGGTGCTTCCACGGGCTGAAGCAGCCGGAAGGCGTGCTCCTGCTCCACCGGGGTGACGGCGTGCTGCTGACCTGCGACGCGGTCCAGCACTACGGCGACTACAGCAACTGCAGTCTCGCAGCCCGCCTCATGATGCCGCGGATCGGCTTCCCGAAGACGACGTTGATCGGGCCGATGTGGTTGACGGCCATGACGCCCGAGGGAGCGTCGCTGCGTGACGAGTTCGAACGCCTGCTCACCCTGGAGTTCGACACGCTGCTCAGCGCCCATGGCACGCTGCTCCGCAACGGTGCCCATCAAGCCGTAGCCGGAGCCGCGGCCCGAGCCTTTCCAGAGGAGTAGGCGGAACTCGAACGACCGAGGCCGGTTCACCCGGCGGACCGTTCGCCGGCCCGATCGCATCCATCGTGGGCGACCGCGAGGACCCTGCCTCGCAAGAGCCCCTGAGCCTCACGACTCCGGCTGCTGGGCGTCCTTCATCCGCTCCGAATAGTCCCAGCTCACGAGGCGTCGCGGCTCGAGACGCAGCGCCACCTCCCGATCGGCCCGGCTCAACAGCCAGCGCGCGAGATCGGAGTCCCTACTGCCGAGGTAGCGGTCGATGCATTCGCCGAGGATCTCGCCGCCCAGTTCAGGGACGAAGACCGCCTCGGCTTCGCCCCGCACGCCTCGGTACGGCGGCTGCTCGACCGATACGTCGAAGCCGCAGCGTCGGTCGCGGCCGAGGGCGACGGCCACCCAGGACGAGTCGAGCGTGGCACACCACAAGGCGCCGTCGCGCACGACGAACCACAGAGCCGTCACCCGGGGGAAGCCCTCGGCATTGTTGCAGGCCAGACGTACCGGCACCACGGTCTTGTCCAGGAAGCCTTCCACCTGCTCGTTCGACCACGGTCCGGACCGTCTCGCCTGTCTCATACCCCGCTCCATTCGGTATCCATGGCCTGCACTCATAGCACAGGGAGCCCGCGACTCCGAGGAGGCGATGCTCGAACTGACCTGCCGACGCGCCGCGCTCGAAGACGGAATGGACATCCTGGAACTCGGCTGTGAATGGGGTTCGCTGTCGCTGTGGATGGCCGAGAAGCTACCGAACAGCCGGATCGTCGCGGTCTCGAGATCGACCCTGCAGCGTGACTACATCCAGGGCCTGTCGAATGCGTGCGAAGCGGTGAACTCTGAGGCCGACAAGGACGACTAGACCCTCGACATGTGTCTGGGCACCCACTCTGCACCCGCTCTCGGGTCATGACGAAAAGACCCGTCGCGCCACCTGGCGGGACGGGTCTCCTCGCACGATCAGGCTTGCAGCCGGTCGGCGTCCGCTCTACTCGGAGAGTCGCTGCAGGGCGGCTACCGACGTTGCGTTATCGGGGTAGACCTCCAGATCGGCCCGATAGACGGCGGCGGCCTCCTCGGTGCGGCCGGCGCGCGCCAGCACCTGGCCCAGCCACTGGCGGGCCGGGGGCAGCCACGGAGGTGGCTCGTCGTAGACCAGGGCGTCCTCAACCAGGACCGCGGCTTCGAGCGCCACGACCGCTCGATCCCAGTCGCCGCGGGCTGCGGCGACCTCGCCGGCGAGGGTGCTTTCGGCGATCGTCAGCAGACTGAGAACCGGGTTGAAGTTGACCGCCGCTTCGGCGAGGCGCGGATCGGCGGCCAGGGTGCGCAGTGCCTCGAACTCGGCCTGGCCCGCGTCGACGGACCCCAGACGAACGTAGGCGATGCCGCGTCCGAAGTGGCGCAATGCTCGAGGATAGAGCAGATCGTCAGCGGGGGCCGGCATGGTCAGCACGTCATCCCAGCGACCGTAGCGCAGGTCATCGAAGAGCGGCATCATCAGCAGGTGCTGGATGAACGGCCCGAAGACCGGATGGCGCATGGCAGCGGGATCGGCGTGCTCGGCCAGGTAGTCGGCTTCGACCGACGACTCGTCGGCGCGTCCCGCGAAGGTCAATGCTGCCCAACGCATGTGATGGTTGTGCAGCATGTACGGGACGTACTCGAGCGGCACTTCGTGGTGGCGTGCGTACTCGTCGTCGTCCTCGATCGCCATCGCGTTGACCCGCGCCGCGTCGTCGTAGCGGCCGACCCGGATGTAGATGTGCGAGGCCATGTGGATGAGATGCCCGGTCGCCTGCTCCTGCTGCTCGAGACGCTCGGCGGCCGGCACTCCGAGGTCGGGCCGGGTCTTTTCCACGGCATGGATCAGCAGGTGATTGGCGCCGCTGTGACTCGGCTCCTGGGTGAGCACCTTCTCCAGGGTGTCGATGAACTCACGCGTCAAGGGGCGGGGTTCACCGGTCTCGGTCCAATAGTTCCAGGGCATCGTGTCCATCAGGGCCTCGGCGAAGAGGGTCGCAGCGTCGAGATCCTGCGGATACGAATGCGCCACGCGACGCATCGCCCGTGCGTAGGCCCGGTCGAGTTCCGTGCGGTCCTCGAGCGGTGCCTCCGCGTAGCGCTCTCCCAGAGCCGCGATGTAGGCGCGTTCCGCCTCGGTGGCAGAGGCCGAAGCGGCCCTCGCCCGCTCGAGCGCGTCGAGGATCTCTGGATGGTAGGTCGGATCGAGCGGCGCGTTGATGTTCGGGCCGAGGACCAGGGCAACGCCCCACCAGCACATCGCGCAGTCGGGATCGGCGGCCGTGGCGGCCCGGAAGGTACGGGCTGCTTCGACGTGATTGAAACCCCAGGCCTGCGACAGACCGAGCTCGAAGAGGTGCTGCGCCTCGGCGGACGATGTGGTGATCGGATGGGGTCGAACGTGGTGATCGTGTTCGCCGTCGGCCGCCAGAACGCCGGCAGCCAGGAAAGTCGCGACCGCCATGACGGCGACCCGAAGAGAAGTCTTTGCTTGATTCATCGTTTGCTCCCGGGGCGGCGGGTAATGGGAGTGTCCGCCCCTCACCAACCAAGGCGTGAGTTCCGGCCTCACGATGTGAGGTCGCATCGAGAAAAGTACACCGAATCAGGCCGACAGGCCCGTAACCTCCCACTGGACGGTGGTTTCGGGCTCGTAGGCGCAGAAACTACCGGTGCGGACGCTGTTCTCGAGATGCCGCCCAAGACGCGGATGGGCGACCCCGATCTTCTTGATCGCGCTGCGAATCCGCCAGGTGACCGCGGTGCGGGCGCGCTCGACCTCGTCGCCCAGGCGCCGCGACCGACCACCCAGTCCAGTGGCCCCCCGCAGCGCCTGGCGCAGCGCCTCGAGCTCGCCGACGTCGGCCCTGTCCTCTTCCTCGAGCGCCGCGATCCGGGCCTCGATCTCCCGTCGCGCGCGGGCGTCGAGTACCTCCTCGCCACGGTCGACCCGGTGTTCCACGCCCTGCAGGTCGCAACAGTGCACCTCCCTGCCTGGCTCGGCCAGCAGGCGCACGAGGTCGTGGAAGCCCTTGAGGTCGCTGAGGCGGGCGCCGGCGCCGTCGAAGGCGACCATCCACCAGTCCTCCTCGCGCTGGAAACGGTTGCCACTGACCTCGAGTCCGGCCGGCCGGGGTTCGACGCGGCTCGGCGTCTCGTCGAGCTCGACGTCGAGACCCGCCAGCCGGAGACCGGTCGCGAACGCTTCGATGTCCTGTTCACGGCGCATCGGATTGACGTAGGCCAGCCAACGCACCATCTCGCCGGCTGCGGGCGTCCTCCCGAAGGTGATCTTGAGCTCGAAGTCGCGCCGGAAGAGCTCGATCTCGCGAGCGGCGCCCTCACGGTCGCCGAGTCGTGCCAGGCAGGCGGCGCGGATGGCCGACACGTCGACGAAGCACCGGCCGGCGGCGGTCGCGGCCTCGAGCGATGCCTGCCAGCGTCCGAGCAGGAAGAGCGGCAGGGCCTCGGCGACGAAGTACCACTCCGGATGCGCCGGGCGTAGACGTCGGGCGCGCTGGGCGAACTGCAGAGCCCGTTCCAGCTCTCCGAGGTTGGCGAACTGGAGGGCCAGGTGCGCCAACAGGTCAGGGTCGTTCGGGTTCAGCACCAGGGCGCGCTCGAGATCGCGGCGGCCGGCGTCGAAGTCACGGCGGAAGATCCGCACCCGGCCGATCACCAGGTGGACGAAGGCATCACGCTCATCCAGCTCGAGCGCCTTGAGCGCGTTCTCCCACGCCAGGTCCCGGTTGCTCTCGAACAGATGCCAGACCTGGCAGCTCCACTCGTTGAAGTAGGTCATCGACAGCCCGGCCCAGGCCCGGGCATATTCCGGATCGAGATCCAGGGCGCGCTGGAAGCAGGCCCGCGCCTCAGCGTCGGCCTCGAGCGTCCCCTGGACCAGGCACTCCATGCCTCGAAGCCAGGAGTCGTAGGTCCCCAGACCGCCGATCGGAACGCGACGCGACAGCTCCCGCTGTCGGTCGTCGACGCCGACGGCGAGCGCCCCGGCCACGCGCGAGACGATCGCGTCCTGCATCTCGAAGATTCCCTCGCCCTTGGCGTCGAAGGTCTCGGCCCACGGCACCCGGCCGCTTTCGACCTCCAACAGTTGAGCGCCGACTCGGAGCCGGTCGCCGTCGTGCCGCAGGGTGCCCTGGAAGACGTAGCCCACGTCGAGATCGCGGGCCCGTTCGAGATCGGCCTCGTGAGGCTCGCCGTCGCGAGCCACTGCCGGCCCGTGCAGCACCTCGAGCGGTCGGAACCTGGTGAGGTCGGCGAGCAGATCCTGGGTCAGCCCGCGAGCGAGGGCGCCGTGAGAGCCGTCGTCCGACAGGTCGACGATCGGCATCACCGCTACGGACACTCCGGAACGATCCGATGCAGACTCGGTCACGACAAAAAGTCTCTCACACGGACGCGTGGGATCGACCGAAGAAGAGGTAGGCGTTGGGACTGCCGAAATCGAAGTGGAACTCGACCCTCGGTGAAGTCATGACTCGCCCTGTTCTCGAGTGGACCGTTCGTCGAAGTAGCAGACGTCTTCCGTGTCGACATCCCAATCCGCCCGGGAGGCGAAGAAGATGTGGTTCTTGATGCCAGTGCCCAACGGGTCGTCCAACGTGCCCGCGGTCAGGTAGACGTTCTGATCATCCTGCTCGGCGGGCAGCGGAGTGCCACAGGTCCGGCAGCGCGTGATCGAGTACGTCGGGCGCAGTTCATAGCTCACGAGGTGGTCTTCACCGCTGCGCCAGTGGAAATTCTCGCGCTTGACAATGACGATCGCGTTGCCGGTGCCACCGCTCGCCTTGCGGCAGTTCGAGCAGTGGCACATCCAGACCCCGTCGATCTCGCCCTCGATCTCGTAGGTCAGGGCCCCGCACAGGCAGCTTCCCTTGCGTGCTGACATTGCGAGCGAGTCTACCCGGGAGCCGACCCCAGGATGAGTGGGATCACTCAAGGAAGCCACGCCAAGAGCCCACCTCACGAACCGGAGTCCGACAACCCGATCGGCCCTCGACTGCCTAGTCTTCAGCCCGCGCCGCCAGGAACTCGTCGAGCCGCTCGTCTCCGTCCGGTCCGGTGAAACGCCAAACCACATTGCCGCCGCGGTCGACCAGCATGATCGTCGCCGGCGTAGACCCCGAGCGGCTGCCCATGCCGACGACTCCTGATCGTCGAGGACGATCGGATAGTCGATGCCGCGCTTGGCGACGAGCTTGCGGACCTTCTCGAGTGCGTCTTCGCCCTCGTCGATCGACACCTCCTACGATCCGCAGTCCGGGCCGGCGCTGTTCGTAGCGCTCCTGCAACTCGCGCATCGTCTTCTTGCAGGGCTGGCACCAGGTCGCCCAGAAGTCGAGCACGGTGTGCTCGTCGCCCCACCCACCCGAGGCACCACCGTCACCGACGAGAGCGAACGTCGGCGGGAATGGGGAACGGCATCTTCGCCATCTCCGCCCACCGAGCCTGGGCGCGACGCCGCCGCGCGCACCCTGCTCCGAACGGAACAGAAGTAGTACGGCTTGCCGTCGTGGAAGCTCACTCCCGCCACCGGCTCCGCCTCGGGGTCGCTGCCGTGGGTCGAGCGTGCCGCGCACACCCGACACACCGCCTCCTCGGGATGGACGATCGCCCCTGGGCCGACGCTTGCGAGCCGCCGAGTAGAACGGCGATCAGAAGCCCATGGCGAAGGAGATGCCCGGATACTCGAGATCGACGGCCAGCAGGCTGACTCCCAACGCTCGCGAAAGTAGTTGAGCATCCAGATGGGGTTGGGCACCGTCCCACATCGGGCGCACCGAAAAGCCGCGCCCGAGATCGACTTCGAAGCCGAATGGCAGATTGAAGCCATCGTCCCACTCCGAGTAGTTGAGACTGGCGTAGGCCGAGAAGCGCGACTCTCCGAAGCGCTTCGACGCAGTGGCGTAGTAGGCCTGGGTACCCTCGGGCGAGCCGATGCGGTCCGAGCTGGTTCCCAGGAAGACGGCCGGTCGACCCGCGGTCTCGAAGAGCAGGAACACGCTCAGTAGCGGGTTGACCTCGTCGACCTCCGGATTGACCTCGACCCCCAACTGCACCCGCCGATGGCACACGGTAGCTCGCCGAGGCGCGCTCCCTGGCGCGATCGACATCGAGGTATCGACCCCCCACCTGACGACACCGTCCATTTCGTCCCGGATGATCCTACTCCCCTTGAAGCGGCGCACCCTCGCCGGGTCAGCCACTTCATGACGGTGCCGACGATGGTGGAGGCGGTTTCGGGGCCGCCGGCTGCTCCATCACGGTTCCCGGGCCGTCGGAAAGCAGGAAGGCGGTGAGAATCAGGGCTTCGAACACGCCGCGATTCTATCGTGGAGTTCGTCCTCGGGAGCTTTGAGAGCGGCACCTCCCAGTGCTGGTCTCGGCCACCCGAGCGGCTCTCGGGGCCGTCGGGCCCCACTATCCCCGGCGGCCGACCACCCAGGCTGTGATACCCCACGAGAGCAGGGCCCAAATCGAGAGGATCACAAACGACTCACCGACGTCCGTCGCCAGACCCTTCAGTCAGACCGGCTCGCATGACGTTGGCGGAATGCTGGAACGGCAGGAACCAGTGCATCGAAGCCATCCAGCCGGGCAGTCTCTCCGGCGGGAAGTTGATCGGCGAGAAGAGCAGGATGAAGAACACCAGGATCTGGGTGATCAGGCCCGTCACCATCGGATTCGGGATGCCGTGCGCCAGCGCCATGCCGACCGAGGCTGCCGTCACGAGCGTGAGAAGTGTCGCCGGCAGCAGGATCAGGCTCGGCGACAGGTCGATGTCGTAGCGCCAGCCGCCGATGAGGAGGGTCGTGACGAGGCCGGGAAGCGCAATCAGGGTGTTGACCGTCAGGTTCGAGGCGACGGTCGCCGAACGCGGCACCGGCAGCGACCAGACGTAGTCGTAGGTTCCGGCCTGCTTCTGCTGGGCGATGATCTGGGGCGACATCACCATGCCGACCGTGATCATCGCCACGACCGTCACGCCGCAGACCAGGTAGAGCGCAACCTCCGGCGGCAGATCGCCGATCAGGAAGCCCAGGCCGACGACCATGCCACCGCCGATCAAGACCTGCACAACCAGCGCCAGCGGCAGGTAGATTCGCAGATTGCGCATCTCCCAGACCGTCATGAGGAAGAAACTCCTCACCCAGCCTCGCACTCCCACGATCGGCAGCCCCTGCTCGCGCTGCGCGCTCATGCCGCGGGTCCCGGTGAGTCTGCGCCGCCGTCGTCGACCGAGGTGCCCGTGCTCCAGCCGTCGGAACCGCCGCTGTCGTCCTCGGCCAGGGCGTCGTCGCGACCGATGAGGCGGAGGTAGACGTCTTCTAGTGTCGTCGCACCCAGGGCGTACTCCTCGGCGGTGCCTGAAGCCATCAGACTGCGCGCCCATTCGATCGCCTCCGACGCACGGCTCTCGTCGATCACCAGATGGAGGCGGCTGCGCAGCCGGACTTGCTTCAGCACGAAGGCGGGTAGTTCAGGGGACGGAAGACCGGGGACGAGACGGACCTGCAGTCGCATGTGCCCCCGGTCCTCAGCCTTGAGAGACGACGTCGTGCCCTGGGACAGGATGCGGCCGCGATCGATCACCGCCAGTCGATCCACCGAGTGCTCGGCCTCGAGCACATTGTGGGTGACCAGCAAGACCGTCACGCCTTCGCTGCCGAGACGGCGGACCTGCTGCCAGAGCAGCCGACGGCGCAGCGGATCGACGTCGTTGGTCGGCTCGTCGAGAATCACTACCCGCGACGGCCAGACCACCGCCATGGCAAAGCCCAGCAGCCGCCGCACACCACCCGAGACATTCATTCCCAGGGTGTTGCGCCACTCCTCCAGTTCGAGACGGGCGACCAGCTCCTCACTGCGCTGGAGCACCGTCGCTCGACCTCCGCCGCGAATCCGTCCGACCAGTTCGATGGCCTCGAACAGCTTCAACGAATCGATCGGCAGCTGCCCCTGGGGCAGGTAGGAGCAGACTCGCCTCGCCAGGGCGGGATCGGCCACCAGATCGCAACCATCCAGATGGATCGTGCCCTCGGTCGGTTTGAGGAGTCCGATGATCTGCTTGACCAGCGTCGTCTTGCCGGCCCCGTTCGGCCCGAGCAGGCCGTAGATCTCGCCCGGAGCGATCTCGAGATCGAGTCCATCGTTGGCCACGACCGGGCCTTCCTTGCCAGGGTAGGTCTTGGTGAGGCCGGCCACCCGAAGGCCCTGCTGCTGAACTGAAGTCAAACTGCCCCTACCTACGGGGCAGGCCGGGTCGGGTTTCAGGAGCAGGCGGGACCCGGCCGACGAGCCCCAGTGGGAAGGCCGACCCAGCGCGAAATCGAGCTCAGCTCGCGCGTCGCAGCCGACGCCACAGGCCCCGGGCGAGGACTGCCAGCAGCGCCACCCCCAGCAGCAGCGGGAGCCACACCACGACGAAGTAGATCAACCCTC
Organism: Thermoanaerobaculia bacterium; assembly: GCA_942492505.1. Classification (GTDB taxonomy): domain Bacteria; phylum Acidobacteriota; class Thermoanaerobaculia; order Multivoradales; family Multivoraceae; genus CALOFD01. The sequence goes on from CALOFD010000070.1 coordinate 17,760, forward strand.
GAGTCACCGCCTGCGCGGCGCTGACGAGACTGCGAAACGCTCTTTGGACCGTCTCCCCGAGCGCCCAGGAGTCGCCGCTGCGGTCGACGGCCGCCGAAGGAGTGACGTCGAGGTGGATCGTCGACAGGGCGACCAGATCCTGCAGATGGGCGAGCGAAGTCTGCAGGGACTCCCGCTGGGCGCGGATGTTGCTGAGTTCGCGGAAGATCTGCATGATGCCGCCGGCGTCGAACTTGCTCGATCGCGACTCGCTCAGGAGCTTCTCGAGTTCGCTCTCGGTCAGCTCGAGGGCGCGGACGCGCGCCGCCATGTCGACCACCTGGGAGGTCACGTCATCGGTCGTCCAGTTCTCGACCCGCACCTTCTTCGCTGCGGACTGCAGCTCTGCCACCGCGGCGTCCAGGTGATCGGCGGGCAGGCGCAGGACCAGACTGCAGTGCGGTCCCTGATCCATCTCCATGACCGAGAACGACTCGACGTGTCCTCCGGCTGCCGTGGTCAACCGCTGCGCCTTCTCGGCGAGGCCGCGCGGATCGTCGGACTCGAGCATCAGCGAGACACGACGCGTGAGCATCCGCTGCGAACCCGGCAACGGCTGCTCCTGCGCGGTCGGCGCCGGTGCAGCCGCCACTCGGCCCACCGGTGCCATGCTCATCTCCTCGGCGCCGCCGGTGTACCCGAGAGCCTTGAGACTCTCGGATCGGTCGCCCTGCCCGCCGGCTCCTCCCGGCTGGCCGCACCCCGCCACGACTGCGATCAACAGAATCATCGCAACAACCATCGGTCGAATCGTCTTCATCGGCGCCTCCCGTCAGGATTCAGACTCTACTCCAGGCTCCGTACACCTCGAGACCCTCGGCGACCTGCAGGAAAGCGACGACACCCCGTCGACTGCTGGGCGCGGGGAGCGCGGTGCGAACGCTTCCCAGTCGGGCGAACGCTCGCAGCGCGAGGGAGTTCGCGAGAGTTCGATGCCGGCGATCGCAGGTCAGGTCGCTTGCAGCGAGCACTCCCCGACTTCGTCGAAGAGGAAGACCACCTGGCCGAGGTCGTGGGATCCAGCCGTCAGGCCGCCCACGGCCTCACTCTGGAAGCTGCAGCAGGTGCGGCCCAGGGTGATTCCGGCCGGGGAACTGACCGTGACGCTGGCGTTGACGACCAGGGCGGTCTCGCTGCCGGACGCGGTGAAGGTAGTCGCGAAAGACGAAGCGTACGAACTGTCGACGGCGGTGTCGGTCGAAACCAGGATCGACACCCCGATGCCGCCACCGCTGGCGTCGATCTGGAGGGCGTAGATGCCTACGGCACACGACACCGACGCAGCGGCATGAGCCGGCAGGGCACCCAGTCGAATCGCGGGCCGGCTCCAGTCCAGCGAAACCATCGCTCCCAGCGAGCCCATTCCGACGGCCCGGATCAACCTGCGGCGAGCCGCTCCCGAAGCATTCAGTCCCCCTTCGTCGAGACGATTCTGCGCCATGCCCCACCTCCGGCTGGTCGTAAACGGGATCTGTCAACTCTACTGAGGCCCTCAGGATGGCACAGCCAGGAAGATCCGTCCATCCTCGAAGGAGGTCGGAGGAGCGAAAGTCGGGACCGCCCCTGATCCGACTCAGCGCCGCAGGGAGAGCACCCCCAGCAGGAGAAACGCCACCCCGGCCACGAAGGAAAGGGGTCGGGTCGGCTCCGAGAGCCAGCCGGAAACCAGGAAGGCCAGGCCGCCCAGGAACCAGAGCAGCGCGGTCATACGGGGCTTGTTCATCGTCGTCCTCCTTCAGGGCCTGGTCCGGCACAGTTCCAGGATCAATCCCAGCGTCACCGGCTTCCGGGCGATCGCAACGCCGGGAACTCTTCCACCCAGTTCGTCACCAGGACGAGGCGGCCGGAGTTGTCGTCGCCGATCGGCACCGGACCGAGGATGCGGCCGTCGGGGTGGATGTCGAGGTTGCGTCCCTGGCCGCTGAGATCGAACGGCACCTCGCCGAGGTCTTCGAGCCGACCCGGCACGAAGGCGTCTCCTTCGACGCTCACGGGGAGCCGGAAGAGATGCCGGTCGCGGCGACTGACGTAGTAGATCCACCGCTGATCCCTGGACCAGAAGGGCTCGGAGCCACCGCTGCTCGACAGCTGCCAACGCCCGCTATTGACGTCCGGGAAGGGGCGCACATAGATCTCGAACTCTCCAGACTCCTCGGACTGATAGACCATCCATCGACCATCCGGAGAAATCTCGGCGTTGCGCTGAACGAAGTCCGACTGCAGGAGCGGCCGAGGCTCCGCATCGCCGACCAGCGACGCCATCCAGATCGAACTCGCCGGTCCCGTCTCATAGTAGTTGCCGCGGAAGATCACCGTTTCTCCATCCGGGGAGATCGAGTACTGGTCGCCCTCGATCCCGGCGACCTCGACCGCTTCTCCACTGCCGTCCGAAGGCATGGAGAACATCGCCACCGTGCCGGTCCGGATCGAGGCGAAATAGAGCCGACGCCCGTCCGGTGACCAGGCCGGGTATTCGTCGCGGCTGGCGAAGAACGTGAGTCGAGACGCGGTCCGGCGCTCGAGGTCCCAGGTCCAGATGTCGCGCTCGCCGGATCGCACGTCCATGGCCACGCGACTCCCATCGGGCGACAGTCGAAGGTAGGAGTTGTCGGCCGGCGGGATCTCCGTCTTCTCCATGCTGCCGTCCGAGGGATCGAACCACCAGACCTCGCTGGCGCCGATCGAGTTCTCACCGGCGGTTTCGTAGTACGCCATGTGCCCGTTGCGCGAAAAGGCGATCCGGGGGGTGTTGTAGCGCCGCATGGCCACCGTCTGGGGTAGCCGGACCGGCTCTCCGAGGACTTCGAGCTTCTCCGCGTCGAAGCGGACAGATTGGACAACGCCGTCGCTGTAGCTCGACACGTAGACCAGCAGCCCCGGCTCCACATAGCGGGGTATAGAGCCCCGAAGGCCGAGATCACGAGTCACTCCACGATCGAGATCGAGAGCCATGATCGCAGTCTCCTCCGGACGTTGAGCGACGTACAGCAAGGAACGACTGCCGGGAAGAAACCACGGATCCTGGTGACGGACGTCGCCCTCCGCGAGTCCGGTCAGGGTCTCCGGCTCACCGCCCTGATCGGCGACCTCGTAGAGCATGGCGCCCCTGCCGAAGGTCGAATAGACGATCGTCCCATCCTCGCCCCAGGTAGCCCCTTGCAGCTCATCCGAACGACTGATCGTGACCGTCTGACCGCCATCCATGGACACCTTGCGAATCGCGCCTGCCGTGAGCGAGTAGTAGCCGATCCACTGGCTGTCGGGCGGAGAAGAAGAAGATCGTGGGAGTCTCGTCGGTCCCCCCGAGAGGCCGGCCGTCGACCTCGTCGATCGGATGGATCTGGATCTGGGTTTCGTCCCCCGGCGCGATCATGTAGGCGACGGCCCGCCCGTCCGGCGAGAAGGCGACTCCGTAGTTGTCGTGACTGGTAGGCCTGGCGATGAGGGTGCGGGTCACCTGCGGCCGTTCCACGACCTCGGGGCCAGCAAACCTGTCGGAGAGCAACCAACCGCCGCCGAGGCCCAATGCCAGCGCCGCGGCAGCCCACCAGAGAGGGCGAGGGGAAGTCGCAGACGCCGGCTGCTCGGCAACGCCGGAGTCCGGCTCGGCGAGCGCGAGACGCGCGTCGCCGATGTCGCGCAATCGCTGACGCGGGTCCTTCTGCAGGCAGCGCCGCAGGAGTGCCCGCACATGGGCCGGCACGCCGGCGCCCAGACGGTCGGCGTCGGGCTCGTCGCGCAGCACGGCTGCCAGGGTGACCGAGGCGTCCTCGCCGGCGAAGAGCCGTTCACCGGTCAGCGCTTCCCACAGGCACACCCCGAAGGCCCAGATGTCGGCGCGCTTGTCGACCGCCTTGCCGCGCGCCTGTTCGGGCGCCATGTAGGCCGCCGTGCCAAGGATCACGCCCTGCACCGTCGCTGCCAGCGTGAGGGTCGGCGAGGCCGTCATCGTCGGGCTCTCGGTCGGCGACGCCGTCGGATCGCCGGCGTCGAAAGCCTTGGCGAGACCGAAGTCGAGGATCTTCACTCGGCCGCCGGCGCCAGAGTCGGCGTCGGCAAGTTTGACGTTGGCGGGCTTCAGGTCACGGTGGATGATGCCCTTCTCGTGGGCTGCCTCGAGACCCTCGGCGATCTGCAGGAAGACGGCGGCCGCCTCGTCGGGCGCCATCGGACCCTCGGCGATGCGCTCGGCCAGGGTCGGCCCCTCGACCACCTCCATGACCAGGAACGGCGTACCTTCATGGCGCTCCATGCCGAAGAGCGTCGCGACGTTGGGATGGTTGAGGGCCGCCAGCGCTCGGGCCTCACGCTCGAAGCGCGCCAGCCGCTCCGCATCCTGCGCCACGGACTCGGGCAGCACCTTGATCGCCACCTCGCGGCCGAGATTGGTGTCGCGGGCCCGGTAGACCTCGCCCATGCCTCCGACGCCTAGCGATCCGAGGATCTCGTAGCCGCCGAGCCGATTGCCGGTTTCGAGAGTCATGGGATGCGCGCGAGTCTACAGCGGCAGCCCAAGGCCCACGCTGGACCACGAGTTCGCGGTTGCTCTGCACCGGTGCCCCAGGGGTCCGACCCCGAGTACGGCCTTCGACCAGACCGGACTTCGACCTCGGCCGATCAGAACGGAAGGGCCGTGTACACCTGGTCCTGCACCAGTCCTTCGGGGTTGGGCTCAGTGTTCCGAAACGTCACCGGCAGGGTCCGGCATTCCAGGTTGCTGCCACAGGGATGGATGTCGAAGTGGACGTGGGGATAGGCGCCGAGATCTCCTGTGTCGCCGGTGATCGCGATCGGCGTCCCGGCGCTGACCGTATCTCCGAGAGCGACGAGGTTGCCACCCTGCGCCAGGTGGACGTAGCTGGCGATGGTGCCGTCACCATGGTCGATCTGCAGCCAGTTCGAGGCCGTCAAGCCACGCGAACCCGCCGGCTGGGTGACCCGCATCGCCGAAACCGTCCCTTCCCTGGCAGCCGTGACCGTCGAACCGAAGGGCATCTCGAGGTCGTAGGAGTGGCTCAGCGTCCCCTGGTGACTGCCGGATGAATAGCAGTTGCCCTGGGACACCCGATGGGACTCCCCCACGGCGAACGGCAGTACGTACTCCGAGGTCTGCCAGTCGGGGTAGGGGCCACAGACCAGGGGCCGCGATGGGGCGGTCGGCGAGCGGCTGTCGCAGGCGAGCAGCGACGCCGCCAGGACGATCACCGCGATGGACACCCAACTCGCTCCAGAGCCGCTTGCTCGTTGTCTCACCCCAGTTCGTACGGCGCCGACCTGCGCCGGGATTCGTCGTGACAACCGGCACCGATCCGGGGGCGGTCCGCGGCCGGACACCCATTCCGGAGAACCTCAGGCCGGCGCCTCTGTCGAGCCTCTCGTTGGACCCAAGGTACCCCTCGCCTCCCTCGGGGAGCACCCACTCTCGGGGAGCCCCCCTCAACTCACGCTGCGACCCACCGACCGGAGCCTCAGATACACCAACAGGATCGCTCCGAAATAGCACGTCAGCGAGAGCAGCTCGAGGACCTCCTCGAGCCATCCCAACTGGGCAAGGCTGAGCAGCGGCATGGAGAAAAACTCCCCGTCGCCAGTCTCGACCAAGAGATGGACGATCTGCAGCAAGTAGCCGGCAGCAAGGGCCGCACGTACAGCGGGGCGACCTTCCTCGAGACGGTCCAGGACAAGCACCGCCAGCGCCGTGACGAGGAGGAAACCCACGAACAAGTAGTCGTCGTTGCCCTCGTAACCGATCCACCCTCGGAGAGCAGTCGCCGTCCAAGTATTGCCCTTCGCGCTCGTGACGAGAATGCCGACATGCTCGCCGAAAGCAAGGGCGGCACTGGCGACCGCGGCCAGGCCCCAGATCACCGCAACGCCAGGCGTCCGAAGCCGCAACCGTAGCCACAAGACCAGGACGCAGACCAGGCTGATGAGTGCCAGCATTCCAACCGTGGAGAGCTCGATCGGCGATCCCTCCTGATTCGGTGGAACGGCCGACATGGCCTGGGCTGTGACGGCCACCGCAACGTAGAAGGACAGGCCCCAACAGAGACTCCGCAAGCTGCCCCTGGGAAGCGCGGCGGCTCCATCGCGGGGAGTTCCCTCTGCTCGAGAGGGCCTTCTCGATTGGGAATCTCGATCGGGTCTCACGGGAGCGTGGTTCCCGCAATCAGCGCCTCGACCAGCCTGAAATCGGATTCCGTGTCGATGTCGATCGCCGTCAGCTGATCCACGAGATGGAACCGCACGACTTCCCCCGTCTGAGATCCAGCATCGAGGATCGTCCGCACACGACTCACGACCGGCAAACTCTCCCGAGAATAGGCCTCGGCATAGGACTGCCGGTTCGACGGCGCAACGTCCGTTCCCCTGCCGGTGGAATACGAAACGGCATGGGTGCCGTCGGCATCGATCCTGACGGCTTTCCGAGGATGCTCGCGGGCCGGCGTCATCAAGATCGACGACTCGGCCGCAGGGTCCTCCATCAGGATCTCGATGCACCGATCGACGTCCTCTGGACGGATCAGTGGCGTGGTCGGACAGAAACGCGCCACGAGGTCCGGTCGATAGCCCTCGTTGCTCTCCAACCACTCGAGCGCATGCTGAATATAGGTCAGCTCGACGGCAGCGTCCGAAGCCAACTCTGCGGGTCGCAGGAACGGCGTTTCTGCCCCCGCTGCGCGAGCGATGGCAGCGTACTCGTCCGAGTCGGTCGAGAGAAGGACTCGATCGACCAGCCGACAACGCGATGCCGCCTCGACGGCGTGGACCAGGAGGGGCCGCCCCGCCAGGGGCCGCACGTTCTTCCCAGGCAGACCCTTCGATCCCGATCTGGCACCGATGATTCCAAGAACCTCCACCGTCTTTCCCCTCCCAGAGAACCGCAAGAGTACTACTCCGTCGCAGCAGAAGAGGGCCAGGTCACTCAGTATCGGGTCGACTGGAAGCGCCAGTCGGGACGGGTCTTGCGCATTTCCAACTCGTCGTCGCGTCGCACCAGGCCACAGTCGAGATAGGTGTCGTGAGCGATACGGAGCGCCTCATGGTCGAGTTCGACGCCCAGGCCCGGTTCGTTGGGTAGGGCCACGGTTCCATCCTTGATCTCGAGTCTGCCGCCGCTGAGGATCTCATCCTCCTGCCAGGGATAGTGCGTGTCGAGCGCATATCGCAGCGTTGGAAGAGCCGCCCCGAGGTGTGTCATCGCGGCCAGGGAGATGCCGGCATGCGAATTCGAATGCATCGACAGATGCCGGCCGAACGTCGAACAGATCCTGGCCAGCTCCATGGAGGCTCGAAGCCCACCCCAGAAGTGATGATCAGCGAGGAGGATGTCCTCCGATCCAAGAGCGAGGCTCGAGGGGAGGTCGTCGAAACTCGTCGTGCACATGTTCGTGGCGAGCGGAATGTCCAGCACGCGGCGGAGTTCGGCCATGGCCTCCTGGCCACGAACAGGATCTTCGAAGTACTCGATTCTGCCGACCAGCCTCTTTCCCTGTCGAAGAGCGGTGTCGAAACTCCATACTGCGTTGGGATCGAAACGAATCGGAACCTCCGGCCCGAAGGACTCGCGTAGCGCAAGAGCCGCTTCGACCTCGACATCCGGCTCGAGAATCCCGGCCTTCAACTTCAGGGAACCGAAACCGAAGGTCTCGATCATGGCCCGAGCCTGTGCCACGATCTCGTCAGCGCTGTGGGCCCGTGCCTGACGCGCAGCCGACCAGCCTTCGGCGAGCGGAACCGTCGCGCGACCGAGGCGTCCTCCAGCACCTTCGTCCTTGAAGAACAAGTAACCGGCGAACGGGACCTCTTCACGCCTGGCCCCCCCGAGGAGATCGGCGACTCGGCAATCGAGACGCCTGCCGATCGCATCCATACAGGCGACTTCGACGGCGCTGACCGCATGCACCAACTGGCGCTGGTCCCAGGTCTGATCCCCGCGGCGGCTACCCTCCTCACCACCGAGGACGGATTCGAGATGCCGACCGATTGCCGGAAGATCCCAGACGGCAATTCCCCGAAGTCCTGGGCACGCACGCTCGAGCCCCTGCAGCACGTCGAGGTTGCCCGGAATCTCACCCAGCCCAACGATGCCGGCCTCAGTGACGAGTTCGAGGACGATTCTCAACGCAAACGGAGCATGCATCCCTGCCGCATTGAGGAGCGGAGGATCACCGAGAGCGATGGGGGTGAGCCTGATCTCTTCGATTCGCATCCAATCCTCGACTCCATCCTCCGGTGAGCCCCGTTTCCTCAGATGGGATTCGGCGTGATGTAGGCCGAGGGGATCTCATGGAGAGGTGCCGGCGGCTGCTGGTTCTCTCGAACGAACTCGATCGCCTCCTCCAGGCCCTCGAGGCGGCGCGCCCCCTGGGAGGAGATGACGTTGCACGAATCGAGAACGATCGGCGAGGAGATCTCCGATGACAGCGCGCCGGTTCTCCAATGTGCCGACCCCCCGACTGACCAAGACGGCCAGACCCGATGTCTGGAGCGAGTCACGATCGAGACACACCCGGTCAGAGCCAAATCCGAAGGGAATGCAGTGACAGGCCGGGGGGACGAGCTGGGGAGTGTTCCAGATCGGCGCTGAGTTGCCCGACGAACTGTCGAAGATCAAGTCGCAGCCCCTGCCTCCGAAGCGTCGAGTCATCGTCTCCGAGACCTCCTCCACAAGGTGAGCGAGTTCTCTCTCGGTGTCGGGCCCGACGGCTCGCTCCTCCAGCCGGTCGACGAGCGACGCCGGAGGAATGCAGGTGCTGACTTTGTTTGGAGCCAGCGACCGGAGGGACGCAGCTCGTTCGGAACACCGCTCGACGACGACCACCCTGGCCTGAGCCGAGGACTCCAGGAAGAGTCGAGCGGCGAAGTGCCCGGACAGGCCGGCTCCGATGAGCAGCATCCGGTTCCGAAGGAGCGTCTCCGGGTGCCGGGTGAGGGCGTTTCGAACGTCAGCCATGAGAAACCCGTACATGAACGGGATCAGATCGTCCTCTGAAGGAGTCTCGCCGCCCGACTGAATGACTTCGTACGAGAAGGGCGGCAGGATAGCGTGTGAAGCATAGGTTCCATCATTCGCGCCCTTGCCGTGCCCGAGAATGGTCCCGAGGCCATAGTCGCACTCGGTATACCGATGCAGTTGAGTGCAAGCGTGACAGTCGGAGTGCCCGCACGGTGAGTGTCCGAAGACCGTCACGTAGTCGCCCACCTGAGCAGGGACGGACTCGTCGGCAGTAGCTACAATCCGTCCGACTCCTCCATTGCCGAACACGAAACTGCCATCGCGAAGTAGCTCCTCGCTCCGCGGGTGCAGGATTCCAGGATGGGTGGCCAGCCAGAAACTCCCATGGACCGGGACTAGAAGCATCTCGGCGACCACCTCGCCAGGCCTGAGTTCCCGCAACTCGCGTTCCTCCAGCCGAGTGGAGAGAGACTTCCCGTCGCGTTCAAGGAGGCGAGTCCGAAGCTGCTGCGCTATCAAGAGTTTCTACGCTCGCAACTCTTGTCAACGACGGAGATGGCTCGGGAATCACAAACGGCTACGGACGAACGGACCGCCGGAGTTCTACCGACGCACGCGGTGGTGAGAGAAGCTTCCGACCTCGGCCTCGAGGACCCTGATGAACCAACGGCCAGACGGACACGAACAGGAATGACCATTCATCAGGCTCGACGGGTCGATTCTAGCCCAAGCCAGGGAGCTCGCTTCGCGCCCCCAGGAGCCCGGGCCCTGTCGCCGCTGGATGCTGTCCATCAGACCACCGCGAGCCCTTCGAGCAACGGGCTCAGCGCCGCAGGGTGAGGCCGCCTACGATCGGGAAGAGAAGGCCCGCCACGTAGGAAAGGGGGCGGCTCGGCTCGGAGAGCCAGCCGGCTAGCAGGAGGGCGCTGCCGCCCAGGAACCAGAGCAGCGCGGTCGGAGAGCCGCTGTCGCAGGCGAGCAGCGACGCTGCCAGAACGGTCACGACGCCGAACACCCCACTCGCTCCAGAGCCGCTTCCCCGCTGCCGCACCCACCTTCCTACGGAGCCGGTGCTCGCCGAGATTCGCTCCGCAGAGATCTGGCTCCTTCCGGGGGAGGGCCACGCCACCGATCTCTTCGATCACAACCCCACGCTGCACCTGCGCCTGATCGACTGGATGATCGAACGACTCGGCCCCTACCCGGCCGGAGACTAGCCCCCTCGCAGCGGGCAAGGATCCCTTCAGTCGTGAGGCTCGAGCTCCAGGCCGTCCTGGAACGTGAACTCGCCCGCCATCACCGGGGTTCCGGACGGCGCCGGATCGACGGGGAGACGCTCCACCTCGGGGTAGTTCTCTCCGTCGAAGGCGTGGCGAACATACGAAGGTTTCGCGCCGCCGCCGGTCTCCAGCCGGTAGAGGTCGCGCCAGCCCTCGTTCTCCTCGGCCGACACGATGACCGGCAGGTCCGTGATCGGAAACTCGTCGACGAGCCGGTAGCCCCCGGCCTCGTCGGTGAAGAGAAGCAGGTTGCAGCCGCCCGTTCCACAGAAGAACGAACCGAGGAGGTAGGCGAAGGTCTCCGGCCGGCCGTCACCATTCAGGTCGATCTGCGCATGGAGATAGCGAGCCTGGCCGCCGCCGACTTCGACGAGGTCCTGGGTGTAGTCGGGAGACACTTCGCGAAGGGCGTCCTCGAGGCGGCGATTCGCAGCGGTGTCGAATGGCACGGTTTCCTCCGCGCTCTCCGCCGCTGTCGCGAGCGGCTCCCAGGCGTAGATTCCGGCATCGGCCATCAAGCTCAGATAGAGGTTGTCGTTACGAAGCAGATAACCCGCGACGTACTGGGCGTCGGCGACGATACGCTCGTCCAGACTGGGTGGCGGGCACAGCGCCCGGGTGGCGGCCAGCGGACCGAAGTGGAAGCCCCCGCTCCGTCCGTCGGCAGACGGCTCGACCGACCACGAGCCTGTCGCACGATTGCAGTTCAGCTCCATGTTCACCGTGCCGTCCGCGTTCAGCCGCAGGGTGTAGACCTGCGACGCCTGCGGCTCGATCGTGCCCACCGAATCGTCCATCGACTGGAAGTGCAGCAGTCGCCACGCACTGCCCGCGAGGGGGGTTTCCGGCGATGCTGCGGCCAGCGCCTCCTGCGTGGCGGCTTCGGCCCCCCCTGCCAGTTCGGTCTCGACGCCTTCTCCACCGCACGCGACCAGGGCGCAGCCCAGCCCCATCGCCACGACCAGCAACCTTGTCGACATCCCCGTTCTGCGAGTCACGACTCTCCCCTCCCGGGCCCTTCAGGGGCAACCGAAGCGACACTCAAACTACCAGAGGCCAGGCCCGCTTCGGGCCGAACGACTCGATCTGAACCACCATTCGCCCGGAAGACATAGACTCCGACAAGTCATGGCTCTCGAACCTCGGACCCGTCTCGGGCCCTACGAGATCGTTTCGCTCCTCGGCAAGGGGGGCATGGGTGAGGTGTATCGAGCGAAAGACACGCGGCTGGGGCGAACCGTGGCCATCAAGGTCCTGCCCCGGGAACTGGCCACGGACGACTCCTACCGGCGCCGGCTCGAGCGTGAGGCGAGGACCATCGCGCAACTCCAGCACCCCCACATCTGCGCTCTTCACGACGTCGGGTCGGAGCCGGAGGCGCCGTTCTTCCTGGTCATGGAGCACCTCAAGGGGGAGACGCTCGAGGATCGGATCCGACGCGGCCCCCTGCCGATCGACGATGCCCTGCGTATCGCCGGCGAGATCGCCGAGGCCATGGAGGCGGCGCACCGTCGTTCGGTCGTCCACCGCGACCTCAAGCCCGGCAACGTCATGCTCACCGAGCACGGCACCAAGGTGCTCGACTTCGGTCTCGCCAAGGAGTTCGGCGGCTCGCAGGCCGAACTCGACAGCGCGGCGTCGACCCGAGCAGCGCCCCTGAGCGCCGAGGGGACGGTGGTCGGCACCGTCCCGTACATGGCGCCGGAGCAACTCGAAGGCAAGGGTACGGATGCGCGCACCGATCTCTGGGCGCTCGGCTGCATCCTCTACGAGATGGTCGTCGGCGCTCGGCCCTTCGACGGGGCGACGAACGCGATCCTGATCGCAGCGGTCATGACCGCCGCCCCCGTGCCGCTTTCGGTTCGCAGGACCGACGCGCCGGCGCGCCTCGAGGCGATCCTGCGACGCTGCTTCGACCGCGACCCGGAGCGCCGCTGGCAGTCGGCCCGCGACCTCGGCCTGGTAACTGGCGGCGATCGACTCCAACGAACCCGCGCCCAGCAGCGCCCCCCCTGTCGCGGAGACCGGCTTCTCCGCCACGATGCCGGTCGCCCAGGTCCCCGCCGAGCCTTCGAGCCTCCCCACCCAGACTGCACCGAAAGTGCCCGGGGCGGAGAGCGCCGACGTTTTCATCGTCTGCACGGCGGTGGACGATCAGCCGCTGGCCATGGGCGAGGATGGCTGGATCAGCGACCTGCAGAGGAAGCTCCAGGTGCGGGTCGAGCAGCTGACCGGCGAACCGGTGAAGATCTCCCTCGCGCTCGTCTCCGAAACGACCCAGGCCGGCGACCCGCTGCTGCCGGCCCTGCACAGCGCCAAGGCGATGGTCGCCGTGGTGACGCCGACTTTCGTCAAGTCGGAGAGCTGTCGTCGGGTCGTCGAAGCCTTCTGGCGCCAGGCGGAGAAAGGCGGCAGCCCGACGATCGGCGGCTCGCCGCGGATCTTCAAGGTGGTCAAGACCCCGACGCCCGCCGACCAGGTGCCGCCGGGCCTCGGCGCGCTCTTCTCGCAGTTGCTCGACTTCGAGTTCTTCGAGCAGTCGAGCGACGGTGGACCGGTCCGGGAACTCGACGAGCGCCTGGCGCCGGAGACCCGCCAGCGCTACCACGAGCGCATCTACGACGTCGCCCGTGAGGTACAGCGCTCACTCGCCGCCCTGAGCGCCGACGCCCCGCCCCCGGCCGGCGACGGCAAGACGATCTACCTTGCCCAGTCGACCTCCGACGTCCAGGCCGAATCCGATCGCCTGCGCCGTGAGCTCTCCGCCCGCGGACACACGGTGCTCCCCGACCGTCCGCTGCCGACGGTCGCCGACGAACTCGAAAGCGCGGTTCAGGACGCACTCGCCGGAGGCCTGCGATCTGGCCGTTCACCTCATCGGAAGTCACTACGGCTTCATCCCCGAAGGAGCCGAGTCGTCGGTGGTCGAGTTGCAGAACGCGATCGCCGCCCGGCGCAGCGACGAGTCCGGCCTGAAGCGGGTTCTCTGGCTGGTCGCCGCCGCCGAGCCCGACTCCGAGCGCCAGCGCGGTTTCCTCGATCGGCTACGCGAGGACCCCCAGGCGCACCGCGGCGCGGAAATCGTCCAGGGCGAGTTCGACAATGCCCGCGCGCTGATCCTCGACCGCCTCGACCCGAAGCCGGCGCCGCGATCGGCGTCCTCCGCGGGAGGACCGCCGCGCATCTACCTGATCTGCGAGCAGGGCGATCAGGAAGCCGCCGAACCGCTCGAGGACTTCCTCTTCGAACAGGGCTTCGAGGTCAGCCTGCCCGACTTCGAGGCCGACGAGGCCGAGGCCGCTGAGATCCACCGCCAGAATCTGCTCGACTGCGACGCGGCGCTGGTGCTCTACGGATCGGCGCGCCACGCCTGGGTCGACATCAAGCTGCGGGGCCTGCTGAAGGCGAGGGGCTACGGCCGCGAGGACGACCTGAGCGCACAGGCGGTCGTCATCCTGCCACCCTTCGATCGGCGCAAGGAGCGCTTCCGCAGCCACCTGGCCGACGTCATCCGACAGGAAGAGCGTTTCCGGCCCGAGCTGCTCGGCGACTTCGTGGACCGACTGCGAAAGACCAGCCCGTAGACGCCGATGTTCAATCCGTTTCCAGGCCTGCGCCCCTTCCGCAGCGACGAGGACCACCTCTTTTTCGGCCGCGAGGAACAGACGGCCGAGCTGCTCTCGCTGCTGCGCCGGAGTCGCTTCCTCGCGGTCGTCGGCGCTCCGGCAGCGGCAAGTCGTCGCTGGTGCGGGCCGGCGCTGCTCCCCGAGCTGCACGGCGGCATGATGACCGGCGCGGGCTCGGCCTGGGAGGTCGCCGTGCTGCGTCCGGGCGGTCAGCCGCTCGACAATCTTGCGAGGTCTCTGTGCGAAGCCGGTCTCTACGACGGCGACGACCCCGACTCGCTGCCGAACCTGCTGGCCACCCTGCGCCACAGCGGGCTGGGGCTGATCGAGGCGGCCCGGCAGTCGGACCTCGAACCGGACACCCGCCTGCTGGTCGTCGTCGACCAGTTCGAGGAGATCTTCCGATACCGGCGCGGTGGGACCGAAGAGCGCCAGGAAGCCGCCGACTTCGTCAACCTGCTACTCCAGGCCACCGACCAGGTGGAGGTGCCGATCTACGTCGCCATCACCATGCGCTCCGACTACCTCGGCGACTGCGCCCAGTTCCGCGGTCTCGCCGAGGCGGTGAACGAGGGCGAGTACCTGATCCCGCAGCTCAGCCGCGACCAGTTGGAACGAGCCATCGAGGGGCCGGTGAAGGTGGGCGGCGGCGCCATCGCCTTTCGCCTGGTCCAGCACCTGCTCAACGACGTCGGCGACGATCAGGACCAGCTGCCGGTGCTGCAGCACGCCCTGATGCGCACGTGGGACGTGCGTGGGAGGAGGCGAGCCCGGGCTCTCGGACACCGACCCCGGCATCGACCTCGAGCACTACCGTTCGGTCGGCGGCATGGCGGAGGCGCTGTCGCGTCACGCCGACGAGGTCTACGGGGCCCTCGGCGACGACGAACAGCGTCGCGTGGCCGCCCGGCTCTTCCAGGCCCTGACCGAGCGCGCCTCTGACAATCGCGGCATCCGCCGGCCGACGCGCTTCGACGACCTGTGCGAGATCACGCGCGCCGAGCGCGGAGCAACCCTGGATCGACGGTCCATCGACCTGTTCCGCCGCCCGGGCCGCACGTTCCTGATGCCGCCGGCAGGAGTCGCGTCCGTGCCCCGACACGATGATCGACATCTCCCACGAGAGCCTGATGCGGATCTGGAAGCGTCTCGAGGGCTGGGTCGAGGAAGAAGCCCAGTCGGCCCGGATCTACACTCGCCTGGCAGAGAGCGCGGTCCTCGAGGCCGCCGGCCGCACCGGGCTGCTCGGTGACCCCGAACTCGAGATCGCGCAGACGTGGCGCAAGAGCTTCCAGCCGACCGCCGCCTGGGCGGCGCGCTACCACGACGGCTTCGAGAGGGCACTCGACTTCCTGGAACGCAGCCACGATGCGAAACGGGCCGCGGAACGCGAGCGCGAAGCCCAACGACAGCGAGAGCTCGAACAGGCGCGGGCACTCGCCGACGCGCAGCGTCTACGGGCCGAAGAGCAGCAGCGCTCAGCTCGCCGACTGCGCTTCCTGCTGGCAGCGGCAGCCGCGATCGCACTGGTGGCGGTGGCTTCGTCGATCGTCGCGGTGCGCTCCAGCCGCGTTGCACGCCGCGCCGAGTTGGCGGCCGCACGCCAGCTCTACATCGCCGACATGAACCTGGCGGCCCAGGCATGGGAGGACGGCGACATCCGGCGCATCAAACGCCAGCTCGAGAAACACCGCCCGCGCGCCGGAGAGCCCGATCTGCGAGAGTTCGAGTGGTACCACTGGTGGGAGTCCTCCCACCTGCCGCAGGGCTCGTTTCGTCACCCGTACCTCGGGCCGTACGTCGATCTGGAGGTGACGCCCGACGGCATGGGCGTGGTCGCCAAGGGTGAGTCCGGAGTGGTCGACTTCTTCGATGCAAGAGCGCGGCGACTGGTGAACCGCACGGGGGTAGACAGCGGCGAACACTATGGACTCGCGATCTCGCCCACCGGCCATGCAGCCATCGCGACGGCCGATCGAACGGTCTTGTTCTACAATCTCGACACCTGGAACGTCGATCTCGTCCTGCCGGCGATCGGTCACCCCGGACTGGACCGCAGCGCCCGGATCCAGCCGGCCGTTTCACCGGTGGAGCGACTCTCCGTCACGGGCGACCGGCTCGGACGGATCGTCTTCTGGACCGACGCCGGACTCGACAGGCTCGCGATCGGAGGTCCGGTCCGCAAGCTCCTGTTCACGCCCGATGGTCGGCGCGTGCTCGCCGCGATGGGTCGATTGCTGGACGTAGACCTCACCCCGATGGAGGGGCCCGTGGTCCCGATGCAGGGGCTCGTGGTCCTCGACGTCGACTCGCGCAGCGTGCTGCAGACCCTCCCCACCGACTTCACCGTCCGGGCGATGGCGATCTCCCCCGATGGCTCCCGGGTGGCGACGACGGGCGGCGACACGAGTGACGTGGCCCTTTGGCGTTTCGCGCCGGAAGGCCTGGTCCGCGACTCCCTGCTCGAGGTCGACGGAAGGGTCGCGGCGCTCGCCTTTTCTCCCGACGGATCTCGCCTCGCCGCAGGCACCGGCAGAACGCGCCGGGTCGACGTCTGGGATCTCACTCCTGAACCCCGACACTTCTCGACGCTACGCGGGCATTCGATGGACGTTCGTGCCGTGACCTTCGTAGGCGACGCCGACACGCTGTGGTCGACCGGCAATGACGGAATGATCCGCACCTGGAACCTTCGCAAAGCCTCCCGATTCGAGCGCCTGCAGGGCGCCGCTTCTCCCAACTGGGTCTCCTTCGCCGGCTCCCTGGCCTACTCCGCTGACGGTCTGAGCCTCTACCATCGCGATCCCGAGGGTCGACTGAAGCTCCAGGAGATCGGGGGAGGCAGCTCCGACTTCGACGCCGAGCACCGCTACATCGAGTTCGCGGCGAGCCGCGACGGCAGCGTGCTCGCCGGCATCACCGCCGAGGGACGACTGCGAGTCCTCGACCCGCGAGGAGACCTCCTCTACCCTGAGGTGGAGATTTTCGACCCCGACACCCCCGAGGCCGAGGCGTGTCGAGCCGAGGGTCTCCCGGGCTGCCTTCGCGGCTTCGACGTGGGAGACGGAAGCTCGAGGGTGGCCTGGACGATCTCCAGTGCCGGCGACGAGGGCTTCCCCAGGCCGCGCGACCCGCGCGAAGGCGTCTACATCAGGGACTTCGCCACCGGTGACCAACGCCAGATCGAACAGGGCACCGAGCGGAGCCTCGCTGCCGCCGCGCCGAGCTTCGCCGCCGACGGCCGGACCCTGACCGCGCGGCTGTGGGACAAGACGTTTGTCTGGGATCTTCAGTCGAACCCGGCCGGCCCACCGCGCACCCTGCAGGGCTGGGGGGGCGAAACGAAGGCCGCGCACTCGCCCGATGGCGAGCTCGTCGCGATCGGCAGCATGGACCTGTCCATTCGCCTCCACGCTGCCGCCGACGGCGCACTGGTCGCCAGGCTCAGGGGACACACCGCCATCGTCTACGCCGTCGACTTCTCCCCCGACGGCCGTTCCCTGGTCAGCGGCGGCAGCGACCGGACGGTTCGGATCTGGGACGTTCAAACCGGACAGGTGCGCACGACGCTGCGGGGCCACGAGGCGGAGGTCGTCGAGGTCGCGTTCGCTCCCGACGGGCGCTCCGTCGCCTCTCGCGATCGGAATGGAGAGATTCGGATCTGGCTGACCCCTCGGGGCTCGACGACGACCGACGAGGTCGAAGATCGGCTGGACGAGGTCCAGGAGGGCGACAATGAAGAACGCTTCGAGCGACTGACAGAAGACTTCCCGGACAGCCCGGCCGCCTTCTGGAACCGGGGCATGTTCCTGGCGTACAGCGGCCGCATGGAGGAGGCCCTCGAAGACCTTCGGCGGGCCGGCGATGTCGGCGCGGAGGGCGAGAGATTCCTCGCGGATCGCGTCACCGTATCGTCGTCGCTGGGCGACTGGCCGGCGGCCATCGCCGACCTCGCTCGGCTGATCGAACTCAGCGGAGGCCGGGAGGCCGACTACTTCCTGCTCAGCGCGCATGCCCTTGCACGCGACGGCCGGATGACCGAGGCATTCGGCCACGCCCGGCAGGCGCTGGCACTGCAGCCCACCCCCCACACCGTCGAGCAGATCCAACGGGCCCTTCGGCTCGGAGCCCTGGTCTCCACGGCCCAGCGCGACCCAGCCGCCTATGCAATAGCGCTGATGCCTGGGGACGGGGCATTCAACTACGGACTCGCCGACGGCGCACCGGAGCCGGTGGAGTGGCGGTACACGAAGTCGCCTCCCGGCGATGCCTGGCGCGAAGCCGAGGGATTCGACGACTCCGACTGGCAGGCCGGCGACGGGCCGTTCGGCTCCCAGAGGCCGGACAAGGTGATCGGCACACCCTGGGAGCGATCCGAGGGCCCGATCCGGCTCCGTCATGTCTTCGAACTGACAGACACCGACGGAAACGATCTTTCGGTACCGCTGCGGATCATCGGCCGCACGCTCAGCACGACCCCGGCCTCGGTATTCCTCAATGGGGAGCCCCTGGCCGAAGTGCCGTTGCGGGGGCTCAACCACTACTTGAGTCCGCAGGTCGAGCCGACCGTCCAACTGAGATCCGGGACCCATGTGCTCTCCGTCGAAGTCGGTGAAGGCAACACGCACAACTTCATCGACGTCGGTCTGTACCGCAGCTTCAGCGTCGAGGAGTTGGCGGCGCGACTCGAGCAGGGTCCCTGAGAAATCGGCAGCGAGGACCCACCGACTCCCGCTGAGTCTGTCGAGAAGCGAGACTTTCGGCAGAGAAGTTCCGATATGATCGGAACTCGACTTCCAGAAAAGTGGTAGATCGATGCTGATTCGTGCCCTCCTCGCCACCGACTCCGACCCCCTGTCCCAGCGTCTCGTCCCCGTTCTGCGGGATCTGGGGGTCTATGTCGCCACCGCCAACTCGCGGTCGAGCGAACTGCTGAGCGCGCTCTCAGACAGCGACATCGACCTCGTGCTGCTCTCCCGAGAAGCGCTGGGGGAACGCGCCGAAGCCCTGATCGGCTCGATCCGCCAGCTCCCGGACGCGCCGGAGATCGTGATCTTCACCTCCGACGGGGACCTGCGCGATCGCAGTCGCCTGATGGCCGCGGGCTGTGTGGCGGTGCTCGACGCGGAGATCACTGCCGACGCCCTGAGGGCGATGCTCGGCAACCTCCTCCACTTCCGTGAGGGGGATACCACCCGGCGGCCGGTCGCTGCGCGGACGGTCGAGCCGGCGTCGCTCGCGGACTTCTCCTCGAACAGTCCCGTCATGCTTCGCTTCCTCGAAGTCGCCCGACGGGTGGTCGACGCCTCGAGTTCACTTCTCATCATGGGGGAAACCGGCGTCGGCAAGGAGCGTCTGGCGCGGGCCATCCACGCCCAGAGTCCGCGCTCGCGCGGTCCGTTCGTCGCCGTCAACTGCGGAGCGCTGCCCGAGAGCCTGGTGGAGAGTGAACTCTTCGGTCATGAAAAGGGCGCCTTCACGGGTTCGATCGCGTCGCGGCGCGGCTACTTCGAACTGGCCCACAACGGCACCATCTTCCTCGACGAGATCGCCGAGATCCCCCTGCATCTGCAGGTCAAGCTGCTGCGGGTGCTCGAGGAACGGTCCTTCTCGCGTCTCGGCAGCGAGCGCTCCACCCGCATCGACGTGCGGGTGATGGCGGCCACCAATCGCGATCTCGAGACCGAGATGGAGGCCGGTCGATTCCGCCAGGATCTCTACTACCGTCTCGCCGTCGTCAGCCTCGCCCTGCCACCCCTGCGAGATCGCCCCGAAGACATCCCCGAACTCGCCAACACCTACCTCGCCCACTTCCGATCGATCCTCAACCGGCCGGTCAACCTGATTCGCGACGACGCCATGCGGTCGCTGATCGAATACCCCTGGCCTGGCAACATCCGGGAATTGATCAACGTGATCGAGCAGTCGGTCCTCCTCAGTCATGGAGACGAGATCGGCCTCGCCGACCTGCCGCGCCGCTTCAGCGAGGGCCGCACGACCCTTGCTACCTTCTCGAGTCCCCCAGACGCCGTGCGCCCTCCCACCCCTCTTGCCACCCGACCGTTCTCCGAAGCGAAGCAGGAACTCAACGACGCCTTCGAACTCCAGTACCTGACCGAGGCACTCACGGCAACCGCCGGCAGGGTCGGCGAAACCGCCCGCAAGGCCGGCATCAGCGAGCGCACCCTCTATTCCCTGATGCGCAAACACGGACTCTCAAAAGACCCGTTTCGACATTTCGACGGCTGAGCCCGAAGTTGGCATCAGGTTTGCTCTAACAGCAAGTGACCTGCTCTCGATCCTTTCGCGAGCAGGCGAGCGCGCCGACCCCGGGACGGCCACGCCGATCCACACAACCGGGCCGGGTCAAAGCCCCGGATCGAAGGAGTTCCAGCATCATGAATACCAAGAGCACCGCCCTACTCATTGCGGTCGTCGCCGTTCTCGGCACGGCCTGCGCCAAGCCGCCGACTCTCGAGATCGACTCCGCGCGTGCAGCGCTCGAAAGCGCCGCCACCGCGGAGGCCGAGGAGTACGCCTCCGGCGCGTTCGAAGAGGCCCAGACGGCCCTCGAACTGCTCGACGACGAACTCACCGTCCAGGAAGGCAAGTTCGCCCTGGTGCGCAACTACGACAAGGCGACGGAACTCGCAGCCGCGGCCCTCAACCAGGCCCAGGCAGCGTCGAGCGCCGCGATCGCCGAGAAGGAGGCCGTCCAGGCCGAAACCCGCGAACTGATCGCAGCGACCCAGACGTCGCTCGTCGAGGTCCGTGAACTGCTCGCCAACGCCCCCAAGGGCAAGGGCTCGGAGGCCGACCTGGCCATGCTGAGCGCCGACCTGCTCGAGGCTGAAGGCTCGCTCATGGGCATCGAAACGTCGATCACCGACGGTGATCTCTACGACGCCCGAACGGCCGCCCAGGTGGCCTACGAGGCAGTCCAGGAAGTCAAGCGTTCGATCGAGGAAGCTCAGGCCCGTCGCTCCGGCGGCCGCCAGAGCTGAATCGACTCCCAGGCCGCCGAGACCCGGGTCCGTGTTCCGGACCCGGCTCGGCGGCAAGGGACCCCCGCCCCCTCTCCCACCCGCTCTCACCCCCTCTCTCCCTCGTCCCGTCCTCGACCCTGCTGCGACCATGAAGAACGCCGGCCGATGGCTCGGAATCTCGCTGGTCTTGATCGTCCTCGCGTCGACGACCGTGGCCTACCCCAGGGTCGCCGAGCGGACCGCGCCCGCGACCGACAGCCGTTCGGCCGCACGCCAGGCCCTCTCGGAGGCCCGTCGCCTCGGATCCGCCCGCTGGGCGCCCGCCGAACTCGAGAAGGCTGAAGCGCGACTCGAGTCGGCGCTCGATCTCGAGCGGGCCCAGGCACGGAGATTCTTCCTGCTGCGGGACCTGCGCGACTCCCGGGCCGCCTATCGGGAAGCAGAACGGCTCGCTCGGGAGACCCTGTCCTCGAGCCGGCTCAGCTCCGAAGCCGCCGCCGAGCACGCCCGCCAGGCGATCGAGGAGGCTGAATCCTCGCTTCAGGAAGCGACGGACCATCTTTCGCTCCTCGGGCGCACACCCGATCTCGATCACCTGCTGGCGCGCTCCAAGGCCCGACTGCGGGAAGGTCGCGCCCAGTTCGCACTGCACAACTACGATCTCGCGGCCGAACTGGCCCGCGAGACGCTGGCCGGCACCAGCAGCCTGACGCGCGAGGTCGGCCGCGAACTTTCGCGCTACCTCGACCGAGCCGAAGTCGCTCGCTGGCGACAGTGGACCGCCGACACAGTGGCCCAGTCTCGCCAGACCGGCGGCACTGCCATCGTGGTCAGCAAGGACGACCACACGCTGACCCTCTACAAGGCCGGGCGCAAGGTCGCTGAGTTCACGATCGAGCTCGGCGCGGGCGGCCCCGCCCCCAAGCTCCAGTCCGGTGACGCCGCCACTCCGGAGGGGCGCTACCGGGTCTCGAAGATGAAGTCCGGCGCCGCCACCCGCTATTACCGGGCGCTGTTGATCGACTACCCCAACGCCGACGACCTGCGACGGTTCCAGGAGCGCAAGCGACGCAACGAGATCGCCCGGAACGCCGCAGTCGGAAGCCTGATCGAGATCCACGGGCACGGCGGACGCGACTGGAACTGGACCGACGGCTGCGTCGCCATGACCGACTCGGACATCGATCGTCTGTACCCGCTCGTCGGCACCGGCACCCCCGTGACCATCGTCGGCTCGACCTCGGGGGACGGGGTCTACTCACGAGCCGCACGTCGCATCCAGGAGGCGAGCCGCCATGACGACTCCATCGACTGAGAGCAGCGGACCCCGATCTCGCAGGACCCTGATCCTGGTGGGCGCAGGCTCTTCCCTGGCCCTCGCGCTCGCGCTGCTCGGGTTTCTCGGCACGAAGTACCTCACCTACCGCGCGTTCGCGATGGCCTCGCCCATGGCCCTGGAGGCGTCGGCTGAAGACCACGAACTCGAGCGGGCGCTGCGAAAACTCGAAACCGAACGCGCCTACATCGTGATCGACCGCAACAACAACCGTCTCTGGGTTCGCAAGGGAGACGAAATCCTGCTCGACGCCGTCGTATCGGCGGGCTCGGGACGGGTCCTCGACGACGAGGCAGGGGGGCGGAGCTGGACCTTCGACACTCCGAAGGGCGAGCATCGTGTGCGCGGCCTGCTGCGCAACCCCATCTGGCGACGCCCCGACTGGGCCTTCATCGAAGAGGGCAAGCCGCTCCCGAAGAACGCCTCGGAGCGTTTCGAGGACGGGGTCCTCGGGGAGTATGCCCTCGATCTCGGCGACGGCTACCTGATCCACGGCACGCTCTACGAGCGTCTGCTCGGACGCAGCGTCACCCATGGCTGCATTCGCGTCGGCCGCGACGACCTCCGAACCCTGGTCGAACTGACCGGCATCGGAACCCAGGTCTTCATCTTCTGAGTGTCGAAATGCGATCCTCGATCCACACCATCCTTCGCAGCGGCCTGAGCGCAGTTCTCCTCGCGACGGCCGGAGTCTGGGCTGCGGAGCCGGCACAGGCGGCCGAGCCGGTCGAGTCGACCGAGCCTGCCGCGGCGCCACTGCCGGTCGATCCGAACGCCCGGGAGGAACGCCTCGCCCTGGCGCGCTCCGGCGCTACCTACCTGGTCCTCGACGTTCCCCGCCGCACCCTGCACCTGATCCAGGGCGCGACCACCTTGCGCGAGTATCCCCTCACCGGCCTCGAGACGATGCAACTTCGAAAGTCAGCGGCAGCCTCCCGCGCCGTGCTGGTCGAACCCAGCGCTGTTCTGGTTCCGGAACGAATCCTCGAGCGCGAGTCGGTCTTCATCCACGACGGAACCAACGCGCCCGAGGTCGAGATCCCGCCGACGCCGGAGGAACTCTTTCCGGCCCCGGACCTCTTCGAGCTGCGCTCCCAGACTCACATCGCCCTGGAAGTCCGCAACGCGCCGCTCGACGAGCGTTCCTGGGTCGAGCGTCAGTGGAGCCGAATGCGGCTCGGACTGCGTCCCGAGCGTCCCGAAATCTGGCTGCGGATCAGTCTCGCCCCAGCCGATGCAGGCGCGCTCTACCGGGCGCTCGAGCCGACCACCGGAGTCGTCGTTCTCCTCCAGGAAGCCCAGGTCTCTTCCTCGAAGCCATGAGCGCCGCCCTGCCGCTCCTCGCCGCCGTCCTCGGCGGCGGCGCCCTGCTCTGGGCCGGCGCCGAGATCCTCGTGCGAGGCGCCACCACGCTCGCCTTGCGCTCCGGACTCGGCCCGATGACGGTGGGGCTCACCGTCGTCGCCTTCGCCACCAGTTCGCCCGAACTGGCGGTGAGCCTCGGGGCCGCCTGGAGCGGACATCCGGACATCGCGCTCGGCAACGTCGTCGGCTCGAATCTCTGCAACATCGGCCTCATCCTCGGCCTCGCCGCGATCGTGCGCCCCCTGCGGGTCGCGGACCGCGCCGTCCGCACCGATATCCCGCTGATGCTGCTTGCGACCCTCGTTCTGCTCCTGGTCATGTACGGCGGCGTCATCTCGCGACTGGAGGGCGGCGTTCTCCTCCTCGGGATCGTCGCCTACTGCGCCCTCAACCTGAAGCTCGCCTCCGGCTCGGCCGCCACCGTGCTCGAAGCGGGTCCGATCTCGGGTTCCCTGCTGCGGGACCTCGCCCTGGTCGCAGGTGGGCTGGCGACGCTCACCTCTCGGCGGTCGCCTCTTCGTCTCGGGCGCGACCGACGCCGGCAGGATGCTCGGGATCTCGGAAGCGGTGATCGGCCTGACCGTGGTCGCGGTCGGCACCAGCCTGCCGGAACTCGCCACCTCGGTGGTCGCTGCCGCGCGCGGCGAAGACGACATCGCGGTCGGCAACATCGTCGGTTCGAACGTCTTCAACATCCTCGCCATCCTGGGCGCCGCTTCGCTGGTGAGCCCGCTCGAGACAACGGGGATCGGCGTCGTAGACCTGGCCTCGATGACCTTCGCCAGCCTCGTCCTGCTGCCGCTGGCCTGGTCGGGCCACCGACTGTCGCGAATCGAGGGCGCGCTTCTTCTCGCCGGCTACTGCGCCTACGTCGTCTGGCGATTCCAGGCCTGAGGAGGGGGCGCATGACGGTCCTCTTCATGCTCGGCCTGATGGCGCTGGCGCTCGCGCTGCTGTCGATCGAGGCCTTCCCCGTCGATGTCGTCGCTCTGGGGATGATCGTCGCCCTGATCCTCAGCGGCATCCTGACGCCGTCCGAAGCCTTCGCCGGTTTCAGCAACGAGGCGATCATCGTGCTGGCTGGGATCTTCGTGCTGGCCGCAGGGCTGAGGCGCAGCGGCGCAGTCGACGCGATCGCCGTCTGGTTCCAGCGCAACACCGCCGGGCGCGGCGGCGCGACTCCCCTCTTCGCCACCGTGGCTTCGGTTTCGGCCTTCATCAACAACACCACCACCACCGCCCTCTTCCTGCCAACCGGCCTCGGCCTCGCACGACGGCTCGGAACCTCGCCCTCGCGCATCCTGATGCCGCTCGCCTTCGCCTCCATCCTCGGTGGCTCGATCACCGTCATCGGCACCTCGACCAACGTCATCCTCAGCGGCCTGCTGCCGCAGTACGGCGAGCGCCCTCTCGACTTCTTCGAACTGGCGCCCGTGGCGCTGCCGATCGCCGTTCTCGGACTCGCCTACCTGCTGGTGGCCGGCCGACTGCTGCCGGAACGCGGCACCCGGGAGATCGAGGGCCGCTACTCCCTGCGCGACTACATCACCGAGGTTTCGGTGCCGGAGGGCTCTCTGCTCGTCGGCAAGACCCTGGCCGAAGCCGATCTGCACCGCAACTGGGAGCTCAACGTCGTCACGATCGTCCGGGGTGATCGGCGAACGGCAGCCCACCGTGACGATCGGATCGGGGTCGGCGACATCCTCGTGGTCGAGGCTTCGGCCGATCGACTGGCCCGACTCGGCGAGGCTCGCGGCGTGCTCGAAGCGCGCCACCCGGTGACCGGCGAAACCCTGCGCCCCGGCAGCACACGCATCGCCGAGATCCTCGTTCTGCCCAGGGCCTCAGTCATCGGACGCTCGTTGCGCGAGACCGGCTTCCGGCAGAGCCACGGCGCCAACGTCATCGCTCTCTGTCGTCACGGCGAACTGCTCGACGAGAACCTCGCCGAGGTCCGTCTGCGAGTCGGCGACGTGCTGCTGGCCCAGACCGACAGCGAGAGCCGCGAACACCTGCTCGGCCAGCCGGGCCTGCTCCTGCTCAGCGACCGCGAAGGCCACGAACCGAGGGGGCGGCGTTGGCTGCCGGCGCTGATCTTCGTCGGCGCGCTGGCAGCTGCGACCTTCGGCCTCGTCGGCCTCGGAGGCGCCGTGCTGCTCGGCTGCCTGCTGATGCTCGCCAGCCGCAGCCTGACCCCGCAGGAAGCCTATCTGGCGATCGAATGGCGGCTTCTGATCCTGATCTCCGGCATGCTCGCCTACGGCGAGGCGATGAACAAGACAGGGGTGGCGGCCCTGGTGGCCGAGCAGGTTCTCTCCGCCCTGGACGGCGGATCACCGCGAATGGTACTGCTCGCCTTCTACCTCCTCACCCTGCTGCTGACCCAACCGATGTCGAATCAGGCCGCCGTGCTGCTGGTGCTGCCGATTGCGATGAGCGCGGCAGCGGCCAGCGGCCTGAACCCGCGAGCGATGGCGGTGACGGTCGCGCTGGCCGCTTCGAGCTCCTTCCTGACGCCGCTCGAGCCCTCCAGTCTCCTGGTCTACGGTCCCGGCGGCTATCGCTTCTCGGACTACTTCCGACTCGGTCTCGGCCTCACCACCCTGGCGCTGGTGCTCACCGTCGTCCTGGTACCGATTCTCTGGCCGCTCTGACGAAGGCCACCAGGCGATCGACGACCAGGCACCAGGAGCATGAACGCTTTCAGGCCTCGTCCCAGGGCACGATGACCACAGCGGGTCACCTGACCGCTCCATACCCCTCCCCCCGCTCGGATTCAGTATTCTCGGCATCGATGTCGCACCTCATCAAGGCCCTGATCCTGCTGGCGGCGCTGATCAACCTGGCACCGATCGTCGGCGCCCTGTCGAGCGATCGCCTGCAGGCCCTCTACGGCATTCCGATCGACGGCCCCGATCTCGAGATCCTCCTGCGTCACCGGGCCGTGCTCTTCGGCCTCGTCGGCGCCCTGCTCGCTATCGCCGCCTTCCATCCCCCTCTGCGAACTGTGGCCTACGCGGCCGGTTTCATCAGCATGGTCTCCTTCGTCGCCGTCCTGCGACTCGTCGGCAACGCCAACGCCAACCTGTCGCGCGTCGAGTTCGTCGACTGGATCGGCATCGTGGCGCTGCTGGCGGCGGTCGTCCTTGACCGCTTCGTGGCCGACTCGCCCTGGAGGTCGAAGGGGCGCGAGAGTTGGCTGTCTTCGGCGGTGCGTCATCAACAGGCCCATCGGCGCTGCCAACCCGCCGTTGTGTCCAGTGCAGGCCTTGGACGAGGAGATCGCCAGCTCGTCCCTGCCGAATGGGTGGCCGAGAGCACGCGTTCCCACGCCGAGGCCGAGTTCGGGCTGGACTGGGGCTCCATGTGGTGGGTATCCGAGGACGGCCGGGCCTGCCCGGACTTCGACGCCGGAGGGCCGGTCTTCATGGCACGGGGCACCGGCGGCCACACCGTCCTGATGGTTCCGCACCGCGACCTGGTCGTCGTTCACCGTGTCAACTCCGTGATGCCGAACCCGGCGAAGTACGTCGCAGCGCGAGACCTCGGCAGGCTCCTGCAGTCGATCCTCGATTCGAAGGTCGACGGGCCCTGAGACC
The DNA here is from genome assembly GCA_942492505.1 of Thermoanaerobaculia bacterium. Lineage (GTDB taxonomy): Bacteria > Acidobacteriota > Thermoanaerobaculia > Multivoradales > Multivoraceae > CALOFD01. The sequence goes on from CALOFD010000070.1 coordinate 44,950, forward strand.
CCGCAGCGCTCTCGTAACGCCGGGCGAGCAACGCGCCCTGGCTGTCCAACCTGCAGTCGCCCGGATCGGCGGTGGACACTCCGAGAGCCACGAAGCTCGTCGGCGTGTCCGAGAATGCCAGAGCGTCGTCCAGGAGCGGCGTCGAAGGGTCCCAGGACCTGACGCTCGGGTACCGGCCCGATGGACCCAGGCAGGTTCGGAAACGGAGTAGCCGGGGCTCGCTGGATCTCCGGCAGATCCCCGAAGCGCAATCGGACGTATCCGGTCGCGGGCTCCAGGAGCCCTCTACCGATGGAGTCGCCGATGAAACGCCTCGTCCTTCTGGCATCGCTTCCCCTGCTGTCCCTCGGCGCCCTCGCCAGGACGAACCCGGTGATCGACGCCGACCGCCTGCCGATCGGCGAGGCCCGGTTCCGACTCCTCTACGAGGGCCGTGAAGACGGCTGCTGGACCTACCGCTTCGATCGCGACGACCGTCGATTCGTGATCACGGAGAAGACCAACTGGCTCTCAGGCAGTTCGACGGAGACCGGCCGCATCACGCTCGAAGGCGAGTCCCAAGGACTCCAGAGCCTCGAGGTCCGTGGGGCCTTCGCAGGCAGTGTCTTCGAGGCGACCGTCGAACGCGTCGAAGGCGGACTGCGGGGAGAAGTCCGACAAGCCGCTTCGGGCAGGGAACCCTCCGTCCTACCGGTCGACCTCCAGGTCGAGGGTCCGGTGCTCGAACGCACCGCCTTCTTCTGGCTCCTGAGCGGCGCCGACCTCGAAGCCGGGGAGGGCTTTTCCTTCGACTGGTTCAACGTCTTCTCCGGAAGGCTCGAGGCCGTCACGGCGCAGGTCGGCGAGGCCGCGCGCGTCGAGGTCCCGGCCGGCGCTTTCGACACCCTCCCCGTCACCCTCCAACCCGAAGGCCAGGGCAACGTCCTCCATTTCACCCGGGACCTGCCTCATCGGCTGATCCGGGTGGATGTCTCGGGCCAGCCGATGCGGTTCGAAAGGCTCGCCGAGGGGCAGGAAGCCGCCGGCGACTGCGCTCTTTGATCGGGCGACGGCCGATCGGCGCCCGAGCGCCCTGGCAAGCAAGCAACGGCTCTTCGCCACAGCCGCCTGCCGCTCGGATCCAGTCGGGGAACCCCTCCACCCCCTCTTCGCGCTGGACGCCAAAGGTCCGCAGCGCCATCGAGACGAGGTTGTATTCACCGACCGTGAAGACGACATCCATCAGCTGCTGGGTCGAGTAGTTCTCGGCGAGCTTCGCCCACGTCGCATCGTGGATGAAGGCGTCGCGGCGCAGCTCGTCGACGGCACGGATCAGGGCGCGCTCGTGGTCGGTCCAGCCTTCCGCTTCGGCGCCGTGAGAGATCCGTACGATCTCCTCGTCACTCATGCCGGCTCGCCGGGCGACACGGCATATGTTGACCCCACTCGTACTCGGCCTGGCACAACCAGCCGATCCGCAGGATGAGGATCTCGCGATCCCGCACCGGCAGGGTGTTCTCTTCCGACAGTACGTAGCGTGCGAACCCCAACCATGCTTCCGCCAGCTTTGGGTGGTTTTCGATGGTGGCGGTGACGTTCAACGCCGAATCACTGGACTCGGCACGCGGGATTCGCGCCGCGTCGAGGGGACGGGGATCGGGCAGTTGGGCGGCCAGTGCGCCGACCGTCAGGAGACTGCCGAGCGACAGCCCGAGAATGAGCCGCCGACGGCGACTGCGAAGGGATGGACTCATGAGACCTCCAGGAAGGACGAGGGGCCAGAGACGATGAATGGAGCCAGGATTTCGGTCGCCACTCTACAGGCCGAACCCGGTGCTCGAGAATCCCGCCCAAAAGCTCGACCGGTTGACGACCGGGGGGGCAGACGACAACTGTGCCGGCCTCCACGATCCGCCCGTGAATCGAGGTGACGTCGTGTGAGCGGCGCCACCTCGCTCTGCCTCACTCTTCCGAAGCGCCCGACCAGTCGCGCAACAGGCTCATGTCCTCGACGCTGAGTCGAGCCTGCGGGTGAAGCGGGATATAGAACCAGAGGGGCATCTCACCCTCCTGCACTTCTTCCCAGACTTCTTCGAGCTTGTGGGCCCGCTGCTCGGGCGTGTACTCGTCCCAGGTCGAGAAATTCACGTGTTCGCGGGCTTCGTTGACGTCGTGCTCGATCAGCCAGGACACCGGTGCGACATGGGCGTACCAGGGCCAACGGCTTTCGTTCGAGTGACAGTCGTAGCAGGCGCGGCGCAGGAGCGCTCTCACGGCGTCGCCGGCCGGCACCTCTGCCGTCACCGGCGGATTCGCCAGCTCCGTCGGCACCAGTTGAAGCATACCCACGAACAAAAGCAACCCCAGCGCGATCTTGGTCTTCATGCGCCGAGAATACTCGTTGGCGACCGACTCGAAAACACCCGCGGACCCGGAACCTCCATGGAGCGCGCAGCGAGCTAGACTCACGATCGGACCCGAGGGAAACGCCATGATCTCCGGAACCTGTCACTGCGGAGCCGTACGGTTCGAACTCGAGGGCGAGCCCGAACAACTCGTCGACTGCAACTGCTCGCGCTGTCGGAGGCTCGGCGCCCTGTGGGCCCACGCCGACAACACCCGAGTCACAATCGACGCCGAACCCGGCGCCACCCAGGCGTACGTCTGGGGTGACCGCACCCTCGAAAGCCACACCTGCCGGACCTGCGGCTGCACCACGCACTGGCTGAGTCTGAAGCGGGAGGAGCCCTACCGGGTGGGCGTCAACTGCCGGATGTGCGACCCCGAATCGATCTCCCACCTGCGCGTGCGCCGCCTCGACGGCGCCGACACCTGGCAGTTTCTCGACTGAGCCGGCCCACCACCAGGACCACCGCTCTTCCAACCGGTCGATACGAGTCGGCGACCAGGCCTCGCCGCAGAGCCGGAGGCACTCTCGAGGAGCGCCGCCCTTGCCGATCCAGTCGGCTGAAGACGACAGGTCCGGCCTCGCCGATCCAGGGCTACCCGATCCAGGGCTCGTGCAGCGATCACACCAGGTCCGGCGTATACACTCCCGGTTCTCCAAGCAGAAGAGTTGACTGCTCTCGCGCCATCCAACCAAGGAGACAGGGAGCATTGCACGTAGGCATCGATCTCACGCCTCTTCGAGCACCGGCGACCGGGGTCGATGTCTACCTCCTGAACCTGGTCCGAGCCCTGGGGCGAGTCGACCAGCGCGCCCGCTACAGCGTCTTCGTCAATCGCGGAGACGCAGGCCGACTCGGCGACCTGCCATCCAACTTCAAAGTCCAAAGTGTGTCCCACGGCTCACGCATGGGCCGCGGTCTCTTCATGCATCTGGGCCTGCCTGCAGCGGCCCTGGCTGGGCGAATCGATGTCGTCCACAATCCCTCTTTCGTCGGGCCGGCCCTGATGGCAGGAAGTCGACAGGTCCTGACCATCTTCGACATGACCTTCTTCACGCGCCCCGAACTCCATACGCCTCTTCACCGAAGCCGGCTGTTCCGCAACGCCATTCGGCGTAGCGCCATCCGCGCCGACGTCGTGACGGTGCCGTCGAAGTTCGTCGCCACCGAGCTCGAGCGCGTACTCCCGGATCTCGATCCCTCGAAGATCCAGGTCGTGTCGCCGGGCATCGATGAGCGCTTCAAGCAGCAACCCCAGCCAAAGATCGCGTCGACACTTCGGGGCATCGGGCTGGAATCTCCCTATCTTCTCTTCGTTGGCACCATCGAGCCCCGCAAGGGCCTCGACACACTCCTCTCGGCCTACGAGATCCTGCTCTCGCTGGGTCGTCAGGAAGTGCTCGTCCTTGCCGGGCGGCCGGGCTGGGGCACGACCGAGTTGCTGCGGCGAACGCGATCCGGGCTCCTGTCTTCGCGAGTCCGGATCCTCGGCTACGTTCAGGACACCGACCTGCCAGCCCTCTATTCAGGAGCTCGAGCGTCGGTCTACCCTTCGATCGAAGAAGGATTCGGATTCCCGCCGCTCGAGGCGATGGCCTGTGGCACTCCCACCATCGCCGGCAACGGATCTTCTCTCCGAGAGAATCTCGAAGGAGCCGCTGAACTCGTCGCACCGAACGATCCGGAGGCTCTGGCAGCGGCCATCGAGCGAACTCTAGACGACAACGAACTCAGATCACGCCTGGTGTCGTCGGGTCTGAAACGGGCTGCAACCTTTCAATGGGACCGGACGGCAAGCGAGATGGTTCAGATCTACTCGCGACTAGTAATACGTAATGGAACAAAAGGCC
>CALOFD010000071.1:0-82472 GCA_942492505.1 Thermoanaerobaculia bacterium
GCGTTCCACAGCACGTACTCAACCCGCGAGGGCAACTCTTCGGTGGATTCACTCCTGCGTATGTCGACCTCATCGCTCTCTTCACGGTCCGTGCGGGTCCGGAGCGGCTCAGTCGGCCTCATCGATGGCTGGCGACGACGAACATGCGGGTCGACTATCTGGAACCGATCCTCGGGCCCCGGATCCTGGTGACGAGCCAACTCCTGCGACAGCGCAGACGGATGAAGTGGGTCCAGACCCACTTTCTCAACCAGGAGGAGGAGGCTGTGGTGATGGCCTTGACCACACTGCGGGACATCGAAGCATCGAGCCCTCTCGGTGACGCCTGAGCCTTCCCGCCCTGGTAGAGTCGAATATCGTGTCGGCGGGCTACTCCACGACTCCCCTGATCCACAAGCTCGGTATTCGCGAGGGCGATCGGATCCATCTACGGCGGGCTCCCAACGCCTACGAGCAGACACTTGGCACGCTCCCCGCGGGCGTACGACGCCTGACCTCCCTCAGGGGAGAGTTCGACTTCATCCAGAGCTTCTGTCGATCGCAGGCCGTCCTGGTGGAAGAGTTCCCACGTCTGAAGGAACATCTGCGGCCCGCCGGGAGACTATGGATCTCGTGGCCGAAGAAGGCCTCAGGGATCGCAACGGATCTCGATGGCGGGGTGGTCCGTAGTACAGGGTTGGGGAATGGACTGGTGGATGTGAAGGTTTGCGCAGTCGATGAGATCTGGTCGGGTCTGAAGTTCGTCTATCGGAAGGTGGATCGTCCGCGATGAGTACGACAAAGCATTGTTTGAGCCGCGTCCTGCTGGGGCTACTGTTTTGCTGCGGCGCTCTGGAAGCCCAGGGAGGTGGCGCCCGCCTCGAACTCCAGGTCCTCGACGATCGCGGGCAGGGCATCGCCCAGGCAGCCGTGTTGTTGCGACCCGAAACCGACCAGCCGGTAGCCCTTCCCCCGCCCTCGTTCTCGGACGAGGACGGCTGGGTTCGAATCGAGGGACTGGTCGAGGGCGAGTGGCAGATCGAGGTCAGGGCCGGCGGGTACATGATCTTCACCGGCTACATCAAGCTGCTCGAGGGGCTGCCGCCGGTCGTCGGCTTCACGACCAAGCAGCGCACCGGGTCTTTCTGGGCGCCGCTGGACGTGATGTTCGGTGGCAGCGCCGAGTTGGAGGCTGACGACCTGGCGCTGGCGGCAAAGGGCGCGGACAAGTCCGACCGAAAGGACCTCAAGAAGGCCGAGAAGAAGCTCCGCAAGGAAGAGAAGCGCGAGCGCGAGCTGGAAGAGCAGCGTCTGGCAGCGGCCGAAGCCGCGGAGAGAAACAGGGCGCGAGCCTCGGGAGGAGCCGAGATCGCGGTGCTCGCCGAGCCGGCGGTCGAGACCGAAGCGATCGAGGAGGACGATTCGTCCCGGCCGCAGCCAGGCCCGGTGCCGACAGCCGAGGTCCCTTCGGCAGACCCGAGCGACGACGAACGAGCAGCCGTCGTCGAGCCTGACACGAGGGTTGCCGCTTCCCCTGTAGCCCAGCCCGATTCCCCGCGCACCGAAGTTCCGCCTCGAGTTCCCCAGGAGCCCCCGAGCGAGGGCGCCGCGCCGCGACGGATCGAGTCGTCGCCAGTCCCTGCGACCGCAGCCTTTGCGTCAACTGGGGCCACCGAATCCGGTGGAGCCGGCTCCAGCGGCCGTCGAGGTCGAAGCCGCCGCGATGCCGGACGTCCCGGAGCAATCCCCATCGACGGAGACCGAACCGCCGCCGCCCACCTCCGGGACACCGTCACGCGGGCCGACCCCGGTCGTTCACGAGGCGGCCGCGGAGGAGGTTGGTGATCGAACGGTCGTGGCCCAGGCGCAGGTGACGACGGAGACCGCCGATGTCGACCCGGCGCGCCGCCCAGTGGCGGGGGTCTCCTCGGGCGAAGTGTCCGAGACGACAGAGCGTGGCGTGGCGAGTGACACCTCGGACGTCGCGCCCACCGTAGGATCGCTCGAGACGGCCCCGCAGGGGGCAGCGGACTCGTCCGTCGCCGAGGAGCATTCCGAGGTTTCGACGCCCAGTGAAGAGCGGTCGGAATCGATCCGGTCTCCGACGGTGGCGGCAGAGGCAGCGGTTGAGTCCGCGGACGTGGATCCGGCGCCCGATGCGGAGACCAAGGTCGCCGGTGATCCGCCTGCTCCAGCGGTCTCGTCCCGCGAGGAACAGCCGGCTCCCAGGCCCGCTCCCTCGGTGCCCGCACTCGAGAGCCGCCCGGTCTTCTACACCGGAGGCGCCTGTCCCGAGTGCAAGAAGGGCGAGTGGGCGTTGATCGTCGAACGTCGGATCGCTCCCGGCGGTGAGGGCATCGCCTGTGCCGAAGATCGCAGCGCACTCGTGCAGACCGTGATCGACGATGTCATCGCCGGAGGAGCCGGACTCGAAGAGTGGGGCGGTACCTTCGGGGATTCCTACGGGAACGGTCTCGCCTCGGCGATCCCGTGGGCGGATGAGAACCCTGCGCTCGCGGCACTCAACCGTGGCGGCAGTTGTCAGGACTTCGTCGCGGTGCTCCCACGGCGGGCGCGGTTCGTTGGATTCAGGTTCGAAGTGCGCGAGGGGAACCTGCGCAGCGACTGCTTCGGTGAAGCCGAATGTGACCTGGGAGATGCCCGCTGGAGCGGCAATCCGGAGATCGAACGAACGCTCGTCCACACGTTCGTCCACGCCAGTTTCGTGAACGAATCGGCGAGCCGCGAACGCACGGCCAGGATGGTGCTCCTCTTCATGCCGCGTCCTGACTGGCAGGCGCCCTGAGAGCAGAGAAGAGGCCGGGGCCGCGGGTGAGGTCTACTGCAGGGTGAAGTTGACGGTGAAGTTGTAGTACACCGGCACCGGCTCTCCCTCGAGGGTCGCCGGGTCGAATCGCCAGCTCAGAACCGTTTCGACAGCCCTGTCCGCAAGACCGCTGGGCAGTCCCTTCATGACCCTCACGTCGGTGACGTTGCCGAGGACGTCGATGACGGCCTGCATGATCACTACGCCCTGCACACGCGCCTGTCGCGCTTCCTCCGTATAGCCCGGCTGTGGCGCGAAGATCTTTCGCGGCGGCACGATGTCTCCACGAATCTCGTGAATGCCCGGCAGCCCCGGCGCTGGGGGCGCGTCGGGGATGGAGAGCGCGTCACCGACCTCGGCTACCAGGGTCTCGAGTTCCGGCAATTCGTAGTCCTCTTCCAGGATCGGCTCGGGCTCGTCGGGAGTCGGATCGGGGATCGGGACCTTGCGGGCCTTTCGGGTCGGCTGTGTCTTGACGGTCCTCGGCTGAGGCGGCTCGAAGCGGACCTGTTGAAGAACGAAGGCCTTCCGTTCCGGCGAACCAGAGGCGAAGGTCTTCTTCGCGACCGGAAAACTGATCAGGAAGAGAACGACGTGGAAAATGAGTGCCGCCGCGACTGCGAATCGCATCGGTCGTCGATCCTCGGTCTCCTCGAGCATGTAGAGGGGCAGGCCCACGGAGGCTGACTCACGCTCGGCCGGGGCACCGGAGCCCCGCACACGCGATCGAAGAGATTGGAATTGCACGTTCACGTCGAGTCTCGGAGCTGGAGTTCCGTCCTGCAGAGATACGGGGGAAGAAGCGTGAGAGTTCTGGAGGCGGGGCCGCGACCGTTTCCTGTGGAGCCACCGGGAGCGCTTGTCCCGTCCTCGTCAATCAAGTAAATACGCAGGAGTCGTGCCAGGTCGAGGAAGCCGACTGCATGCCACGGAGGCCCGGAAACTGTGGATTCAGGGCTTCGATGGCCGTGGAACGCCTGGACTCAAGAGCTCAGGGCTGCGGTTGGAACCGCACTGCGCCATTTTGGCAGCAGGCGCCTCTCGACCACCGCTTCGGCGATCTGAACCGCGTTGGTGGCCGCCCCCTTGCGAAGGTTGTCTGAGACCTGCCAGAGCCAGAGTCTGGGGCCGTCGTGTTCCCGTCTCAGGCGTCCCACCAGGACGGTATCCAGGCCTTCGACCTCGCTGGGACTCGGAAAGTCTTCGTCCGAGAATACTTCGACTCCGGCGAACTGCCGCAGGGCCGCCTCTGCGGCTTCGACCGAAAGCGGGCGTGTCGTTTCGACGAGGACGGATGCGGAATGCCCCACCCTGACGGGAACCCTCACGCAGGTCATGGCCACCGGCAGTTGCGGCATGGCCAGGATCTTGCGCGTCTCGTGCAACAACTTCATCTCTTCGTCGGTATATCCATCCTCCGCCGCTGCGCCACACCAGGGAACGGCGTTGCCGGCGATCTGGCGTTCGAAGATCTCGGGTGGAGCGGGCCGTTCCCCTGCCAGCAGCGCTGCCTCTTGCGTTTCCAGTTCTTCGAGGCCCGGCAGTCCGGCGCCGCTCACCGCCTGCAGTGTGGTGACGACGACGCTCTGGAGACCGGCCTGTCGGCGCAGGGGCTCGAGCGCCATCACAAAGCCGATCGTGGTGCAGTTGGGACACGAGATGATGCCCCGATGCTGGTCGAGGGCCGCTGCATTGACTTCTGGAACCACCAGGGGCACGGTCGGATCCATCCTCCACGTGCTCGATTTGTCGATCACCACGGCCCCGCGCTCGACCGCCTCCGGCGCCAGTGAACGAGAGAGCGAGCCCGTGGCTGCGAAGAAGACGAAGTCGGCGCCGTCGAAGCGCTCTGGAACTGCCTCCTCGACCGTGATCGACCGCCCCCGGAACTCGACGCTGGATCCAGCAGAGCGCGAACTGGCCAGCGCCCGAAGTTCGGAAACGGGGAACGCACGCTCTTCGAGGACGTCGAGGAGAACACCGCCGACCGCGCCGGTGGCGCCGACGACGGCAACGACGAAGCCGGCTGGGGAGGGTGTTTTCTCGGGACTCACGACCCGACTATCCTATGCTGCTCTCATGGTGAGACCAAGACTTCCCCCGGTCGGCGCGCTGCGCCTTCGGCGCTCGGCATCACGAATGGTCTGCCTTCTGATCGCGATGTCGGCGGCGACCGCGGCGGCACAGTCGTTCGAGCACGCAGTTGTCACACTGTGGACTTCCGGGGATCCGGCTGAGGCGAACGCCGCCGCGGGGCGGTTGCTGGCCAGCGGTCGTGACTGGGATGAACTCTGGAGGGTCCTCTCCGAAAGGCCCCGGATGACTCTCGACGTCGAGGCCGGCGTCCACGAGGACTTCCATACGACGCGCGATGGAGAGCGACATCACTTCGCCTGGGTGGTTCCCGATGGCTACGATCCCGCGGTCCCGACCGCCGTTCGCTTCGTTCTCCATGGTGGAGTCAGCACCACCGATCGCGACAAGGGCGCCGAGGGTCCGATCGACAATCTCAGGCATCTGCCGTGGATCACAGTCCTGCCATCGGCGTGGCGTGAGGCTCCGTGGTGGACGACGACCCAGGTCGAGAACCTGGCCGGGATCCTGTGGCAGCTCAAGGGGCGCTACAACATCGACGCCGACCGCGTCGGACTGCAGGGAATCTCCGACGGTGGAGGAGGAGTCTGGTTCCAGGCGATGCTCGATGCAACTCCGTGGTCCTCCTACCTGGCGGTGATTTCCCACCCCGGCGTGCTGGCGAGCGCTGCCCGGGGCAGCCAGTTGCACCTGGTCAATCTGCGAAACAGTCCGTTCCTGGTCATCAACACGGTCGACGACCCCCTCTATCCCGATCGTTCGGTCCGCCCGATCATGGAGTTTCTCGCCGATGGAGGGGTCGACTTGAGCTACGTCGCACTGGCGGGACACGGTCACACCACCCGCTGGTGGCCGCAAGAGCGACAGCGGATCGATCGATTCGTCGCCCGGGCGGTGCGCGATCCCCATCCAAGCGAGATTCTCTGGGCGGCCTCAGACGCGGCAGGAGGTCGATACCGCTGGCTGATCATTGAGGACCCGGGTGCGGTTCCCGTCGACACAACCGGGGATTGGAATGAGTTCCAGGGCAACCCGATGTTCTCGAGAAGGCGGGCCTACGCCCAGATCGCGCTCAGCAGATCGGCCAATACCGTCCATCTGGAGGGCAGCGGTGCCACCCGGGTCCGGCTCCTGATCTCTCCCCAGGTCTTCGACCTCGATCGACCGCTGATCGTGGAAAACGGTGGGACGAGGCAGGTGTTCGAACTCGAAGCGGATCCCGCGGTCCTGGTTCGTCGCTTCCTGGTCGACCGCTCACCCTCGATGCTCTACGCGGATGAGATCGTGGTCCAACTCCAGGGCTCCGGCTCTCCCTGAGCGTCGAGGTTCCAGGTTTCTCTTGGAACAGGTTGGGGGGGTCGATACACTGGGGACTCTGTCGTCAGGCCGAACCCGATCGATGCCCCTCAAGAGAGACACGTCCTACCCCCTCGAGATCGAGGTCGAGGGACTCTCGGTCACGCTGAGCCACATGGGCTCGCGAGATGCCCGAGCCCTGATGCTCTTCAGTGATGAGCTGAGTGAGCACGATCTGCTGTTTCTTCGCCGCGACATCCGTCGCCTCGAGGTGATCGAGGATTGGCTGATGGAGATCGATAGCGGCGAGATGATGACGATCCTTGCCCGAATCGGTGAGCAGATCGTCGGCTACGGCACTCTCCAACGAAGCCACCTGAGCTGGTCGCGCCACGTCGCCGAGATTCGGGTGGTGACCGCTGAGCGAGTGCGGGGAAAAGGGCTCGGGCGGATTCTCGTGGTCGAAGCCATCAAGATGGCGGTTCGAAGCGGGATCGAGAAGCTGATGGCTCGAATGACCGTCGATCAGGAAGGGGCCATCAACATGTTCGAAGGACTCGGGTTCGAGCGCGAGGCCCTGCTGCGTGATCACGTCAAAGACCTCGAAGGCCAGGGGCATGACCTGATTCTGATGAGCTGTCGGACTGAGAATCTGGTTCCCCTGTGTGCACCGCCCGACGAATCGGGAGCGCCCTGCTGACAAACCTGCAAGCCCCGTACCTGCTCTTTCTGGGCGACGAGCCGGATCGAACCCTGGCGAAGACCGCTCACGGCATCGCGTTCTGGCGCCCGGAGAGGTGCGTGGGTCAGCTTCGTCTCGGTGGGACGGTGGCCGATGTCGGCCTGCCCGAAATGGATATCCCGACGGCGCTACGCTCCGGCGCTCGAACCCTGGTCATCGGGGTCGCCAACGTCGGGGGCTATATTCCCGAGTCCTGGGTCGAAACCCTCGTTTCGGCCCTCGATGCCGGTATGGACCTGGCGAGTGGAATGCATTCTCGCCTCGAGGACATCCCGGCCGTCCGGGAGGCGGCTGTCCGCAACGCAAGACGGCTGCACGATGTTCGCCATCCGACCCGGAGCTACCCGCCAGGTAACGGTCGACCCCGTTCCGGGAAGAGGCTGCTGACGGTCGGGACGGACTGCGCGGTCGGCAAGATGTTCTCCTCCCTGGCCGTCGAGCGCGAGATGATCTCGAGGGGGCTTTCGGCGGACTTCCGTGCGACGGGACAGACCGGGATCCTGATCCAGGGCTCGGGAGTTTCGGTTGACGCCGTCGTCTCGGACTTCGTTTCCGGCGCGGCGGAGGCACTGTCTCCGGCGAACGATCCGGACCATTGGGACGTCATCGAAGGGCAGGGCTCCCTCCATCATCCGGCCTACGCCGGGGTCACGCTCGGACTGATCCACGGCAGTCAACCGACGGCGCTTCTCGTGTGCTCGGTCGCCGGCCGGACCCGACTCTTCGACATGCCCGACTACCCGACGCCCAGCCTGCAAGAGTGCATCGACCGCAATCTTGAAGCCGCCCGTCTGACGTCGCCCGAGGTCTTCTGCGCCGGCGTGTCTCTCAACACCGCTCACCTGGGCGAGGCTGAGCGCAGCGACCTGCTCGCACAGACGGCCGAAGAACTGGGAGTACCCTGTGTCGATCCGGTCGCAACAGGGGTGCGAGCCATCGTCGACCTTCTGGAGAACCGATGAAGCTTCGAGTTCAGGGAGAAGTCTGGCCGATCGATGGGGTCTTCCGGATTTCGCGCGGAGCGGTCACGGAGGTCGAGACCATTCTGGTGGAAGTCGAGGACGAGGAGGGGAATGTCGGACGCGGCGAGGGCTCTCCTGTCGATCACTTTCGACAGAGCGTCCCGGGATCGATCGCCGAACTGGAGCGGATCCGACCGGACCTGCTGCGGAATCCCAGCCGACTCGACCTGCTGGACCGCCTGCCGGCGGGCGCCGCACGAAACGCCCTCGACTGCGCGCTCTGGGACCTGGAAGCGAAGCGGGCGGGGAAGCGGGCCTGGGAGCTCGCCGGAGTGGAGGTGGAGGATCTCGTCACTGCCTACACGATCAGCGTTGATGAGCCTGCCGCCATGAGGGCCCAGGCGGGAGGATCGAGAGACCGCCCGCTCCTCAAGATCAAGCTCGGCGGCGGTGATGACGTCGAGCAGTTGCGCGCGGTGCGAGAAGCGGCCCCGCAGAGTCGGATCATCGTCGATGCGAATGAGGCCTGGGACTTCGGCACCCTGAAGTCGATCGCTCCCGAGTTCGCCAGCCTGGGCGTCGAGCTGATCGAGCAGCCCCTTCCGGCGGCCGCTGACGGAGAGCTCGCCGACTACCGGGGTCCGGTGCCCCTGTGTGCGGACGAATCGTGCCTCACCCGCGCCTCGCTGGCCGACGTTGTCGGCCGCTACCAGTTCGTCAACATCAAGCTGGACAAGACCGGGGGGTTGACCGAGGCCCTGGCGCTCGCAGAGGAGGCTCGGGCTGCCGGCCTGCGCTTGATGGTCGGCTGCATGATCGGCACATCGTTGGCGATGGCGCCGGGAATGGTGATCGGGAACCTCTGCGAGTTCGTCGATCTCGATGGGCCGCTTCTCCTTGCGAGAGATCGAACGCCCGGGATCGAGTACCTCAACAGCCTGATGAAGGTTCCGCCGAGGGAGGTCTGGGGCTGATGACGATCGCCAGCGAATCTCGGCAGTTGCTCGAGGGTCTGCTGACCACTCCCAGTCCGTCAGGGCAGGAGGAGAAGGTCCAGGCGCTGGTTCGCGCCTGGTGCGAGAGGTACGCGGACGAAGTGAAGACGGACAGCCATGGCAACGTTGTCGCGGCGATCCATGCGACCGGCCGGCCGCGGATCCTGCTCGATGGCCACTGCGATCAGATCGCCCTGATGATTCAGCACGTCGACGAACAGGGCTTCATCTACTTCGCCGCCATGGGAGGTTGGGATCCCATGATCCTGGTCGGACAGGCGGTCACGGTGTGGGCTCGCAGCGGTCCGATGCCGGGAGTGATCGGGCGCAAGCCGAAGCATCTCCAGGTCAAGGCCGACCAGAGCCGACCTCCTCTCATCAAGGACCTGTGGATCGACCTCGGCGCCGAAAGTGCCGAGGAGGTGCTCGAGAAGGTCACGATCGGCGACGCTGCGACCGTCAGACTGGGATTCGTGGAGTTCCCCCACGACCGCATCGCCGGCCCGAAGATGGACAATACCGCGGGCCTCTTCGTCGTGCTCGAGACGCTGAGGAGACTTGCTTCAGCGGACTCCGAGCTCCGTGCAGGAGTGTTCGTGGTGTCTGCGGTGCAGGAAGAAGTCGGACTGCGTGGCGCGAAGACCGCCGCTTTCGGCGTGGATCCCGACATCGGCATCGCGGTCGATGTGACGCATGCGACCGACTGCCCGACGATCGATCCTCGGGAGCACGGGATGGTCCGGCTGGGGGAGGGTCCGGTTCTGTTCCGAGGCCCCAACATCAATCCGGTTGCGCACCGACGCCTCTCTGAGATCGCCGAAGAACGGCAACTGTCGTTGCAGCACAAGGGCGCGCCGAGGGGCACTCCCAACGACGCCAACGCCCTGCAGTTGACGCGGGCCGGCGTGGCCACCGTTGCCCTGGGGATCCCGAATCGCTACATGCACACTCCCGTCGAGATGATCTCGCTGCGAGATCTCGATACCGCCGCCGATCTGTTGACCGCCTTCGTTCAATCGGTCGACGAAGAGAGCCACTTCATTCCAGGCCTGCTGGACCAGGACTGAGTCCTTCGCGCAGTCGGTCGACGACCCGATCGAGATAGCCCAGCGCGTAGTCCAGTCCTCCCGGCCGGTTGGTCTTCAGCCAGAGTCGTCGCCTTTCGGTGACCAGGCGGCGAAGTCGCGCTGACAGTTCGGCTCGCGAGGCCCCAGGGATCGCTGCCAGGACCCCTTGGGGTGCAGCCAGCCGGAGGCAGCCGAGATCGGCCGCAAGGGCGAGGATGTCGGCGGTCCAACGGAGCTCCTCGGCGGTCGACGAGCCCTGTGCCGGAGAGACCTCGTCGAGGTCTCGGTGAACCCTCGCGGTTTCCTCGCGAACTTCCTCGAGAGCGGGAAGAGACAACTCCAGTCCTCGGTCCTCGAGGCGCTCGTGGCAGAAGACCAGGAGATCGAAGAGAGGAGAGGAGTTCGCTCGGGGTGGGCCTGCGATCGCGGCGAGTCGTGCCAGGGCCAGGGTTGCGCGAGCGAGGATGCGGGCGTCGGCCACCGCAGTCCCCGTTCCTGCTTGCCAGTTCGTGACCCAGTCCTCGAGAGCCAGGGTCTCAGCTCGATCCCCGGCCTGTCCGTTCCATGAAAGCGCGGCCCCGAGAAGAAAGCCGGGGAGGCTTGCGGACTCGGTCTGCAAGTGCCCGTTGTCTCCCCAGTCGGTGATCAGGATGCCTCGAGCTCCGTGACGTTTCGCCGCCTCGACCGCATGGGTGATGTTCTCACTCGAGTTCTCGAGGCGGCCGGCGAAGCTGTTCCACGAACTCGTGCCGGGACAGACCCAGAACTCTCGTCCGGTTCGGGCCAGCGCCTCACACTGCTCCTCGAACGGATGTCGTGCCGAATAGCCCCAGAGAAGCGGCAGGGCGTCGGCCGACAGTCGCCGCAGTGAACCGGGCTCCGAGAGAACGATATCGGCCCAGAAGAGCATCCGGTGGTCGCGGTCCCGGACACGCTTCTCGATCGCTGCGAGGAAATCGAGGTATACGGACTGGCGGCCGAACTCCTCACAGCGCGCCTGCGATCGCCCCTTTCCCAGGTCGAAGGTCTCGTCGAGGCCGACATTGAACAGCCGGCTCTCGAAGCAGGGAAGAAGCTGGTCGTAGAGATCTTCGAGCAGAGCCAGGGAGCCAGGATCCTCCGGGCAGAGGCTGAAGGGTTCCGGCGTCGGTGCGAAGGGATGGATGATGCCCTCCGGGCACTCTGCCAGGGGGCGGTAGCGGTCGTGGACCAGCCAGCGATGGAAATGTCCGAAGCTGTTCTGGTTCGGTACGAGTTCGACGCCACGCCGTCGGCAGTAGGTGTCCAGGCCGCGGACGTCTTCCGGTGTCAAGGGACTCCAGTCGCGCCACACGTCCTCGTGTCCGGAGTACGCAAAAGTGTGCTCCATGTAGAGCTGGAAGTGGTTGATCTTGTGAAGGCTCAGTAGATCGATGAGGCGGTGGAGGGTCTCGATCTTCGGCACCTTGCCGCGGCTGATGTCCAGCATCACGCCGCGGGTCTGAAAGCACGGCCAGTCTTCGACCCTCACACATGGAACCGCAAGGCCGGGTTCGGGCCCCAGCCATTGGTACAGCGTTCTCAGGGCATGGCGAGCGCCGGCGACTCGAGAGGCCTCGACGACGATCTGGTCCTGTGCGACGTGCAGTCGATAGCCCTCGGGGCGTTCGACCGAGGGCTCGCATCGGACGCGCAAGGGCACCCGTGGTCTCGTGCTCCGGCCGCTCTCGAGCCACGGCGCGAGAAGTGACTCTGCGAAATCGGCAAGCTGCGCGAAGGACTCGGTGATCTCGAGTTCGAGGAATCCGAGCCGGAGTCGTCCGGGTTGGAGTTCGAGAGCTTGGGGAGGCGGGCAGAGGCGATCGGCCCGATCGATCAAGAGTCGAGTTCCTCGATCAACCTGGAGACCCTTCGACCGATCTCGTCGCGAACCTCGAGGTAGGCCTGCGGCTCGAGGTCGCGGGGGTCGGGGAGGTCCCAGTCTTCTCTGCGGCGTGCCGGCACGAAGGGGCACGCGTCACCACACCCCATGGTGACCACCGCGTCCCACTCGCCCTCCGGTATCGCGTCGAGAGCCGTCGAGCGATGCGTGGTCAGGTCGTAGCCGAGGTCTGCCATCGCCGCGACGGCCTGCGGTGACACTCTTCCCGACGGGCGTGAGCCCGCAGACCACGCCTCCATGTTCCGGTCGCCATGGATTCGCGCGAAAGCCTCTGCCATCTGGCTTCGGTTGGAGTTCTCGATACAGACGAAGAGCAGGCGCATGGTGGTGTTCCGGGAACTCGCTGCGGCCATTCTATCCGTCGGTCTTCCGGCCTGTAGCTGGAGGGAGTTGGCGCTCAGTCAAATCTTTGTAAACGCCGATCTCGTACTAAGAGCCGGATGCTAGCTTGCGCCCGGCCGGCGCGAATCTGCCATGGCACGACTGAAGCAACTCTCCCGCAAGCCCGCCCTCTGGATCGGCTTCTCGGCTGTCATCGTGCCGCTGATCGTCCTTCTCTTCTTCCAGTACCGATGGCTGGTCTCCCTGGAGAGAGCCTCGGCGGTGGCTCAGGAAGCGACGCTCGAGAACTATCTCGAAGCGCTCACCACCGAGGTCAAGTACGCCTACGCGGCGAACGGTGAGCGTGGACTCAACCTGCCGGCCGATCTGTTCACCGAGAAACCTTCGCTGGAGAAGGTGGCTCACCATCTTCGCAAGCGCGAGATCTGGGGCGCTCGCTGGCTCTTCATCGTCTTCGTCTTCGACGACGAACCGGCCGAGGTCGTGTTCTTCGACCCTGACTGCTCGTGCTGGAGCGAGCCGGAGGATGAGCGCGTCGTGCAGGCCGTGCATGTAGCCAGCGCCCCGTGGGTCATGCTCGGTCTTCGCCAGGCGCACCTCGACATCGTCGAACTCCAGGTCGACGAGAAGGATCCCGAAGTCCGGATGATCCTGAATCCGATCACCGATGGCATGCGCCGCGTGGTCGGGATCGCCGGAATGATCCTCGAGAACGACTACTTCAGGGAATCGCTGTTGCCGATGGCCATCGAGAAGTCGCTGCCGAGCTTCTTCGACACCGCGGCCGGCGAGAAGCTGCTCGTGCACGTCCGCAACAACTCAGGAGAAACGGTCTACTCTTCGGATCGCGGTGGAGCGAGTCAGATCACCCTGGCTGGAGTGCCGGCGGCCCGGCGCGGATTCAGCTTCGTCTTCACCGACTGGGCGATCGAACTCGGAAGTGACGGGATGTCGGCCAAGGAGTGGGCGCGAGGCAACTTCATGCTCAACCTGAGTCTCTCCGCACTCCTCGGCATCGCGCTGCTGGGCGGTACCGTGTTCACGCTCCGCACAGCATCCAGGGAGGTCCGCCTGTCCCAGATGAAAGGTGACTTCGTTGACAACGTGAGCCATGAGCTGAGAACACCGCTGTCCTCGATCCGTGCCTTCGGGGAGTTTCTCCGCCTGGGAAGGGTCCGGGACCTCGACAAGGCGGCGGAATACGGTGAGTACATCGAAACCGAGAGTCGCCGTCTCACCCAGCTCATCAACAACATTCTGGACTTCTCGAAGATCGAATCCGGTCAGAAGAGCTATCAATTCGACCGGATGGATCTTTCTGCACTGCTCGAAGAGACCCTCGAAACATTTCGAATTCGAGCGGATCAAGACGGGGTCGAGGTGGAGTACGCCGATCTCACTACCGACGGGGTCATCGTTGAAGGGGATCCGGCAGCGATCGTGCAAGCGTTGTCGAACCTTCTCGACAACGCCGTCAAGTACTCCCGAGACCGACGACGGATCGTCGTCCGCCTCGAGGTCGCCGGAGGGAGCGCGGTGGTCTCGGTGCGGGACTTCGGGGTCGGGATCTCGAAGGTGGAGCAGGAGAAGATCTTCGAACGCTTCCACCGGGTCTCGACGGGCCTCGTGCACGAAGTCCGCGGCAGCGGCCTGGGGCTCTCGATCGTGCACCACATCGTGACGGCGCACGGCGGCACCGTGACGGTATCCAGTGAACCTGGCCGGGGGAGCACGTTCTTCGTGCGGATTCCGCTGGCTGGAGTGAAGCAGGCGAACGGAGGAAGAGGATGAATCGACTCCTGGTTGTCGAAGACGATCCGTCGATGGCGGTCGCGCTACGAGACGGGCTCGAATACGAAGGCTACGACGTGACGATGGCATCGGACGGCGAGACCGGGCTGCAGATGGCCTCGGCGATCGAGCCGGATCTCATCCTGCTCGACGTGATGCTTCCCAAGCGCAGCGGTCTTTCGGTCTGTCGTCACATCCGGGGCACTGGAAGCGATGTCCCGATCATCATGCTGACCGCTCGCGGCCAGGAGATCGACAAGGTGACGGGACTCAAGATCGGGGCCGACGACTACGTCACCAAGCCGTTCGGCTTCGTAGAACTGGTCGCCAGGGTGGAAGCCGTGCTGCGACGATCGCGCGGTCGCGAGGGGGGCAAAAGCCATGATTTCGGCCCCTATCATGTCGACTTCGATCGTTTCGAACTGAGCCGGGACGGAATCGCGGTCGTGCTGTCGGCCCGTGAGTTCGAACTCCTCGCCTACCTCGTCGAGAATCGAGGTCGAGTGATCCCGCGGGACGAACTGCTCGAGAAGGTCTGGGCCTATCGCGGCGCCTCGAACACGAGGACGGTCGATATGCACATAGCCAAGCTTCGTAAGAAGATCGAGGAGGAGCCGGCACAACCGCAGTGGATCCTGACTCAGCATGGGGTCGGCTATCGCTTCGATGGGTGAGAGTCAGGAAGACGGTTCAGCGAGCGCTAGGATCTCAACGCCATGCTCACCTTCCTGAGCTTCTTTCTCGGCCTCACGATCGGAACGTGGGACGTCGAACTCGCCGTTGATCCTGCCCTGGCGTTCGTCGAAGTGCGGCTGGATGGGGAGGTGGTGGATCGTCTCGAGGAGGCTCCATGGCTGACTGCCGTGGACTTCGGCCGTGAACTCCGCCCGCATCTACTGGAAGCGATCGGATACGACGCCGGCGGCAATGAGGTCGAGCGCATCGAGCAGAGGATCAACCTCCCTCGGGAGCAGGCGGAAGCCGGGTTGGTTCTCGAACGTTCCGAAGACGGGCGCCGGTTCGCCGCAGCCTCTCTGGTGTGGCGGGTGGTGGACGGGCGACCGCCGACCGAGATGTTCATCGATTTCGATGGCGTCGCCCTCGAGGTGTCTGACTCTGGAAGAGCCGTCCTGCCGGAGCACGATCCCGAGGTCATCCATATCGTCAGTGGGGAAGTCGTCTTCGGCGAGAGCAACCGGGCGATCGCCGATCTGGCCTTCGGTGGGGTCTACGGAGAATCCGTGGCGTCGAAGCTCACCGCCGTGGTGCTCTCGCGCCAAAGCGGCAAGCTACCCGAGGTCGAAGACCTGCAGGGCCGGGTCCTGGTGGATGGCGCACCCGTCCGAGTCGCCGCCGTTGAAAGAGGACGAGCGGAGGTGATCGTGGCCAGAGACAGCGAGGCCTGGGTCGAGCTCAGTGGATACTGGCTGCACGCGACCCGCTCGGCCCTCCGAACGCGGAGGGGTTCGGCCCAGAACTTCGTTGAAGCCGGTGTCTCCGAAGTCGATTCGGTCCGTCTCATTTCGACCCACCCGGAGTTTCGGAGAGAAGACGACGGCTCGCTGGTCAGCTTCTTCCCGCTGTCCGGAAATCTCAACGACCAGGGTCTCGGTGGCCTTTCTCGAGTGGTTCTGAACCTCTCGATCTCCAAGGAGCCGACGACCCAGCAGTCCCTGAGCACCGCCGTAGCCCTGGCCGGCATTCGCGCCGCCGCCAGCAACATGCGAAGAGCGGTGCTCCTGGTTCGCAGTCGAAGGTCGGCGCCCACCGAGGGCCACGACCCGCATGACGTGAGGCAGTTTCTCGGAGTGCTCCAGGTTCCGCTCCACGTCTGGGAGATCGTCCCGGAGGACGCTGAGGAGTTCGATGGTGACCCCTGGGGCGAGGCAGAGTCGATCTCCAGCCTGCGGCAGTTCAATCGCAGGGTCCGGTCACTCAGCGCGGAACTCGAGGATCAGTTCGTGGTGTGGCTCGACGGGGACTTCTTTCCGAATCGGGTCACCCTGACGGACGAGGCATCCGAACGCTTCCGACTTGCCGGAGGCCCCTCCGGAAGGTCGGAGACCGGCGCAGTCGGCGTTCCCGAGGACCCTCAGGACCCGTAGGCTCGTTGGCCGGGGCCGGGCTCGCTAGGGCCGCGGAGTCTCGTCGGCTCGATCGGCGAGCAACTCGATCCAGTTGAGTCGTCTCAAGAGCAGGGACGGCACCAGGGCGATCGCTGCCAGACAGCTGAACGCGGTCCAGAAGGGCGCGCCCAACAGGTTCGGGGACCACGGTAGGAGTCCGAGAATCAGGCCCGATGCGCCGAGCGCCAGAATCGAGTAGAGCTGAATCATCCACCGCGTGAGAGACGAATCCTGTCGTGCCGGCTCGGCCTCGAGGCGCAACCTCAGGCGGTGGTGGAACTCCAGGCCCGGGTCCTCCCTGGGCACTGAGCCGAAGGCGTCGCGCAGAGCGCGATCGACGCGCTCATCGGTCTCCGTCCTGCTCTCGAGCCTCATGATTCGAGGAACTCCGCAAGATGCTGGCGTGCGCGGAACAGCCACGAACGGACCGTGGCGGGACGAGCGTCGAGAAGGGCCGCGATGTCCTCGATCGAGCACTCCCTCCAGTAGAAGAGGCGAACGGCTGCCCGTTGGCTGAGCGGAAGTTCCTCGACGGCCGCGAGGAGCGCTGCTCTTCGCTCGGCGGCAAGGACGTCGTCGAGAGCGTCTGGGGCGGTGCCCTGCCTCGCTTCCAGAGACCTGGTGTCGGAGTGAGGTTTCGAGAACCGGGCTCGGCGCTTGAGATCGATCGCTTTTCGATACGAGACCCGGTAGAGCCACGTCGAGAACTTGCTCGCGAAACGGAATCCCGACAGCGAGTGGTAGACGTGGAGGAAGATCTCCTGGGTCAGGTCCTCGGCGTCGGCTTCGAAACCCGGGCCGAGAATCGAAACGCAGAGCCTGAACACCGGCCCTTCGTGACGCCGAACCAGTTCAGCGAAGACGTGGGGCTCGGGATCCTTCAGGAAACGCCGGACCAGCCTGGCATCGGGATCGTCGACGGACGAATCGCGGACGCCTTGCTGATTGAGGACGAGAGTGGTCACGCGCGTCGTTCTGTCGCCGTCAAGTTCTCCTCGAGGCGAGCGCTCAGGCGGTAGAAGAGGAGAAAGCCGACGCCGGCAAGGGCGGGGATGATTCCGATCGGCCAGAGCGGTTCGAAGTCTTCGGCGATCGAGAACGCGATGCACATGCCGATACCGACGAAGAGCATGAAGAGGCCGAGGCCGAGAGAAACCATCCGGAACCAGCGCGCATGGGCGGCGGGATTGGAGGTGGAGGGAACTGGGGTCGGTGACTGCTGGGCTACCTCGATACCGCTCTGCATGGCTTGCATCCTCTCTTGATGGATCATCTCCCGTTCTCTGAGCATCTTCTTGTCACGCAGGGACCGACCGACGAGGGTCAGACCCCAGGAGCCGAGAACGAGGATGAGAAAGAAGGTGATGGGGAAGAACTCGTAGGGCATGGTGGCCTCCGCGTTGGTTCGTCCCTATGACGCACCGAACTCGGCTCAGGTTGCAGCGCTCCAGCCGGAGAGTCGAACTCAGCGTCTGAGGTAGTCGTCGGTTCCGGCGATCCAGTCCTCTCGGGGTGGCGAGAAGACATCGATCCCGTCGGTGTCCTCGATCGCAATGGCGGCGTGGGGCACACCGGAAGGGAGGTGAAGTAGCTGACCGCTCCTCACGGTGACGGTCTCGCCGCGGTCGCCGACCGTGAATCGGAGGGCTCCGCTGATCACGAAGCTCAGCTGCTCGTTCTCGTGAGAGTGAAGGGGAACGCTGCAACCCTCGTCGAGCTGCAGCCGCGCGAACATCACTCGTTCTCCGGACACGAGTTTGCGCCGCAGCTTCCCTGTGACGTTCTCCCAATCGGAAGCATCGACCTCGTGAAGAGTGTATGCGGCGGTGAATCACTCATCGGAACCTCCCTGACCGGACTCCTCGAGATACGCGGGAATCGATCTTCGTCCGCCCGCGGCTGTGAACAATCGCCCGCTGAGGTCCTCGCCATCGAGATCTTCGGGGTAACCGACGCCGAGTTGAGCCGCCAGTGTCGGAGCGGCGTCCACGGTTCGAGCCCTCTCCTGGAGGGCTCCGCCGGAAAGACCGGGCAGGACCAGGATCATGGGGACCCGTGTGTCGTAACCGTAGGGCGAGCCATGACTGGCCCGGGAGGAGGAGGCGAGCGTGTACTCCTCATATTGGATGAAGAGGTCCGGACTGTTCAGCGGGTGGAAACTATGGCGGTAGAGCCGACGATAGTAGTCACTCTCGTCGTTGCGCGTGGTGGCCAGCTCCGTCCGTGTCCAGACGCGCTCGACGTGGGGGCAGTCTCGATTCTCCTCGCCACAGAGGCTTCGACGTCCTCGACCTCGAGGTCGGCCTCGACGATCGCTTCGTGATCGAGATAGAACCCTTTCTCGACCCATTCGATCTTCTCGAGTCCGAAGATCTCCCCGGTCTCGATCCCGACGCGCTGGATGCAGAGAAAGTCGTCGCGGTCGAGTCGGTGGGCGGGGAGACCCACCGCCGAACGAATCTCCGGGATCTCGATCACTCCGTGATCGGAACTCAGCAGCAGGACGACTCGGTCCCGACCGACAGCCCGATCGAGGAAATCGAGGAACAGGCCGAGCTCCCTGTCGAGACGCAGCAGCGTGTCCGCGAGTTCGGGACTGTTCGGACCGTAGCGATGGCCTACGAGGTCTGTTGCCGAGAGTCCGAGGCCGAGGTAGTCGAGGCCTTCACCCTGGCCGAGGCCGAGACCCTCCACGGCGGCGGTTGCCGCCTGAAGGGTGAACTCGTCTACGAGCGGCGTGTTGCCGAAGCGGTCGAAGAACGAGGAGTCGGGAGTCAGGTCGACGCCTGCGAGGGCGTAGGGGAGGTCCTGGTCGTAGAGTCCTTCATCGACATCGAGGACGCCGGCTGCGTCGAGAGCCTCGAGCGGCACTTCGAGAGGAGTCCAGGTCCGCCCGAACCAGCGTTCCGGCAGGTCTCGATCGTTGAAGTCCTCGAGCCAGTCGGGAACCGGCGGGTAGTAGGTCGATGTGACGAACTCACCGTCGTCGTACCAGTAGGCGCCATCCGCCAGGTGCCCTCCCAGAGCGATGGCCGAGCGGTCCTTCCTGGCCAGGCTGACGACCCTGGAACGAGGGTCGTTCTCCTTGATCCAATCGGCAATGGTGGTGCCCTCGATCCTCGCCGGCGATCGTTCATGCTTCGGATCCTCGAAACTGTAGGTGTTGCGACCGAGGGAGCGGCTGTACCAGGAGTTGCCGACGATCGAGCTGCGCGAAGGGTGGAGTCCGGAGACCAACGTGGTGTGCCCGGCAGCCGTCACGGTGAGTGCGTGATCGTGGTGGGCGTCCTGGAAGCGGAAGACCCGTGTCGTGGATCCTCTTCAGTCCTCCACTGAACAGCGGCCCGAAGCGATCGAAGTAATCCGCACGAAACTGGTCGATGACGATCACGACCGCGAGCCGCGGGCCCTCGGGGTGGGCCTTCGGGAAATCCTTCTTCGGTCCACAGGCGAGAACGAGGAGGGCCGGCGCGAGCCAGGCGGATCGGGCGAGACGGTGCATGGAAGGCTCCTTCGATAGGCGACGATGTTATCCGCAGTGCGGGTTGGATGGCCGGTCGGCATCGGCTAGTCTGCGCAGCGCGGAGATCCCATGTCCCCGATCAAGATCTACACCGACGGTGGCGCCGACCCGAATCCCGGCAGGGGAGGCTGGGGAGCGGTGCTCATCGACTCCGGTTCCGGCACACGACGCGAGCTTTCCGGGGGCGCCGATGACACCACCAACAACCGGATGGAGATGACCGCCGCGATCGAAGCGCTGGAAGCCATCGAGCCCGACTCCGAGGTGGAGCTGTTCACCGATTCGAGCTATCTCAAGCAGGGAATCACCCAATGGATTCGAGGATGGAGGGCCGCGGGGTGGAAGAGGCGTGACGGCCAGGCCGTGAAGAACGTCGATCTGTGGCAGGAACTCGACCGTATCGCCGCCCGACATCGGATCTCGTGGCGATGGGTCAAGGGCCACGCCGGCATCGTGGAGAACGAGCGAGCCGACGTTCTGGCCACTGAAGAGATCCAGCGTCGCAAGGGAACGCCGGCGGCGATCGGAGTGACTCCCGCAGTGACGGGTCCGGCCGTCTTCCTGAAGACCACGAGTTGGCCCGGTGGCGGACTCTGGGAGGCCATCTTGCGAACGGCTGGGGGAGAGGAGGCTCGTCTCACGGGTCGTGAGAACGACGCGTCTGCGAATCGCCTCGAGCTCCTGGCTGCATGCGAGATCCTGGAACGTCTCGCTCCCGGGAGTCGGTGCCGGATTCATGGAGCGTCCGAGTACCTGCGACGGGGCTCGGAGATGTGGCTCGCCGGTTGGAAGCAGCGGGGCTGGTCGACAGCGGGGGGTGACGCGGTGAAGAACGCCGATCTATGGCAGCAGATCGATAGCCTGCTCGAGGGCAGGGAGGTTGTCTGGATCGACACCGATCGCAGGGAATCCCCGGAGTTGGCGGAGCTGACGCGTTCGCTCAAGGATCGCCGAAGGCTGGCCTGATTCGGTCGCACGACGCAGGTCCCGGGCGTACAATACGCCTCCCTGAAAGGTGGTAGTGGTGAAGCTGGAGATACCAAAGCGCTACGAAGCGCTCGAACTCGAGAAGAGGTGGCGTGATCGCTGGGACGAGTGGGGCGTCTATCGCTGGGACCCTGAGGCACCTCGTGATCAGACCTTCGTGGTGGACACTCCACCCCCGACGGTGTCGGGATCTCTTCATGTCGGCCACGGTTTCTCCTACACCCACCAGGACCTGCTGGTCCGCTATCAGAGGATGACCGGCAAGAACATCGCCTATCCGATGGGTTGGGACGACAACGGGCTTCCCACGGAACGGCGGGTGCAGAACGTCTACGGCATCCGTCCCGAGCCGAGCCTGCCCTACGATCCGGACTGGCGACCGCGAAAGGTCGAAGGGCGTGAGGACGAACCCGTCGAAGAGGTCTCCCGGCTCAACTTCATCGAAGCGTGTGCCGGACTGACGGTCGAGGACGAGAAGGCCTTCGAGGACACCTGGCGTAGGCTCGGACTGTCGATCGACTGGTCGCTGACCTACGCGACGATCGATGAAGACAGTCGACGGATGTCTCAGCTCTCGTTTCTCGACCTGCATCGACAGGGTCGGGTCTATCAGACCTTCGCTCCCACCATGTGGGACACCGACTTCCGGACGGCGGTCGCCCAAGCAGAGGTCGAGGATCGACCGCGACGAGGCGCCTTTCACGACATCCGTTTCGGTATCGAGGGCGGTGGCGACCTGACGATCTCGACCACGCGGCCTGAACTCCTCGGCGCCTGCATCGCGGTCGTCGCCCATCCGGACGACGAGCGCTACCAGGCGCTCTTCGGGAGAACGGCGATCTCGCCCCTGTTCAATGCGCCGGTTCCCATCCTGGCGGCAAGGCATGCCGATCCGGAGAAGGGAACCGGCATCCTGATGGTCTGTACCTTCGGGGATCAGGCCGATGTCGATTTCTGGAAGTCCGAAGGTCTTCCCCTCCGTCAGTTGATCGGTCGAGACGGCCAGTTGCGTGCGGTCGAATGGGGCAGCGAGGACTTCCCCAGCCTCGCCCCCGAACGAGCCCAGTCATCCTGGACGGAACTCGAGGGTCTCTTCGTCAACCAGGCACGGCGACGAGTCGCCGAGATGCTGGCGGAGCCCGGTAGTGCAGCGGACGGAGGCGCTGCGCTGGTCGGCGAGCCGAGACCCACGGAGCAGGCCGTCAAGTTCTACGAGAAGGGCGATCGGCCCCTCGAGTTCGTTCCGACGCGCCAGTGGTTCGTCCGCATTCTCGACTCCAAGTCCGAGCTCCTCGAGCAGGGCAGCAAGATCCAGTGGCATCCAGCCCACATGAGGACTCGTTACGACCACTGGGTCGAGGGACTGAACCAGGACTGGTGCATCAGCCGGCAGCGATACGCGGGAGTGGGGTTCCCGGTCTGGTATCCCCTCGACTCGAGCGGCGAGGCCGACTACGAAAGACCCATTCTCGCCCCCCCCGAGCGACTTCCGGTCGATCCCCTCTCAGACGTTCCGGCGGGCTTCGAGGAGAAGGACCGCGATCGCCCCGGCGGCTTCACGGCTGATCCCGACGTCATGGACACGTGGGCGACCTCGTCCTTGACGCCCCAGATCATCAGCCGGCTGGCAGGTGGACCCCGAGCGTCACGCCAAGCTGTTCCCCATGGACCTCCGGCCGCAGTCTCACGAGATCATCAGGACCTGGGCCTTCTACACCATCGTCAAGGCCTGGATGCACGAGGACGAGATCCCGTGGCGACACGTCACGATCAGCGGTTGGGTGGTCGATCCCGATCGCAAGAAGATGTCCAAGTCGAAGGGCAACGTGGTGACGCCCATGAACATCTTCGACGAGTACTCGGCCGACGCCTATCGCTATTGGACGGCCCGCAATCGCTTCGGCACCGACACGATCTTCGATACCGAGGTGATCCGGGTCGGCAAGCGCCTCGTGACGAAGCTGTTCAACGCCAGCCGCTTCGTGATCATGCAGTTGGATCGGGGAGCCGTGGACTTGTCGTCCGTTGCCCTCGAGCAGATCAGTCAACCTCTCGATATCGCCTTCGTCGACAAGCTGCGGCGGCTGGTTGCGAAGTGTGGAGAAGCGTTCGACGATTTCGACTACGCCACGCCGCTGCAGGCAACCGAGGAGCTGTTCTGGCAGTTCTGCGACGACTACCTGGAACTCGTCAAGGCTCGTTCCTACGGAGACGACGACAACGAGGAGAGGCGATCCGCGCTCGCCACTCTGCATCTCGGACTCTCGACTTTCCTGCGGCTCTTCGCTCCGTTCCTGCCGCATGTCACCGAGGAGGTCTGGTCGTGGCGCTTCTCGAACGCAGAAGGGGGCGAGGGGTCGATTCATCGTGCCGCCTGGCCGCGGCTCGAGGAGTCGGAGAGTGTTCCGGTGCCGGTAGACGGGACGTCTTTCGATCTGGCGGTCGAGGTGCTGGCGGCGGTGAGAGGCAAGAAGACCCAGGAGAAGCGAGGGCTGCGTTGGCCGGTTGCCACGCTCGAAGTCCAGGCGTCCCAGAAGGCTCTTGAATCGCTCTCGACGGTCCTCGACGACGTCCTGCGAGCCGGCGCCGTCGAGGAGGGGGGCTTCTCGTCCCATCTTTCAGGAGACTCGCCGGAGGGGGAGATGGAAGTGACTGTGGTGCTGGCCGCGGAAACAGACGATGAGTGAAGCCGAAGTTCGACTCGAAACCGACGAGCACCCGGCCGGTCGAGTGGCGAGGTTGGTGGTTTCCAACCCTTCCAGGCTGAATGCCCTCAACGGTGCGGTGCTCGGCGCCTTCGCGACGCGTCTCGGCGAACTGGCGAACGACCCGTCGCTGCGGTTGGTGATCGTAGAAGGCGCCGGCGAGCGCTCGTTCATCGGCGGCGCCGACATCACCGAGATGGCGCAGCTCGAGCCGGAAGGTGCCGTCGAGTTCATCACCGGCGTCCACCGGGTCTGTGCCGGACTTCGAGACCTGCCGGTGCCTTCGATCGCGAAGATTCGGGGTTACTGCCTGGGCGCCGGGCTCGAGGTCGCTGCATCCTGTGACCTGCGCGTGGCGAGCGCCGAGTCGCAGTTCGGCATGCCGGAAGTGCAGTTGGGGGTCCCCTCGGTGGTCGAGGCAGCCCTGCTGCCCCGGCTGATCGGTTGGGGCAGAACCCGCGAACTGGTTTTCGCGGGGAAATCGTTCAAGGCGACCGAGGTCGAGTCCTGGGGTCTTCTGGAACGGGTCGTCGACGCACCCCAGCTCGACGCCGCCTGTGACGAGTGGGTGCAAGCGATTCTGCGTGCGGGGCCGAACGCCATCCGGCTCCAGAAGGAACTCATCAGACAATGGGAGAGTCTGCCGATCGAGGAGGCGATCACGGCCGGCATCGACGCTTTCCGGAGAGCCTACGAAACCGATGAGCCGACGACTCGGATGCGCGGCTTCCTCGATCGACGGGGAGCCTCGAAGTCGTCATGACTTCTGCCGACGAGGCGTTGGGCTCTCGTCGTCCGGGGCCCGGCGTTGTCGATCGTCTCGTTCCCGACGACTGGCCGGAGATCAAGAGAATCTATGAGGAAGGCATCGCTACCGGCAGGGCGACTTTCGAGGCCGGTGCCGGTGAGTGGCGTACCTGGGACCAGGGGCACCTGGCCTCCTGTCGCCTCGGGGTTCGGAGTGGCGCTGGCAGGCTGACGGGCTGGGCCGCGCTCAGTCCGGTTTCAGGACGCTGCGTCTACGGCGGCGTGGCAGAGGTGAGCGTCTACGTTTCGGCGGACGCCCGGGGAGGAGGCATCGGTCGTCTGCTCCTCGATCGACTGATCGCAGACAGCGAGAAAGGGGGGATCTGGACGCTCCAGGCAGGCATCCTCGAGGGCAACGAGTCGAGCCTGGCGTTGTTTCGGGCCTGCGGATTTCGCGACGTCGGAATCCGAGAACGGATCGGTCGACTGGCGGGGCGCTGGCGGAGCGTTCACCTGTTGGAACGTCGTAGCGGTGCAGTGGGCGTCGAGGGGGACTAGCCTGAGACGGAGAGTTCTTCGCGAACGATCTGGCTCCAGTAGCGCGCGCCGATGGGAAGGATCTGATCGTTGAAGTCGTAGGTGGGCGTGTGCACGCCCGAGCCCGGACCGGCGCCGAGAAAGACATAGGCGCCCGGTCGCTTCTCGAGCATGAAGGCGAAGTCCTCGGAGCCCATCACCGGAGGGGTCTCGACATCGACCCGGTCGGCGGTCACGACGCCGGCGGCCGCACGAGAGGCCACGCCCAGACTCTCGGCCTCGTTGACGGTCGCGGGATAGCCTCGCTCGTAGTTGAAGTCGACCTCGGCTCCGTGAGCGCGCGCGACGCCCTCGGCCACTCTGACCATGGAATCCTCGAGACTTTGTTGCACACCGGGATCGAGGCGTGCGGGTGCAGCCTCGCAGCATCACCGTCTCGGGGATCACATTCCAGGTGTCGCCGGCCCGCACCCAGGTGGTCGAGATCACGGCGCTCTTCAACGGGTCGGTCTCGCGCGAGACGATCGACTGGAGGGCGGTCACGATGGTGCTGGCGACGACGACGGGATCGACGGTGATATGGGCCAGTGCGGCGTGCCGCCGCGACCGGTGAGCTTCAGCTCGAAGAAGTCGGCGGAGGCCATCATCGGCCCGGTACAGACCGCGAAGCTGCCGACCGGCAGTCCGGGCCAGTTGTGCATGCCGTAGACCCGCTCGCACGGAAACTGCTCGAACAGGCCCTCCTCGACCATCACCCGGCCGCCGGCCTACGTCCTCCTCCGCAGGCTGGAAGATGAAGTGCACCGTTCCGTCGAACGATCCCTCCGCCGCGAGGTACTGCGCGGCGGCGAGCAGCATGGTGGTGTGTCCATCGTGTCCGCAAGCGTGCATCACTCCCGGACGAGACGAGACGTACTCGACCTGGTTCTCCTCGCTGATCGGTAGGGCATCCATGTCGGCTCTCAGGCCGATTCGTCGAGCCGAAGTGCCTCGACGCAACGTACCCACGACACCGGTGCCTGCGAGGCCGCGGTTCACCTCGAGACCGAAATCCTCCAGCCGACGAGCGACGAAGTCAGCGGTTCGATGCTCCTCGAAGGCCAGCTCCGGATGGCGGTGCAGGTCCCTGCGCCACTGGGTCCAGGTCGGGTGATGCTGGTCGAAGAAGTCGGACATCGAGAGCTCCTCGAAGGTGGGGTGATCGAATTCCCGGGAAGACCCGGCAATCAGGGGAGTTTCTCACGCACCCCAAGGCTCTCACCACGAACCGCCCGGAACCCGATTGAGGGACCAGTCGTATTCCAGGAAACGGACTCGTGAGATCGGGCCTTCGTGCTCCCGGACCGGAGCGCTGTAGATCGCAACGAAGGCCGGCAGGCTGTCGGCGCGAGGACTCCACTGCGGAGAAGTGAAGTCGTCGCCGTACCAGTCGAAGTAGCTCGACAGATGAAGCGTGTCCGCTTCGAGGCGAACGTTGTCGGCATCGTTGAGGAAGCGAACCGAAGCAGCTTCGAGTTGTTCGTCGAGATCCCCTCCTCGATAGGCGTGGGGGGGCAGGGGAGCGCAGGAGACCGAAGCGCAGTTGACCGCGAAGTGGATTCTCGGGTCGAGAAAGAAGGGCCTCAGCACGTTGTGTTCGATCTCGTCGAGCGTCAGTTCGAATCCACCCACGAGATGCGTGCGCCGATCCCACACCCCTTCGATGTCCTTGATGCTTGCGACCCCCGGATGGTCGAGGATGGAGCGAACCGTATAGGCGTTGTACGCGTTGATCAGAAGCGCCTTGAGTTCGCTGCCCGCCAGATCCGCCAGTTCGACCGCTGCCAGCGAAGCGAGGTAGCGATCGAGAATCGCCTCCTGACTCGACACGGCCGAATAGTCGATGAGTCCGTCCGATGTAGCCTGAACGAGGATCTGGTCCCACAGAGCGTGGTCGAAACGTGCGGTCCCGCTCTCGATCGAGGCCCGCACGCTCGTCGCCAGCGCCCCCGTCGCGGGCTCGCTCTTCGGCGCGCAGGACGTTGCGATCAGGGCGCAGGAGCAGACAAGAAGCGCGAGGTGGCGAGACATCAAACCTTCTCCGTGGCCGAGGACCCGATCGGTTCAGTCGTGGGGCTCGATCCTCGAGCGCGAACGCTTGCGCAAGTGCCGTCTGGCGTTTCGCTTCCAGTCTCCGGCGCTCTGAGGCCCGGGTCGGCGCCGTCGGTCGGCGTCGCTTCGGCGCCACCAGGGCGCGACGGACCAATTCGACGACTCGCTCGCGGGCAAGCGTACGATTTCTTTCGCGCGTGCGGGCGGTCTGTGCGTGCACGTGCAGGATGCCTCGCTGGTCCACCTGGGAACCCGCCAGTCGACGAAGCCTGTGTGTGACTGCGGGATCGAGACCGGCGACTTCGAGATCGATCCGCAGTTGGACCGCCGTTGCCACCTTGTTGACGTTCTGGCCGCCGGGGCCCGAGGAGCGAACGAATCGCTCTTCACAGGCTTCATCCGGGATGGAGAGTTCGTCGTTGATGGCAATCGGCATCGGAGGGCCCGTCCCAGGCGGGCCTTGGGCGCATCGGCCCCCGATCACTCTAGTGCCAGTCCGTCGGCTGCTTGCGAGCCGCCTGCCGCGATCGAGTCGGCGAAGCGCAACTGGCCGTCCTGCCAGCTGGCAGCACCTCGAGTCAGGGCGGGGGCTTCGCCGAGTTCCCTCGCCAGGGTGAATCTCGAGATCTGCGCGCGTCGCTCGGCAGGTCGTCGAGATCGGCGGCGTTGGCCTTGGGGAGGAGAATGCGATGGATTCCCGCCCGTTCGGCGCCAAGCAGCTTCTCCTTGACCCCGCCGATCGGAAGCACGCGTCCCGTCAAGGTGATCTCTCCGGTCATGGCCGTGTCGTTGCGAACGCGTCTTCCCGAGAGGGCCGACACCAGGGCCGTCGCGATCGTCACACCGGCCGAGGGGCCATCCTTGGGAATCGCTCCAGCGGGCACGTGGACGTGCAGATCTCTTTCGAAGGACTTCGCCGGAATTCCGAGCGCCTCCGCGTTCGATCGGGCGTAGCTCCAGGCAGCCCGCGCCGACTCCCTCATGACGTCTCCGAGCTGCCCGGTCAAGACCAGTTCTCCCTTGCCCGGCATGTGGGAGACCTCCACGAAGAGGATGTCTCCACCCACGGGGGTGTAGAACATGCCGGTCGCAACCCCCTGCTGCGGGGCCACGGCGGCGGTCTCAGGGTGCACCCGAGGGCGTCGAGGAGCGTCTCCACGGTCGCAGGATCGACGTCCTGACGCTTCACCGCGCCGGCGGCGATCTTCCTGGCGATCTTTCTCAGCAGTCGCCCGAGCTCACGCTCGAGCTGTCGAACTCCGGCCTCGCGGGTGTAGCCGCCGATCAGTCTCAGGATGGCCTCATCGCTGATCTCGACCTCGTCCTCGCGAATCCCGGTCTCCTTGCGCTGACGCGGCAGCAGGTACTTCTTCGCGATCTCCAGTTTCTCAACCTCGGTATAGCCCGAGAACTCGACCTGCTCCATTCGGTCGAGAAAGGGAGCAGGGGGATGTTCTCGACGAAATTGGCGGTGGCGACGAAGAGCACCTCCGAGAGGTCGAAGGGGACTCCGAGGTAGTGGTCGGTGAACGTCGAGTTCTGTGCCGGATCGAGAACCTCGAGCAGGGCGCTCGCGGGGTTGCCCTGGTAGGAGGCACCGAGCTTGTCGATCTCATCGAGGAGGATCACCGGGTTCTTGGTGCCTGCCTGCTTGAGGCCCTGGATGATGCGACGAGGCATCGCCGCCACATAGGTCCTGCGGTGCCCTCGAATGTCGGCCTCGTCGCGAGCGCCCCCCAGCGAGATGCGATGGTACGCCCGCCCGGTAGCGCGGGCGATCGACTGGGCGATCGAGGTCTTGCCGACTCCAGGAGGACCCGTGAACAGAAGAATCGGACTCTTTCGCTCCGCCGACTTCTTCGAAGGGAGCGACTCGTGGGAATCGTCTGAGTGCTTCTCCTCGGGAGCATCGCTGCGCACAAGATCCCGCTCTTCGTGAAGCTTCCTGACGGAGAGGAACTCGAGAACCCGGTCCTTGACGTCCTCCAGGCCGTGATGATCGGCTGCGAGGATCTCGGCGGCCCGATGGATGTCGAGCTGTTCCTCGGACCGGACGTTCCAGGGCAGCTCAGCGAGGGCTTCGAGATAGGTCCGAATGACCTGGGCCTCCATCGCCTCGCGACCCATCCGGCTCAATCGGTTGAACTCCCGATCGACCTCTTTTCGGGCCTCTTCCGGCAGTTCGAGCGCGTCGAGCCGTTGTCGCAGTTCCGTCAGCTCGTCGGCTCCACCATCCGCCTCTCCGAGTTCCGCCTCGATGGCCTTGAGTTGTTCGCGCAGGAAGATCTCGCGCTGCCGGTCGCCGATCTCCTCCTGCACCCGCGACTTGATGTCGTCCTGGGCGGCGAGTACGTTGAGTTGGCGCTGGACGTGGGTCAGGACCAGACGCAGGCGTTCCTCGACCCACAGGGTCTCGAGGATCGTCTGCCGGGTCGGTGGATCGAGTTCCACATAACCGGCGACGAGATCCGTGAAGGGACCGGGCTCGGTCACATTGCGAAGGACCGATTCCACTGCCTCCCTCGGCAGCCCGGAGCGCTGCGCGAACTCCGAAGCTCGCTCCCGCAACTCGCGGTGTAGCGCCAGGAAGGTCGGATCCTGCGGGTTCTCGGGGGAGCGGTCCGGGGCGTCGTTGACCCGTGCAACGAGGCGACCGTCGCGTTCCTCGTAGCGAACCGAAACCCCTCGCCGCAGTCCCGTCAGCAACACCTGAGCGCCCGCCAGGCCGGTCTGCTGTTGATCGATTCGCGCGATGGTACCGGTCGTATGGAGCCGATCGGGAGCGACTTCGTCCTCGGTTCCTTCCTGGAGGACGGCGAAGATCAGTTTCTCCGGACTCTCGTTGGCCCTGGAGATCGCCTTCAGGCTGAAGGGACGACCGGCCAGAATCGGCAGGGTGACGCCGGGAAAGACCACGACCTCCCGAAGGGGAAGGACAGGCAGTTCGAGAACCGTGGGTGGGCTCTCCGGCGAAGGCTCGTCAACCGATTCGAGAATGTCGTCGACAGAAGTTGATTCTTTCTCACTCATATCCATTCCCAACGCAGGGCCCTCTGTGCCTATTCCCGCTCTTCCATTCTTTATAGCCGCTGACTCAGACCTGGGCGATCAGCCCATCAGGTCGTTGAAGAGCTGGGCGGTCTATGTCAGGGTGAGCTCCTGATGTCGACGGTCGATGGAGATCTCCGGGGCCTCAAGGCCTCCCAGCGCAAGGCACTCGAGAGAACCTTTCGCAGGAGAGTTCCGACCGACGAGGTCGTGACGGCCGAACTGGCGGGTCACCTTGCCTCACTCTCCGCCGATATCGGCCGTCAGGTCGGGGTGCTCATCGATCGCCGGGGAGCGGTGTCCCGGGTGATCGTCGGAGAGCCCAACCGCCTGATGATTCCCGAGATCGGTCGCCTGCGCGGTGGTTCGGGACGGTTTCGGGGACTCCGGCTCGTCCACACTCACCTGAACGGGGAATCGTTGAGCAGCGACGACCTCAACGACCTCGCCCTTCTGCGTCTCGACCTCGTTGCCGTCGTCCAGGTCGAAGACGGCGCTGCCGCAGGCATCGAGGTGGCCCATCTCGACCCGGCGGCCGTAGCCGGGGAGCATTCCGGCGAGGCTGCGCCGCCAACTGCCTCCGGGCTCTTCACCCGGCTGAAGGCGAGCAGCGTCCACGATCTCGACTTCGACTTCGACGGCACGATCCGCGCCCTCGAGAGCGAACTGAGCCGTCAATTGCGCGGCGCTGCGGGCCGGACCGACCGCGAGCGAGTGCTGGTGGTGGGGGTGTCGTTCGACGATGAAACCTTCGCCGAGGCCCTCGAACTGGTTCGTTCCACAGACGTCGAGGTCGCAGGCACCATCCGCCAGCGGCGCAGGACATTGCACCCGCGCACCGTCGTCGGCAGAGGCAAGCTCCAGCAGATCGTCCTCGAGGGGATGCGTCTGGGGGCCGAGGTGGCGATCTTCGACGTCGATCTCAAGCCGGCCCAGGCCCGTGCCTTCGAAGACGAGACCGGCCTGAAGGCAATCGATCGGACGCAACTCATCCTCGACGTGTTCGCCCAGCGTGCACGCAGCCGCGATGGCAAGCTTCAGGTCGAACTCGCCCAGTTGCGATACGCGCTGCCGCGGTTGACGGGCAAAGACGCGGGACTTTCTCGCCTGGCCGGCGGCATCGGAGGTCGCGGCCCCGGAGAGACGGTCCTCGAGATCAATCGACGCAGGATCCGGGACCGCATTCGTCGACTCGAGAACGATCTCGCCTCGCTGTCGCGCCAACGGGACGTTCGTCGGCGCAGACGCCGCGAGGCGTCTCTCCCGATTCTGTCGATCATCGGCTATACCAATGCGGGCAAGAGCACGCTTCTCAATGCGCTCACCAACTCCGAGGTCGCGGCGGCCGACAAGCTGTTCATGACGCTCGACCCGACCAGTCGCCGACTGCGCTTTCCCCGCGAGGGCGAAGTGATCATCACCGACACGGTCGGCTTCATCGCGGACCTCCCCCCGGATCTCCTGACGGCATTCCGGGCGACTCTCGAGGAGCTGGCCGACGCAGATCTTCTCCTGCACGTGGTCGACGCCTCGGATCCGCGACTGGACGCCCGACTGACCGCCGTCCAGGAACTCCTGGAGTCGCTGGAACTCGACTCGCTGCCGCAGCTGCTCGTGCTCAACAAGGTCGATCGACTGCCCGAGGAGGAAACCGGATTCCTCCTCCGGCGACTGGGTGGTGTTGCCGTGAGCGCAACTCGGCGGCTCGGGCTGGCCGAGCTGATCGAGGCTGCGGAGCAGCAGGTGGTCGCCAGCCATGCGGCGCAGGGGGGTTGAACGTCGGCGAGCAAGGCGCACGGCCAACGGAAGAGATAGAGTAGCGTCTATGAGTCGCAAGATGCGGGCTGCAGGGCTCTTCCTGTGGACAGTGCTGGCCGTACCCTCCATCGGCGTGGCTGAGTCCTCGTTCGATGCCACTGGCTGGCGCAACGGCGCCGACGGCCTGCTCGAGGGGCTGGAGATCGTCAAGGCGGAACCTTCGGCGCTGGTCGTGTACTTCTATACGGATTGGTGTGGCTACTGCCGCCAGTTCGAGGCTGAACTGCTGGCGACCGAACGGATGCAGGAATGGTTCGCCAACGGCGTGGCCGTCCGGATCAACCCGGAGGCCGGCGATGTCGAACGACAGGTCGCGCGCTACTACGGCGTCCAGGGGTACCCAGGCTTCTTCGTCCACAATGCCGAGGCAGGCACGTTCGCCAAGGTTCAGAGAATGATGATGGAGAATGGCAGGCCGCGCTTGAAGACCCCGGAAGAGTTCATCGCCACGCTCGAGGCCGCAGCCTCTCGCTGACCTTCAGGGAGGTACTCGATGACCGGTATCGATTCCCTGATCTCGCCCTCGGACCTGCTCCAGGATCGCTCCCGCTGGCGCGTCATCGACGCGCGGGCCGGAGTCGGCAGCCGGGAGAGCTTCGAGGACGAACACCTGGAGGGGGCGGTGTTCGCAGCTCTCGAGCGAGATCTCGCTTCCGTGTCCTCCGACCCCACGCACGGAGGAAGGCACCCTCTCCCTTCCATCGAACAGTGGTGCTCGGTCCTCGATGGCTGGGGCCTTCTGCCAGAAACCCCGGTCGCCATCTACGACGATCATGGTGGCGCGCTGGCGGCAGCCCGCGTGTGGTGGATGCTGCGAGCGGTCGGACACGTCGAAGTCGCCCTGATCGACGGTGGCTGGTCTGCCCTCACGGAGTCAGACGCGCCCTTCGTCGGGGGTCGAGTGCCGCCCCCGCAGCCTACGGCCTATCCCCGACCGAGCGACTGGCTGCTGCCGGTGATCGACATCACGGCAGCGGCGCGCTGGCGGCACGCTCCCGATCTTCACCTGGTGGACGTCCGGTCAGAAGAGCGCTTTCGGGGCGATACGGATCCATACGATCCAGTTCCGGGACACATACCGGGCGCCGTGAGCGCACCCTACGGCCGCCTCCTCGATGCGAACGGCCGTCTGCGCCGGGAGCAACTCGAGACTTTCGTTGCGACCGCCGTTGGCCCGCATTCCCCCTCCGACGTCGCCTTCTACTGCGGCTCCGGGGTCACAGCCTGCTATGGAATCTTCGCCTGCCACCTCGGCGCGCTCTCCGGGCGCGGCGCTCTATCCGGGCTCGTGGAGCGAGTGGTGTCGCCGAGATCTCCCGCGGGCTCGAGCCCTCACCTCGGACTGAACCTGCCGGCGGGTGCGGCATCGGGCAGATCCGTCCCCGGCAAAAGAAAACGGCCGGTCCCGAAGGGAGCCGGCCGTTCCTTGGACTCGCAGGGCGAGTGGGCTACATCATGCCGCCCATTCCACCCATTCCGCCCATGCCACCCATGTCGCCGCCGCCACCGTGCGGAGCCGGGTTGTCTTCCTTGATCTCGGAGACCATGGCTTCGGTCGTCAGCATCAAGCCGGCGATCGAAGAGGCATTGAGAAGGGCGGTCTTCGTGACCTTCGCAGGATCGATGACGCCGGCCGCAACCAGGTCCTCGATCACGCCGGTGGCCGCGTTGTAGCCGATGCTACCCGTCTGGGCCATGACGTCGCGCACGATGACCGAGCCTTCCTGGCCGGCATTCGTTGCGATCTGACGGGCAGGCTCCTCGAGGGCGCGACGGACGATGGCTACGCCAACTCCGACATCGCCGGTCTCGTTGAGCTCGTCGACCGCCGCGATCGCTCGCAGGAAAGCCACACCGCCGCCGGGGACGATACCGCCCTCGACAGCCGCCTTGGTGGCGTGCATGGCATCCTCGACACGGGCCTTCTTCTCCTTCATCTCGGTCTCGGTGGCCGCACCGACCCGAATGACCGCAACGCCACCGACCAACTTCGCCAGTCGCTCCTGGAGCTTCTCGCGGTCGTAGTCGGAGGTCGATTCCTCGATCTGGTTGCGGATCTGCTTGACCCGACCGGCGATGGCGCCACGACGTACGTCGTCGCCCGCCTCGGTCACGATCGTGGTGTCGTCCTTCGTCATCACGATCTTCTTGGCATCGCCGAGGTCTTCCCACTGGACGTTCTCGAGCTTGATGCCGAGGTCCTCGGTGATGACCTTGCCGCCGGTGAGGATCGCGATGTCTTCGAGCATCGCCTTGCGACGATCACCGAAGCCGGGAGCCTTGACCGCGGAGACGTTGAGAGTCCCGCGCAGCTTGTTGACCACCAGGGTGGCCAGGGCCTCGCCCTCGATGTCCTCGGCGATGATGACGAGAGGACGACCCTGCTTGGCGACCTGCTCGAGAATCGGCAGGAGGTCCTTCATGCTCGAGATCTTCTTCTCGTGCAGGAGGATCTTGGCGTCTTCGAGGACGCCCTCCATGCGATCCGGGTCGGTGACGAAGTACGGCGAGAGGTAGCCGCGATCGAACTGCATGCCCTCGACGACCTCCAGCTCGGTGGCGAGGCCGCGAGCCTCTTCCACGGTGATGACGCCGTCCTTGCCGACCTTCTCCATGGCGTCGGCGATGATGCCGCCGATCTCGGCGTCATTGTTCGCCGAAATGGTACCGACGTTGGAGATGTCTTCGTTGCTCTCGACCGGCTTCGCCAGTCCGTCGACGAAGGCGGCTGCGGCGTGAGCGGCGATCTCGATGCCGCGCTTGACTTCCATCGGGTTGGCGCCGGCGGTGACGTTCTTCGAGCCCTCGCGAATGATCGCCTGGGCCAGGACCGTCGCCGTCGTGGTGCCGTCACCGGCGACGTCCGAGGTCTTCGAAGCGACTTCACGGGCCATCTGGGCGCCCATGTTCTCGAGCGGATCCTGGAGCTCGATTTCCTTGGCGACGGTCACGCCGTCCTTGGTGATGTTGGGGGAACCGAACGACTTCTCGAGGATGACGTTGCGGCCCTTGGGTCCGAGGGTCACCTTGACCGCATCGGCGAGTTTGTTGACTCCACGAAGAATGGCCCGTCGGGCTTCTTCGGAGTACGTGATCTTCTTGGCCATGAGTAATTCTCCTGGTTCAGGATTCTTGGTGTTGAGTGGGGGAGGGGATCAGCCGACGATCGCGAGGACTTCGTCCTCACGCAGGACGACGTAGTCGATCCCGTCGATCTTGATATCGCTGCCGGAGTACTTTCCGACCAGGACCTTGTCACCGACGGAAACGTCCATCGGGTTGCGTGTGCCGTTCTCCTGGAGCTTGCCGGGGCCGACTGCGACCACCTCGGCTTCCTGCGGCTTTTCCTTGGCACTGTCGGGAATGATGATGCCGCCCTGGACCTGCTCCTGGGCGTCCAGTCTCTTGATGAGGATGCGGTCTTGCAAGGGACGAATATTCACGTTCATCTCCTCCTGGTTGGGTTCATTGATCGACTCGATCTCGAGCCGCGAACTGTGAATTGGGGGTGGCCATCTGGTTAGCGCTCGCGGAGTGCGAGTGCTTAGCACTCATGAGGGCCGAGTGCCAAGATCTTAGGCCTTGAGTGCGGCAGTGTCAAGGATTCGAGGGCCGCTTTCTCGGACTCTCTGCACGATGGCTCCCGGGCCTGTACACTTCCGTGGGTCGTCCCGTCCGCCTGAATCGGCGGCTCCCACGCAGTCAGCAAGCGAGCCCATGAGCCTTCCGATTCCCGACTTCTTTCGTCCCCAGCATGCCGACGACTGGGGGTTCGAGCCGAACGCCGCCCAGCTCTCGAACGAAGGCCTTTGGTGGGCTCAGCGTCACGGCATTCGGGCCGCCGTCGAGGACGAGGTCGACACCGTCCTGCTGCTGGTCGATTTCCAGCGTGACTTCTGTCACCCGAACGGGAGCCTGTGGGTCGCCGGGCGGAGCGGCACAGGCGCTATCGAAGACTCGGTGCGGGCCGCCGAGTTCATCTACAGGAATCTCGACTCGATCTCCCAGGTCGCCTGCAGCCTCGACTCCCACCATCCCCACCAGATCTTCTTCCCGGCCTTCTGGCGCACTTCGGAGGATCAGATTCCGGAGAGCTCCCAGGAAGTCGTCGCCGAAGACATCCGCTCGGGTCGATTGCGGCCGGCGCCTGCAGTCGGCGACCAGGTGGCGCCGCGCGGCAGGCAGTGGCTGCTCCGACATCTGGAGGCCTACTGTGACGCCCTCGAGGCACGCGGGCGCCATCGCCTCTTCCTCTGGCCCCCTCACTGTCTCGTAGGAAGCGGGGGACATGGCCTCCTCGGGTTGGTCCAGGAGGCGCGCCTGTTCCACGCCTTCGTCCGGGAGACCGAGGCGCCGATCTACCGCAAGGGACTGGACCCCCTGACCGAAAGCTACTCAGCACTGCGCCCGGAAGTGGAGTGGGCCTTCGACGGGAGTCCCCTGTCCCTGGGCCTTCCGGGGGTCTGCTCGAGCGCCTGCTCTCGGCAGACAGGATCGTGATCGCCGGAGAGGCTGCCAGTCATTGCGTTCGCAGCACGCTTCTCGATCTCGTCGAGATCCTGGGGGACCGTCGGCCGGGGCTCATCGAACGAATCTACGTCCTGGAAGATTGCATGTCCGCCGTCGTGCTGTCGCGCTCAGGCGAAGTCGTTGCGGACTTCACGCCGGCCGCAGAGGAGGCCCTCGATCGCTGTCGGGAGGCAGGAATGAACGTGGTCCGCTCGACGGACTCGATGGAGGAGTGGGAATGACCAGGTCCTGGACGGAGACGATGACGGATCTCGAAGAGGCGGACCGGGCGAGGATCGAGCCGGCGCTTTCGCTCGTATATGCACAGGCCGTGGCCTCGGCCGAGCTCCAGGGAAGAGTCGAGGAGCTTCGCAAGGCGGATCAGTCTCCTGTCACAGTGGTGGATCTTCTACACCAGATGCAGTTCCAGTCGATGCTGGCCGGCAGCTTCGCAGAGGACGGCTTGATCAGCGAGGAACCCAGGTCTCTGCAGGAGGCGATCTTCGAGGAGGCCTCGGAGTTGTCTTCGAGCGTGTACGGAATCGATCTCGGCAGAAGCCTGCCGGATCTCCCGGAGCGCGGAGACGTGACCTGGGTCATGGATCCGATCGACGGAACGAAGGGGTTCGTAGGGGGGCGCTGCTTTGCGATCGCCCTGGGCTACTTCCGGCGCGCCACACCGCACTTCGGCGTCCTGGCGGTGCCGGCCGGCGACCCCGCGGTTGCGAGGAAGGTCGATCGCAAGCTGGCATTCGGGATCGCGGGGCACGGTGCATGGTGGACCGAGGTGCGAGCCGGCGAAGCACCGCAGTGGCAGCCGCTCGAGACTCCAGCCTTCGCAGGGTCGGAAGATCCGGATCGCCGTCTCTCTCGCCCACGCCGGTCCTCTCGGCGAGCGGCTGGCACGGCTGGGGAGGATCTCGAGGTGGTGCGTCTGGACTCGCAGGCCAAGTACCTCGCGGTCGCCGCCGGGGAGATCGACGCCTATCTACGAGCGAAACGCGACGACGGGATCCCCGACGTCATCTGGGACCACATGCCGGCAGCTCTGGTGGCGGAGGAGTCCGGTGCCCGTGTCACCCACTTCGATGGCTTGCGAGTCGAGTTCCGGCCCGAGGAGGCCGTCTCCTTCCGGGGCGGCGTGGCGTGCTGTCGGCCGTCTGTCGAGGAGGAGCTTCAGGGTCGGGTCCTGAAGTTGACCCAAGGGTCTTAGTCTCCTAGAAGCATATTTTTCTTCGTCTGAT
This sequence comes from Thermoanaerobaculia bacterium, assembly GCA_942492505.1. Lineage (GTDB taxonomy): Bacteria > Acidobacteriota > Thermoanaerobaculia > Multivoradales > Multivoraceae > CALOFD01. Next base: position 37,352 of record CALOFD010000071.1, read on the forward strand.
TGGAATAGATTCAAATTCGGATCTGTTTCCTGATTCGAGTGGCCGCCGAACCGGCAGCCGCTGATCACACTGAACTCAACCCAAGAGGAGGAGAGACCATGATTCACGGAAAACTCGTACGTCGCCCCTTCGATCCCACGCCCTTCGGCAACCTGCTCGACCGGGTTCTCGCTCCAGACGCCTTCAACGGTCAGACCTGGCCGCTGAGCGGTGACTCGGGATTCGTTCCGGCCGTCGATGTCTACGAGGCCGATCACGGCTTCGTGTTCGTCGCGGACCTTCCCGGCCTGAAGCGCGAGGACGTCGAACTCACCATCGAGGACAACGTGCTGACCCTGTCGGGAACTCGGACCTTCGGAGAGGACGTGCAGGAAGACGCCTACCGGCGACTCGAACGATCCTATGGACGCTTCTCGAGACACTTCACCCTGCCGAACAACATCGACGCCGCCAAGGTCGACGCCACGTTCAAGGACGGAGTCCTGGAGATCCGCGTCCCGAAGAGTGAGGCTGCCCGCTCTCGCAAGGTCGAGATCCAGTAACTCCGACAGCCACTGCCGACTCGAGAGCCCCGCCCTCGCGGGGCTCTTCTGATCTGCCAGGAAAGCGGGTTCACCCGGGGAGTGCTGTCGGGACTAGAATGACTCGATGCGCCCTCCAGGACTCCCTTTTCGCACCCCATGGGCCCATGGCTTCGCCCGGGTTGCAGTCGCCACCCCGAGTGTCACGCTGGGAGATCCGGTTGCCAACGCAACGGCCTCGGCGGCTCTGATTCGAGAGGCTCATGAGGCGGGCGCCGGCTTGGTGCTGTTCCCCGAACTGGGTCTCTGCGGGTACAGCCTCCAGGACCTCCTTCACCAACAACCGACCTTGCGCGCCAGCCTCGAGGCCCTTCGGATGATCGTCGAGCTCAGCACCGAAGTGCGCCCGGCCATCGTGGTGTCGCTGCCGCTGAGGATCGAGTCGAGCCTGGCCGTGACAGCCGTGGTGGTGCACGACGGAACCCTTCTCGGGGCCGTCCCGAAGTCCTTCCTGCCGAACTACCGCGAGTACTACGAGAAGCGTCACTTCGCCCCCGCGGCCAGCTTTGCAGCGAGCGAGGCCGAGATTCTCGGACAACGCGTTCCGTTCGGAAGCCTGCTCTTCGAGGTCTCCAACGTTGCGGACTTCTGCTTCGGCCTCGAGATCTGCGAGGACCTCTGGAGCCCCCTGCCTCCGAGTACCTGGCTCGCGATGGCGGGTGCCACCGTGATCGGGAATCCTTCCGCCAGCAATGCGACGGTCTCGAAAGCCGACTACCGAAGAGTCCTGTGCGCTTCCCAATCGGGGCGCTGCATCGCGGGCTATCTCTATGCCGGCGCCGGTGAGGGAGAGTCCACGACCGACCTCGCCTGGGACGGCCACGCGATGATCTGGGAGAACGGAGTCTGCCTCGCCGAAAGCCGACGATTCGAGTCCACCGGCTCTCTCCTGTTGGCAGACATCGACGTGGAGCGACTCGCGATCGACCGGATGAGAATGACCAGCTTCCAGGACGGCGTCGTGGCGAATCGCGAGCGCGTCGCTGCGATCCGTCGGGTGGCCTTCGATCTGGACCTGCCACACCAGAGCCTGGTGATCGAACGCCAGGTCGATCGCTTCCCCTATGTGCCGAGCGATCCGAGTCGCCGGGATGAGCGCTGCGAAGAGGTGTACAACATCCAGGTCCACGGGCTGTGCCAGCGGCTGCGCGCCAGCGGCATCGACAAGGTCGTGATCGGGGTGTCGGGGGACTGGACTCGACCCATGCCCTGCTGGTGGCCGTTCGCGCCATGGAGGTCCTGGAACTTCCTCGAAGCAACGTTCTCGCCTACACGATGCCCGGTCTCGCGACCAGCGAACGCACCAAGAAGAACGCCCTCTCCTTGATGGAGGGGCTTGGCGTCGCCGGCGGCGAGATCGACATCGGAGAAGCGGCGCGCCACATGCTGGGGAGGATCGGGCATCCTGCCGCAACCGGAGCACCGGTCTACGACGTCACGTTCGAAAACGCCCAGGCGGGGGAGCGAACTTCGACGCTGTTCCGGCTCGCCAACTTCCACGGAGCCCTGGTCCTCGGGACCGGTGATCTCTCGGAACTCGCCCTCGGCTGGTGCACCTACGGTGTTGGGGACCAGATGGCCCACTACAACATCAACGCTTCGGTCCCCAAGACCCTGATTCGCCATCTGGTCCGATGGGTCGCCGAGACCTCGGGCTTTGCCGAAGGAGTGCGAGCGGCCCTCGAGTCGATCCTGGTCACCGAGATCTCCCCCGAGCTCATCCCGAGTACCGAGGACGGAGAAGGCCCCGGGCAGCTCAGTGAAGACACGGTCGGACCCTACGAACTGCAGGACTTCCACCTCTACCATGTGAGCCGCTACGGCTTCGGACCGGCAAAGGTGGCATACCTCTGCGCGGAGGCCTGGAGTGATACGGACCGGGGGGCCTGGCCGGCGAATCTCTCCGACGACGATCGCCGAGCCTACGGACTGGCTGAAATCAAACAGTGGCTGGGAGTCTTCCTTCGACGCTTCTTCCAGAGCTCCCAGTTCAAGCGCTCGGCGATGCCGGACGGTCCGAAGGTAGGATCCGGGGGATCGCTCTCCCCGCGCGGCGACTGGCGTGCCCCCAGCGATTCGGTCGCCGTAGCCTGGCTGACCGAACTCGAAGACGAAGTGCCCGACAGCGACGAGGGTGACGACAGCGACGGCTGAAGATCGGACGACGGACTCTCAGGGGCCGCCGATATAGCCGAGGCTGCGGAGCTGGTCGATGTCTTCCTGGGTCAGTTCGCCACCGTCCCCCTCGTACTTCGTGAGGTTCTTGTACCAGTCCGACAACTGGCGGCCGAGCGGCGGACGCTCCTCGCGGGGTGACTCCTTCAGGACGTGGCTCTCGATCGGATCGACCCTCAAGTCGTAGTAATCGACCTTCCGCTTCGAGAAGTCGAAGATCGCCTTCACGTCCGCCTTCTCCAGGCTGATGTACAGGGGATGTTCGTACTGCTGTCGCTGCTTCTTGCTCAGCGCCGTCGCTCGGTCGCCGAAGCCGTACCGCTTGCGCGCCTGCCGCGTACCATCGCCAGGCATGAGCTCCCTGAGGCTCTCGCCCTCTGCCTCAGGCAGGTTCGGGAGGCCCAGCAGGTCCAGCAGGGTCGGAGAAAGGTCGACGAGGGATACCGGCGTACTGACCCGGCGGCCCTTCGGAACGTTGGGGCCCGAGAGGATCAAGGGGACCCTGAGATTCGGCCAGTGGGCGTTCTTGCCGTGCCCCCAGTAGCCATGCTCTCCCAGGCTCTCTCCGTGATCGGAGAAGAACACCAGAAGAGTGTCATCCTGCGGAAGGGCTTCGCGGACGCCCTCGACGATCTTGCCGATCCAGTAGTCGGTGAAGCGGACCTCGCTGTCGTACTTGTGGCGCTTGTGCCAACCCCGCGAGCGTTGCTCCTTCGTGGGTTCAGGGCCGATGAACGTCGGGTGATAGTCGTAGGGAGTGTGGGGCTCGCTGAGATGAACCCACAGGAAGACCGGAGCGGTGCTGGTCTTGCGGTTGGACTTCAGCCACTCGAGCGCGCTGGTACCCACGGAAGCGGCATCGCGCTCGACCGCTCCGAGAGCGTTTCGCTGCACATTGAAGGTCTCGTCGTAGAGCTCGAAACCCCGGCCGATCCCGGAGAGTCCGTTGCGCAGGGTCCAGTTGCTGATGAACGCTGCGGTGTCGTAGTTCCTGGCGCGCCAGTGTCTCTGCGAGAGTCGGGACGTCGCCACGCATCGCCACGCCGTTCCGTCGCGCACCGTGGGTCGGCGGGTAGAGAGAGGTGAAGGCGGTCGAGAACGACGGACCCGTCTTGCCGATCACCGAAGCCGCGTCTTCGAAGAGCGTTCCCTGAGCTGCCAGGGCGTCGATGAAGGGAGTCGGGTCGTTCTCCTTGCCGTAGGTGCCAAGGGCATCGGCACGCAGGGTGTCGACCGTCACCAGGATCAGGTGCCTCGGAGAGGCCTCGACGGCTGTGACGAAAGCCAGCGAGAGTCCAAGGACGACCGTGACGAGGGATCTCGGGGAGTGAGGGCCTTGTTCAAGTCGGGTTCTCCGCAGTCGCGCCAAGGGCGATGGCTTCTTCCAGGGTGTCGATGTCCTGTGCAATCGATAGCGTCCTCACCAGGGGCAGACGAAGGCGTCTTTCCGGGAACTGCTTGCGATGCGGCCGACGGCTGAAAACGATCCGTACGTTGTCTTCGAGTTCGCGGTGCGGCAACTTTCCCTGACGAAGGCGATTGACCGGACCGAGGCGGCCGAGGATGTCCCACGTCATGGTCGGCAACCGGCCTCCGAGGATATGCAACAAGTCCTGTTTGAGCAGACTTCCGATGAGGGCTCGCAGCGCATGGGTTCGCCGGAAACGAAGAGGGCGATTGCGAGTCTCGTAGGCCAGGCCGAAGAGCCGGTAGAGGAACTGCAACCGAAGCGCGCGAGGATCGATCACGGTGATGTGACCGGGAAGGACGGCAACCGGGTCGGCCCCGGGTTCCGGTGGGATTCCGTAGCGCGGTTTCCAGTCGGACTCTCCCAGAGCATCCTTCGGGTCGGTGCGGACGAGGGGAAACCAGAGGTCACTCGGCGCCTGACTCCAATAGTCCTGCATGAGTTCAACGACCTCGTCGGGCGAGGGCAGAATATCGCAGGTTGCCATGGCGATGGCGGTGTCCGGGTAGCGCTGACGGACCTCCTCGATAGCTGCCTCGATGTTGTCTCCAAAGCTGCCGTCGGTGTCGATGACTTCCGCTCCGAACTCCGATGCCGCGTAGGCATCGGCCGGGCCTGCGATGAAGAAGGGCTCGAAGTAGTTCGAGGCTCGCATCCGTTCGAGAAGAACGTCGACCAGGGGTTTGCCATCGATGCGAACGTCGATTCCCTTGGCGCCGGAGAGGGGATGCTTGTCTCGGCCGTCGGGAGGTAACTCGGCCGGTTCGGCGTCGCTTCCTCCCATGATGATCAGTGGGATCTTGGGTGGCATGACTCGCAGCGTCCTTGGGGGTGCTCGGGTGCGAACGCGAGAGCGGATACTATCGCAGGGTCTACCGGGCGTTGGAGTCCGGAGGGAACTCCATCGACGGGCTTCCGGCAGGACTGAAAGGACTTCTTCGCAGTGGCGGAAGCAAAGGATTCGACGGTGACACCGAGCCCCAGCGGGGGCGACCCGAAACTCATGCGGTCGCCGCGGGAACTCGAGGAGGCCTGTCGCCGATGGCGTTCCTGCGAGATGCTGGCCCTCGACACGGAGTTCGTGAGGACGCGGACCTTCTACGCGCATCTTGGATTGATTCAGGTCTTCGACGGAACGCAGATCGTTCTCGTCGACACCGTTGCCATCCAGGACCTCGAGCCCTTCGGTCGCCTCCTGGCCGAAATGGAGGGCGCCGCGATCCTGCACTCCTGCAGCGAAGACCTCGGCATCTTTCTCAATCTCTTCGACGTCCTGCCGCGGCGCCTCTTCGATACGCAGGTGGCGGCGGGGTTGGTCGGGCACGGCTACTCCGTGGGCTACCAGGCCCTGGTGCAGAAACTCCTCGGAATCGCTGTGCCGAAGGGAGAGACCCGATCGGACTGGCTGGCCCGCCCACTCTCTCCGGCACAGCTGCGCTACGCAGCCGAGGATGTCGCTCATCTGCCGGAGATCTGGAGGATCCTCAGCGACCAGATCCGCGAACTCGGCAGGGAAGAGTGGGTCGAGGAGGAGTTCTCGCGCCTGGTGGAGCCGCAGCGCTACAGGGTCGAGGAAGAGGACGCGTTTCGCCGCATCAAGGGAATGGGGACCTTGGATGCGCGAGGGCTCGCGGCTCTCCAGGGACTCGCAGCGTGGCGTGAACGGGAAGCCAAGCGGCGCGATCTGGCACGCAACTTCGTGGTCCGTGAAACCAGCCTGCTGGAGATCGCGCGGCGACGTCCGAGTTCGGAAGCGGAGCTTCAGAAGATCCGCGATCTGCGCCCCGACCAGCGCCGTCGCTATGGTCGCGAGATCCTTCGAATCCTGAAGGAGGCACCCGACGAACTGCCGGGCATGCCAGGGAAGTCGAACGAAGCGACCGCGGCGGCGGATCAAGGATCTACGGGACCGGGTCCGAGAGCTGCAGACTCGTGGTCGCGAAAATCGCCGACGCCCTCGATATTCCTCCCGAAACGCTCGCCCAGCGGCGGCTGATCGAGGAACTGACAACCGCCGTTCTCGGGGAAGGAAGAGCCGAACTGCCGGCGGAGCTCGAGGGTTGGCGACGCGAAGTCATCGGATTGCCCCTCCTCGAGGCACTGGGAGCGAGTCCCTCGCAGACCTAGCGAGCAGGACCGGCGCAGTTTGGCGCGATGCTTGCTTCTTCTCCAGTGGTGTGGACCAAACGACGGCGTTTTCCAACGCTGTAGAGCGTCCTGAACCCTTTTCGCGCCAATTTGGCGTTTTCCTCCTGCTCAATGAGCAGAACTGGAGTGAGCCGGATGACTGTCGTAGCCGAAGACATCAAGCAGGAGATCGAACACCAGTCTCAACGGATCGACGCAGTTCGACGCTCGGTCGGCGAAGTGATCGTGGGGCAGGAGGCGCTGATCGAACGGTTGCTCATGGCGCTTCTCGCCGACGGCCACGTTCTGGTCGAGGGCATTCCGGGACTGGCGAAGACCACGGCGATCAAGGCCCTGGCCGAGGCCGTAGACACGGGCTTCGCACGGATCCAGTTCACTCCCGACCTGCTTCCGGCCGATCTGATCGGTACCCAGATCTACCGTCCCGGAGTCGAGGAGTTCGAGGTCAAGGAAGGCCCCGTCTTCACGAACCTTCTCCTCGCCGACGAGATCAACCGTGCGCCGGCGAAGGTGCAGAGCGCCCTGCTCGAGGCCATGCAGGAGCGCCAGGTGACGATTGGCGACGAGACTCGATCGCTGCCCGATCCCTTTCTGGTCCTGGCGACGCAGAACCCCATCGAGCAGGAGGGCACCTACCCGCTGCCGGAAGCGCAGGTCGATCGCTTCATGCTCAAGGTGAAGGTCACCTATCCGACCAAGGACGAGGAACGTCAGATCTTGCGACGCATGTCGACAGGGCGGCTGCCTGAGATCCGGCCCACCCTCAACGTCGACCAGATCATCGAACTCAGGGATCTGGTGGAGTGCGTCTACCTCGACCCCAAGGTCGAGGACTACATCGTCGATCTGGTCTTCGCGACCCGGCAGCCTTCACAGGTCGGCCTCGACCATCTGAACGGTCTGATCGACTACGGCGCGTCGCCTCGAGCCACGATCTTCCTGGCCCGGACGGCTCGGGTCCAGGCGCTCCTCTCCGGTAGGGCCTATGTCACACCGCAGGACGTCAAGTCGGTGGGACTCGACGTGCTACGACACCGGGTCCTGCTGACCTACGAAGCCGAAGCGCAGGATCTCGACTCGGACGCCGTCTTGAAGGAGATCTTCAATACGGTCGATGTCCCCTAGGCACGCCCTCGTGAACGGCGTTGTCATCCAGAACGAGGCGCCTCAGGTCCTGGCACCCGAGCTCCTGGCCCGCATCAGGACGCTGCAACTGCGGGCCCAGCACCTGGTGAGCGATCTCCTCGCGGGCGAGTACGAGAGTGCCTTCAAGGGACGAGGCATGGAGTTCGAGGAGGTTCGCGACTATCAACCCGGTGACGACATCCGGAACATCGACTGGAATGTCACCGCGCGCATGGGGACGCCGTTCGTCAAGGAGCATCGGGAAGAGCGCGAACTGACGGTGATGCTGATGGTGGACATCAGTTCCTCGGGCCGTTTCGGATCGGTCGATCGGACCAAGCAGGAGATCTCGGCCGAGGTCGCCGCCATCCTCGCCTACACCGCGATTCGGAGCCACGATCGAGTCGGTCTGATTCTCTTCTCGGATCACATCGAGGTCTTCATTCCACCGAAGAAGGGCCGCTCCCATGTGTGGCGCGTCATCCGGTCGATCCTGACCCACGAACCCCGCCGCGAAGGAACCGATATCGAGGGGGCCCTGCGGTATCTGGGCAAGGTGGCGCGGCGGCGGACGGTTTGCTTCCTGATCTCCGACTTTCTCGATGCAGGCTTCGAGGAGGCACTGCGTACGGCGGGCCGGAGTCACGACATGACCGCTGTCTCCATCCGCGATCGCAGGGAGTTCGAACTGCCTGCGATCGGACTGATCGAGATGCGGGACGCCGAATCCGGTGAGACGGTGGTGGTCGACACGGCCCGTCGTCGAGATCGCGAGGAAGTGGCGCGTCGCGCTCGAGAAGCGGCAGCGGCGGTCGAGGAGGAGCTGCGCCGAAGCCGGATCGGATCGCTTCGACTGTGGACCGACCGGAGTCCCGTCGACGACATTACGGCGTTCTTCCGTCAGCGCGAGAAGAAGGGGCTGCGCCGATGAGATCGAGCGGCGGAATCCTTGGCCTGGGCATCCTTCTCGCAGCAGGCGCGGCATGCGCCCGGCAGCCCTCACTCTCGCCTCAGGAGAGTGTCGATCGGCGGATCCTCACCGAGGCCGTGCTCGATCCTGCCACCGCGACTGTCGGAGATCGCGTCGTCTATCGGTTGAACGTCGAGCGCCCGGCCGAGGTCGAGGTCGAGGTCGAGCCTGTCCCAGGGTCGATCGGCGACCTCGATGTCCTCGACCACTCGGTCGCCGAACGCAGACTGGCCCGCGGACGGATCCTGGAGTCTCACGACTGGACCCTGCGCGCCGATGGAGTGGGCTCGCACGTACTGCCGCCGATCGCGGTGACGAGGCGGCGGGCACCGGAGGAAGCCGCGGTCGAGGACGCTGCCTCCGGGATACCGCAGGTGGAGCCCCTCTACCTGGAGGTCTATTCGGTGCTACCCGAGTCCGGCGAGGTGGAGGATATCCGGGACATCAAACCCCTTCGCCCGCCGCGCTTCGAACTACCGTGGCCCTGGCTCCTCGCGGCGCTCGCCGGCGTCGCGCTGGCGTTTCTGTGGTGGAGAAGGCGATCGCGGGGTTCCGAACCGGCGGCCTCGGTGGCCGTTGCAGTTCCCCTCCCGCCGGCGGATCAGGAAGCCCTCGCTGCAATCGATCGGTGCCTCCAGCAGCCTTCGAGAACGGAGACTGAGATCCGAGACAGCGTTTTCCTCCTCTCCGGGATCCTCCGACGCTACGTCGAGCGCACGTTCGGCCTGAACGCCACGGACCTCACCAGCGAAGAGATCCTGTCGAGAGTCCAGTCCCTGGCTCTGGCGCCCTCGGCCCGAGACATTCTCGAGGATTTTCTCGAACAGAGCGACGGCATCCGCTACGACTCCCGAATTCCCTCCGATGCCTCGACCGCGCAGGTCGCCGACATGGCTCGCCACTTCGTGCTGTCGACTCGACCGAATCCTGAAGAAGAGAATCGGGAGGCGGCATGAGCGACTGGTCCCTGGCCGACGGCTGGCTTCTGTGGTTCCTGGGACCGATCTGGGTCCTGTGGGTCGCATGGAGCCTGTGGCTGACGCGAGCACGACAGCGGTCGGGGCGAACCGCCAGCATCCGGGTGAGTTCGTTGGAGCCCACCAGGGGCCTGGCACCCGCCCCCACGGTCATCGCCCGCCGCGCGGTTCGGGGACTTCGCTACCTGGCGGTCGCACTTCTTCTTCTGGCGCTGGCGCGCCCCCAGGTCGGGCGGACCCTGACGCAGGTCGAGACCCAGGGCATCGATATCGTGCTGGCGCTCGACACGTCGGGGAGCATGCAGGCCCTGGACCTCGATGCCGATCGTCCCCTCAGGCAACGTCGCACTCGCCTCGACGTCACCCGTGAGGTGGTCAAGGAGTTCATCGACTCGAGGCCGACGGACCAGATCGGCCTCGTCGTCTTCGGCGAGGAGGCCTTCACCCAGTGCCCCCTGACTCTCGATCATCGGATCCTCAGTCAACGGGTCGAGGAGGTCGAGATCGGGATCGCGGGTGATCGGACCGCGATCGGCTCCGCGCTCGGCACCGCGGTGAAGCGTCTGCGCGAATCCCAGGCTGACTCGAAAGTCATCGTGCTCCTCACGGACGGCCGCAACAATGCCGGCGCCCTCTCGCCTCGCCAGGCGGCCGAGGTCGCTGCGACCTACGGAATGAAGGTCTACACGGTTGCGGCCGGAACCCGCGGCAAGGCGCCCTTCATCGTCGACTCGGTGTGGGGCGAAAGGGTGATCGAGCAACAGGTGGAGATCGACGAGACGCTGCTCGAGGAGATCGCCGCCACGACGGGCGGACTGTATTTTCGCGCCGAGGACAGTGCCGCGCTGAGAAGAGTCTACGAAGAGATCGACCTGCTCGAGAAGACAGAGATCCAGGCTGAGGTCTTCATGGAGTACGACGAACGCTTCGCCTCCCTGGTCTGGCCGGCGCTCGCCCTGCTCCTGCTCGAAGTGGTCCTGCTCGGAACCCGTCTGAGGAAGCTACCGTGAAGCGGCACCTGCGTTGGCCCCTCCTACTCCTCCTGGCTGGGTGCGACGCCCGCATCGCAAACAGCGATGCCCTCTGGATGCTGTGGCTCGATCCCTTCCTGCTGGTCTTCTTCGTCTTCAGCTTTCGCAAGAGCGATCGGCTGCTGCGCCGCTTCGCCACACCCGCCATGATCGAGCGGCTCGCCGGCAGCCCTTCGTTGCGGTCGGTCAGGGCGCTGCTGATCCTGGTGGCGGTGCTGGGACTGGTTCTCTCGCTGACGGATCTCGAGATCGGTTTCACCTGGAAGGAAGTTCAACGCAAGGGCGTGGACATCGTCGTAGCTCTCGACGTCTCCGACAGCATGCTGGTTCGCGACGCCGGTTCAGAGGACGACCTCAGCCGATTGGACAGGGCGCGGCGGGAGATCCGAGACCTGCTGGCGGTCCTCGAGGGTGACCGGGTCGCGTTGGTCGCGTTCGCCGGCACCGCCTTTCTCGAGTGCCCCCTGACGCTCGACTACAACGCTGCTGAAGTCTTCCTCTCATCGATGGACACCGACCTCATCCCGGTGAAGGGTACCGACCTCGTCAGTGCGCTTCGCTCCTCGCTACAGGCGCTGGAGGAGAGTCCGGAGGGCTCCCGCGCCATCCTGCTGATCACCGATGGCGAGAACCATGCGGAGGGCCTGGAGGACATGGTGGATGGCGCCAGGGACGCCGGCGTACGAATCTTCACCATTGGAATCGGCGATGAGCAAGGCGCTCCCATTCCGGAGCCGAGCGGCGGATTTCGCCGCGACCAGAACGGCGAAATGGTGATGTCCAGACTGGATCAGAAGACCCTCCAGGAGATGTCCCTGGCGACTGGCGGACGATCGGTACGATCGGTGAGTGGAGATCTCGATCTCGAAGAGATCTATCGGCGCGGAATCAAGGCGAGCCTGGAGGATCAGGAGTTCGCATCCAGCCGGCGACAGGATTGGGAGAATCGTTTCCAATGGGTCGTCGGCATGGCGGCGCTGCTGCTGATGGTCGAGATGCTTCTCCCGGATCGCAGACTGCCGCGGCAGGTGGAGGTCGAATGAGACCGCCACTGGCAGCAGCGCTCATCCTCGGGCTCGCATTCGATCTTTCGACCGCCGGTCAGGATTCGGAGGGCGGCAAGTCCGACTTCCGCTCGGCACACGAGGCATTCGAGGCGGGGAACTGGGAAGCGGCACGTCGAGTTGTTCTCGCAGGAGTCCTCGAGGCATCCCGCAGATCCAGAGCTCCTCCAGAACCTCGGCAGCGCGCAGTATCGCGCCCAGCGGTGGCAGGAGGCCCAGTCTTCCTTCGAAGCAGCTGCCTCGCTCGGCGAGCCTGAACTCCGTGCCCAGGCGGTCTACAACCTTGGCAACGTGGCCTACCGGCAGGGGCGACTCGAGGCCGCGGAGGAGTACTACTCGGCGGCTCTCGACCTCGACCCGGATGATGCCGACGCCAAGTTCAATCTCGAGTTCGTTCGGCGCGAGATGGAACGTCGCGAACGATCCCAGGAGCAACGACAGAACCAGGATGGCACGGGGCAGGGTGACGGGGGAGAGGAGGATGAAGGCCAGGGAGACGAAGGACAGGGAGACGAAGGCCAGGATCAGGAGTCCTCGCCTTCCGACGATCGTTCACAGCCAGAGGGGGACTCGGGAACCTCAGAGCCTTCTGACCGTGATGGCGATGGACTCAGCGATGCGACCGAAACGGTAGGGGAGAATCCGACCGATCCCATGAACCCCGACACGGACGCCGACGGCCTGCCGGACGGCGCAGAGGACCGCAACGGCAACGGCCGTACCGACCCCGGCGAAACAGATCCGAACTCACCGGATAGCGACGGTGACGGAATTCCGGATGGGGAGGATCCCTCCCCGGGCGGTGACGCCCCGGCGCGCAGCGCTGACGAGCAGCAGGCAGGCGAGGCTGCTGCGATGACCGAGGAGGAGGCCGAGCGTCTCCTCGCGGCCCTCGAGGAAGGGACCGCGCGGCGAGATCGGCGAGGAAGTGTCCGCCAGCGTGCGCCGAGGAGGACTGGTGAGACGGTCTGCCAGGGTCCTGTTCCTTTCGCTTCTCGTCCCGGCGATGCTGTGGGGACAGGGAATCGAAGTGAGCGTCGATCGCACCGAGGTGACGATCGAAGACCTGATCCAGATGAGCGTCACGATCGAAGGCTCGCAGAGCGCCGAGCCCATCCTGCCCCCTCTCGACGATTTCGATGTCCGCTACCTGGGGCCGCGCTCGGAGATTCAGGTCGTCAACGGTCGGGTCACACGCAGAATCACGCATGTGTACTCCCTGGCTCCGAAGAGAGAGGGGCTCCTGACCGTCGCCTCCGCCTCGGTCGAGATCGAGGATCGCTCCTACAGCAGTCGGGCATTTCAGATCCGGGTTCTCCCGGAGAGCGAGAGACCCCGCGACGAACGGCGGGCCTTCGTCTCGGTCTCCGTATCGACTCGCGAGCCCTGGATCGGACAGCAGGTCCTCTACATCTGGCGCTTCTATCGGGTTCCCGGCTCCGCCGGCAACGCCCAACTGGTGTCCCAGGACTTCGGCGACCTTCTGGTCGAGAACCTCGGCGACGTTCGCGAGTTCAGGACGACTCGAGGCGGTCGGGAGTACGAGGTCTCGGAGATTCGTCGTGCCCTGTTCGCGCAAGCCGCGGGGCCGACCACGATTCCACCCTCGGAACTTCGAGTCGACGTGGTGGTCGAGGACCCGCGGGCGGGCCGCAGAAGGGGATTGTTCGATGACCTTTTCGGCGGCGTCCAGACCGAGTCCAAGCTGCTGAGGTCGCGGCCCGTCGAGCTCGACGTCCGAGCGCTGCCGTCGCCACCGGAGGGCTTCTCAGGCCTCGTCGGAGAGTTCGAACTCTCTTCGAGCCTGAGTCGCCTCGAACTCGAGCTCGGAGACTCGGTGACTCAGACCCTGGAAATAAGGGGCGTTGGCAGTGTGCTGATGATTCCGGAACCCAGGAGCACTCTCGATGAGGCCGAGTTCAAGGTCTATCCGGAGCCGCCGAACCTGGTGCTCGACAGGGGTTCCGAAGGACTCTCCGCACGAAAGACCTTCGAGCGGGCCCTGGTGCCTCTGCGAGCCGGCGAGCTGACCGTGCCCGAGGCCCGACTGAGCTACTTCGACCCAGACACCGGTCTCTACTCGGAGGTCGTGGCTGAGCCCAGCGTCCTCGTCGTGGCCGAATCGAGCACGCCAGAAGATCTCGGCCTGCGAGCCGGAGGAGGTCTTGGAAAGGCTCGCGTCAGCGTGCTCGACGACGGACTCCTTCCCATCCATCGGGGCCTGTCGGGAATCGGTGGGAGGGCCTGGATCAGACGCCTCCAGGGGGTTCTGATCGGACTTCCACCCCTGCTCTTCTTCGGCCTCACGGCGCTTCGTCGATGGAAGGCCGGGAACCAGAGCGACGACCCCGGCCTTCGCCGGCGCAGAGCACTCCGTGAGGCCATCCGAACCCTGCGCTCCGACGAGGCGTTTGCCGGCCCGACCGGCGCCGTCGAGGCGGATCGGGTGCTGGTGAGATATCTCGGCGATCGTCTGGGCTCGAAGGGCGGCGCCATGACGCCGCTCGAATGTCGCAGCCTGCTCGAGGACCATCGACTCGACCCGGAGCTCGTCGAGCGGACGGTGGATCTTCTGGTGCGGGCGGACGCCGCCCGGTACAGCCGTGGCGACACGGGAGTGGTGACTCCTGTCGAGGAACTGGAGCGGCTTCTGCGCGAGATCGAGCGGGGGCTGTCGTGAACTCCGAACGGCTGGTTCTGGCAGGGGTGCTGGCTTTGGGCCTGCTGGCGCTGTCCCTGGTTCTCGGAGCGGACGCCGCGAGCGAGCCGACCCTGGATCCGGCCGAGATCTGGGTCCATGCCAACGAGAGCTTCGACTCCGGAGACTTCGACGCAGCCGTCCGAAACTACGACCGGCTGGTCACGGACGGAGTCGAAACGCCGAGCCTCTACTTCAATCTCGGCACGGCACTTCTTCGCGCTGGAGACCTGGGCCGAGCGATCGCTGCGCTTCGCCGGGCCTCGGCTTTGGCGCCGAGAGATCCGGATATCCAGCTCCATCTTCAGAAGGCGCGCGAACGAGTCGTCGACGACGTGGCTCCGCCGGCACCGTCTCAACTCCAGAGGACTCTCTTCTTCTGGCACTACACCCTGAGCCGGTCGGAGCGCCTGTGGATCCTTTCTTTCTCGAGCGCGCTCTTCTGGGCGGCCCTGATGATTCGGTGGTTGCGGCCGCGGTGGGAGTTTCTCCTCCTCTCCGCCTGGCTCTGCCTGGTGCCAACTGCCATGTGCGCCGGCAGTCTGCTCGTCGAGGGCCTGGGCGGTGGCGAGGTCGCCGTGATCCTTCCCGGGGAGGTCCCTGCGCTTGCCGGCATGCAACGGGACGCCGCCGTGCGTTTCGTCCTTCACGCTGGCAGCGAGGTCGAGGCCGTTCAGGCCCTGGATGGATGGCTTCGGGTCGCATTGCCGGATGGCTCGGAGGGGTGGCTCCCGAGGGAAGACGTCGATATCGTCGAACCATGACGACCTCCGCGCCTCCGAAGTTCCCCCGGCTGACTCGACGGGCTCTCGAGCTCGAGGAAGCGCCGATCTCCTGGCTGATGACCAAGGCGCTGCAGGTTCCCGGCCTTCTCTCCCTGGCGGCCGGCTTCGTCGACCACCCGACCCTGCCTCATACCGGCGTCGCAGAGGTCGCAAGCCGCCTTCTCTCCGACCCGGTGAGGGGGAGGGAAGCGCTTCAGTACGGAACCACGGCCGGCGATCCCCGGCTCCGGCGAGCCCTGCTCGATCGACTCGCGCGGGGCTCCGATGCCGCAATCTGGTCGAGGTTCGATGAGGACGATCTCGTCCTGACCGGCGGCTCGCAGCAACTGCTGTATCTCCTCGGCGAACTGCTCGTCGAGGAGGGAGATCTGGTCCTGGTCGAGAACCCGTCGTATTTCGTCTACGTCGGCGCCCTCCAGAGTCTGGGCGCGCGACTGGTGGGCGTTGGGGTGGATCGGGACGGACTCATTCCCGAGAGTCTCGAGCGTGTCCTCGACGAGATCGACGCCAGAGGTGAGCTCGCGCGGGTGAAGATGCTCTACACGATGCCGTATTACCAGAACCCCACAGGGGCGACCCTGAGTCGCGAACGGCGCGGTCGAGTCACCGCCATGCTCGCTTCCTACAGGGAGCGTGGACTCGAAGCCGTCATCCTCGAAGACGCCGCCTACCGAGGGCTTCGCTTTCCAGGAGTCGAAGATCTCCCCCCTCTCTTCGAATCCCAGGACGACGGTCTGCCCGTCGTCTACGCCGATTCTTTCTCCAAGATCCTGTCGCCGGGAATGCGGGTCGGGTACGGGATCCTGCCGGTCGAACTTCGCGAAGCCCTCCTGAGGCTCAAGAGCCTTCACGATTTCGGCTCCTGTCACCTCGCTCAGCAGCTGGTTCTCGGCATCATGGAAGACGGACTTCTCACCGAACACGAGCAGCATCTACGATCCCGCTACGCCGAGAAGTGCGCTCGTCTTCACGATCTCCTGGTCGAGGAACTGGGAGATCGCGCCGAGTTCATCGTCCCGAACGGCGGCCTCTACCTCTGGATGACGCTGCGATCGGAAGTCGATACCGGCATGTCGGGCAAGTTGTTCCAACGAGCACTGGACGACAAGGTGCTCTTCGTTCCTGGAGAGATCTGCGGCATGGCGGGTGCAGAGGGTGGCGAGACCATCTCTCGATCCATGAGGCTCTGCTACGCCTATCCGTCGGACCGCGAACTCACCGAAGCCGGGCTGCGCCTCGCTCACTCGATTCGATCGGTGGTCGACGCCGGCTGAGGCGTCGTCGGCATCCAGGCTCACGTCAGGTAGGAGGACAGTACGATGGCGAAGGTAGCGTTCCTTGGACTGGGTGTGATGGGCTATCCGATGGCCGGCCATCTGTCCCGCGCAGGCCACGATGTGACCGTCTACAACCGCACCTCGGCTCGCGCCGAAGCGTGGCTCGAAGACCACGCGGGCGCCACCGCGGCGACTCCCGCCGCTGCCGCCCGTGGCCAGGACTTCGTACTGCTCTGTGTCGGCAACGATCAGGACGTGCGAGAGGTGGTTTCCGGCCCCCAGGGGGCTCTGCCGGAGATGGAATCCGGCGCCGTGTTGATCGACCACACGACGGCTTCCGCCGACGTCGCCCGGGAAGTCGGCGCAGCAGCGGCAGTGAAGGGAGTCGGATTCCTCGACGCGCCGGTGTCGGGAGGTCAGGCAGGGGCTCAGAAGGGAGTCCTCACGATCATGATCGGTGGAGAAGCCGGGGTCTTCGAGAGGAGCCTTCCCATTCTCGAGTGCTACTCACAGCGGGCCGCGCTCCTCGGCGAGGTGGGGAGCGGACAACTCACCAAGATGGTGAATCAGATCGCCATCGCCGGCCTGGTCCAGGGGCTCTCCGAAGGGCTCGCCTTTGCCGATGCTGCCGGCCTCGATCCGAGGGCCGTCGTCGACGTCATCGGCAAGGGGGCGGCTCAGTCGTGGCAGATGGACAACCGCGCCGAGACGATGATCGATGACCACTTCGATCACGGTTTCGCCGTCGAGTGGATGCGAAAGGACCTCGCGATCGCACTGTCCGAGGCACGGCGCAACGGGGCCTGCCTGCCGGTAGCGGCCCTCGTCGACCAGTTCTACTCCGAGGTGGAAGCGATGGGGGGAGCCCGCTGGGACACCTCGAGCCTGATTCGTCGCCTCCGCCACTCGCGCAAGGCGCCCTGAATCGCGAGATCGCTTCAGGGATCGAGATCGAGACGCCTGCGGCCTTCATGGGCATGGGCCAGGGCGACCAGTCCGAAAGTCATTCGTGGGTTGATCTCCCCGAGAGCTTGGAATCCGCTGTTTCCATCGGCGGCCCGCCAGGTCCAGGCGTCGACCCCGAACACGCCCTGATATCCCTCGGCCTCCAGAGACCCTCCGACTCGCTGCGCGACCTCGAGAAGGCGATCCCTGTTGCCTTCGGACAGGCCCTCGGGGGAAAGGAGTCCCCGCCCGAAAACGATCGCTTGCGGCGTCCCCCTACCGTCGACGACCTGTTGGTGGATCCCCAGCACCCGAACCTCGCCTGTCGCGATTGAGGCGGAGAGACCGAAGTCGGCAACCCTCGGCATCCAGGGTTCCACGACCACCGGACCCTGGGCCAGGAGGGAGTCGAGGCCTGCCCCTCGAAGGACGCCTTCCGTGGGGTGGATCCAGGCTCGTATCCGCCCGGCAGCCGAGAAGATGGACTTGGCGACCCACGACGAGGCTCCCCCAGGGAGTGGCCTCCCTACGAGTTCCCTGGCGGAAGGGAGGTCTTCTGCGACCTCCGCGCCCGGCAGATTCTCTCCCCACGAGGCCGCAAGCCGGTGGCAGAAACGTCGATCGGCGACCCGGCGAACGGCGTTCGGATCGGGTGCCTGGAGTTCGTCGAGCAGCTGCGAGATCGGATTCTCGAGCTTGCCGACCCTCTCGACCAGGACGAGCAGGGAGCGCAGCTCGGCGACCGCGCGGCTCTCGCCCCAGGCGAGAAGTCGGCGGGCAGGACTGCGCAGCGCTTCCTGTCGGGCTCGATGGGCCGACAAGACGATCCGCTCTGAGGAGTGAGCCAGGACCCGGAGTCGCCTGGAGAGCCGCTCCAACCGGCGTTCGAGAACGACAGCGCGCGTCGCTTCGAATCCGCGACGCAGGGAGTCCTCGAAGTCGAAATTGGCGAGGATCATCGCCGTGAAGCCGCCGACCGCTTTCGAAGGCTTCGCTGATGCTGCCGATGAGCGTCTTCGAGCTTCTCGATGAACGGCGCATCCATCCCTGTTGCTCGACGCGGTTCCGAGTTGAACTCTCGACCGGAGGCGCGACCGGGGTGGAGCGGCGGGACGAGATTGCGGACAAAGGCGTCCCAGGGATCGAGATCCGGCGCCAGCCGTCGCAGCCAACGCCACCCGAAAGCCACATGACGGATCTCGTCACGGTGAATGTGATCGAAGAGCGCAGCGCCCTCGAGGTCGCCGCAGCGGCTCGCGATCGCTCCGATTTCGAGGCTGTGATCGAGGTTCGCATTCTCGAAGGTCAGGGGCATCGCGGCAACGAACTGGAGAGGCGTTTCCAACAGATGGGCTTTGTGCCAGAAATAGCCGCTCACCGGGAGATCGCCGAGGGCGCATCCTCGCCGCTCGAGTGCTTCGAGGTAGACCCGAGTGTGGGTTTGTTCCTCGAGAAGGATGTGGAGGAGATCGCTACGAAAATCGTCGGGAGCATCCACGTACAGCAACAAGGCGCGGGCATAGAGCTCGACCGCCTGCAACTCGTGGTTGGCGAAGGCGTGGAGGAGTCGCCGGCGCTGCTCCGGATCCTGCCAGGCGCCGATTCGCGGAACCGCCGTCTCCTTCGCAGGGCGAATCTGGAGAGACTCTGCGCGCGCCGGCTGATCGGGAACCGAGACCACCCGACGGTCGTCGACGGGGATCTTCGAAGGACTCTCGAGCTTCGAGGACAGATCCGGTGATTCGAGGATGCGAAGGGCGAAATCGGACAGCGCAGGCACGCCGGGACTGTAGCAGCGCAACCCCGCACGGAAGCGAGTGTTGGCGTGTTTAGACGATAGAATCCGCGTCCGATGCGAGTCCATCTCTCGAATCTAGGTTGCAAGCTGAATCAGGCGGAGGTCGATGCCATGGCGCGCGACTTCCTGTCGCGGGGCCACGAAGTCGTGCAGTCGCTCGAGGGCGCGGATCTCCATGTCGTGAATACCTGCACGGTGACGAATGCGGCGGCACGGGACTCGCGCAAGACCGCCCGGCGCGCCGCTCGCCTGGACGCGCCGATCAGGACCGTCGTGACGGGTTGCTGGGCGACCGATTCACAGGCTGAGGCAGCCACCCTGCCGGGCATCGACCTCGTCGTCACCAATGATCGCAAGGACGATCTGGTCGAACTCGTGACCGCGGCCTTCCCGGATCTTTCCAGCACCGGCGTCGAATCGCGGGTGCCGGTCTCCTACGTTCCACTCCCCGAAGGTCCGACGCGCGGACTCGTCAAGATCGAGGACGGCTGCAACATGAGCTGTACCTTCTGCATCATTCCGAGCACCCGCGGAAAGCAGCGCAGTCGCGGGGCCGACGACGTGATCGCCGATGTCGCGGCCCTCGCTTCAGGGGGCTACCGGGAGATCGTTGTCACCGGAGTCCAGATCTCCGCCTATCGGGACGGCCGCACACGGCTGGCTGAACTCGTCCATCGGATCCTCGAGGAAACGGCCATCGAGCGACTGCGGCTGACCTCGATCGCACCGTGGGACCTCGACGCGAGAATCATCGAGCTCTACAGTCATCCGAGGGTGTGCCGTCACGCCCATCTCTCCCTTCAGAGCGGGTGCGCGCAGACCCTCGAGCGAATGCGGCGTCCCTACACTCCTGCCCAGTACGCGCGAGCGGTCGAGGAGTTGCGACAGAGGGTTGCCGGGATTGCGGTCACCACAGACGTGATCGTCGGCTTCCCCGGAGAAGACGATCGGGAGTTCGAGAGCAGCCTCGGCTTCGTCGAGGCCATGGGGTTCGCAAGGGTTCATGCCTGCCCGTACTCTCCCAGGGAGGGCACCGAGGCGGCCGAGCTCGTGGACCCCGTCGACCCCGAAACCCGGAAGGCACGGATGCGTCGCCTGCTGGAAACCTCCGAACGGTCCGCCAGGCGTTTTGCCGAGTCTCAACTCGGACAGTCCGCAGAAGTCCTCTGGGAGGAGTTCCGGGGCGGGGAGTGGAGAGGGACCACCGACAACTATCTGAAGGTGCGAACCCGGAACGCCGGCGATCTCCATGGAGCCCTCACCCGCGCCAGCCTCATCGGATTCGGACAGGGACAACGGCTCGACGGTGACTCGACGATCGTCGCCGACAACGTCATCGTGGCGGTAGCCGGCTCCGACGTAGCAGCCTGAAGGTCACAAGCCCAGGATGTTGAAACCGGCGTCGACGTAGTGGATCTCTCCCGTCACTCCCTTCGAGAGATCCGAGAGCAGGTAGGCCGCCGAAGCCCCGACCTCTTCGGTGTCGGTGTTCTTCCTCAGCGGTGAGCGCTCGGCGAAGGTCTGCAGCATGCCCCGCATGCCGGAGACTCCCGAAGCGGCGAGCGTCTTGATGGGCCCTGCCGAGATCGCGTTGACCCGGATTCCCTCGCTACCAAGATCGACAGCCAGGTAGCGCACCGAGGCCTCGAGGGCGGCCTTTGCGATGCCCATGACGTTGTAGTTGGGAACCGCCTTCACGGATCCGTGATAGGTCAGAGCCAGGATGCTCCCTCCGTCGGTCATCAGTTTCTCCGCCGGCTTCGCCAGAGCGAGGAGGGAGTAGGCGCTGATCTCCATGGCGCGCAGGAACCCCTGCCGCGACGTATCGACGGTCCTGCCCTTGAGATCCTCGCTGTCGGCCCAGGCGATCGAGTGCACCAGGAAATCGAGCTTGCCCCAGCGTTTCTCGATCTCCGCGAAGGTCGCCGCGATGTCGTCCGGATTGCAGACGTCGAGAGGAACGATGATCTCGCTCCCCAGGCTGTCGGCCAGGGGACGAACCCGCTTCTCGAGCGCGTCGCCCAGGTAGGTGAAGGCGAGGTCGGCGCCCTCGGCCCAGGCGCGACGGGCGATACCCCAGGCGATCGAGCGATGGTTTGCGACCCCCACGATCAGGCCCTTCTTGCCGGCCAGTAGTCCCTCAGCCTTGCGTTGTGGAAGTTCTTCGCTAGCCATTGGAGATTCTCCTCGTGTCGTGAGTGTCGGTACGGGGCGGCGGGAGTCTGCCACGAATCAGAGACCGGTGACGCGGACCACTTCCTCGAAGGTGGTTTCGCCGGCGGCCAGTTTCTGGAGCGCCGACTGGCGCAGGGTACGCATTCCCTGGTGGGCCGCTTCCCGCTTGATCCGGGGCGCATCGGCGCCTTGTTGAATCAGGTGTTTGAGCGCGTCGTTGATGGACAGGATCTCGAAGATTCCCACCCTCCCGAGATAGCCGGTTCCGCGGCAGTCTCCACAACCCTCTCCTTCGGTCACCCGCACCCGCTTGCCCTTCGGAACCGAAAGTCGGAGCGCCTGCACTTCTTCGTCATCGAGGTAGCGCTCGACGGCGCACCCCTTGCAGATCTTGCGCACGAGTCGTTGAGCCATGGAACCGGCCAGGGTCGAAGAGATCAGGAACGGCTCGACGCCGAGATCCATGAGTCGTGAAATGGAGGATGAGGCGTCGTTGGTGTGCAGGGTCGACAGAACGAGATGACCTGTCAGGGCCGCTTGAATCGCGTATTGAGCGGTCTCGTTGTCGCGAATCTCACCGACCATGATCACGTCGGGATCCTGACGAAGGACGTGCCTCAGCGCATCCGAGAAGGTGATGCCGATCTTGGTCTGGATCGCCATCTGGTTGAACTCCTCGCAGACGATCTCGATCGGATCCTCGATCGTCGTCACGTTCGTCTCGCCGATCGCCAGAGTCCTCAGGGCGGAGTAGAGAGTCGTCGTCTTTCCCGATCCGGTAGGTCCTGTGACCAGGACGATGCCGTGCGGACGGTGGATGAAACCCTCGAAGGCTGCCAGTTCGTCGGCTTCGAAACCGAGATCGGCGAGATCCAGCAGAAAGGTGTTCGGATCGAAGATGCGCATGACGATCTTTTCACCGAAGGCCACCGGCAGGCTCGAGACTCTCAACTCGACTTCCCGGCCCCCTCTCTGGGTCTTGGCGCGCCCGTCCTGGGGGCGACGCTTCTCGGCGATATCGAGTCGGGACATCATCTTGATGCGACTCACCACGGCTTGATGGACGATCTTCGGCAACTTCTGGATATCGTGCAGAACTCCGTCGATTCGAAAGCGAACCAGGGAATGGTTGCGCTTCGGCTCGATGTGGATGTCGCTGGCGCGGGTGTCGTAGGCATGCTGCAGCATGAACTCGACCGCGTTGACGATGTGCTGGTCCGAGAACTCGATCTCGGACTCGGTCTTCATCTTGACGAGCTGTTCGAGGTTGCCGAGATCGAGTCCCGCCTGCAGGTCGCGGGCGGCCTTGCGAACCGAGTGACGGAGGCCGTAGAACTCGGTGAGAGCCCTCAGGACGTCTGGTTCGGAGGCGACGACCAGTTGCAGTTCCCGACCGGAAATTCGCCGGAAGGCGTCGATGGCCTCGAGGTCGTAGGGGTTGGCGAGCGCCACCTTGAGCCGGCCCTCGCTGATCCCGAGCGGAATCATCCGGTGCTTTCTCGCGAACGGACGCGAGATCTTGTCCTCGATCAACTCAGCGTTCAGCTGCAGGGGATCGATGCGGACGTAGTCCAGTCCGGCGTCGGCCGCGATTGCACGAGCCACCGTCTCCTCGTTGACGACACCGGGTTTCTCGCCCTGGGTCGGGAGGCTCATCCGCAGGAGGACTTCGTAGGCCTCGGATCGCTGGTCGCGCGGATCCGACTTGCGTCGACCGCGGAAGCCGGCCTCGCGACGGACTTCGGCGGCCTGATCGGCGCTGAGACGACCCTGACGGACCAACACCTCGGCGATCTGTTCTGCGGTGAGAGTTGCCATGAGGGTTGTGGAGGCGGGCGTCGCCGGGGCCGATGGGATTGTAGCGAATCACGCTCCTTCGGCGTGCCGCCCCTTGCGATCATGCGGCCCCCTGATGAAGCCTGCACGCACGGAGTTCACCATGTTGAGACGTATCTTCTGCCTCCTCGCGCTCGCGACCTGCAGCCCTGTCCTCCTCGCTGCGCCGCCGCGAGCGATGGACGAGCTGAAGATGCCGGCCGGGTTCTCGATCTCGATCTTCGCTGAAGGCGTCGACGGCGCACGCTCGATGAGCCGCTCCGAAGCCGGTGTGATCTACGTCGGCAGCCGACCGGTGGGCAAGGTGTACGCGGTGATCGACGACGACGGCGACGGTGAAGCGGATCGTGTGATCACGATCGCCGAGGGCCTGAACATGCCGAACGGGGTGGCCTGGCGCGATGGATCGCTCTACGTCGCCGAAATCGACAAGATCTGGCGCTTCGATGACATCGACCACAAGCTCGACGACCCCCCGAAACCCGTTCTGGTGCTCGACGACCTGCCCGACGACCGACATCACGGTTGGAAGTTCATTCGCTTTTCCCCGCAGGGCCGACTCTTCGTCCCGGTCGGAGCCCCTTGCAACATCTGTGACGTCAGCGATCCCTACGCGACGATCGCGAGCGTCGAGCGGATGGGACCGATCTCCAGTTGTTCGCGCGAGGCATTCGCAACACCGTCGGCTTCGACTGGCATCCGACGACCGGCGAACTCTGGTTCACCGACAACGGACGAGACATGTTGGGCGACGATCTACCGCCCGATGAGCTCAACCGAGCGCCCGCTGCCGGACTTCATTTCGGTTACCCCTTCTGTCACGGAGCGCAGGTCGCCGACCCCGAGAAGGGAACCGCCAACGGGTGCGCCGAGCAGACAGCCCCGGTGCAATTGTTGAGTCCGCACGCCGGAGCGGTCGGAATGCGCTTCTACACGGGGAACCAGTTCCCGCAACGCTACCGTTCCCAGATCCTGGTCGCCGAGCACGGATCGTGGAATCGCTCCGAACCCATCGGCTACCGGGTTGCCCTCGTCCGACTCGAAGGCAATCGGGCTGTTGCCTACGAGAGCCTGGTGGAGGGCTGGCTGCAGGGAAAGAAGGCATGGGGCCGCCCCGTCGATATCGAGGAACTGCCCGACGGGTCTGTTCTGGTCTCCGACGATCTTCAGGGCGTCCTCTACCGGCTCAGCTGGAGCGACGAGTAGGACCACGAAACGAGGAGAGTCCTGCGATGCACCGTCGTGCCTCAGTCTTGTCGTCGACACGTCGCGTGGTCGTGAAGGTGGGTTCGCAGGTCATCGCCCCCGACGGAGATCTCGACGAGACACGATTCCGCGCGCTGGCAGCCGGCATCACGGGGCTACGGCAACGGGGCCTGGAAGTGGTCCTGGTGAGTTCGGGAGCGATCGCGGCGGGGAGTCGAAAGCTCGGATTGTCAGAGCGACCCCGAACGATCCCCCTGAAGCAGGCGAGCGCCGCAGCAGGGCAGATCGCGATCATGCAGACCTGGGCACGCTGTCTCGAGCCCGACTCGAAGGTGGCCCAGATTCTCCTCACCGCAGGTGATCTCGACGAACGAGGGCGCTTTCTCAACGCCCGCAACACCTTCGAGAGTCTTCTGGCCATGGGGGCTCTGCCGATCGTCAACGAGAACGACACCGTCGCCGTCGAGGAGATCAAGTTCGGCGACAACGATCGACTCTCGGCCCTGGTCGCCAGTCTGGTCGAAGCTCAGCTTCTGATCCTGATGACCGACGTCGACGGCTTCTTCGACAGCGATCCCTCCCTGGTTCCGGAGGCGGTTCGACATGGCTGGCTCGACGGCGTCGAGGACTTTCACCTCCGGCAGGCCGGTCCCGCCCGGTCCAGGGTCGGTCTCGGCGGCATGAGGAGCAAGCTGGAGGCAGCTCGGCTCGCCGGCAAGGCGGGCGTCGCCACCGTCATTGCCAACGGCAGGGAAGAAGGGGTGATCGATCGGGTCCTCGACGGCGAGGATGTCGGAACCTGGGTGGCCGCAGCTTCTACGGGTGTCTCCCAGCGCAAACACTGGATCGCCTTCTCGAGGACCACACTCGGTCGAATCGACGTCGACGCAGGGGCTGCCGCCGCCCTGCAGCAGCAGGGACGGAGTCTCCTGCCGTCCGGCATTCTTGGAGTCGAGGGCGGGTTCGGTCGAGGAGACAGCGTAGCCATCGTCGACCCGACGGGAAACGAGATCGCCAGGGGCCTGGCCGGATACTCGGCTGACGACTTGAGACGCATCGCCGGTCGCAAGAGTGCGGAGATCGAGTCCGTCCTCGGCTATCACTACCTCGATTAAGCGGTCCATCGCGACAACCTCGTCGTTCTTCATCAGGGAGAGGTGTCGTGACGATCCGACGTCTCGGGAAGCTCGTGGAAGGAGACCGCATCCTGGTCGGTGGGGATGGTTTCGCCACCGTGCCGGCCTCGCTGGCCGACGCCTTCCAACCCGGAGACTCCTTGATCGTGCCGCCGGACAGCGATCAGATCCTTCACCTGCCGGCCCACGAGGTCGATCTCGCTCGAAGCGCCGTCGATCAGGCTGTCGACGCCTTTTCGGTTCTCGCCGGCTGTCCCGACGGCGCCATCGTGGCGTTCTTCGAAGAGTTCGCCGGACGGCTCGCCGACCCCGCGATCTGGCGTCGCATCCAGCAGGTCAACGAAGCGGATGTCGACTCCGCGAGTCGTCGCGGCCGCAGTACGACCCGCTTGATCGCCGACGAGCGCCTGCGCGAGAACATGATTCTCGGTCTCGAGGGCTGGATGAAGTCGGAGTCCCGGCGAGACCACGTACTCGAGCGAGTGCCGCGGGACGGCTTCGACGTGGAGTTGGTGGGGGCGCCCCTGGGTGTGGTCGCCTTCATCTTCGAAGGTCGTCCCAACGTTCTCGCCGACGCCTGTGGCGTGATTCGTGGCGGCAACTCGGTGGTCTTCAGGATCGGAAGCGACGCACTCGCGACGGCCCGCAGCCTCATGGAACTGGCTCTGCGTCCCTCCCTCGAGGCCGCCGGACTGCCCGCTGGCAGTGCTGTCCTGCTCGAAAGTCCGTCACACGCCTCCGGCTGGGCGCTGTTCTCCGACCGGCGCCTGGGACTCGCAGTCGCTCGAGGATCCGGCCCGACGGTGGAGATGCTGGGCTCCCTGGCGCGCTCGGTGGGTGTCCCGGTGAGCCTCCATGGCAGCGGAGGCGCGTGGCTGATGACCTCCGCCAGCACGCGGGGGGAGGTCCTCTCCAGCGTCGTGGCGCGCTCTCTCGATCGCAAGGTCTGCAATACGCTGAACACGGTTTGCATCGCCCGCTCCGAGCAGAGTCGGCTCGTGCCGGCCCTCCTCGAGGGGTTGAAGAGCGCCTCGCAACGACTGTCTGAGGAGTTTCGCATCCACATCGTGACCGGCAGCGACGAAGGGGTGCCCACAGAACTCTTCGATCGACGAGTCGAAGTCGCCAGGGCAGGAGGTCGGATCGACGAACCCCAGGCCGATCGAATCCCACTCGATCAGCTCGCCACGGAGTGGGAGTGGGAAGGCTCGCCCGAGGTCAGCCTGGTGATCGTCGACGATCTCGACGAGGCGATCGCGCTCTTCAATCGCTACAGTCCCCACTTCGTGGCCTGCCTGCTGAGCGAGTCGCAAGGCGAGCACGAACAGTTCTGGAAGGGGATCGACGCGCCCTTCGTGGGAGACGACCACACTCGCTGGGTCGACGGCCAGTTCGCACTCGGAAGGCCTGAACTCGGACTGTCGAACTGGCAGCACGGACGCCTGTTCGGGCGCGGCGGCGTTCTCAGCGGCGACAGCGTGTTTTCGGTTCGCACACGCTTCCGGAAACATTCCGTCTGAGTCGGTGGCCGTCTCCCCGAGGGCCGAGCAGACGACCCCGCAAGCGCCCGGCGGCGGGATGATCGGGATGCCAGCGGAGGACCTTCCTCAGCACCGCGAGAGCCCGCCCGACGTCTCCGCGACCACTCCAGAGTTCTGCCGCCTTCATGCAGTACGCGGCGGCCTCCGGGTAGCGCTTCCGGAGGGCCAGGAAGTCGCCGACACGGTTGTTGAGCACCGGATCGTCAGGCGACCGGTCCAGCAAGCCTCGAAAGACCTCATTGGCGAGGTCGAGTTCTCCGGCTGCGATGGCCGCAGCGGCATCGACGAGATCGGCTGTTGTTGCCTCCGTCGGGGCACCCGCGGAGCCGCCGGGTTGAGCTTTCGCATCTCGCTGCACTCCCGGATGGACGCAAGTCCATCGTCGAATCGCTCAGCCGTCAGGTCGTAGGAGCAGGTCGCCTTCGGGACAGGGCCTTCTGATCGCAGAGCTCGAGGAACGAGTCCTCCAGATACTGCGGAATCCGGCAGTTTCGGCCGCTGCGCTTGTCCACCCAGACGTGTTCGGTTTCACCCGTCGCGAGGCGTTGTGCGCCGCGCGAGCAGACATACCTGAACACCAGCGAGCGGCTTCCAAGCCAGGCGAGCTCGCAGGTGACGGTGAGTCGCTGGCCATAGCGGGCCGGTGATCTGTATCGCAGGCTGGCGCCCGTCACCACGAGCCAGTGCCCGGCCTCCTCGATCGAAGCGTAGGGCAGACCGGCCTCTTCGCAGAGACGGGTTCGAGCCACTTCGAGCCAGACCAGGTAGTTGCTGTGATGGACGATTCCCATCTGGTCGGTCTCGGCATACCGGACCTCGATCTCGACTTCGGCCTGACGTCTCATGGGTTCCCCCGGGAATGCTTGAGAATCGTGGAGATGATCTTGTGTCCAGCCAGCATCGTTCCTCGAACTGTGCCGGTGATCTTCGAGATTCCGACCCGGTTAAGATTGCTCACCGGGACCTCGGTGACCCGGAGGCCCCGACGGATGGCCTTGACCTGCATCTCGGCGGTCCAGCCGAAGTCGCGATCACTCATCCCCAGCCGCTCCAGAGCCGTCCAGGAGATCGCGCGAAACGGCCCCAGATCGGTATAGGTGTGGCCGTAGAGCCATCGGATCAGATGAACCGCGAACCAATTGCCGAGACGTGCCTGGGGCAGCAGGGCGCCGGGGTCCCGGCGTCCCAGGATGCGCGACCCGATGACCAGATCGAAGTCACCGCTGACGATCGGGGCGATGAGACTCGGAAGCTCCTCGGGATGATCGGAGTAGTCTGCGTCGACGAACACGACAATCTCCGGAGCTGCGCCTTCGGCAATCACCCCCAGAGCCGCCAGACAGGCACTGCCGTAGCCCTGAACCGGCGCCGGCACCACCCGGGCGCCGGCTTCGCGGGCGACCTGGGCGGTGCGATCGGTGGAGTTGTTGTCTGCGACCACGACCTGGCGGACAGGCAGTTCCTCCAGCCCCGCGAGCACGAGTCCGATCGACGACTCTTCGTTCAAGGCCGGAATGACGACATCGACGATCGGCTCGGTGAACTCCATCGTCGGATTCTACGTTTGCCGCGCCAGGGCCGCTCGGGTGGCGTGGTAAGCTGCCGCGCCTTGCAGGAGGCCTCTCGAGCCTTCTTCTCAACCTCCAGGATCTTCGTCATGTCTGCCTCTGCCGGCCGCCCACGTGGATTCGCCAAACAGCGGCCGCCGCGCAGACAGGGGAAGCGCCCATGAGCCGACAGGGTCCGCGCTCGGTCAAGGGAATGCGCGATCTCCTGCCTCCCGAAACGTCGACCTGGGCGGCGGTCGAACAGCAGGCCCGCGAGGTGTTCCACCTCTTCGGCTTCGAGGAGATCCGAACGCCGGTTGTCGAAGAGACCGAACTCTTCGTGCGCGGCGTCGGCGCAGCGAGCGAGATCGTCGACAAACAGATGTTCACGTTCCTCGACAAGAAGGGCAAGAGCCTCTGCCTGCGTCCCGAGAACACGGCCTCCGTCGCCCGCGCCTTCGTCGAGCACGGCTTGAAGGAACGCAGCCAGCCCCTGCGCCTCTTCTACCTCGGTCCCCAGTTTCGCTACGAGCGGCCGCAGAAGGGGCGCTATCGGCAGTTCCACCAGATCGGCGCCGAGTTGATCGGCGACGAGGGGCCGTGGTCGGACGTCGAACTCCTCCTGATGTTGGTGACCTTCCTGCGACGTCTCGGATTCGAGGAGTTGACCGTGCGCATCAATACGGTGGGTGACCCGGACTGTCGGGCTCGCTACACGCGCCGACTTCGGGACTTCCTCGAACCGCACGCAGGGAGTCTTGGAGCCGAGAGTCGGCGGCGCCTGAGTCGAACCCCCTGCGCATCCTCGACACCAAGTCGGCGGCCGAGATCGAACTCCTGGCCGAGGCGCCGAAGCTCCGAGACGATCTCGGGGAGGCGAGCCGCTCCCACTTCGAGGCGGTGCTCTCCGGACTGGCGAGCGCCGAGATCTCAGTCGAGATCGACGATCGGCTCGTGCGCGGCCTCGACTACTACACCCGGACCGTTTTCGAGATCGTGTCGGGCGATCTCGGCGCCCAGAATGCCGTGGTGGGTGGGGGTCGCTACGACGGCCTCATCGCCGAGGTCGGGGGTGACTCCGTCGCTGCGATCGGGTTCGCGATCGGGCTCGATCGTCTGATCGACATCCTGCCTGAGGCCTTCGTTTCGAGAGCCGCAGCCGCTACCGACACCCTGGTGATCCCGATCGGAGGCGTCAGTCCGTTGGAGGCCGTGAAGGCCGCGATGTCGTTGCGTGATGCCGGACTGAGCGCGATCGCCGAGACGACGACCCGTTCGATGAAGAATGCCCTGCGGCGGGCCGATCGCCTTGGCATGAGGACCGTCCTCCTGATCGGCGAAGACGAGATGGCCAGGGGAGAGGTGACCGTGAAGGATCTCGCGACGGGTGAACAGGGCACAGTGGCCAGAACGTCTCTCGTCGATGCACTGAAGCGGCGGGATGAGGAGAACGGAACATGAAGCGCACAGCAGCCGGAGGACTCGGTCCTGAAGAAGTGGGACGCGAGGTTCTCCTTCAGGGATGGGTGGAGCGGCGCCGCGACCACGGCGGAGTCGTCTTCCTGGACCTTCGCGATCGCAGCGGCATCGTTCAGGTGGTCGTGCGACCCGAGGACGTAGCCGAACTCTCTGAAACCCTGGACGAGGTTCGCATCGAATGGGTCATCGAGATCGTCGGTGAGATCGCTCGCCGGTCCCCCGAGGCGGTCAATTCGAAGCTGTCGACAGGCGAGATCGAAGTCGTGGCGAAGGGCGGCCGCGTTCTCTCCCGCTGCGATCCCCTGCCGTTCTCGATCGAAGAGGGAAAGGCGACGGAGGAGACCCGCCTGCGCTATCGCTATCTGGATCTGCGTCGCCCTCAACTCGCCGCCAACCTCGCGCTCCGCCACAGGGTCGTGGCAGACACGATGAAGTACTTCGACGAGCAGGGCTTTCTGCACGTCGAAACGCCTCATCTCACGCGTTCGACCCCTGAAGGGGCGCGCGACTACCTCGTTCCCAGTCGAGTGCACCGCGGTGAGTTCTATGCCCTGCCGCAATCGCCCCAGCTCTTCAAGCAGATCCTGATGGTGTCGGGCGTCGAGAAATACTTCCAGATCTGCCGATGCTTCCGAGACGAGGATCTGCGAGCCGATCGTCAGCCCGAGTTCTCCCAGATCGACGTCGAGCTTTCGTTCACCGACCTGGAGCAGATCTTCGAGCCCATCGAAGGCCTCGCCAGGGGTGGTCTTCCCGCTCGGTGGGACTGAACCTGTGACCCCCTTCCCGCGGATGGAATACGCCGAGGCGATGCGACGTTTCGGCAGCGACCGCCCCGACCTTCGAACTGATATCGAGATCGTGGATCTGAGCGAAATCCTGGGGACGAGTGAGTTCCGGGTCTTCAAGGACACCGTGGAGCACGACGGAGTGATTCGGGCCGTGGCGGTTCCCGGTGCCGCCGATGCCAGCCGCAAGCAGGTAGATGCCTGGAGCGAGATCGCTCGGGCGAACGGTGCCGCCGGAGTGCTTCCCCTGCGGCGTCGCGACGGCGAGCTCAGCTTCCAGGTCAAGAACGTCCTGAGCGAGGCGGAGATCGAGAGCGCTGCCGAAGCCCTGGGCCTGGCTGAGGGCGACCTCGCCCTGATCGTTGCGGCCGGTGAAGCCACCGCATGCGCCGCGCTGGCGGCGCTGCGAGTGGCGATGGCGCGAGAGTACGGACTGCTGCGCGAGAAGGAAGCTCATTTCCTCTGGGTGACGGACTTCCCACTCTTCGAATGGAGTCCCACCGAGGGGCGCTGGACCTCCGTCCATCATCCCTTCACGCGGCCGCGCGCCGATCAAGTCCATCTCCTGGACAGCGACCCGGGAGCCGTTCGTTCGAACTCCTACGACCTGGTCCTGAACGGTCTCGAGATCGGCGGCGGATCCATTCGTATCCACGAGTCCGACCTTCAGGAGCGCATCTTCGGACTCCTTGGAATCGACTCGGGGGAGGCCGAAGAGCGATTCGGCTTCCTGCTCGAGGCGCTGCGCTACGGAGCACCGCCTCACGGAGGCATCGCTCTGGGTCTCGACCGTCTCGTGATGATGTTGGCCGGGAGTCCTTCGATTCGTGACGTCATCGCCTTCCCCAAGACGGCGTCGGCAATCTGCCTCATGACCGAAGCGCCGACTCCGGTGGACGGCGAGAAGCTCGCCGAACTGGGCCTGGTCGTACCCGCTCGTCGGAAACCCGCCGATTCAGGAGGTTGAACGAAGTGGGCGAGGAGCGTCTTGTCCTGCAGCACCCGAGGGGCGCCTCGACGATCATGGTCGGCGCGGGCATCCTCGATCGGTCCCTGTCCGAGGTCGCGACCTGGTGTGCTGGACGCAAGACCTTTCTGGTCAGCTCGCGGCCGGTCCTCGACCTGTTCGGTGAGCGCATCACCGGGGCGCTGGTCGATACGACCGACCTGGTCCTGCTCGAGGTCCCTGACGGCGAGGCCGCCAAGACCCCCGAGGTCGCTGCTCGAGCCTGGAAGACGATGCTCGCGGCCGGAGGCAAGAGAGACAGCCGTGTCATCACCCTGGGAGGCGGCAGCCTCGGCGATCTCGGCGGGTTCCTGGCGGGAACGTTTCTACGCGGCATCGAGTTCTGTCAGATCCCGACGACTCTACTGGCCCAGGTCGATGCCTCGGTCGGTGGCAAGACGGGGGTCGATCTTCCCGAAGGAAAGAACACGGTCGGTGTCTTCCATCACCCGACGTGGGTCGTCGCCGACTCTGATCTGCTCGCCAGCCTGCCGCTCCCCGAGCGTCGCTCCGGCCTGGTCGAAGTGATCAAGATGGCAGCTCTCCTCGACGAGCAGCTCTTCGGTCTCGTCGAAGCGAATCTGCCGCAGCTGATCCGAGGCAGCGGCGAATCGCTGGCTCCGGTGGTGGCAGCCGCGATCGCCGCCAAGATCCGGGTGGTCGAGGAAGATCCTGAGGAAGGGGGCGTTCGTCGCCTGCTGAACTTCGGACACACCCTCGGACACGCAATCGAGGCCGAGGTGGGGTACGAGGGCATCCGTCATGGCGAGGCGGTCGGGTGGGGTGTGCTCTTTGCTCTTCACCTCGCCGCGTGCCGCGGAATGCCCTGTTCGGACGGCGGCCGAATCGAGACCCTGATCCGGCGTCTCGAGCTGCCTCCGCTTCCGCAGTTGAGCGTGGATTCGCTCCTCTCCGGGATCGCGAGAGACAAGAAGGCGGTCGAGGGAGGGGTGACGTGGGTCTTCGCTGCAGCGATCGGAGAGGGAACCCAGGTTGCCGGCATCCAGATCGAGGATCTCCGCGGTCCACTGCAGTCGTTCCTGGCTCGCGAATCCTGAAGCTGATTCGTAATTATTTGCGTTTAGCTATACTTGCGGTCGCGTCTCCGGGCGGCCGGCGGCCCGAGAATAGGTTCCGTGATGCAGAAACGCCCCCTCTTGCGGCGAATTCCGCTGCGCACCCTGCTTCTCGTCTTCCTGGTGGCCTACGGCATCGTCCCGCTGTCGATAGCGACCGTGATCACGGTCCTCCAGCAAAGGGAGTCCATGGAAACCCAGGAACGGATCGTCCTGGCCCATCGAGTCGAGGCCCAGTCTGCGGTCGTTTCGCAGCGCCTCGGGTCGGCGCGGGAACGAATCAGGGGCCTTCTCGATGGATTGAGTGCGGGAACCATGATGGATCTCGGTCGAGCGGAGCGCGAAGACTGGCTCGAGTTCAGCCTCAACCGGTTTCTCGCCAGAAACCCGGATCTGCTCGCGACCCGAGTCGATCTCCCCCGCGAGAGCCGCGAACTGGTGGCGGCACCGCCGGAACTCACGGAGATGCTGACGTTCGACGACCCGGCTCGAGTCCCCACTGAGGAGGTGAGTCTGCAGATCGTCGACCTGCCGGATGGGGCGGCCGGCGTGCTGGTGGCCATGACCGCACTCGCCGACGACGGACTCCCCGTGGTAGGCGTTCGAAGCGTGATCGAGTTGCCGCTGGGGGCGTCTGGAGACAGCGAGGTCTTCCTGATCGATCGGGAAGGAGGCCTCCTCTGGAGCAGCGCTTCGCAGGACGCCCGGCAGGAGTCGGGGCTGCTGTCTTCGCAGCTCCTGAAGGACTTCGTCGCCAACCCGACGGTCTTCGTGTCCGGTTATTCGGTCGAGAGCGACGGCGGTGAGAGGCCCATGATTGCGCAGGTCTCTCCAGTAGCGGGGAGTCGATGGGGGATCGTCGTGCAACAGCCCAAGGCCGTCGCGTTCGGCGCCGCCCGGCGATGGGCGCAGACGGCGGCCCTCGGAGCTGGGGTGATGGTCGTCCTGGCGTTGGTCTTCGCGGTCGGATCGAGTCAGTGGATCGCCGAACCGGTTCGGCTTCTCGCCGCTCGCAGTGGGGAGATCGCGTCGGGGCAGCTCGGCGGCCGGGTCTCCGGCGCCGCGGTCGGACGGGAACTCAGCGACCTCGCCGAGTCCTTCAACAGCATGAGCGCCCGCCTCGAGAATTACATCGGGCGTCTCAGGAACGCGGCGCAGACCAACCACGATCTCTTCATCGGTTCCATTCGCGCCCTGTTGGCCGCGGTCGAGGCCAAGGAGCCCTACATCCGCGGCCACAGCGAACGCGTCGCTCGGTTCAGCCGAAGCGTTGCGATGAAGCTGGGCCTCACCTCCGATCAACTGGAAGAGATCTGGGTCGCCGGATTGATGCACGACATCGGCAAGATCGGGATCGAAGATCGGATTCTCAACAAGGGCGACGTCCTCACGCCGGAGGAGTTCGACCGGATGAAGATGCACACGACGGTCGGAGCGGAGATCCTGTCTTCGATCGATCAGCTGAAGTACTGCGTTCCCACGGCGCGTTCCCATCATGAGCGCTGGAACGGCAGCGGCTACCCGGACGCCCTCGCGGCCCAGCAGATTCCGCTGAGCGCCCGAATCGTCGCGGTGGCGGACTCATTCGACGCCATGACCACCCAGCGCGTCTATCAGGATCCGATCTCTGGAGAGGAAGCGCTGTCGTGGATCCGGGCCGAGAGCGGCAAGGGCTTCGACCCGGAGGTGGTCGCGGCCTTCATTCAGGCATACGATGACGGCGAAGTGGTGCCACCGCCGGTGCTGAGAGAGGCGCCCTGGGGTACTGCCACCGTGTCCGCAAACCTCCATACCTGATTCGATGCTGCCGTCTGAACTTCTCGCCGAACTCCTGACTCGGGAGGACGACCTGCGGATGATCTGCCTTCTCGATCGAGACGGCACCAAGATCGCCGAGCAGGGACGCATGCAGGCGCTCGACGAAGAAGAGTTGATGACACTCACTCAGCGCCACCGGACAGTGCTGTCGAAGGGAGCCGCCGCGGCCGACGGGTGGCTGCGCTTCCAGTTCGACGACATCGTGCTCTTGAGCCGCGAGGTGTCGCCGCAGGCGATCCTCGTCGCCGCCGTCGAACTGGGCGCTGCCGTCGGCAGGGTCAGACGCATCGTCGAGAGCGCGTTTCCGAGGCTTCGGGAGTCGCTGGACGGATGAGTTCGGAGGACAACGAGGAGTCCGGGACCAGAGGACTGTGGCGAAAGCTTCGCCGCGGTCTCGGACGGACACAACAGACGCTGAGGGCGAGGATCGACGCGGTCGCGGGTCGCAGCGACACCACACCCGAGGACCTGGAAGAGGTCCTGATCTCCGCGGATCTTGGAGTCGAGACGAGCCTCGAGCTCGTCGAACGGGTGACCGGGGGCCTGCGCAAGGAAGAATGGAGGGACCCCTACAAGGTGCGTGAGCGCCTGTCTGACGAAATCGCGGTCCTGCTTCTGGACGCGCCGCCGCCGCGGCCGGTCGCGGGACAGCGAGTCACCCTCGTGGTCGGAGTGAACGGCGTCGGCAAGACGACATCGATCGCCAAGCTGGCATGGCTGGCTCGTCAGCAGGGCCGCAGCGTCCTGCTCGGCGCCGCCGACACGTTCCGGGCAGCCGCGATCGATCAACTGTCGATCTGGGGCGACCGACTCGGCGTTCAGGTGGTCAAGCAGAAGCCGGGATCGGATCCCTCGGCGGTGGTCTTCGATACCCTCCAAGCCGCGAAGGCCAGGGACATCGACGAGGTCATCATCGATACGGCCGGTCGTCTGCACACGAAGGCCAACCTGATGGACGAGTTGGCGAAGATCGGTCGGGTCGTTGAAAGAGAAGGCGGCGGGCGAACTCTTCGCACGCTGCTGGTGCTCGACGCGACCACCGGTCAGAACGCCGTTTCCCAGGCTCGCGAGTTCACCCGAGCGGTCGACATCGACGGCCTCTTCCTGAGCAAGCTGGACGGCACCGCAAAAGGCGGCATCGTCGTGGCCCTGGCGCGCGATCTACGACTGCCGGTTCTCCATCTCGGAGTCGGGGAGCGCGCCGAGGATGTGGTCGACTTCAACGCTCGCGACTTCGTCCGAGCGCTGCTCGACTGAGCCTCGTTTCGGCCTCGGCTGGGGTAGGGTTACCGCCCGTGGACGAGCGCTATCTTCGAGAAGCCCTTCGACTGGCTGGACGTGGACGCTTTCGGGTGGCGCCCAATCCCCGTGTCGGTGCAGTGGTGGTTCGCGATGGCGAAGTCGTCGGTCGCGGGTATCACCACGAGGTCGGCGGGCCGCACGCCGAGGTCCTGGCGCTCGACGCGGCCGGAGCTCGGGCCCGCGGTTCGACCCTCTACCTGAATCTGGAGCCCTGCAGTCATCAGGGCCGCACGCCGCCGTGCGCCGACGCAGTGATCGCGGCGGGAGTCCGACGGGTCGTGGCGTGCCATGCCGATCCCAATCCCAGAGTCTCCGGACGCGGGTTCAAGCGTCTTCGCGACGCCGGAATCGAGGTCGAAGTCGGAGCGCTCGCGGAGTCGGCAGTGACGATCAATCTGCCCTTCCTGATTCCGGCGGTTCTGGGCCGGCCGGCGGTGACCCTGAAGTGGGCCATGAGCCTCGATGGCCGCATCGCAACCTCGAGTGGTGAGAGTCAATGGATCTCCTCGCCACGAGGACGCCGCTGGGCGCTGGAACTGCGAGAAGAGAACGACGCGATCCTGGTCGGTTCCGGCACGCTGATCGCAGACGACCCCGCGCTGGATCGGCGGCTGGGCAAGGCCAGGGGACGGATTCTCAGAGTCGTCGTCGATCGCCGCCTTCGCTTCCCGCTGAGTTCCAGAATGCTCTCGGTCGAAGGCCCCGTGTTGATCTTCACGAGTTGCCGGGACACCGATCGAATCCGACGACTCGAGGATCGTGGGGTCGAGGTCGTGGTCGGGGACGACTGCAGTCCTAGCCGCCGTGCTTGGTGCGGGGCGCGCTGGTCACCCGTGGGATCGACAGCCTCCTGGTCGAGGGAGGCGGTGAAATGCTGGCCGCGTTCGTCGAGGCCGACCAGTTCGACCGGGTCTCGATCTGCATGGCGCCGAAGTTGATCGGCGGCAGGACGGCGGCCGGCCCGCTCGGTGGGCACGGGATCGATCGCCTCGACAGGGCCGCCGAACTCGGCCCTCTCAGCGCGTCGCGTCGAGGTCCCGACCTGATCGTGAGCGGACTTCGGAAGGGAAGGGCCGAAACGGTCGTGAAGCGCCTGGAAGAACTCACGTGAGCCTGCGACCGGCCTCGCTGATGCCGGAGCCGTCGAACGGGTGGGTCCGTCGCCGACCCGGCAAGTGGAACGTCGGACCGGAACTCTGGTGCGACCTGGGCGATCGCTCCCTGGGGACCCCGGGTCGCGAGCACGATCTCGAACCCCTGCCGAGTCCCAGTGGAGGCACCCTCTACGTGCCCCCGGTTCGACGCGACCTCCGAGAGCCCCTGGATCGTCAGGTCGAGGACTGGACGGCCCAGGGGGGTACGGCGCTGGTGCAGAGGATGACCGGCGATCCCGAGCGACTCGATCCTCACGTCGCGCAGGTCTGGGATCTCACCTCCGACCTCTTGAGGGGCGATCTCGACGGGTTGCACCGACTGCCCGAGGGATCGGTCGCCGTCTGGCCCCTGATCGCCGGAATGACCGACGACGAAGAATCCTGGAGACTCGGTTTCGACATCCTCAAGACAGCGGGCGCTTCGGCGGTGACCGGCGTCGTGCTCGAACTCGAAGGACGCCAGAGGCGGAGCCTGATCGAGAAGGTCGGA
This sequence comes from Thermoanaerobaculia bacterium, assembly GCA_942492505.1. Taxonomy (GTDB): domain Bacteria; phylum Acidobacteriota; class Thermoanaerobaculia; order Multivoradales; family Multivoraceae; genus CALOFD01. The sequence continues at coordinate 74,948 of CALOFD010000071.1, forward strand.
GGGGGCTTCGGTACGGTCTTCCACGGCCCCAGCCCTTCCTCACGGCGATTCGCCCGGGCCGCCATCGAGACCGGCCTGGCCCCGTGCGGCCCGCGGCCGACCTATGGCAGCCCTCGTCGGCAACGCAATCAGCAGGGAGCAGAGGTGCTGATCCTGGCGGGCGAGGCCCTTGCAGGGGACGATGTCGCAGCGCACGGGCTGTTTCGAGCTGCTCGCTGGGTCGAAGAGTGTGAGGCCGACGTTCAGGCCATGTCCCTCGAGGGCAACCTGACGATTGTCGAGGAGATCGACGCTCGGGCCCTGGCTGTCCTGGACGACTGGAGTCGAAACCCGGAAGCCAGTCGCCTACGCTGGTTGAGAGAATACGCGTCCGGCACCGAGGAGACCCGATGAGAATCGTCGACCTGCGATCCGACACCCTGACTCAGCCCGATCGAGCCATGCGCCAGGCGATGGCGGAGGCTGAAGTCGGTGACGACGTCTTCGGAGAGGACCCGACCGTCCGGAGGCTCGAGGAGACCGCCGCTGCGCGCCTCGGCAAGGAGGCCGCGCTGTTCGTTCCCTCCGGCACGATGGGAAACCAGATCGCCCTGCATCTCCACACCCGCCCGGGTGACGAGGTCATCTGTGACTCCCGGGCCCACATCATCCACTACGAGATGGGGGCCCTGGCGGCTCTTTCGGGAGTCCAGGCCCGTGGCCTGGCCTCGCAGAACGGGATTCTCGACCCGCAGGCCGTAGCCGGCGCCATCAGCCGCACGACACCGTACCAGTCCAGGACCGAGGTTCTGGCGGTCGAGAACACGCACAATCTCGCCGGCGGTACGGTCTACCCCAGAGAACGGCTGGCCGAACTCGTCGACCTGGCTCGCAGTCATGGACTCAAGACCCACATGGACGGCGCCAGGATCTTCAATGCGGCGATCGCCACATCGAGCACCGCGGAGCAGGTCGCCGCCGGCTTCGACTCCGTGACGTTCTGTCTCTCGAAGGGTCTCGGGGCGCCGGTGGGCTCGTTGCTCTGCGGCAAGGCCGACTGGATCCTCGAAGCGAGGCGAGTTCGCAAGATGCTGGGAGGCGGGATGCGACAGGTCGGCGTTCTCGCCGCCGCCGGACTGCTCGCTCTCGAGCACGGACCCGCGCGCCTGGCCGACGATCACCTGCACGCCGGCCTGCTGGCGGACTGCCTGGCAGAGTTGCCCGGGATGGCGGTCGAAGCTGCCACCCCAAGAACCAACATCGTGATCTGCAGCCTTGCCGACGGTACGGCGTCCGAGGTCTCCGCCCGATTGGCGAAAGAAGGGGTTCTCGCCATCCCCCTGACCGCAGGAACCCTACGCTTCGTTACGCATCGCGATCTCGATCGGAGCGCGATCGAGCACGCGATCGAGGTCCTTCGCCGCGTCGCCGCGGCGACCTGAACCAGCTCAGAATCCGTTCGAACGGGACGCCCGATCGAGGAGATCTTCGACGCGCTGGAGGTCGCGCGCTGCGTTGAGCGGCATCCGACTCGGATCCTCGACTCCCCGGTCGAAGCGCTCTACCAGGTCGCGGAGCTCCTCGAGCGCTTCGGCCGCCCGGTCGCATCCCGGTTCGACACAGAAACAGGATGTCGAAGCTCGGTCGAAGGACGTCGCCAGACGCGCGCGGGTTGCGTCCCACCCTGCGCGGTCGCCCGGCCTTCTGCCGGCCCCGGCCAGACCCTCCGCGACCTGCGAGGACGACTCCCGGACCCGGTCGATGCACTCCCTGGCCGTGTCTTCCCCTGTGGCCCCCTCGAACGATCCGGTCCCGGCGCCCGAGCTGAGATCGAAACGCTCCAGCAGAAAGGGCACGCCCTCCCGCACTCCGAAATACAGCAGAAGCAACAGGATCCCGACCTGGGCGAAGCGGTTCACCCGAACAGCCTATCCCGGCCGGCCTTGACCGCTTCGGCGAAACCAGCCACACTCCGTCCGTACAGCCTAGGGGTGGCCGCAAGGCCTGAGATCACACCCTCGAACCTGATCCGGGTCATACCGGCGTAGGGAAGGGCAGCCGCTCCCCAAGCGGCAGTCGCGACAGGGCCGCAATCCTCAGCCGGGAGTCCCCCCTCGGAGAAGGAGTTGCAGAACCCATGGCGAGAGTAGAAGGCGGCATCCACGCCGCAAGTCCCACGAGGCTCCCACTGAGTCCTTCCTGGACGGCGGTCCTGCTCGCCCTCCTTCTTGGAGGGTCTGCCTCGGGACAGGAGAAGGCGGCCGACGAGCCACCCACGAAGCGCGCCGACTCGTCGCTCTCTCGGGACGAAGACGTAGAGATCCTGGAGGAAGAGATCGACGTCGTCGCGATTCGCGCCGACGAACGAGGTCCGGTTACCAAGACCGATCTCGACCGCGAGCGAGATCGAGACCCTGTCCTACGGCCAGGACGTTCCCCAACTCCTGCAGTACACTCCGTCGATCACCTGGTACTCGGATTCCGGAATCGGGAGCTCCAATTACTCGTACTCTCAGCCTGCGCGGCATCCAGCAGACTCGCATCAACATGACCTTCGACGGAGCGCCGCTCAACGACCCGGCGGAGCACGCCGTCTACTTCAACAACTTCGGCGATTTCCTCAACGCGGTCGACAGCATTCAGATCCAGCGCGGAGTCGGAACCTCGACGGTGGGCTCCCCCTCCTATGGCGGTTCGATCAACTTCGCCAGTCGCGGACCCAGTCAGGATCGGGGCGGCGACGCTCGACTCGTCCTGGGCTCCTATGACACCGGGCGGGCCAGCCTGTCCTACGGTTCCGGGCTGCTGCCGAGTGGCTTCTGGGTCTCGGGCCGGGCCTCGACATCGTCGACCGACGGCTACCGTGACAACTCGAGCAGTGATCACAAGACGCTCTTCCTCAACCTCGGATGGGAAGGCGAGCGCTCGTCCCTGAAGCTCGTGAGCTTCTCGGGGACAGAGGAGTCCCAGCTGGCCTAGCTCGCGGTCGAGCCCGAGACCCTGGCCGGCAACCGACGGTTCAACCCCCTCGACGAGGCCGAGCGCGATCAACTTCGGCCAGGACTTCGCTCAGCTCAAGTACAGCCGCCTGTTCAACGACGACACCCTGCTGACGGCGTCGGTCTACTACAACGGCGCGGACGGCTGGTTCCAGATCTGGGACGACCCGCGTCGCGGAACGAGCTGCTGCAGTTCGGTATCGACCAGGGCTTCGTCGGCTCCATGGTCACGGCGTCGCGACGACTCGATCGACTCGGCACCGACTTCGGCGTCCACTACAACGACTTCAGCGGCGACCACACTCTCGATAGCGATGGCGGATCGCATCTACAGCAACACCGGTTTCAAGAAGACCGCCAACGCCTTCGCCAAGGCCGAGTACGAACTCTCGACTGGCTCCTGTTCGGCGATCTTCAGGTGCGCTGGGCCGACTTCTCCTACGTCGGGGGAGCGTCGACCTCGGCTCGATCGACTGGACCTTCTTCGATCCCAAGATCGGCGTTCGCCGCCTGATCTCGCCAGGAGCTGAGCGTCTACGGTTCGCTCGGCCGGGCTCAACGCGAGCCCTCGCGGCTGGACATGCTGCTGGGCGAGGACAATGCCACCATCCCCCACGATCTCGAGGCGGTGAATCCCGAGGAGGTGGTCGACCTCGAGCTCGGCGTCAACTTCAACAGGACCGACTTTGGCTCTGCAGGCCAACCTCTACGCCATGGAGTTCACCAACGAGATCGCCCTGACCGGCGAGCTGTCGGAGATCGGCCTGCCGCTGCGACGCAATGTCGACGACTCGTATCGGCGCGGTCTGGAGTTCGATCTGCGCTGGAGCTTCGTCCGCGACTGGACCCTGCTGCACAGCGCCAATCTGAGCCGCAACCGGATCGCGAGTGGACCCAGTTCTACGACGTCTACGACGCGCAGGGCGCCTGGATCGGCAGCGAGCCGATCACCTACCGAAACGTCCACCGCTGCTGACGCCCGAAGTCATTCTGAATCTGGGCGTCGAATGGACACGCGAGGTATTGCCAGCGTCGGGCTTGGGGCGCTATGTCGACGAGGCGCAACTCGACAACACCGGTCTGGCCGAGTTCCGAACTCCCTTCGTTCACCAACGTCGATCTGCGGGCCTCCGTGGGTCTCGGGCCGCTGGTGGCCGGAGGCCAAGCCCAGGACTCACCCTCTTCGTCAACAACCTGTTCGACAACCCTGGACCAGTTACCCGAGTGGCTACAGCTATCAGTTCCTGATCCAGCGACAGCAACGGCCGAGTCGACCCTCGACGGCATTCCGTTCTACTACCCGCTGGCCACCCGCAACGCGGTGCTGACGCTGGAGCTGAATCTCTAGGGACCGCGGGCTGGATCGATCGTGATCACACTCGAGCTCATCGCTGTCGTCATCACCCTGGTCGCCGTCTATCTGACGACCCGCCAAATCGTCTGGTGTTGGCCGCTGGGGATGGTCAGCGTGATCCTGTACGCGGCGGTCTTCTTCCAGGCCAAGCTCTATGCCGACATGGGGCTGCAGGCGCTGTACTTCGCGCTAGCTGTCTACGGGTGGTGGGCCTGGCTGCACGGCGGCGAGCATGCACGGCGAGCTTCAGGTCACCCGGGCCTCCAAACGGATGAGACTCTCCCTCGTCCTGATCGGCGTGGCTCCGGACTCGTTCTGGGACAGACCCTGAATCGATTCACCAATGCCTCCCTACCCTTCATGGATTCGATCCTCACCTCCTTCAGCATCGTGGCCCAGTGGATGCAGACTCGCAAGCAGCTGGAGGCATGGCTCGTCTGGCTGGCCGTCGACGTCTTCTACGTGGGTATGTTCCTCTACAAGGGTCTGTACCCGCTCACGGCCGGCCTCTACGCTGTCTTCCTTCTATCTGGCCCTGCTCGGATTCGTCGAGTGGAAGCGGTCGATGGTGGCAGGTGAGGGCCTGACGCGTGGTCGTCATCGGTTCGGAGTGCACAGGCAAGACCACTCTGGCGACCGGTCCTGGCCAGACCACTACGGTACCACGACGACGATCTCCGAGTACGTGCAGGAGTTCGTGGATGGAAACGGGGAGTCGAGCCCCCGAATACCGAGACGTCGAGGCCATCGCCCACGGTCAGATCGCACTGGAGGACTCGATGGCCGCAAAGGCCTCGCAGTTGCTCATCCACGACACCGATCTACTCAGCACAATCGTCTACAGCCAGCACTACTTCGGCGACTGTCCGCTCTGGATCGAGGCGGCGCTGCTCGATCGACAGGCCGATCTCTATCTGCTTGCAGGGATCGACGTCCCTTGGGTGCCTGATGGAGATCATCGCGACCGTGGTGACCGGCGAGAGGAGATGCAGGAACTCTTCACTCGTGCTCTCGAAGAGTTCCAACTGCCCTGGATCGAGATCTCGGGAAGCCGCGAACATCGCCTCGAGAGGGCGACCCGCCATCTCGAAGAGCTTCAGGGGCGCAGCGCAACCTCGACCGCGAGAGACTCTCGCGACCCGATCAGACCTGACGAGCGATGAGATCGATCTCCACCGAGGCGCCTCGCGGCAGTTCGGAAACGGCCACCGTCGATCGCGCCGGTCGGTGTCCGGCCATGGCCCCGTCGTAGAGCCGGTTGAGGGCCGCGAAATCGCCCATGTCGGTGAGGTAGATCGTTGCCTTCACCACTCGATCGAATCCGCTTCCCGAAGCCGCCAGGACGGCGCGAAGGTTGGCCAGGACCTGGACCACCTCGTCCTCGAAGGACCCATCCACCATTTCGCCCGTCGCCGGATCGAGAGCGATCTGCCCGGCGGTGAAGACCCAGCCGTCGGTGCTGACGGCCTGGGAGTAGGGACCTACGGCGGCTGGTGCCTGATCGCTGTGATGACTCTTGATCATGGATTCTCTCCGGGGATGGCTCGGTCCTTCGCACTCACACCGATGAAGTCGAGATTACGCCACTTTTCCTCGTCGTCGAGGCCGTAGCCCACTACGAATCGGTCCTCGATCTCGAATCCGCAATAGTCCACCGGAACATCGACGACTCGCCGCGCCTTCTTGTCGAGAAGCACGCACAGCTTGACGCTACGCGCCTCTCGAAACCGAAACAGGTCCAGGATCGTCCGCAGCGTGTAACCCGTATCGATGATGTCCTCGATCAGGAGAACGTCTCGTCCGCGAATGAAGGTTTCGATGTCCTTCTGGATCCGTACTTCCCCTGCCTCGTGCTCGCCGCGGTAGGAGGAGGCCTGGAAGAAGTCGACCGTCAGCGGAACCGTGACCTGCTTGAGCAGATCGACCATGAAGAAGACGCCGCCCTTGAGCACGCCGATGCAGACGAGGTCTTCGCTGTCGCGATAATCCTCGTCGATCTGCCGGGCGAGTTCAGCGATTCGCTCGCGGACACGTTCCTTCGAAATCAGGACTTTCGGCGGCGGTGGGCTCACGAGCTCTCCTGTGACGGTTCTTCGAACAGATCGGCAGCGCGAAGCAGCGCTCCCAGAAAACCTCGTAGGTGTTCGGCGGCCTGCCGGCCGATCTCGAGCACCTCCTGGTGGTCAGGGAGCTCCTCGGTCATGCCCGCCGCGAGATTCGTGACCAGGGAGATCGCCATGCATTCCACGTCCAGATGGCGTGCCGCAATCACCTCCGGCACCGTCGACATGCCCACCAGGTCGGCGCCGAGGGTACGCAGCATCCGGATCTCGGCCGGAGTCTCGTAGGCCGGCCCGAGAAGCCAGGCATAGACCCCGTCGGAGAGTTCGAGTCCGCTTTCGGCCGCGACACGATGAGCCAGGCGTCGGAGGCGAGCGCAATAGGCGTCGTTGAGCGCCGGGAACTGGGGGCCCCAGGCGGGGGGCAGGCGACCCAGAAGGGGAGTCCGACCCGCCAGGTTGAGATGGTCGCTGAGAAGACAAAGTCGCCCCGGTGGAACCTCCGCGCGAAGCGATCCCGCGGCGTTGGTCAGGATCAGCACCCGCGCCCCGAGGAGAGCCCCCAGCCGAATCGGAAACACCACCTGGTGGGCATCGAATCCCTGGTAGCAGTGCAGGCGGCCCCGGATCGACATCACGCAGCGCCCGGGAGTCGGCTGAAGGAGCTCGAACTGAAGGGTGTGCCCAACGATCGCGGCCGCCGAGAAGGGAAGCCACTCGGAGAGCTCGAAGGGGCCGTGTTCGACTTCACCGAGATCGAAGGACCCCGTGGAACCTGTGACGACCATCACGTCGGGTTCGGGCAGGCCCGAAGCGCGCCATCTTCGAACCGCCGCTTCCAACTCCTCCTGGTAGGCATTCACGGGCGTATTGTAGCCAGGGTCGGGCAGCAGGGAAACAGGCTGGACTGGGTGTCGATGGGGTAGGGTTCGATCGGCCCAGGCGGGGTCCCGGGAGCGCATGAAGGAACTCACGATCGATGGGTGAATCGAAGTCTGAACGACTCTGGCGGCTGCCGGCCCCCTGGATCGTGGCCCTGCGCTACTTTCGTAGCAGTCGCCGCGACGCCAGCGTGCGGCTGCTCACCTCCCTGACCGGCGGCGGCATCGCCCTTCGGAGTGGCATCGCTGGTC
>CALOFD010000072.1:0-13529 GCA_942492505.1 Thermoanaerobaculia bacterium
GGACCTCCTGCCGATTCTCGAGCAGGTTGCCAAGCAGGGTCGTCCGCTCCTGATCATCGCCGAGGACGTCGAGGGCGAGGCCCTGGCGACCCTGGTGGTCAACAAGATCCGTGGCACCTTCAACGTCGGCCGCCGTCAAGGCCCCGGGCTTCGGCGACCGCCGCAAGGCCATGCTCCAGGACATCGCGATCCTCACCGGCGGCAAGGTGATCACCGAAGATCTCGGCATCAAGCTCGAGAACGTCCAGTGGGACGACCTCGGCGAGGCCAAGAAGATCGTCATGACCAAGGACGACACCACGATCGTGACCGAGGCGGGCGCGAAGGCCTCGCGCCATCGCTGGCCGGGTGAAGCAGATCCGCAACCAGATCGAGGAAACCACCACCGACTACGACACCGAGAAGCTCCAGGAGCGTCTTGCGAAGCTGACCGGCGGCGTAGCCCGGTCATCGGGTCGGTGCTGCCACCGAGACCGAGATGAAGGAGACGCAAGGCCCGCGTCGAGGATGCCACGGACGCCACCATGGCGGCTGTCGAGGACGGCATCGTCCCCGGCGGCGGCGTCGCTTTGCTGCTGAGCATGCCAGAAGGCGGTCGACGAGCTGGCCGTCGAGACCACGATGTCCGAGTTGGCGTAGACATCGTGCGTCGCGCGCTCGAGGCGCCTACCCGTCAGATCGCCGACGAATGCCGGCGTGGAAGGCTCGATCATCGTGAGCGAGGTCATCGCGTCGCAGACCTGTAGCCACGGCTACAACGCCGCCACGCGGGAGTGACACCGACCTGGTTGCAGGCCGGCGTGATCGACCTGCGGAAGGTCGTACGAAGACCGCCCTGCAGAACGCCTCTTCGAGCGTGAGCATCCTGATGCTCACCACCGAAGCCATGGTCACCGAGATCAAGAGAAGAGCAACCCATGGCCTGCGACGGTGAGATGGACGGCATGGGTGGAATGGGCGGCATGGGTGGAATGGGTGGCATGGGCGGCATGATGTAGCCCACTCGCCCTGCGAGTCCAAGGAACGGCCGGCTCCCTTCGGGACCGGCCGTTTTCTTTTTCCGGAAACGGTTCCCGTGATGGCGCGCATGGCCTCGCCGTCAGCCCGAGGAGAGAACGCGAGCCCGTGGGAGGTCTCGGCGACACCACTCACTCCAGGAGCCCGGATAGAGTGCCGCGCCCGGAAGGCCGGCGAGATGACAGGCGAAGAGTCCGTAGCAGGCCGTCACCCCGGAGCCGCAGTAGAAGGCGACGTCGGAGGGTGAATGTCCCCCGAGGCCGGCCGCGACGAGAGTCTCGAGTTGCTCTCGACGTAGATGGCCGTTCGAATCGAGGAGGCGACCGTACGGTGCATTCACCGCGCCGGGTATGTGCCCTGGAACCGGGTCGTAGGGATCCGCATCGCCTCGAAAGCGCTCCTCCGAGCGAACGTCCACCAGGCGAAGAGCGGGATCGTGCCGCCACCGAGCCGCTGTCGCGAGATCGATCACCGGCAAGAGCCAGCCGCTCGGCCGAGGATAGGCCGTAGGTACCATCGTCGGCTCTCGACCCCCGGCGAGAGGTGCGTCGGAATCCTTGATGGCAGGCCAGCCACCGTCGATCAGGGCGACCTCGCGCTGTCCGACCGCTCGCAGCATCCACCACACGCGGGCTGCCGCCAGCGCGCCACCGTGATCGTCGTAGATGGCGACCGGGGTTTCAGGCAGAAGACCCCAGCCATCGAGGACCGAGCACCACTGCTCTATTGGAGGGAGCGGATGCCTTCCCCCGAGCGCCGGGTTCGCGGACACCGAGGCGAGATCACGCTCGAGATCTGCGAAGACTGCGCCGTCCACATGCCCGCTTTCGAAGCACTCCCTGCTCCCGACTCCTGCTCGCGCGTCGATGACCCGCCAGCGGGAGCGATCCCGGAGCAGGTCGGAGGGCGAGATCAGGCGATCGACGCCGGTCATCGGCACCTCCATGAAGGTCAGCGAGAGGCAGCAGCCTCGAGCGTGGCGATGAACTCTTCCGGAGACTTCAAGCGGGGTCGGCCGTTCTCCATGACCATCCTCTGAACCTTCGCGAACGTGCCCGCCTCGGGATTGTGGACGAAAAATCCCGGGTACCCCTGAACTCCGTAGTAGCGCGCGACCTGGCGTTCGACATCGCCCGCTTCCGGGTTGATCCGGACAGCCACCCCCCTGGCGAACCACTCTCGCATGCGTTCGGTGCCCAGCAGTTCAGCCTCGAACTGGCGACAGTAGCCACACCAGTCGGTATAGAAGTACACGACCAGGACAGACGGTTCCGACTTGACGATCTCGAGCGCCTCGAGGAGACCATCAGCGCCATTTCGCCAGCCGGTGGCATCGAAGGAGGGCTCAGCAGCGCCGACCGAGGCGCCGGCCAGCACCAGCCCCAGGAAGATCACGGCTGCCTGCATGCTTCGACTCACAGGCGCTACTCTATCTCTTCGGTCAGCCGTGCGTCCTCCCGGCGCGACCTTCAACTCCCCGCCGCCGCGTGGTTCGCCACCACCTGCTTCTCCGCCACCTCGATCAGTTCGGCCAGCCCGAGCCGCCGAGTTGCGCTCACGGCAACACCACCCAGTCGACGAAGGAGGAATCCCGTTTCCTGCTCCGTCAGTCGATCGACTTTGTTGAGCACGAGCAACTGGGGCAGCGAGTCGAGTTCGAGCGACTCCAGGAGTTCCTGGACGGCGGTCAGTCGGGCGTCCAGTCGCGGATCCGAGGCGTCGACGACGTGCAGGAGAAGATCTGCGTCGGCCAGCTCCTCGAGAGTCGCCCTGAATGCAGTCAGGAGATCCGGAGGAAGATCGGCGATGAAGCCGACCGTGTCGGTGATGATCACTTCACCCTCCCGGGGAAAGCGCAGTCGGCGACTGGTCGGGTCGAGCGTCATGAACAGCTTGTCGGCCGCCGCGACCTCGGAGTTGGTGAGCGCATTGAGAAGCGTGCTCTTGCCGGCATTGGTATAGCCGATGATCGACAGGATCGGCAGGGACGCCTCTCGACGTCTCCGCCGACGAACGTCGCGTTGGCGTGAGAGCGAGGCGAGATCGTTCTCGAGTCGACGGATGCGGTCTCGGATCCTGCGTCGATTGATCTCGAGGACCGTTTCTCCGGGGCCGCGCCCCGATGCCGCCGGCAAGGCGGGAGAGTCCTGCGTCCTTGCCCGTCAACCGCGGCAGTGCGTACCGCAACTGGGCGAGTTCGACCTGAAGCTTGCCATCGCGACTGCGCGCACGCTGGGCGAACACGTCGAGAATGAGTTGTGTTCGGTCGATCGCCTTCAGCCCGGTCTCGTCTTCGAAGGCTCGCGCCTGGGCCGGCTTGAGGTCGACGTCGAAGATCGCCACTTCGGCGCCCAGGCGCATCCCTTCGAGGACGATCTGCTGGAGCTTGCCTCTGCCGACAACAGTCCGCGGATGCAGTGTTCTGCGACGCTGGCGCACGGTGCCCGCGACCTCGACGTCCGTGGAGCGCACCAGTTCGAGGGCCTCCGCGAAGGCCTCGTCATCGAACGACACCCCCACCACCAGCACTCGCTCCCGGTCGGTCCGGCCGGCTGCGCCGCGCAACTGACGGCTCAGTTCACTCTCGAGGGCTCGAATCGTGCCGTCGAAGTCGAAGACCAGATCGTGGATGCTGCTCGCCTTCAGTCGGGTGAAAAGACCGGAGGGGCTTGGCGGCGCGGCCTCGCCGGAATGTTCCCCGGCCACGGCAGCCGGATCGAGATGGGCCACCTCGATGCCTCCTGCCGTGCCGTCCTCGACCTGGACAACGGCCACGAGGTCGAGGCGCAGAAGGGCGAGATCGTTGAGGTCGTCGCTGCTCAGCGATTCACCGTTCAGGTGAGTGTGGACGAGCCGAAGTCCCCGAAATCGCCCTGAACCGCCGCGCAGCCGACCGATCTCGGGGATCATGAGACGGTTCGGCTCTCCCACGATGACGCGCGACACGGTCCCCCGGCGGTCGATCAGGACTCCGACCTGACGCCCGATATCTGCGGATAGAGAGGCGAGGTGAGCCGCCAGCTCAGCCGTCACGACTTCGTCGGTCGGAACCCTCCGGCGAAAGGTCCTCTCGAGTGCCTTGCGCTGTGAGGCCTTGAGGCCCCGGAGATCTCCATCGACAGTCGACATCAGGGTCTCACACTGACATAGACCGCCCCGTTCTTCAACGACCCGATGGCTTCAACCCCAAAGTCTGAGTGGGTCCTTATAAAGAATAGAGACGCGGGAATAGCTGTGGAGGCCCTTGTGTTGGGGATGGATATGAGCGAGAAAGAATCAACTTCTGCCGATCACGATCTCGAATCCGTCCAGGATCCCAAACCCGAAGCGACGCCAGTGGTTCTCGAACTACCCGTTCTGCCCCTGCGCGAGGTCGTGGTCTTCCCCGGCGTCACCCTGCCGATCCTGGCGGGTCGTCCCTTCAGCCTGAAGGCGATCTCGAAGGCCAACGAGAGCCCGGAGAAACTCATTTTCGCGGTTCTCCAGGAGGGAACCGAGGACGAAGTCACCACCGATCGGCTGCACAACACCGGCACCATCGCGCGAATCGATCAACAGCAGACCGGTCTGGCGGGCGCCCAGGTCCTGCTGACGGGACTGCGCCGAGGCGTTTCGGTTCGCTACGAGGAGCGCGATGGTCGCCTCGTGGCACGGGTCAACGATGCCCCCGACCGCTCCCCTGAGAATCCGCAGGATCCGACCTTTCTGGCACTCCACCGCGAGCTCCGGGAGCGGGCTGCCGAGTTCGCGCAACGCTCCGGGCTGCCGAGGGAAGCGGTGGAATCGGTCCTTCGCAACGTCACCGAGCCGGGCCCCTTCACGGATCTCGTGGCCGGCTATGTGGAACTCGATCCGCCGACCCGACAGACGATCCTCGAGACCCTGTGGGTCGAGGAACGCCTACGGCTGGTACTGACCCACGTTCAACGCCAGCTCAACGTTCTCGCTGCCCAGGACGACATCAAGTCGCGCGTACAAGAGGAGATCGGCGACCGGCAGCGGGAGATCTTCCTGCGCGAACAGCTCAAGGCGATCGAGGCTGAGCTTGGAGAGGCCGACGGTGGCGTCGACGATCTCGCAGAGCTCCGCCAACGGCTCGACGCCCTGGAACTGCCTGAGGACGCACGCAAAGAGGTCGATCGTGAGTTCAACCGACTGAGCCGAATGGGGCGCGAAGCGATGGAGGCCCAGGTCATTCGGACCTATCTCGAAACCCTTGCTGAACTGCCCTGGAATGTCCGCTCGGAAGAGCAACTCGACATCCATCGGGCCGAGGAGATCCTGGCTGCCGATCATCACGGCCTGGAAGATGTCAAAGACCGGGTTCTCGAGTTCCTCGCTGTCAGGAAGCTCCATGAAGAGCGGGACGGCCTCCCTGGCGATGCTACCGAGGAGCAGGACTCAGCCGACTCCGACGAGCCGCAGCCAGCGAACAGATCCGCCGAGCGCAAGAGTCCGATTCTTCTCTTCACCGGTCCTCCGGGCGTCGGCAAGACCTCGATCGCCAGGTCGATTGCTCGCGCGACCGGGCGGACCTACCATCGGATCTCCCTGGGGGGAGCTCGCGACGAAGCCGATATTCGAGGTCACCGACGGACCTACGTGGCTGCGATGCCCGGGCGCATCATCCAGGGGCTCAAGCAGGCAGGTACGAAGAACCCGGTGATTCTTCTCGATGAGATCGACAAGCTCGGGGCTTCCTACCAGGGCAATCCCGCGAGTGCCCTGCTCGAGGTTCTCGACCCGGCGCAGAACTCGACCTTCACAGACCACTACCTGGGAGTTCCCTTCGACCTCTCGGAGGTTCTCTTCGTTGCCACCGCCAACTTCGTCGAGAACATTCCCGCTCCCCTTCTCGACCGGATGGAGCAGGTCGACTTCTCCGGCTACACCGAGGTCGAGAAACTGGAGATCGCGAAGAAGTACCTGCTGCCGCGCCAGCGCAGGGAGACCGGGATTCGTGAAGAAGAGGTCGAGTTCAGCGATGAAGCCATCCTGAGACTGATCGGCGGCTACACACGCGAGGCCGGAGTCCGCCAGCTCGAGCGTGAGCTCGGCCGGCTCCTGAGAAAGATCGCGCGGAAGATCGCCGCCGGAGCGGTCCAGCGTCAGGACGTCGATCCAGCCGCTGTGGAAAGCCTGCTCGGACACCCCCGCGTACACCCGGAGACCGCCGCCGCCGCGCCGCAGCACGGCGTTGCCACCGGCATGTTCTACACCCCCGTGGGCGGCGACATCCTCTTCGTCGAGGTATCCCACATGCCGGGCAAGGGAGAACTGGTCCTGACCGGCCAGCTCGGCGACGTCATGAGGGAGTCGGCTCGGGCTGCATGGAGCTATGCTCGATCGAACGCTGAGGCGCTGGGGATTCCGGCGAAGTCCTTCGAGAGAGACCTGCACGTCCACGTGCCGGCTGGAGCGATTCCCAAGGATGGCCCGTCGGCCGGCGTGACGATCGCGACAGCGCTGGTATCCGCTCTGTCGGGTCGACGCGTCCGCAACGACACGGCCATGACTGGGGAGATCACTCTCACCGGACGCGTGCTTCCCATCGGCGGGGTCAAGGAGAAGCTCCTTGGGGCCGAACGGGCCGGAATCCGCCGCATCCTTCTCCCCAAGGCCAATGCCGCCGATCTCGATGACCTGCCAGGTGACGTGCGCGAGGGTCTCGAGATCCATCTGGTGAGTGAACTCGGTGAAGCCCTGGCCCTGACTCTCGAGGATGCCAGTTGGCAGGACGGTCAGTTGCGCTTCGCCGACTCGATCGCGGCGGCGGACTCGCAAGCCACTGACGGACTGCACTAGAGTGAGCCCGGGGGCAACGCGCTCCACCAGGGGCGTACAGCGACGGGGCCACCGATGCCGATTGCCATCAACGACCAAGTTTCCATCCCGGACGAAGCCTGTGAAGAGCGTTTCGTTCGTTCTTCGGGACCCGGCGGACAGAACGTCAACAAGGTAGCGACGGCGGTCCAGCTGCGGATCGATCTCGAAGCTGCCGGCCTCGATCCGGCCGTCGATCAGAGGCTTCGCCGACTTGCCGGCTCTCAGGTGGATCAGCGAGGCATCCTGCACGTCCATGCACAGACCGCCCGCACGCGCGAGAGAAATCGCACGCTCGCCCGCGAGCGTGTGGCCGAGATGGTGCGTCGCGCCCTGGTGGTGCCGAAACGGCGCCGACGGACGGCTCCGACCCGGGCCTCGGAACGGCGCCGACTCGAAGCGAAACGCCAGACGGCGCTACGCAAGCGCTCGCGCTCGCGCGTCGAACCGCACGACTGAACCGATCGCGTCCCCGGACACGGAGAAGGTTTGATGTCTGGTCATCGCGCGTCGCTCCTCTGCTCTTGCGCCCTGATCGCGGTGTCCTGTGCACCGAAGAGCGAACCCGCGACGGGCGCGCTCGCGACGAGCGTCCGGACCTCGATCGAGAGCGGGACGGAACACTTCGACCACGCTCTCTGGGATCAGATCCTCGCGCAAACGACGTCCGATGGACTCATCGACTATTCGGCCGTGTCGAGTCAGGGGGAGAGTCTCGAGCGCTACCTCGCATCGCTGGCCGCGGTGGAACTCGCGACACTGGCGGGCAGCGAGCTCAAGGCGCTCCTGATCAACGCCTACAACGCCTACACGGTGCGGTCCATCCTCGACCATCCAGGTATCACGAGCATCAAGGAGATCGAAGGGGTCTGGAATCGACGCACGCATCTCGTGGGTGGTTTCGCACTGACGCTCGACGAGATCGAGCACAACCTGCTCAGGCCGTTCTTTCTCGACCCGAGGATCCACTTCGCGGTGAACTGCGCTTCGGTCTCCTGCGCCCCCCTCCCCCCCTACGCGTATCGAGGCGAGAATCTGGAGGAACAACTCGAAGCGGCTTCGGTTCGGTTCCTCAACGACACCGACAACGTGCGTCTCGAAGGCGACACACTTCAACTGTCGAGCTACTTCGACTGGTACGGCGACGATTTCACTTCGCCGGAGTGGAGTCCCCACGCCGACAGCCTCGCGGCCTTCGTAGCGATCTACAGTGAGTCCGTCCGAGGCCACGAGGACGTGATCTCGCAAATCCGGTTCCTCGAGTACGACTGGTCCCTGAATCGGGCGCCGGGCAGTTCGTGGTGAGAGCCGTGGTACGTGAGAAACTCCGTCGGCGACCGGGCCTTGCCGGGACTTCGATCACCCCGCCTTCGAGGAGCTCTCGATGTCCGACTATTTCGACCAGCAGCATCCGACCTGGACCGAGTGGCGCAGGGACCTGCACCGTCACCCGGAGTTGGCCTTCGAGGAACATCGAACCGCTGACTTCGTAGCTCGCCGACTCGAAGACTTCGGTCTCGAAGTGAACCGGGGCCTGGCGAGGACCGGTGTCGTGGGTACGTTGCGTCGAGGAACTTCGGCTCGACGCATCGGCCTGCGAGCCGACATGGACGCGCTACCGATCACCGAGGAGAACGAAATCGGATACGCCTCGTCTCGTCCGGGAGTGATGCACGCCTGCGGACACGACGGACACACGACGATGCTGCTCGCCGCCGCGCAGTATCTCGCGGCCGAGGGATCGTTCGACGGAACGGTGCACTTCATCTTCCAGCCTGCAGAAGAGAACGAGGGCGGTGGCCGGGTCATGATCGAAGACGGACTCTTCGACGCCTTTCCCTGCGATCGGGTCTACGGTCTGCACAACTTCCCCGGCTTCGAACTGGGAACCTTCCACATGAGGGTCGGGCCGATGATGGCGGCCTACGACCGCTTCGAGATCCTCGTCAGGGGCCGAGGCGGTCATGCTGCCATGCCGCATCTCGCGGTCGATCCGGTCGTCGTCGCCAGCACCATCGTGACCGCCCTCCAGTCGATCGTCTCTCGCGAGACCGACCCATTGAAGAGCGCGGTGATCTCGACCACCTGGGTGCGAGCCGGCGACACCTGGAATGTGATCCCCGAGACGGTCATGCTGCGAGGCTGCACCCGCAGCCTCGATCCCGGCGTCCAACAGAATCTCGAGGATTCGATGGCAAGGGTGGCCGAGGGCGTGGCGCGCGCCCATGGTGCCGAAGTCGACTTCGAGTACGAACGGGGCTATCCGGCGACCGTCAACGAGGTCGAGAGTCTCGGAGTGGCCTCTCGTGCGGCCGCTGATGTGGTCACCGAAGACCGGGTCGACATCGAGACTCCTCCCGTGATGGGCTCCGAGGACTTCGCCTTCATGCTCGAGAAGCGACCGGGCGCCTATGTCTTTCTCGGCGCCGGTCCCGGCTCGGGTGTGCATACGCCGACCTACGATTTCAACGATCGGATCATCCCCATCGGCGCTCGCTACTGGGCCCGGATCGTCCGGGAAGAACTCCCCGCCTCGGGCTAGTCCCCGTCGACTCCCACCGTCGCGCTACGACGCTCCAACAGGTGAACGTTGCGCCAGCGTCCGGCCAGTCGACCGATCCGTTCCCGGATTCCCAGGTCGCGGAAGCCACATCCACGAAAGAGGGCCAGGCTCGCCTCGTTGCCCTCGAGGATGCCCGCCTGGAGAGTCCAGATTCCCGCGCCCTCGCTGTCCTCGATCAGGTGTACCAGAAGCAGGCGACCGATGCCGCCTCCCCGGGCGTCGGCCGAGACGTACACACTGACCTCCGCGACCCCGCCGTAGACGCAGCGTCCGGAAACCGGACTCAGGCCGGCCCAGCCCGTCAACCCTCCAGCGCTACTCCTGGCGACGAGTCGACACGAAGCCAGGTGCCCCTGGTCCCAGGCAAGCCAATCGCCCGCGGCTGCTTCGAAGGTCGCCCTGCCGGTAGCGATGCCCTCCTCATAGATTCTCTTGATCTCCGGCCAGTCGTCGGGGATGAGACGATCGACCCAGCCAGTCTCCGGACGACGAGAACCGCTGACCTCGTCGGCACAAGTCATGACGACTTCGAGGGCCCCCGTCGCTCCAGGAACCCGCGCATCCGAGTGGTCGGCTCATCGGTCTCGTAGGCCCTCCGGAAGGCGTCGATCCCGGCCGTGATCGCCTGCTCGATCGGCAGGTTCTCCCACTCCCTGATGAGTTCCTTCTGGAGACGGATGGCGTTCGGCCCGGCGCGAAGAATCGCCTGCACCCACTCATCACACGCGGCATCGAGTTGGGGGCCATCGACGACCCGTTCCAGAAGGCCCCAGGACTCGACCTCGGTCGCCTTGAAGGACTTCCCCGCGAAGACCAGTTCGCGGGTTCTGCCCCAGCCGATCAGCCGGGGCAGCAGCGCAGCCTCGACCACCGAGGGCACCCCCAGCTGCACCTCAGGCATGCCGAACTGCGAGTCGGAGCTCGCCACGCGCAGGTCGCAGGATGCCGCGACCTCGAGCCCGGCGCCCAGGCAGTAGCCGCGAATCTTCGCGATCGACGGTACCGGCAGGTCTCTCAGTCCGGCACAGACCCGGTGAACGCCACTGATGAACTCGACGGCACCGTCAGGATCGAGCTCAGCCATCTCGGTGATGTCCGCTCCGCCGATGAACGAACGCTCCCCGGCGCCCTCTACGATCACCAGTCTCAGCAGGGGGTCGTTCGCAAGCTCGCCGAGACTCCTCTCGAAGGCATCGAGGACCGCCGCATTCAGGGCATTGAGCCTGGAGGGGTTGGAGACCACCAGCGTCGCCACTCGACCGGCCGGGCGCTCCTCGACCTCGAGTCGAACTTCGGCTTCACTCATCGCCTGTTTCCGCGGCTAGAACGACATTCACTTCGATCTCCCCATCCTGCGTGTCACCCGACGGCTGGGACGAGAAGCCACCCTCGTCGATGGCACCGGCTCGTAGAACATCGTCGATGACGGCCGAAAGCGAGTCGAGGGCACCCTCAGGCCCGTGGACCTCGAGCCTGGCGACCGGCCAACGCAGCCCTCGCTTCTCCTGGGTCTTCTTCCCCCTCACCGCTGCGAGGACCGAGACCGCCAGATCGAAGGAGGTTTCGTCTACCGGCACGGGAACACTCTCCGACTCAGCTACCCGCGGCCAGGCCGCACGATGAACCGAACCCTCGCCACCCGGGGCGCGCGAGAAGCGCCACGACCAGACCTCCTCGGTGACATGCGGCAGGAACGGAGCGAAGAGTCTCAGGAAGGTCGACAGACCGAGATGCAGGGTGGCCAGCGCCGACCGTCTCTCTTCGTTGTCTTCGTCTCCGTAGGAGCGAGCCTTGACGAGTTCGAGGTAGTCGTCGCAGAACTGCCAGAAGAGCTCCTCGGTTGCCTGAAGGGGGGTGGCGTAGTCGAAGTCGTCGAATGATTCACCGCACTTCGCGACCAGTCGCCGCAACTTGTCGACGAAGGCGATATCGAGGGGCTGGCTGATCTGCTCGACGGCGACTCTCGACAGATCCACCGCGCCGCGATCCAACTGCATGATCACGAAGCGACTGGCGTTGAACAGTTTCGTCACGAGGCGTTTTCCGACCCGGATCACCTCGGTATCGAAGATCGTGTCGGTGCCGAAGCGATTGCGTGCCGTCCAGTACCGATAGGCATCGGCAGAGTACTCGTCGAAGATGTTCATGGGCGTCACCACGTTGCCCTTCGACTTGGACATCTTCTTGCGATCGGGATCGACCACCCAGCCGCTGATCGTGACGTGTCGCCAGGGGATCTCGTCCTCATGCATCCAGGCCTTGACGATGGTGTAGAAGGCCCAGGTCCTGATGATCTCGTGAGACTTCGGCCGCAGTTCCATGGGAAACAGCTTGGCGTGACGATCGGGGTCCACCTGCCAGCCACTGATGATCTGGGGTGTCAGCGAGGAAGTCGCCCAGGTGTCCATGACGTCGGGATCGGCGGTGAAACCGCCGGGGCGATCCCGGTCCTTCTCCTCGAAGCCCTCGGGAACGTCCGAGAGAGGATCGACCGGAAGACGCTCGGGGGACGCGAGAATCGGTTTGTCGTAGTCGGCCTCGCCGCTCGAGTCGAGGCGGTACCAAACGGGGAATCCAACTCCCGCATATCGCTGCCGGCTGATACACCAGTCCTGGTTCAGTCCCTCGACCCAGTGGTCGTAGCGGGTCCTCATATGCGCCGGATGCCACTGGATCTTGCTACCCTGCTCGAGAAGCTCGGACTTCGAGTCGAGAATACGAACGAACCACTGGCGCGTCGGAACGAACTCCAGGGGCCGATCGCCCTTCTCGTAGAACTTGACGGCCTGCTCAGTGGGCCTCGGCTCCCCGACCAACGCAACGCCTCCGTCCGCCGCGCTGCCGGACTCGGCCAGCATCTCGGCGACTCGGCGCCGAGCCTGGTTGACGAAGAGTCCCTCGAGCTCCGCCCAGCGAGACTGCGCGCGCTCAGGGTCGAGACTCGGGAAGTCCTCGCTGCCCCATTCGACCGCACGCAACTGGCCGTCTCGACCGATCAGCTGACGCAGTGGCAGACCTTCCGATTTCCAGAAATCGACATCGGCCTGATCCCCGAAGGTACAGACCATGAGGATGCCGGTCCCCTTCTCTGGATCGGCATGCTTCGCCGCCAGGATCGGAACCGGCGCGCTGAACAGGGGCGAGATCGCAGTCTTCCCGAAGAGGGACTGGTAGCGCTCGTCGTCCGGATGGGCGACAACCGCGATGCAGGCGCCCAGCAGCTCTGGCCGGGTGGTCGAAATGGTCAGGTCGCCGCCGCCCTCGATGCCGAAGCGGATGTCGTGGAACGCGCCACGCCGCGGTCGGTCCTCGACCTCTGCCTGCGCGACCGCAGTCCGGAAGTCGGTGTCCCACATGGTGGGCGCGAAGGTCTGATACACCCGGCCCTGTCGATGCAGATCGAGAAACGAGAGCTGAGACATCCGCCGACTGCCTTCATCGATCGTCGCGTAGGTCAGCGACCAGTCGATCGACAGTCCCAGCCTGCGCCAGGTGTCCTCGAAGGCCTTCTCGTCCTCGATCGTCAGTCCGGCACACGCTTCGATGAAATTGAGTCTCGAAACCTCTTCGACGGCATCGCCCTCGCGTCCCTCGACCTTTCGCGGCCGCCAGTCCGGATCGTAGGGCAGGCTCGGCTCCGGACGGATCCCGTAGACGTTCTGCACCCGCCGTTCCGTGGGCAGGCCGTTGTCGTCCCAGCCCATCGGATAGGCGATGTTCTTGCCGGTCATCCGCTGATAGCGGACGAGGAGGTCCTGATGGGTGTAGGAGAAGCCGTGGCCGACATGAAGCGATCCAGAGACCGTCGGCGGTGGAGTGTCGACCACGAAGGTCCGATCGCGAGGTGCCTCCGGGTCCCATCGATAGACGCCCCACTCCTCCCAGCGATCGCGCCATCGCTTTCGAGCTCGAGCGCTTCGTAGCGCTTTGGAATCTCCAGCTTCACCACTACCACCTTTCAGGGAGGCGTATTGTACGCCGGGGCCGACGTCGTGCGACCGAATCAGGCCTGGCTTCGGCGATCCTTGAGGGAACGCGTCAGCTCCGCCAACTCCGGGGATCTCCTGCGATCGGTATCGATCCAGACCACCTCCCTGCTCTCCAACAGGGTATCGATTCGCTGCCA
>CALOFD010000073.1:0-48373 GCA_942492505.1 Thermoanaerobaculia bacterium
GTCGCCACTGAGGATCATGTCGACTGGGGGCAGAGCGTCCGATGATGTGTCTCCCTTGTAGGGGATGATGCTCACGGCCTCGTCCCCGTCCCAGATCATCGTGAGAGCGTCGATCGGCTTGTCACACTTGTCGCTCGACGTCGAAGTGACATCGAAGGCCAGCGGACAGGCCTCGTTGTCGAAGTACATGACCAGCTCGATCGGTCCTGTGACCTTGGCGCCCTTCGGCAGATCGAACTTGAACTTGTACTCCTTCTCCTTGCCGGGATCGATGCGGCGTTCCTTCTCGTCCTCTTCCCAGTCCGTGATCACGTCGCCATTCGACGCCGAGCTCTTGAAGATCTTCTTCTTGCCCCTCTTGATCTCCTCGATCGGATAGGGAACGTTGAGGACCTCGATGCTGGTGATCGTCATCGACTCCGAGCCGAGGTTCTTCACCTTCCACTTCAGTTCCTTCTCCTTCTTGATCTCGGCCTTGGTGGTCGCTGCCGAAACGGTGCAGTCCGGGGGCAGCTGGTAGCCGAAGTCGGCGTACGGATAGGTCTCTCCGGCCGGCATCGCCGCAACCGTGTGGCGGTTGTCGAGGGGCGCGCCCGGATCGTCGACCATGGCGCAGGTTCCCGGCAGCCCGGCATCGGCCGCTTCGACAGGATCTGACGGCAGGCACTGGTCCGGGTCGCCGGTCTGGGTCGCGCCCACCGGAGGAATGACTTCGACCGTATGGTCTTCGTCGTGCGGTTCGATGAATTCGAAAAGATACCAACCGGGCTCTCCGGTGACGGGGTGATTCGAAGTCACCGTGTTGGCCTGAACCGTTCCCGGATCGTCTGAACCATAGAGCCTCACCTCGAAGCCGTTGAGGCCCGGCTCGCCCGGATCCTGGATCCCGTCGCCGTTCAAATCGTGCCAGATCCGATTGCCGATGGTTCCGTCGGGAACGCAGATCGGGTCGCCGGCTTCATCGGTGCAGCACAGTCCCACGGCAACCGTGCTGGCCAGGAAGTTGAGGTTGCCGAGATCCAGACCGCTGATCCGGAGCTTCCAGACCCCGGGACGCAGATAGGTTTCGTCGACGACCAGCGCCACTATCGGCGGCCAGGACGTGGTCGGGACTCGGTTCAGAAGAGCCGGGAGCCGCGATCACGAAACGCTCCCACTCCTCGTCGCCGGAAGGATTCACGTTGTGGATCTGGTTCTCCACGTTCTCAGGCTCATCGCCAACGGGCGCGAGCGGATCTCGTGGCGGGATCAGGGCGTAGCGGACGCAGCCGATCCGACGATCGACATGCTGCTGTCCGCCCTGGCCGTCGTCGCCGTACAGGAAGAACGCGACAGCAGCCTCGGTCTCACCGCGGCGCAGCAGGTCGAATCGGGAATCGTCGCTCGGGTTCCCGACCCGGGCGGCCTCTCCATCACCGAGAGGAAATGGAAAGTCATCGGGGAAGCTCGGATAGCCGTCTCCAGTATTGGGGTCGTCCGTCTATTCACAGAAGGGCAAGCCATTGAAGAGTCCCTCGAGAAGCTCCCGGTCGGACAATTGTATGGAGAACGTGGTGGTATCCGAACCATGACCCTGATCGAAATCGCCGTCGAAGATCGTCGCCGACCTGGAACCCGGCGGAACGATGAAGTTGAAGTCCCAGCCCCCATCGTAGGTGGTGTCCGCCTCGAGATAGCGCAGGGGATTGGGATCCCCGACGGCAGGCGCCACGGGGGGATAGAGAATGTCGAGATCGTTGGGCGTTCTCGCCGCGCCCTCGAACCCGAAAGCCCCTCGGTTCCTGCGATGTTGGGCTCGGAAACGCGGGTTTCAAGTTGCTGACCAGGCTCTGCGCGTAGCTCGGATCGGCCAGGCCGACGACCATTCGCAGTCTCGAAATACCGTCATAGTCGCCGTCGTGCAGATCCGCCAGATCGGGGTCGATCCGAATCTCCCAGTTGAACCAGTCGTTGTCGGGCATCGAACCGTCGGGTGCCTGCCCGGATACGACCCACGAGCCGTCACCGGCAGCGAAGGTGTTCGGGGCGGGGCCGCCGTTGTTGCCGTACCAGGTTCCGATCGGACTCCCCAGCCCGCTGCCGTCCCCGGCCGGATCCCAGTAGAGGTCGAACTTCAGCTCTCCATCCGAGGGCTGAACGGCCGAGTAGTTCTGGTCCCAGTGGCCACTGCCATTGGACGAATCTCCATCGAAGATGCCGAAGTCGAGGCACTCGGGTCCCAATTGGACATCCGGCTGCATCGGATCGGGGTAGGTCAACTCCGGGCAACTCGTCGATCCGCCGATGTGGAGGATCTGGATCTCGGCGACCTGCGAGAACGTGCTGGTCGCCCGGTTGCTGAAACTGATCATGCGTCCATCCGTCTCGGAAGCGGTCGGGAAGTAACAGAAGTTCTCTTCCTGACCGAGCGCAGGAGCCACAACCACAGCAATGGAAACCAGACAGAAAAGCAGGACGGACTCAATGGACTTGTTCATGGCATTCTCCCCAATGCACTTGGTACTCAACTACTGATCTCGACACGCGACCGTCAGACCATCGTCAGGACTTTCGATCTCTAGGACTCGACCAGGAACGCCTGGAGCGACTCGAAGTTGCTGAACCAGCGCTCCGCGCCGGTCGAAAGCTCTCTCGCCAGGAAGCGGACGTCTTCCGCACCACGCTCACCGGGTTCTCGCCAGACTCGCACGAGAAACCCGCGACTACCGGACGCCCCCGCACCCATGGAGGCAGCGGCTTCTTCACCCAACGACTGGTTCATCTCTTCCCTTCCCGAAGTTGTCACGGAAGGAGGATGGGACACGCGCGTCAGGAGTCCGTCAGGAATCTCCGAAGAGGCCGGTCAGCATCCGAACTTCGTCCTGAAGCCTTCGGAAGTCCCGTGACAGCGAACACTCGAAGACCCGAGTTTCGGCCACGAGCTTGGCCAGGCGCTCGAACCTGGTAGCAGTCAGTCCAAGCACTCCCAGGATGCGAGGAACGAACGAGTGCTGAACCAACTTCGTCACCGCTTCGGCACCTTCAAGCTCCCTGACACCAGACGGCGCCGATGGATCCAGGACCAGGAGGGCCCCTAGTGGAGAATCCCCTCTCGGCGGTTCAACGGTTCCCGAAACGTCTTGCAGTGGGACGAGCCACTTCTCGCCGCCCACCACGGTCGACCAGCTCCGCTCGGGCTCTCGGTTCCAGAGTCCTCGAATGGAGGTCGTGCTGAGTCGGAGCGCCGGGAAGGAAGACCGAAGCCGTGGATGAGGGTCCAGCCCACAGGCCATGAGATCGTCGCCAAGCCATTCGTGACCGTCTCGAAGAAAGGCCGCCGCGAGAGTGCTCTTGCCCGCGCCCGACAGACCGAGAAAGCCCATCGCCCGTCCTTCGACTGAAACCGCCGAGCCGTGAAGAGCCAGCAGGCCGCGCTGTTCCAGCTGAATCGCCAGGACCCCGTTGAAAAATACCTGCTCGGCGAACTCGGTAGGAGTGCTGCGAGCGAGTTCAAGTTCCACGGAACAACCCGCGACGCTGACCTTCAATCCTTCCGGTAGCCGCAACTCGAAGGTGAGTGTCTTTTCCAACTGGAAATCAGAAGCCGAGAGGACCTGAGCCTTCGATCCACTGTCCGGACTCCAAGACCCTCTAGAAACCCACAACTGAACATCGGGAGGAGCCAGGATCGGGGCAGCAGGCCACAGGGGTCGAGAGAACTGCAGGTTGGACCCGATCGTGAGTCCGTAGGCGGTGCCTCGAAGACTCGACTCGAGGTTTGAGGTCTCGGCTAGGCCGACCATGCTCTCAACCACCCTTCCGTGGCGATCAGGTTCCACAGCGTAGGCGGGAACGTCTTCTCGACGAGACAGGTCTCGAATGCCTCCAGGGCCAGGCTGGGTTCCACCAGGCCCAGGTCGGCCGCCCTCGACTGTCGAAGGAGGGAGCGAACCTCTTCCGCAGCCTCGCGCAAGCCCTGGAGAGCCAGTGTCGCCGGAACCACCTTTCCGCGTCGTAAAACGATTTCGTCCGGCACTCTGCCGGCCAGGTACTTCCGCAGTAGGGGCTTGCTCAACCCTGCGCGGATACAGCCTGCGGGGGAAGGCGGAGCGCGAAGTCGATCATTCTCCGATCCAGAAATGGATCGTAGACCAGCAAATCACCTCGTCCGAGCCGAGTCAGGGATGGGGCAAAGAGCGACATTCTGAAGTTGTCGATCCGTCGCCGATGATGATCAGTAGCAGGCAGGAACGAGAAACGGCGAGGTCGGACGGGATCCACTGCCGGCCGTAACCACGGGGGTTGCCGATGAGGCCGCAGCTCCCCAAACCAGCTTCCCCATGCCGGCCCCAGAATTCTCTTGCGGAGTAAAGACCAACGGTCAGTGTGACCCAGAATGTGTCGGAACTCCCTGGCCGCGTCGGGGAGTCGGCCCAGCAGCAAGAGGTCCAGGGCTGGAGAAGCCCAGCAACCGAAGAGTGGATCGGCGCTTCCAGCGGTCAGCAGGGTGCCGGCTCCAGCCCGGCGGGCGAAGTCGACGGTCGCCTTCCAGGCTTCGGCGAAGGCGAAGGCCTCCGGTTGCTCGATGGCACCCCTGGGAATCCCCGAACTCAGGGGTGCCAAGGACCGGATATCCAACTCCTCGTTCCTCAAGTCCAACCTGCGGCAGACCCTTCCCGAAAGAGGACCTTCGTCCGCTTCGCCGGCCCCCGGCCTGACCCACCGCAGCGCGGTCGTGGCACGCTTCAACGCCACATCGCCGGCGACCGCCACGGCAATCGACGTCGAATCGAGACCGCTGCTCAGGGTCAGAACGTTCTGACACTCGTCGCCTCCGAACTGCCCGACCAGTTCTCTCAACAGACACCCGAACTCCTTTGCGACCTGATCGCTGCCGGCAGAGCGAGGACTTCCCTGCAGTGCCGGCTCCCAGGTCGTGAACTCTTCGATGCGGTCGTCATCACCAAAGCATGCGACCGTTGCGGGTTCGACGCACTCGACACCAGTCCAGAAGC
Organism: Thermoanaerobaculia bacterium; assembly: GCA_942492505.1. Lineage (GTDB taxonomy): Bacteria > Acidobacteriota > Thermoanaerobaculia > Multivoradales > Multivoraceae > CALOFD01. The sequence continues at coordinate 4,995 of CALOFD010000073.1, forward strand.
TGCCGGAGCCTCTCAGCCTCGAGTCGGCCAGGAACCCTGCTAGAACCTCGGTGGAGGGGACTCGGTCGGCATCGAGTAACGATCCGACGTCGAAGGAAGCTCGTACGTTGCCACACCCTGAGCGACGCCAATAGAGAGGGTGAAACCCTACGGCATCCCGTCCCAGGAGCAAGCGACTACGAATACGATCCCAGGCGACGAACGAGAAGCTCCCGCGAAGTTGTCGAGCTCCCTCAGGTCCGTATCTGGCCAGTAGCGAGGCAAGGACCTGGCCTGGAGAAGCCTCCCGACCAAGCTCCAGGGAATCGGCCAGCTCTCGACGATTCGCCAGCACTCCGACCTGCAGGAGGGACGAGACAGGCCCCTGCACCTCGGTATCGGTCGAGCCGAGTACGCGGAAACCGTCCCACTCAACCCAGGCAGTGCCGTGTTCCATCGGAGATACAGCCTAGAGGTCGTCGGCACGGATCTAGCAGTCAGATGCCGCTGCGGTAGCCCTATCCAGGGAGTTCCATCGAACCAGCGAACGGATCTTCGATCGGAGACCCGCCGGGACCCTTGGTCTTCCCCAGCAGATCTCCGAAGCGCTTGAGCCGAGGGGACGAGTACGAGGCCTTGGAGTGCCGGAGTCCGAAGGCTCGTGATTGCGTCGCTGCTCCGCGCCTCTCTCTGCCTTTCTTCATCGAACCCCCCCTCGAGTCTCCCCGACTCCCCGTGCCTGCGGCCGACTTCCTGATCAACCGGTTACAATTCAACGTAGTCACCGTCAGGGCCGCGTCAGGAGAGACTTTGCGAATTCTCTATCCAACCCGAAGCCTCTCGCTCGGGATCGGTGTCTTCCGGCATCTCAGGCGAGCCATCTCGTCCTTGGTGTTCGGGCCATCCGACGGGAATCGTGATGGACCGGGTTGAGCTGCGCTGCCTGGGAGACGTCGAGTTCCGTCTCGCATCCAGGCGGCTCGATCGGTTCGAGTCCCAGAAGACGAAGGCCCTCCTCGTCTACCTCGCGCTCCATCATCGACAGGCCCTCTCCCGCGACATGATCGCCGGACTGCTTTGGCCGGAGTCGCCGAACGACTCCGCCCGGCGTAATCTGCGACAGGCTCTCTACAACCTTCGGCTCGCCTTCAACGGCACTGATCCGGACCTCGAGGGCTGCGAGGTTCTCATCTCCGATCGCCACGAGGTCCGACTGAGTCCGGAACTGGACCTTTGGATCGATGTCGAGGCCTTTGAAGCCGCCCTCGACGAGAGCGAGCGTCGAGACGTAGCGGATCCTCAGCGCCTGATGGAAGCCGTATCCCTCTATCGCGGCGAGTTCCTGACGGGCCTCCAACTCGAAGAGGCAGAGGAGTTCGAATTCTGGCTCTTGTCGCAGCAGGAACGTCTTCGGGAACTCGTCATGTCGGCTCTCGGCGAGCTGACACGGAGCTACTTCGAGCGCGGCGCCTACCGACTCGGCCTGCCCTACGCCCAACGCCTGGTCGCCCTCGACCCTCTTTCCGAGGAGGCCCGGAGAAACCTCATGGAGCTCTACTGGCTGAGTGGGCGTCGAAGCAGCGCATTGCGCCAGTACGAAGAACTCGAGACGGTCCTCCGACAGGAACTGGGAGTGGCCCCCTCCCCGAAACCGCTGGCTCTGAGAGACAGGATTCTGCGCGGGGACGAAGCCCCCCCGGAAACGAGCAGCCCCGCCGGCGGAGGCATCGGGCCGGTCATTCCCCTCGTCGGTCGATCCCAGGCGCTATCGCAACTCGAAGAGAGCATGGACAGCGCCTTCGCGGGAGAGAGCTGCCTCACCCTGATCAAGGGCGAACCGGGGGTCGGCAAGTCCCGCCTGATCAAGTCCTTCCTGGGATCGATTCCGGCTTCCGATCACACCGTCGTCCTCAAGAGTCGTTGCTCCGAGGAGATCCCCATTCTCCTGAGCCCCTTCACACAACTGGTAGAAAGCGCCTTCGAATACGAAGAGCCGGACTCCGAGTTCAGGCGACGGTGCAGCGATCTCCTTCCGACCCTTGGATTCATTGCGCCGGGCGTCATTCCGTGGCGGCAGGACTCGCCCCCCACCCCCCTGCCGGAAACGACCGCCGCCCGGGTCCTCGCTGCGCTCTTCATCAGGATGGCACAGGAGGCCGGGGTCTACCGCGGCAGGACCGGGAAGCTGATCATCTTCCTCGACGCACTCGAGGCTGCAGATCCGGCGGCTCTCCGGATCCTGCTCGACCTTCATCGCCGTCTGCGATCGGAGGAGCTGCCCGTCTGGATTGTCGCCGCATTCACCGACACCGGCCTCGAGAGCGAGCATCCGTTGGCAGAACCGGCAGGCAGTCCTGGCGAGCAGGGGGCTCCGGCGGTAGTCGACCTGCAGCCCCTGGACGACCGGCTCTTCGATGAAATCGGCACCGCCCTGGTAGCGGTGAAGACACCGAAGTGCTGTCGCGAGTTCCTGAAGGTCTCGAGTTCGGGACTTCCGCTCGAGATCGCCGAATGGATCAACTACCTCTGGGACGAGGGGCTTCTCGACAGAGGACCGCGGTCAGTGGCGCCTCTCTGCGCAACTGGCCCCGAGCACGATCGAATCGGGAGACGTAGGCGCCCTGATCCAGCTCCGCTTGCAACGGCTTCCATCTTCGACCCGAAGGCTGGCGACCCTGGCAGCCCTGGCCGGGGAGGTGTTCGAGACCCGTGTCCTGTCGATCGCCGGCAACGAGCAACTCGAAGTCGTCGAATCGCCATGCAGACCCTCATCGAGCGCTGGATCGTGCGGCGGTTCCGCCCCGACTGGCAGAAGCGCGATCCGCAGCGAGACGCCGTCCTCTGGTCGCAGGGGGCCCATCAGGGGGAGTTCGAGTTCGCTTCGAAGCTCACCCGAACCCTCCTCGCGTTCGCCATCGGGCCGGACCGCCGGAAGGTTCTCCACGGCGACCTGGCCCGAGCCATCGAAACCGTGCACGCATCCCACCTTCCCGACTACTGCGAGGTTCTCGGCTACCACCACCACCTCGCCGAGAACCACGAGCAGGCCTGGGGCTACCTGCGATCGGCCGGCGATCGCGCACGGGCTGTATGCGCAAGGGAAACCGCGCTCGACTACTACCAGAAGGCTCTCACCAGCCTGGAGATCGCGGGGCCCATGGGCAAGAAGCCCTACAAACGTGACCTCCAGGGCCTCAGGGCGAGGATCCGCAGCGTTTCCTGATCGTCGAGCCGAATCGGACTAGGCGAAGTCGGCGGGAGACCTGCCCAACAGGGCGCCGATCAGCGAAGTGGCATAGCTCCCCGGCGCGAGGCTGAAGTCCAGGACGAGCGTGCCGACCTCGGGTGTCTCGACCTCCAGATCTCGACAGAAGGCGCGCAGGGAACGTCGCTCTCCAGCCATGCCGATGTCCTCCAGTCGGCGCTTGAACTCCTGCCCCACCAGGCCCTCGGCCCGGCAGACCTCCAGTTCGATCCTGCCGGGCTCGCCGGAGGCCAGCGCCGTCTTGGGGCCCGGCAGCGGCCCGGAGGGCGACAGCTTGCCTGCCGACACCCGCGGTTCGATCTCGGCTGGATCGACGACGCTGCGCACCAGACCGGTGCGATGCGAGATGGCGAGGTCTCCGACGACGACCTCGTCGACGCCGACCGGCCGCAGTTCGAGGACGCGATTGAAGACCGCCGACTGAATCGCCGAAACGAGAAAGCGACGATCCCTGCGGCCGACCGTCAGCTCCCCCGCCAGGAGCCGACGGGCGCGCGCGACGTTCACCTGCTCCGGGCCGAATCGCTGCGGACCGAAGGCGTTCGGGAATCCCCTTGCGCGAATCTTCGGTGCTGTACGGAGGACGTGCTCGACCGCCTGGGCGTCGACGTCCCGCACGACGACCCGGAAACGGTTGCACACCAGCTCCCCAAGCCGAAGTCTCTGATTCGACTGTCGTCGATCGAGCACGACCATGCCGTCGGGGGGCTCTCCATGCGGGAACACGCCGCGGTGAATCGAGAACCATTGCCGGGTCACGGCTCGACGGTCCTTGCGGCCGGCGAAGGTCACCCGATCCTCCGGCACCCGACACCACCGGGCGAGGGCTCGTGCTGCCTCGGGAGTACCCAGATCGCGCTTCTCCACCCGCAACCAGAGATAGTCCCCACCCCCATCGGCGGGCGCTTCGAGGATCTCGTCCACTTCGAAGTCGTCGATCTGGTTTCGAATACTGGTCATGGCCGGGGGAGTGCGCGATTGTAGCCGTAGGACGTCGCGAAAGAGCTAGAATCCGTCAGCGGAGAAGATCCTTGCCTGGCACTGGGATTGCTATGCTAGGAACATCTCGGACGGCCGAGGGACCGCGAGTCCGCTCACGTTCGCCATCCTGAGAATCCTCGAGACCGACATCCCAACCGAGAGGGCGTCATTTTGACGCTTCACCGGGGCCGATTCTGCATCATGGCGGCCGAAGGAAGAGACACGATGAATGAGACCGACAACGAAGTGCTGATCAGCGTTCAGGACCTCCGCAAACAGTACGGAGACATCCTGGCGCTCGACGACATCTCCTTCGAGGCACGGCGCGGCGACGTGCTGGGCTTTCTCGGACCGAACGGGGCCGGCAAGACGACCGCCATGAAGATCATCACGGGCTTCCTGGAGGCCGATGCCGGCAGGGTCGAGGTCGCCGGACACGACATCGCGGCAGAACCTCTCGGATCGCGGCGCCGGATCGGCTACCTTCCGGAGAACGCCCCGGCCTACGGCGAGATGACGGTCGACGGCTTCCTGCGTTTCGTTGCCGCAGCTCGCAAGGTCGACGCCGAATCGTGCCTGCCCCGAGCCCTCGAGCTGACCGAACTCCACGACGTTCGATTCCAGACCATCGAGACCCTCTCCAAAGGCTTCAAGCGTCGCGTCGGCCTGGCGCAGGCACTGCTCCACGATCCCGAGATCCTCATCCTCGATGAGCCTACCGACGGTCTCGACCCGAACCAGAAGGCCCTCGTGCAGAGCCTGCTCGGACAACTGGCCGAGGGTCGATGCATCATCCTCTCCACCCACATCCTCGACGAGGCCGAGAAGATCTGCAATCGCGCCGTGATCATCTCCCAGGGAACCATCCGGGCCGACTCCACGCCGCGACAGCTGATGGAAGCATCACCCACTCACAACACCATCAGAATGACCGTTGCCGAGGGACAGATCGATCGTGTTGCCGAACGTGTGAGCGGCCTGCCCTGGTGCCGCGAACTGCAGCGCCACTCCAGCAGCATCATCGACATCGTCCCGCACGGCGGCGAGAACCACCTGGCCGACCTGCCTCGCCTGCTGGCCGGCATCGAAGTCCTGTCGATGCACACGAGAGAAGGGCGCCTGGAGGACAGCTTCCGTGAGCTCACTCAGGGGGTCGCAGCATGAGCCGCTTCACCGGTGCCGGCGCCATCTTCCGCCGCGAACTGCACAGCTACATCTCCACCCCGCTGGGATGGGTCTTCATGGTGATCTTCCTGCTGGCGAGCGGTTACCTGACCGTCTCACGGGACTTCGGCAGGCTCCTCGAGATCCGCCAGGCGAATCTCGACCCGTTCTTCGGCTACGTTCCCTGGATCCTGGTGGTGCTCGTGCCGGCCGTAGCCATGCGGCTCTGGGCCGAGGAGCGGAAGTCGGGCACCATCGAGTTCCTCCTCACCCTGCCGATCACCCTGCCGGGCGCCTACCTGGGCAAGTTCCTCGCGGGCTGGGCCTTTCTCGGCGGATCCCTGCTCCTCACCTGGCCCATCGCCTTCCAGGTCGCCAGGCTCGGTGACCCGGACTGGGGAGTGATCGCAGCCGGCTATTTCGCCGGCATCCTGGCCGCCGGCGCACTGCTTGCCATCGGAATGCTGTTCTCCGCGCTCTCGAAGAATCAGGTCGTCGCATTCATCCTCGGCGTCGCGGCTTCGGTCGCGTTCCTGCTCCTCGGTTTGCCGGAGACCATCGACCGCGCCCATCAACTCGCAGGGTCGTACCTGGCCCAACTCCTTCAGAGCCTCAGCCTGATCGACCACTACGAGACCCTGACCCGGGGTCTGATCGAGGCACGAAGCCTCGTCTTCTTCGCTGTATTCATCCTCGTCTGGCTGGCGGCCGGCATGCTGGTGCTGCGCGACACGAAGGCCAACTGAGGGGAGGCTGCAATGACACGAAACCGCTTCATCACACTCCTTCTCCTCGGCGCGATCGCCGCCTTCTCCCTCCACCTCGCCAACCGTTGGTTGGAGGGCTATCGGGCCGATGTCACCGCCGAAGGGCTCTACTCCCTTTCCGACGGCACCCTGGAGATTCTCGACCGCATGCGCGAGGAAGGAGTCCAGCCCGTCGAGATGCGCCTGTACTTCTCGGAAACCAACGGCCAGACCCTGCCTCGATTCATCAAGGACTTCATCACCTACGACCGCTACCTCCGCAACCTCCTACGGGAGTACGAGCGTGCATCGGGGGGCAAGATCGAGATCGAGTTCATCGATCCACTGACGGACAGCGACGACGCTCTCGATGCGGGCCGCGACGGCCTGGAGGGTCGCCCGATCAATCAGCACGGAGACGAGTTCTTCTTCGGCCTGACTCTCGAGACCCAGACCGGCAGCCGCGACGCCATTCCCTTTCTCTGGCCGAACGAGCAGGACTCGATCGAGTACGAGATCTCCAAGCGGCTCCACTCCCTGCTCTGGCCTTCGACCCAGCGCATCGGAATCGTCGCCAGCCTCGAGGTCTTCGGCACGGCCGACAACCCCTACCTGGCCCAGATGCTGGCAGCCCAGGGGCGGGCTCCCTCGGAGAAGTGGATCTCGATCCAGCTTCTCGATGAGACCTACGACATTGCGCCGATCGATCCCGAAGCCGAGACGATCTCGCCGGAAGAGTTCGACCTGATCGTCGTCATGCACCCGAAGGACCTCACCGACCGTCAGCTCTGGCTGATCGACGAGTGGGTCACGCGCGGTGGAAACGCGCTCGTCTTCGTCGACCCCTACGCGCTGAACGACCAGGCTCCCCAGAATCCCCAGCAACCCTGGCTGGCGATGCAGTACCAGCCTTCGTCGAGCCTCGACCCCCTCCTCAACGCGTGGGGACTCGAGAATCCCGCTGAGACCTTCGCGGCCGACCTGGAACTCGCGGTGCGACGACCCACGGTACGGGGCGGCGCGGCCGAATCGGTCGTCATCGATCTCCAGTACGACGAGAGTCATCAGGGCGGCGAGTTGGCGTCGCATCCGATTCTCGACGGCCTCGCGACGCTTCGCTTCTTCCTTTCCGGCAGCCTCGAGCCGCTGGAGGGAGCGACCGCCGAGCTGACGCCGCTGATCACCACCAGCGCGAGTGGCAACACGCTGGTCATTCGCCCCGGCTTCGGGACACCCGACGGACTCTCCTACCCGGACCTCAACAACGCCACCAAGCTGCGCGATGCCTTCGGTCCTGGAGACTCTCAGGTAGCCCTCGCCTATCAGGTGCGCGGCCGACTCGACTCGGCCTTCCCCGACGGCGTCGAGTTCCCCTCGTCCGAACCGGAGCGCCCTCCGGGACTTCCCGAGGGAGTCGACCTGCCGGTCCCCGAGGGCACCGAGATGATCCGCCGTGAGCCGGTTCCCGAAGAGCAGCGAGGCGAAGCGACGGTGATGGTTTTCGCCGACATCGACTTCATCTCCGATCAGCTCGCCTTTCAGCGCAACGTCCTCGGGCTGACCATGGCAGCGAACGACAATCACAAACTGCTGCTCAACGCCGTCGACCACCTCCTCGGCGCCGACGAGCTGATGAGCATCCGTTCGCGCAGCGGTCTCGATCGCCCCTTCACCCTGTTCGACGACATCGAAGCCGACGCCGAACTCGAATCGCTCGAGCGCGAACGAGAGATCCGGACCGAGATCGAGGCCTTCGAGGACGAACTGCAGAGCAAGCAGTCCGAGATCACCCAGCGCAACGCCGCGCTCTTCCAGCGCAAGCTCCAGGAGGAGGTCGACGAGCTCAACATCCGGATCCAGGAAGCCAACCTCGAACTGCGCGAGATCCGAAGGGTCCGTCGCGAGGCGCTCGAACGTGAGGAGAGCCGCGTTCGCTTCGCCGTTCTGGGCTGGATGCCGTCGCTGCTTCTCGCGATCGGCCTCGTTCTCTACTTCCGGCGTCGCGGAATGCACCAGGCCTGACGGAGAAACCCACCATGAACAACAACACCAAGCTCGCCATCGCCGCTCTCATCCTCGGCGCTCTCAGCGTCTGGACCTGGAACGACAGCCTTTCCCGCGGCGATCGGTTCACCCGCGGCCAGAAGCTGCTCCAGAACCTGAACCCCGACGAGATCAAACAGATCCAGATCTCGGAGGGCGAAGTGACCGCAACGCTGATGCGACAAGGAGACGGCTTCGTGGTTCGAGAGCACTACGACTATCCGGCGGCCAACGAATCCATCAACCGTTTCATCCGGGACCTGCTCGAGATCACCCTCGAGAAGGAGGTCGGGGTCGGCCCAGAACTCCAGGCGGATCTCGGAATCGAGCCGAAGACCGCCGACACCGCCGAAGTGGTGCTGATCAATTCGGCTGATGAGGAGATGGTCCGTCTGCGCTTCGGCCGCGAGGCCGAGGAGGCCAACGGCCGCTATGTGCTGAGGCTCGACCAGGACGATCCCGTGATCCACATGACCACCGAAGCCGCCCCCCTGAACGCCGACCCCGGCAGCTTTCTCGACGACCAGATTCTCGACATCTCCTCGGGTCGGATTCGCCAGATCGACGGTCCCGACTATCTCCTGGCACCCGACTCCGACGACGAACTGGTGGTCGTCGGGCCGCCGGCAGGCCGCAAGACCAAGAAGTCCGCCGTCAACCGGGTCTCCTCGATCCTGTCGAACTTCACATTCGAGAAGGTCCTGCTGGCCGACGATCCCGAAGTCTTCGACCTGATCTTCGAACCCACGTTGACGGTCGAGCTCGACGACCAGACCGGCTACATCCTCAAGACGGCAACCGCAGAAGGAAGGACCTACCTGCAGATCGAGGGCTTCCATCAGATCGGTCAGGTCGAGATCACTCTCGAGACCCCCGAGGAAGAACTCAAGGGCAAGGCTGACCAGCTCACCCGCGCTGATGAGATCGTCGAGTTCAACGACTTCCACTCGAGCTGGGTCTACGAGTTGTCGAGCGCCGCCGCCGACAAACTGGCGCTGCGCTCGGCGGATCTGCTCGAGGACTCCTGAGTCCTCGAGGACTCCTCAGTCCCAGGCTTGTCGATGGGAGGGCGCCGCGAGTAGCATCGAGCGGCACGATGTACCCGAAGCGAGCCCCGACGCTGTCCGCCTTCCTGATTCTCGCGCTCTCAGCGGGAGCGTTGATGGCGCAGTGGGGGTATCGCTATCCGCCCCGCTTCCCCGAGAGCGGCGACCTCGACGGCGACCGTTTCACCTTCTGCCGGATCCAGTACGACATGGTGCGTCGCGAGGAACTCGGGCACGGCTGGAACACCGACTACCCTTCTTCCGACGTCAACTTCATGATCCGGCTCGGCCAGTTGACGCGGGTCCGGATCAACGAACGCCACGAAGAGGTGCCGATCCACGTCGTCATCCGCCTGACGGATGAGGAACTCTACGACTGCCCGTTCGTCTTCATGTCGGACGTCGGAACCGTGGGCTTCTCCCCCGAGGAACGCGAACGCCTGCGCGAATACCTGCTGCGCGGCGGATTTCTCTATGTCGACGACTTCTGGGGCAACGAGGCCTGGGACCACTGGGCTCGTCAGATGGACATGGTGTTGCCCGGATACCCGATCACCGACATCCCAAGCGGTCACCAGATCCTCAACGCCCTCTACAGCATCCCGGAAGTACCCCAGGTACCTTCCATCCAGCACTGGTCCTGGACCGGTGGCTTCAGCACCTCAGAACGGGGCGCGGAATCCGAGGAGCCCCACTTCCGCGCCATCGCCGACGAGCACGGCCGGCTGATGGTGGTCATGACCCACAACACCGACATTGCCGACGGTTGGGAGCGCGAGGGCGAGGACGAGGAGTTCTTCGCTCGATTCTCGGTCACGAAGTCGTACCCGCTGGGCATCAACATCGTGCTCTACTCGATGACTCATCGCTAGGCCCCGTGGGTCGGACCAACTAGGCGTCGGGGGGATCGAAGAACGGCAGCGTTCGCTGTTCGGGCTGCCGCTGCTGGGTCTTCTCCGACCTCGCCGCACCGCGGTCGAGGTTCCTCGCGCTCCCCCAACGACTGAGGTCACCGTCGAGGTAGACGACTTCATGTCCCGCCGAGGCCGCCTCGACGGCCTGCCTGTCGAGGCCCAGGTAGAGCAGCTCCGAGAAGTTCGGCGTACCCCTCGGAACGTGACCCTCACTGGGCAGCGGCCACACCAGCAGACCCCGTCGCGCGCGCGTGAGGGCGACATAGAACGTACTCAGATCGTCCCTGAAGCGTCGCTCCTTCTCCTGTCGGTAGGCCTCGGAAAGCTGCGGCGAGGCCGCTCTGGCCGACTTCGAGGGGTTTCGGAACACACCCTGCACCGGGCTCAGGGGCGAATCCCGCTGCAGCAGGATCCCGTCCTGGCGGCCTCGCCCTCGCCCACGATCGAGCAGGGGCAGCACCACGACATCGAACTCGAGACCCTTGGCCTTGTGAATGGTCATGACCCTGACGCCCTGTCCCGCGGCGTCCTGCACTCGAGCCGAGGCCAGGGCCTCGGCGAGATCGGCCATCCTTCGCCCATCACCGGCCTCGAAGTCGGCAGCCACCCGCAACGCCTGCGACATCATCGCCTTCGACGTCCCCGCTACATCATCGAGGATCCGACCGGTCGCCTCCTGCATCCAGCGAGTCGGTCCCAGGGCGACCCACCGTCGGCGCTGCCGCCGCGCGATCTCGGGCCACGATGCCTCCCCATCCTCCTCGGAGTCCATCAGCCGGGGCGCCAGCGGCGAGTGCTCCAGGTGGTAGCGCGAGACGGAATCGCCGGGGTGATCGCCGAACAGCAAGAGCGACTGCACCAGGGCCACCGAGGGATCGTCCGCCAGCAACACCCCGGCCTCGGCGCTGGCGGCCACGCCGGCAAGGTGGAGCGCCTCCAGGAGTTCGACCACCTGGCGGTTGGTACGCGCAAGCACGGCCAACGACGCGCCAGGAAGGCGTTCGACCCACTCTCCGACCCGACTCGCCACGGTTTCCTCTGCGTCGACGGCGGGCAGGGTGACGACCTCGACATATCCGGGTTCGGGACGCAGCGCATGGTGGCGTTCGAATCCCCGCATCCATCGCTGTGTCGCTGGACCGTACTCCCCCGGACTCACCGCCTCCGACAGTCGAGCGAAGAATCGATTGACGAAATCCAGCACCTCGACGGAGGAACGGTAGCTGCCGCTCATCGACTCCTCGGAGTCCTCGTCGAGTTGCAGGTCATCCATCAGTTGATCGAAGAGGTCCGAGCATCCGCCTCGCCAACCGTAGATCGCCTGTTTCGGGTCTCCGACACAGAAGAACGTCCGACTGCCGTCTCCATGGGAGCGGATCTCCTCGGCGATCGGCTTCAGCACCTCCCACTGAGCCCGGCTGGTGTCCTGGAACTCATCGAGGAGGAGATGTTCGACCCATCCGTCCAGGCGGTAGTAGAGATCCGGGAGGCTCTCGGGCCGCAGCAGCCCGACCTCCAGGATCTCCCGCGACAGATCGCTGAACAGGAGGACTCCCGCACGCTTGCGCAGCGATCGATAGCAGTGATCGAAGGTGGAAACCATTCGCCAGGTCGCCAGGGTCTGGTCGGCGACCGCAGCGACGACGGCGCTCCGCGCAGCGACGACGAGCACCTCGAGATCGCTCCACCACTGCGACGGCACCGCCTGGCCGCCGAACGAAGGCTGGGTGGGATTGTCAGCGAATTTCGCCGTGATACCGACCTCGAGCACTCGTTTCCAATCGCCTGCGGCTGCATCCTCGAGGCTTCCGGTCAGACCCTTGAGAAGCCGCGCACCCTTGCAGGTCGCGGCGAACTCGCCGAGGTTCTCGAGCGCCGATGAGATCTCCTCCTCACTCGGACTCTCGGGGACTTCGAGGCGTCGCCAGAGGTCTTCCGACGGCGCCTGAGCGTAGAGCTCGAGCAGGTCGCTCAGTTGCATATCGAGACTGAAGGTCACCGATCTGCCCGCCGAACCCTGCTGCAGATCGTCGATCACCTTCTCCAGATCGCTCCACGCCTCGTCAGCGAGGCTCTCGAGGGAGAGATCCAGCGCCTCACGTCGGCGCCACCTCTCGAGTTCGTCATCGCCGGGAGAAACCCGGAAGCCGCGCTCCATTCCGATCTCCGCACGCAGACTGCGGGCAATGCGGTAGAAGAAGGCGTCGAGAGTCGAGATCGCCAGACGATGTAGCGAATCGGTGAGCTCGACCAGTAAGCGGTCGGCGGTCTGGGCATCGAGATCCACACCGAGGTCGCGCCCCAGGGCCGCCCGCTCCGACGGATCCAGGACGGCACCCGAGAGGCGAGACAGGATGCGTTCGAGGATCTCTCCGGCCGCCTTGCGGGTGAAGGTCGTGGCGAGAACGGTCCGCGGCGAGGCTCCCTGCAGCAGCAGCTCGAGATAGCGCATCGAGAGTCGGTGCGTCTTGCCCGAACCCGCCGAAGCCCGAACGACGCGATGGGGACTCGCGGTCATCCTGGAAGATTCTCCGTGCCCACCAGGATTCGTGCCATCTCGTCCCGGTACGAGGGTGGTTCCGAGGGCGGCCAGAAGACCTTTTGCCGGATCTTCCTGACCACCTGGCGAGCGACTTCGAGCCCCTCATCGAAGGTCGCCTGATCCCACTCAGCCAACTGTAGATGCGACTGCGACAACTCCCTGCCGAGGAGGACGAAGCCGACCTGGAGATCGCCCTGGAGCCCGATCTTGCGGGCTCCCCAGGCGTAGAGAGGTAGCTGGAGGTCCTTCCAGCCGCTTCCAGGGCGGCCGCCGGTGAAGTGGACCCGGTCGGGACCAAGCCCTCTTTCGCCGGTCTTGTAGTCGAGTACGCGCCATCCCAGGCGATCGTGGACATCGACCCGATCGAGGCGGCCGCGGACGCCGAAGTCGACTCCGTCGACGACGAGGACCTCATTCATCCGCCGTTCGACAAACCGCTGGTCGACTCTCCAACCGAGCCGATTCTGTCTGGCCTGCCAACCTGCGAACGCTTCCAGGCGCTTTGCGAGCTGGCCCAGCTGCAACTTCGCGGTGATCGGCGGCCTGTCGCCCAGTCGAACCCCTGCCTCCGAAGACAGTTCATCGAGCAGCAGGGCCGTCAACTCCTCTTGCGATGTGGAATGAATGGCGTCCTGGACGCTGGCTCGCCGAACCGCTTCGTGAGCCAGATTCCCGAACTCACGGGGACTGAGCTCAGGTGACCGATCTCGCAGCTCCGAGGCTCCAGCCACATGCCTGAGGAAAAAACGATAGGGACATCGAAGATACGCTGCGAACGCTGTCACGGCGAGTGAGGTCGGAACGTCTTCGACCTCGGGAGCCCCCAGTTCCGGCCGGCGATCCGAGCGCGAACGAACGCCGGCGGTGGCGTCGGACGTCGGGTCATAGAACTCCCTCAGAACGCGAGCGCGCTCCTCCGCCGTTCCCTGGACCAGAAGCCGGCTCGGCGCCAGGGCCTCGGAATCCTGGTTCAGCCGCGCCCCGAAGACTCTCAGTCTCCGCCCCTCGACGAGGGCCGCCAGAAGCGCGGAATCTCTCGCCAGCCGGGTCTCCTCCTCCTCCAGGCCCAGGGCTCGCCGCACCGGCGGCGTCAGTCCGCCGGCGCTCGACAGGGGCTCTGGAAGGATGCCTTCGTTCGCCCCCACCACCCACATGTCGGTGCTTTCGTCGAGCAACAGCTCGAGCCACCCGACGATCTCCACGGGACCGGAGGCCGTCTCTTCGGCCAGGCTCACACGCGCGGCGCGAGCAAGGGAGATCGCAGCGGCCACCGACAGTTCCACTCGCTCGGAAGAGTCCATCGCCAGTCCAGCCTGCTCCCGGATCAGCTCGAAGAGCACCTCGGGTTCCTCTCCTTGCCCTCCTTCCTCGCCTTTGTCCTCGTCCTCGAATCCGAACAGTCCCCGCAACAAGCCCAGGAGTCGATTGCTCCACTCGGCCAGTGTCCTGGCCGCTGCAAGGTCACCGAGGAATCCAGCCAGGAACTCGCGTAGTTCCTCTACCAACCAGCGCCCGAGCGGATCACCCGGCAGGACTCCATCGAAGCGCCTCGCCAGAGAGGACTCGCCGTAGTGATCCAGCAGACTCAGCCAGTCTCGTCGCTCGAATGCGCGGCGCAGGTCACGGTTGGGGGTCGAAGGAGCGACCTCGACGTCGACCTGACGATCGAAGGCGATCTCGAAGGCCGGATGGCGAACCAGTTCGATCAGGGAACTGAATCGGCCCTCACCCACCCCTTCCGCCAGGGTGCGGATCAGTCGGGCGCATTCGGTCTGCGCGGCTGTTCGTCCGGCACTCACGTGAAACCCGATGCCTCGTACTCCGAGCTCCCGCTCGAGACCGGTGACCCGCCGGCCGTCCAACACTCCCAGGGTCAAGGGCCCTCTTCCTGAAGCAACCACCTCGGCGACCTCTTCGGCGACGGTCTCGACCTCGAGGAACACGTCCGCGGCAATCGATCGGGCCAGGGTCGACGTCACAGGCAGGGGAACGACCCCGAGAGGACGGCCCAGGGAGTCGAAATGCTCCCCTCGCGCTTCTGGTGCCGCGATCAACACCGTCACCGAGTGACCGCGGTGGGCCAGGAGCCGCTCCGTCGTCGCAGCCAGGTCGAGCACGCCGATCAGGATCACGGGGATCGAGGAGATCGACGCGGGCTCTGCGAGTGCTCGCAGTCGTAGTTCGTGAGGGCTGCCCACACCCCAGGCCTGCAACTGCCGTGCAGCACGCTCGGCGACACGAGCCTGGGATCGAAAGAACCCGGCGCTGGGCTCCGCGATCTCCTCGAGACGAACGGCTGCGCTCGCCCAGGTCAACCCGCGGCTCGCCAGCTCGTCTTCGGCAGCGATCGCCTCGCGAGCCAGTTGCCAGGCATCGGTCGAGTCGTCGTGAGCCGGACGGGTGTTCCACCAGGCAACCTGTCGTTCGAAGCGCGAGGCCGGCTCGCCGCTCGCCGCCAGTTCGTCGGCGAGTTCGCCGATCGTCGACATTCGATGCGCCAGACCCCCGAGCCTGCGACGCAATGCTCGGCCACCTCGTCGACTCGAGACCACCAGCCAGGGCTCCTCAGGCCACTCCTGCGAACGGATCCACTCGACCACCCTCTCGACGAAGAGGCCGCCCTCCCCGAGAAACTGGCGCTCGATGGATGTCACCCGATTTCGGCGCCCACGGACTCGTTACGCGCCAGCACGATCCGATGCGCGGGGAGAGCCTGGTAGAGATCTCCATGACAGGTGGTGAGGATCACCTGACAGCGCTCGGAAGCCTCCGTCAGGACCTCGCAGAAGCCCTCGATCCTCTCCTTGTCGACGTCCACCAACCGATCGTCGAGCACGACGAGATGACGTTCCTCCGTACTGAGTGCGAAGCCGATTGCGAGCCGAAGCAGCACCACGACCAGCGCCGCCGTGCCGAAGCTCAGCGATCCGAAATCCAGGAGGTCGACGTCATCGCGATCTGAGATCCCGACCGGCATCAGACCGGCGGCCAGGACGACCCTGCCACTCCCGGGCCCCATGACTCTGCGCCACCATCGGTCCACGAGCTCGGAAACCGGTGCCACGAGCACGTTCTGACTGCGCTCGTCCCAGGCGGTGGCCATCTGGGAAAGCAGCCGCGCTGCTTCGGACCGCCTGCCGATCACCTCGAGCCGACGACGACGCTCCTCGAGCATCGCTTCGATCTCTCCCAGGCGACCTCGGACCCCGAGGTCGAGCAACTCGTTGCGGCGAGCCTTGCGATCGGTCGTCGACTCTTCGAGGCTTCGCAGGCTACGCTCGAGGCCTCCCCTCTCCGTCTCGAGCGCGCTGAAGTCGGCAATCACGCGCTCAGGGTCGGTCGCCTGATTGGCACTCAGCTTCTGGCGGATGCCCGACACTGCGGCAGCGCGGATCGCGACTTCCGCGGCCAGATCGTCGAGGCAGCCTCCCCCCAGTTCGCTCTTCTGCTCCCCTTCCAACTTGGCAATCGCGAAACGGTGATCGGAAACCCGCTGCTGGATCCGGGTCGACTCTTCCCGAACCGCTTCTCGTCGACGACGGGTTTCCTCGATCAGCGCTCTACCCTGTTCGAGTTCCGCCCGCGCCATCTCGACCTCGTGCTGCGCGGAAGCCAGGGTGCCACTGGGGGAAGCCTCTTCGAAACCCGGCAGCAGAGCTTGAGGAGCTCCCGGGGTCGCTCGGCCGAGGCTTTCCTCCAGACCGGTCTCACGCTCGACCAGCTTCGATCGCTCGAGCGACCGACGGTCCCTGCCGCGCCGTAGTACCTCGAGCTGCTGTTCCAGTTCAACCCGTCGAGCCCGCCGCCGCGAAGCCTCGTCCAGTCCCTCGACCCCCAGCTCGGAGAGGACATCCCTGCGCTGCGACCTCGCCGTCTCGAGTGCCTCGTCGATCCTCCGACTTCCCGCCGCGATGTGGATCCTGGCGTCATCGGCGATCGTCAGGGTGGTGGGCTCGAGCAGTCTCAGCTCGTCGCCAGGCGATTCCGGCGCAGGCTCGAAGGCGATCTCGACCTCCGGCTTCAGGCGCTCGACCCGGACCTCGAGCGCACGCTCCTCCCTGACCGTCTCGAGAGCCTCGACCCGACGCTCGAGCATCTGAAGCATGACGAGCGACTCGGGGGACACCGGGGCCTCGTTCGTGAGAGCCGACTCGAGGTCTCGGATCTCATGGTCTTCCTCGTTCATCGTCCGCAGTCGTCCACGGACCTCGGAGAGCTCGTCTCTCAGCCGCAGTGCCTCGCTCTCGGCACGAACTTCCTCGAGCCTCGTCTCGCGAGTCGCTACGGTCTTCTCAGCCTCCCCGAGCTTCCTCTGGAGGTCCTCGAGCCGTGCCTCGAGTCGAGACTCCTCGGCGCGCTTCTCCTGCAGGCTGCGCTCTTCGGCAATGAGAGTCTCCCGTTCGGCCTGTAGCGTCCGCGCCCTCGCCTGCGCTCGCTCCAACCGGGTCTGGTGGTCCCGTTCTGCTGCCATCGCTGCCGTCAGTTCTGCCTCGATCCGTGTCCGATCCTTCAGGAGTTCCCGAGCCGCCTGCACCTCGGGACCCTGGTTCGTGATTCGCTCACTCACCGAGGTGATCCGATCTCGCAACCCGCGACTCTCGGACTCGAGCTCCGACAGGGTCTGGCGGTAGTCGGAGAGACGCTGCAGTTTCTCGCGAGCCGCAACGACCTCCTTCTCGAGTTGCTCGACCTCCTTCTGGAGGCGACCCAGCTCACCCGTCGACGAGATCCGCCCTGACGGCGTGAAGACGGTCCCCACCAGGTCCTGCAGTCTCGCCAACAGTTCGACCTCGAGATGGGTCCGCAGGACCTGACTGGAAGAACCTCGGAGGCCTTCGTCGACAGCCTCCTCCCAGCCCTTGCCCTTCGGCAGGGCGTCTTCTCCCTGCAGATACCAGAGGGCCTGCGCCAACCCTCGGTGCTCCGGCTTCGACCCGCCCCTCGATCGACCGCCTCGCAGGAGGTCACGCAACTCCTGATCGGCCTTGTCGCCCTCATGATCGAGCTGCCACGCTCCTCCTCGTTCCAGCCAGAGCTGAGCCTCGGGCTCACGCAGGAATCGCTTGTGGGCTTTCCAACGGCGACCTGACACACCGAGGATCAGCTCGACCTCCGGCGCCAGACTGCTTCCGACGGGGGGAATCGACTTCAGGTCTCGAGTACGAGAGGAGTGTCGATCGAAGAGGCCCCGGGTCAGGGCCTCGAGAAGGGTCGATTTGCCGGCCTCGTTCGGCCCCTCGATCAGGTTCAATCCTGCATCGAATACGAAATGACGGCTCTCCCGGTACTGCCTCCAGCCGCGCAGCGTGAGCTCCTCGAGGATCATCGCCTAGGCGGCCCCGCGAACCAGACGAGCCAGCAGCTCCCGGGCACGCAGGGCTTCCTCAGGCCCAGCGACCTCGATGGCTTCGAAGGGCGCCGGCATCGCGCCTCCAGCTTCGGCTGTTTCGAGAGCCCCCGCAATCGCATCGATCATGCCCGGGGGCCAGTCGAGGGGACCCGTGGTCGCTTCCTCGAAACGCCAGTCCAGGTAGCAGACCCTGGCCTCGAGCCGCTGCCGGAAGGCCTCGAGGCGTTCGCCGATCCCGGGCTCGCCACCGACTTCTCCGCCGACTCGCAGCAGGAGCCGGGAGATGTCCTCCGACGCCTCCCTCACGTTGTTCCAGCTCCTCGAGATCGGTCGACTCGCGGATGTCGATCTGCAGCGCGAACCAATCATGACCCGACACCTTCACGGCCTCGATCCGCGGCAGGCTACCGGCCTGCTCGAGTTCCACGAGCAGGACATGCCCCGCTTCCTTCTCCGAGAAGCTCGTCGGCTCGGGCGTGCCGGGGTAGGCCCAGCGGTCTCCACTCTTCAGTCCGTGCCAGTCTCCAAGGGCCAGGAAGTCCAGACCCGCCCGTTCGACCCGATCGACGGCGATCGGGAAGTTGGCGTGCTGTTCGAGAATCCCGAGACTGCCGTGAGCCAGCGCGACTCGAAGGTGTCGGTCGCCCTCCGACCTCGTGGGGATCCAGTCCGTCGGATCCAGCCGGCTCTTCTTCTGGGAGAGGGGACAGGGATAGACCACCGCCCCGGCCACCTGGATTTCCCGAGGCTCGAGCAGGACTCGAACATGAGCTCCTCCCCGTACCCAGACGTCACGATCCCAGACCCCGCCGGTGATCTGCGGATCGTGGTTTCCCGGCAGCAGCAGGACGGGAATCGGCGCGGCCTTCTCCAGGATCTCGACACAGGCCTCGACGGTTCGGCTGTCGACGTCCGAGTCTTCGAAGACGTCTCCCGCCACCAGAACCGCGTCGACCGACCGTTCGACAGCGAGATCGATCACTCGACGAGCGGTTTCGAAGCGCGCCTCGGACAGCAACGCGGCATGGGTACCCAGATGTCGTTGGGTCAGTCCGAGCTGCCAGTCGGCAGTGAGGAGGAAGAGCATCCGGTTCGATCATACCGAAGGCGGCCGACCTCCCATCCAGGAACCCGTGCCGCCAGTTTCGGATGCAGAGCAACCGGGTACAGGAACTCCGGATCGAGCCTTCGAAGACCCGGCGGCAGCTTTGCGAGCTGCGCCAGAACCCGACTCCTGACGTCCCTCGGCCTTTCCTCCGGACCGACAGCACGTCCCTTCTCGACGAGATCGACGAACAGATCCCGAGTTGTCGAACCGACCAACTCGGACTCTCTCCCGAGCGCAGCGGGAGTCACCTCTTCGCCCGGACCGAGATCGAGCTCGTCTACGATCAGGTCTGTCCGAAAGCAACCCGCATGCTCGATCCGGATCGGCTTCAGTCGACCTGGCAAAGTGGCCTTGGAGGGATCATCCGAGGGCTTCGAGCGCCGCACCCAGGCGCCCCGTTCGTGACTGGCTCCGAGCTTGTACACCGCCGAGAGCGCGCCCTCGGGACCCCCGGTGACCAGTCGGGTGCCGACGCCCCAGGTATCGATCGGGGCTCCACTGGAGCGCAGCTCGAGGATGCTCTCTTCATCGAGATTGCCGCTTGCCACGATCCTCGTAGATGACAGGCCGGAGCGGTCGAGTCTCGAGCGAACTCTTCGGCTCAAGGCATCGAGATCTCCCGAGTCGAGCCTGACCGCATGCAACTCATGCCCCTCCGCGGCGACCACTTCCAGGGCCTCCTCGAGTCCAGTGAGAGTGTCGAAGGTATCGAGCAGCAGAACGCGCTCTCCGCTCTCCTGGCCGAGCCACTGCGACATCGCCTCACCCTCGCTCTCGAAGGCGAGAATCCAACTATGGGCGTGGGTACCCTGGACTGGAATCCCGAAGACCCTTCCCGCTTCGAGGTTCGAGGTGGCGTCGACGCCTCCGAGGTAGGCACTGCGGCTCGCCTCGAGACCGAAGTCGCCCCCAGGCGCCCGGCGCAACCCGAACTCGAGGACCGGATCCTCTCCCGCGGCCAGTCGCACCCGGGCGGCCTTGGTGGCGATCAACGACGGAAAGGCCATGGCGTTCAGCAGTGGCGTCTCGAGGAGCTGAGCCTCGAGCAGCGAAGCCTCTACACGCAATACCGGCTCTCCGGCGAAGACGATCGTGCCCTCGGGAGCGCCGACGACGCAGCACTCGGACTCGACAGCGGCGAGGAACTCCAGGAATGCAGGCTCGAAGAGCCGTCCGTCTCTCGAGTCCCTCAGGCCCGCCAAGTAGGAGATCTCGGCCTCCGCCAGGAGAACGGAGGTCGCTCGACGTACCGCTTCCTGTTGCCCAGCCGAGACGATGAACCCACCCCCGAACGGATACCGTCGAAAGCTCAGGTGAAAGACAGCGCGAAGATCGTGACGCCCGCTTCTCCACAACGCCTGCGCCATCGTCAGCTGGTAGAAGTCATTGTGGAGGCGCGAAGGCTGCGTACGTCTCAATCGACTGTCTCCGAAAGATCGAGATGCTGGTAGAGCAGTCCGTCTTCGAATCCCAGGGAGCGGTAGTACTCGCGGGTCCCGACGGCTGAGATCACGGCGATCCTCGCGAAGCCCCGTCGGCGGGCGATGGCGGCGGCCGCGTCGATCAGGCGCCGGCCGAGGCCGATGTGCTGGGCGCCGCCGTCGCGACGTCCCCCCAGCCCGACGACCCTACCGTAGACGTGCACCTCGCGAATGATCGCCTCGCCGACGATCTCCGGCAAGCCCTGCTCCTCGACAGCGCCGTCTTCCGCGTCAGGCAGCGTGAGCCTCAAGAATCCGGCCAGACGCCCGTCAGGATCGACGAAGCGGAGAAAGAACTCGTCACCAACCGAGCTGCGATAGCGCAGTTGCTCCATCCGCAAACGGCCTCCGTCGACCGCGGCATGGCGAATCTCCCGACTGCGGATCTCCCGCGCTCGGATCCCCCGCTGCTCGAGTTCGCGCTCGACGCGCTGGCGAAAATTGGTTTCCTTGTTGCCGGCAACGATGTCGGTACCGGGGATGTCCCGAATGATGCGGCTGAGCCGGCAATAGGACGGGGTCTGCCCGACGCACGCGACCAACACCTCGAGCAGTTCGTCGGCATCGTAGGGGCGCCAGGAACCGTCACGCCAGTAGTTCATCAGCTCGGCGCTCTCGATCAGCGAGCACGGGTAGATCTTCGCTTCATCCGGCCGCAGGGCCGGATCGTCGAAGAGCCTCGAGTAGTCGACGATATCCTTCTGCGGAGTCGAACCATGGAGATTCGGCATCCAGTGCAGGTGGAGCTTGAATCCCGCCTGGCGCAGCCTGTGAACGGCTCTGCGCGCCTGCGCCACGTCGTGACCGCGTCGATTCAACGACAGCACTTCGTCGTCGAGACTCTGGATTCCGACCTGGACCTTGGTGACACCCAGGCGCCGCAGACTCTCGACCTCGCTCGCGTCGACGTGATCCGGACGCGTCTCGGCCACCAGACCGACGCACATCGAAAATGCCGTCTCGTTCCACCACTGCGCTTCCTCGAACTGCGACCAGCTGGCCGACTCCGCCCTCTCAGGGTCTTCCATTCGCCGAGCCGCATCGACGATCACCTGGTTGTAGCTTCGGCTGTTCTCCAGGGGAACGACTTCTTCCTCGGCGCTTGCCCAGTCGGGGGCGTCCGGGGGCAGCGGTTCGGGCCGGACCACCTTGCGTGGGCTGAAATCGTTCAGCGCCTCGAACAGCCGCAAGACGAACCAACGGCGATAGTCGCTGTCATACGACGACCAGGTCCCTCCGAGAATGATCAGTTCGACCTTGTCGACGGAGTGTCCGATCTGATGATAGGTCCAGAGTCGCGACGCCACCTGTCGGTAGGGATCGAAGGCGTGCTCGCCGGCGCGCTGGGCGCCCGGCTCATCGGCCAGGTAGCTCTTCGGCATGCGAACGTCGCTCGGACAGAAGATGCACCTGCCCGGGCAGGGGAAGGGCTTCGTCAGGACCGTGATCGGAGCCACTCCGCTCGACGTCCTGACGGGTTTCATGCGCAGCCGCTCGACGAGGGGACCTTCCTCGGCGGGATCGTGACCAGCCTCGCGCCTGAAGTAGCGGTACCCTTGAATGAGTTCGCTCTTCGTGAAGAAACGGCGGCCCCTCTTGAGGTTCGATCGCAGGATCTTCTGTAGCGCTTTCTGATCCAGATCCTCGCCGATCTCCTCACAGGCCTGGAGGATGGCGCTAAGCTCGGCCAGGTGCTCGGTGGGCTCGAACTCGAAGTTGTCTCGACTCGTCACGACCAGACCTCATGCGCCCGGAAACCCGCAACACCCTCAACGAAATCAACCAACGTTTCTATCTCCAGCACGCCGGCGCCTTCGACCGCACCCGCCGAGGGCCCTGGCCGGGCTGGAAGCGCGCCTGTGAGCCGATCGTCGCCGCGTCGGAGAACAGACCCGCCAGGATCTTCGATGCAGGATCTGGAAACGGCCGGTTCAGAGACTATCTCGCCTCTCATCCCAGCCGACTCCACTGGCTGGGAATGGACCTCAGCCTCGCCCTCCTGGCGCGGGCCGAACCGGCGGTGCGGGCCAGTTCCCTGTGCGGCGACCTCAGCTCGGGCTTCGACCTGCCGATCCGAGAAGGATCGTGCAGGGCCGTCGCCGCATTCGGACTCTTCCATCACATCCCCTCGTACGACGAGCGACTGTCCCTCCTCTCGCGGCTCGCTTCGCGCCTCGAACCCCGGGGGCTCCTGTTGCTCACTCACTGGCAGTTCGCCGACGAGCCCTCCATCGCGTCGCGCATCCTGCCCTGGGATGGAGGCGTCGCCAAGGGTCTCGACATCGACCCCACCGACCTCGAGACTGGCGATCACGTACTCGGCTGGGGAGAAAGCCGGATCTCGAAAGCTGTCGCTACTGTCATCACGTCACACCGCTGGAAGCTCGCAATCTGGTTCGGCAGTCGAAAATGGAGGTCGGTCGACGAGTTCTTCTCCGACGGGCGCACCGGTCGACTGAACCTCTATCGGGTTCTTCGCCGAGCACCACGCTGAACGCCGAGGACCGGCGGTCACCGTCCCCAGCGTAGTCTGAAGCCGCCGTGCAAGAGGCGCGGTGCGCCGATCCCAGACGCCCGGGTGCGCGTGCGGTCTCGATGACTTCGTCGAGTACGTTCTCGACTCCGACGAAGACATTCCAACGCTCGTTGAGCTGACGAGAGACGTCGAGATCGAAGACTACGAAGCTGGCCAGCGGAATGAGGTTCAGGTCGTCCTCGAACTGCTCATCGACGATGCGAACGAGACCCGACACGTCGACGGCGGACGGGTTGCGGTAGAGACCGTTCAGCACGACCTGATTCTCGGGCACCTGGGGAAGCTGCCTGCCGATGAGCTCGGGCGCCTGGGCCGCTTCCTTCACGGTGCCGTCCGAGAGCTGATAGCTGGCGCCCCACTCCCAGTGACTCGAGACGATCTGGCGAATCTCGGCCTCGATGCCCTGGATCCGCGTGCGGTCGAGGTTCTGGCGCTGTCGGCAGATCCCACCACCTGGCACGAAGCCGCAGGGGGCGACGAGCCCCGGTCCGGGAGCGATCGAGACGTTGGCGATGGCGTCGTTGACCTCGTTGTAGAAGAACGTCGCGCTGGCTCGCAGTGTACCGGTACGGAAATCGACTCCGAGATCGATGCCGTCCAGCGTCTCCGGAACCAGATCGGCATTCGCCTCGGTGATCACGTTGCCGACCCGGAAGGGTCGGAACAGTTCGTTGATCGAAGGCGCCCTGAAGCTACGATAGATCGAGCCGCGCACCTGGGTCGAGTCGTTGGCCGAGAACACCGCGGCGACTCGTGGACTCACCTCGGTCTTCGATCGATCCTCGAAGGTCTCGTCTCGACGCGCGATCCCAGTCGCTATGAAGCGCTCCACCCGAAAGCCGTCGGAGGTCTTCCAGCGATCGACGCGGGCGCCCACCTGCACTTGAACGCGATCGCCCACGGCGATCGTGTCCTGAACGTAGAGCCCCGCATTGGACTCGTCGCCTCCTGCCGTTCGGACCAGGGCTGGGACGTCGTCCGTGTAGAGAAAGCGTTCGTTCGTCTCGCCGTCCGAGACCCGACCGTCGATGCCGGCGCCGAGTCGGTGCTGATCCTGGTCGCCGAGAGCCCGATTCCAGTGGACGGCGAGACCGATCGAATCCGACGGCACCGAATACTGGTCCAGGGCCGGCCCCTCGGTGGAGCGGTCGTCAGCCTGGGAGGAGAACGTGCTCTCGAAGCCCTGATCGAAGCCCGTCGCCGATGCCAACCACTCCCCGCCGCCTCCGCCCAGGGCGTTGACCCGGAGCGTCAGGTTCGTCGAATCGGTGGCGTTGTTGGTGAGCGGAGTGCCGTTGCCGCGCTCTTCCTCGAAGGTGGTCGCCACGACCGCCAACTGGATCGAGTCGGTGAGGTCGAAGTCGGCCTCGCCTCCCAGACTGGCGTTCTCCGAGAAGGCCGGAATGTCGATTGCGCCGCGAGTGTCTTCGGAGACCACATAGTAGCCATCGGTATCGAAGTACTCACCCCAGATCCGGTAGCTCCCGTTGGACCAGTGGTCCGACCACATCACATCGAGCCGTCCCGTTGCCCTGGTGCCGACCTGCGTGGCTATGTCGAGCACGCCGTCGGCGGGGGGTGCGGTGAAGAGCTGCACGACACCGGCCAGGGCCGAGTTGCCCCAGATACTCGAAGAGCCACCCCGAACGATCTCGACCTTCTCCAGGCTCATCAACGGCACCCGGCTCCAGTAGATCCAGCCGCCGAACGGATCATTCATCGGAACTCCGTCGAGCAGGACCAGCGACCGGGAGACCCCACTCGGGCCGATGCCACGTAGGGAGACCCCCTGGGTGGTCGGATGAGCGACGACACTCGAAGCCCTGCGGAAGAGACTGAACCCTGGCGAACGCCGCAGGAAGTCATCGACCGTCAGCGCGGCGCTGTGATCGATGTCGTCCTGATCGTAGATCGTCACGGAAGCCGCGACATCCTCTTCGTCCTGCTCCATCCGAGCCGCCGTGACCACGACCCGGTCCGAGAACGTTCGACTCGGCTCGCCGGCTTCCTCCTCCTGGGCGGAGACCCCGGGGAGGCCCAGGAAGGTTGCCAGCAGCAGGGGTACGAAGACCCTCATCGGTCGCTTCTCCACGTTCATCTCCTCGGTTTCCTGTCGACGCCGAACGACGGTCAGCCCATGCCCCAGTTGCGTCCATCCTCCGGAACCGGATCCACGAAGGGCTTGTTCGGTTTGACGCCACGGAGCACGTCGACCGCGTCCGTCAGTCCATCGACCGTCAGCGGGTACATCGGAAAGACCTGCCGAATCATCCGGATCGTGGGTGCGTTCCAGATCCGCTTCGGCTCCGGATTCAGCCAAACCGACTTCGGACAGCGGCGCCGGAAACGCTGCAACCAGTCGAGTCCCGTATCGACGTTGTCGTGGTAGTAGTCGATCGCGCCGCCGCTATAGGTCAGCTCGTAGGGACTCATCCAGGCGTCGCCGACGAAGACGATCGTCCAGTTCTCATCGACGCGCTTCAGGACGTCGCGGGTCGCCTCGCCCTTCCAGCGACTGATGTCGGTGTACAGCTTCTCGTAGACGCAGTTGTGGAAGAAGCGCGACTCGAACTGCTTGAAATGACTGGCAGCGTGGGCTGCTGAGAACAGCCGCTCACAGAGTCGGGTGTGAGGATCCATCGAACCGCCGACATCGATCATCAGGAGCAGTTTGATCTTGTTGCGGCGCGGCGGCGAAAACACCAACTCGATCTCGCCGCCGTTGCGAGCGCTCTCGTCGATCGTCTTGTCGAGGTCGAGTTCCTTCGGGCCGATGTCGCGGTCGAGCTTGCGCAGTCGACGCAGCGCGACTCCGATCTGTCGAGTGTCGAGAACGCGATCGTTGCGAAGATTTCGGAAGCGGCGGGACGATGCGATCTGGACGGCGGTCCGTCCGCCTCCTCCGCCTCCGACCCGGATCCCGGCGGGATTCTCGCCACCATGACCGAACGGCGACGTGCCACCCGTGCCGATCCACTTGTTGCCACCGTCGTGGCGCTCGTCCTGTTCCGCCAGCCGCTCCTGGAACTTCGCCATGAGATCTTCGAAGCCCAGTTCCTTCAAGGACTCGCGCTCGGCCTCGGTCAACTCCCTGGGCAGTTCTGGATTCTCCAGCCACTGGAGGATCTCTTCATCGATCTCGAAGACCTCTCCAACGTCCGCGAAGTAGGTCGCGAAGGCGCGATCGAAGGAATCGAAGTCGGCCTCCCGCTTGACCAACATGGCGCGCGAGAGGTTGTAGAAGACCGTCAGGTTGGAGCGGGCGAAACCACTGATCAAGGCCTGCATCAGGCCCAACCACTCCATCAAGGAGACTTTCAGCCCGTAGGACCGCAGGTGGTAGAGGAAGCCGCTGAACACGGTGGATCGATCTAGTTGACTCGTCCGCGACGATGCGCCGCCGACGCCAGCACTGTATCGGACTCCCGTTTCAGCAGAACCCCGAGGAAGGGCAATTCCTGTTCGATGGTCTCGGAGTCGATCCCACCACGACGCAAGGCCGCGATCCAGTCGATCAATTCACTCGTGGAAGGACGCTTGCGCAGGTCGGGCAGGTCGCGAAGCCAGTAGAAACGCACCAGCACCTGCTCGAGGAGAGCCTGCTCGACATCGGGGTGGTGGACGCGGACGATGTCCTCCATCAGTTCCTTCTCTGGGAACTCGATGTAGTGGAAGACGCAGCGTCGCAGGAAGGCGTCGGGCAGCTCCTTCTCCGCGTTCGAGGTGATGATGACGATCGGCCTGTGCTTGGCGGTGAACGACTCATCGGTCTCCTGCACCGTGAAGCTCATCCTGTCGATCTCGTGGAGGAGGTCGTTCGGAAACTCCATGTCGGCCTTGTCGATCTCGTCGATCAACAGCACCTTGCGCTCGTCGGAGGTGAAAGCCTGACCGAGGGGACCGTACTTGATGTAGTCCCGCACGTCCGAAATGTCGCGATCGCCGAAGCGAGCGTCGTTCAGCCGCTGCACGGTGTCGTAGATATAGAGGCCGTCCTGGCCTTCGGTGGTCGACTTGATGTTCCAGGTCAACAGTTCCATCACCAGCGCCTCGGCGATCGACTCTGCCAGAACGGTCTTGCCGGTCCCCGGCTCTCCGCGAACCAACAGTGGTTTTTCGAGCGCGATCGCAACGTTGACCGAGTCCTTCAACTCGGGCGAGACGATGTACCTCTCGCTTCCCTGGAACAGATTGAACGACATCTTTTCGAACTCCTGGATTGCTGCGAACGAAGACGGTCCGCGGGAAAGGGGCCGGAGCATACTACAGAGCCTGGCAGAGGCCGGGAGGCCGGCGGCCGCTTGCTAGACTGCGCGAGAAGCCTCTGCAAGGCAGAAAAACCATGAGCGACATCGATCTCCTACGCCGGGCCATCGAGGGATGCACTCGGATGGCCGCCTTCACCGGAGCCGGGATCTCCACCGAGTCGGGGATCCCGGACTTCCGCAGTCCGGGGGGCGTCTGGGACAAGATGCAGCCCATCGACTTCCGCGACTTCCTGGCTTCCGAGGAAATGCGCCGCGAGAGCTGGCGTCGCAAGATCGCCTCCGACGCCATGTTCGCCTCGGCCGCGCCCAATCGAGGCCATCGCGCACTCGCCCACCTGGTCGATACCGGAGTCTGTTCCAGCATCATCACGCAGAACGTCGACGGCCTCCATCAGGCCTCAGGCGTTCCCGAGGACCGTGTGGTCGAGTTGCACGGCAACGCCACCTACGCTCGCTGCCTCGACTGCGGCGAGCGCCATGAGCTTCCCCCGATCCTCGAGGCCTTCCAGCGCGACGAAACGCCTCCCGCGTGCTCGCTCTGCTCGGGAATCCTCAAGACCGCGACCATCTCGTTCGGTCAGTCGATGCCCGTCGGACCCATGCAGCGAAGCGAAGAAGAGACGCTCTCCTGCGACCTCTTCATCGCCATGGGCTCTTCCCTCGTGGTCTACCCGGCAGCCGGGTTCCCGGCCCTCGCCAAACGCAACGGCGCCCGGCTGATCATCCTCAATCGAGATCCCACCGATCTCGACGCCATCGCCGACCTGGTGATCCACGCGGAGATCGGCGAAACCCTCGGCGAGGCTCTGGGCGTCGCCTGAAGGATGGACGGTGCCCCCTAGGGGGAGACTTCGGACTCGTGATCCTCGGGCTCGACGTCCGTCAATAGGTGGTGGAAGTCCTCCTCGGCGACCTCATCGAGAGCGTTCAGGAACGCCACCAGCGGTAGGACGTCCGACTCCTGGAGTCGGATCCGGCCGATCTCACCGTCCACCTCAGCGTAGTCCCCCTGGCGAGCCAGGGAACTGATCGAAACGTACTCCCGGACGGCGGCCTCGAGGCTCGAATAGCTGCCGTTGTGCATGTAGGGACCCGTTCTCGGCAGGTTCCTCAGCATCGGAGTCCGAAAGGCTCCGATCGACTCTTCGAGTTGCGATGCCTTGTCGTCCGCCGCCGGCATCATCCAGTTCCAGTATCCGAAATCGGCACGTCCGACTCCACCGAGAAGCTCGACGACCGGACGACTCGACTCCGCAGGCACATCCAACGCTGCCCAACTGCCGGCGCCGTACTGCGCTTCATACTCTCGACGCGCGATCCCGGTGTCATGGAACGAGAAATCGGTGAAGAAGGGTGGCGTGTGACACGTCACACAATTCCCAACGGACGCCTCGCCCTCGACCCTGAAGAACGTCTTGAAGCCCTCATAGGCGGCCCGGCTGAAGCCCTCCGGGCGCTTGATCAGAATGCGACCCTCCTGATTCGTCAGCCGTCCATAGATCCTGCCGGCGTATTCCTTCGGCGGCTCGCCGCGCCCCGGCCGCAGTGGAATCCGGTTCAATTCGCCGAAGGCATCCCACCTGGAGGTCTGAAGCGTGACGATCTCGGACAAGTACTCGACCAGGCTGTCCACCACCAGGTCCAGGGCATCTTCGCGGTCGATCGACTCGACGTCGACCGCCCAGGCGCGCTGGAACAGCGAGGGGTAGTCGACCATCGCCCGGTCGGCGGTCACTCTCTGGATGTTGTCGAGCGCCCGTTCCCTGTCCTGGGGTCTCCAGCCAAGGTGATCCGAGAGGAGCTCGTCCGCGACAGCCTCCTGGAGCGACGTCCATCGGCCATCCCAGCCCAGGCGCTTCTGGAGATCGAGTTCCAGGAGCATCGGAGTGTTGCGTCTCGAGGTGATGCGATCGGCGCCTCCGAGACCCGGCAGAAGGCTTCTGGGCGACGTGTCCGAATAGAAGCGGTCGCCCGAACCGCGCGGATCTTCTCCCTTGAAATGGCAGGTGCTACAACTCGTGGCGAACTGCGCTCCCGGGTTCGAGAACTCCCGCTCCTCGAACAGGAGAGCACCGAGTTCGAGTCGAGCGCGGACGCTGCCCTGACCGAGAACCCCTGAACTCAATCCGAAGGCGCCGATCGAGAAGAGGGTGGCTGCGACCACCAGCGAACAGCGCCGGTGGTTCTGCTCGCCGTCGACTTCCGATCGGCATTTCGGCCCGAGACTTCGGGTGTAGGTCTGTGGCTTCCCTGAAGGCATGACGAAGACGGGCCGGCCGAAGCCGACCCGTGGTCCGCGCGCCGGCGTTCGACTACTCGCCGGCGTAGCTCAACTTGATGACCGAGCCGCGACCGTTCTCGACGTGGCGAACCGGATAGTTCGAGTTGCAGACCCAGATGTTGCCATCTGCATCGAACTCGATCTCCCGGGTGTAGGTCACCCGGGTCGGCATCCGATATTCCTTGAACGTCTCGGTCTTCGGATCGAAGCGCAGCATCGAGTCGCTGCCGGTGCCGCAGATCCAGACCTCGCCGGTGGTCGGGTGGATGTTGAGGGCATACGGCATCGAGTTGACGCCGTGCGGCAGGTCGTAGACCTTCCACTCGTCCTTCGCTTCATCGAAGCTCGCAAGTTCTCCACTCGCCCAGCCCGGAATCCATACGAGACCGTCATCGGCGACATGCAGACGACGCGGCCCGTGAACCGGAGGCTGCCACTCCTTGATCTGCTCGGGATCACCATCCGGACGGCTGGGGTCGATCCGACCCACCCGCTGACCGTTCAGCTTCGAATACCAGACCTTGCCGTCCGGTCCGATGTCGATCCCGTAGGGCGTCACCCCGCGGGCCTCGCCGCTGCCGCCGCCCTGCACCTGGTTGGCCGAAGGCAGGCTGTAGAACTTGACCTCGTAGTTCTCCGGATCGAGCGAGAAGACACCGAGCCCGGCGTCGGTCCACCAGACCATGCTGGTCTCGGGGTCGATTCTCAGGGTGTGCGGATATCCACCGCGACGCTTGCCGGCCTCGTTGCCGGGCACGATCGTGAACTCACCGGTCGAAGGAACGAACTTCGCCATTTCACCCGAGAGGGCGAGCGTGATCCACATGTCGCCATTCGGGGCGCGCTCGATGGAATGCGGTCCCTTGATCGGCGGATCGGTCGAGTAGTAGTCCTTGCCGCCCGGGAAGGAGTGGATCTTCCGCTCGCCGGTCTCCGGATCGACTTCCTCGATCGCGTCGGCCGTCATGTCGACGATGTAGACCTTGCCGTCGGCTCCGACCTCGAGGTCGTGAACCATCGTGTCGTTCTCCTTGCCCATCGACCACTCGAAGATCCTGGCTGAGAGAACTTCTCCCTCGGGCGCCGGCGGCACCTCGTAGTCGGCCCAACTCGTTTCGGCGCCGGGGCCGTAGGTCGAGACGAGCTTGTCGACGATCGCGTTCTGCGTATGCTCGTAGAGACCGCGGTAGCCATCCATGCGAGTCACCATGACCTCCCAGTCGACCGGTTCTTCGGGACTGCGGAAGCCTTCTGTACCGACCTGGTGACAGTAGGTGCACATCATGCGGAAGTTGAGGGCATCCTCTTCGTTCTCCCACTTCAACTGGGCCAGACGATCGTGTCCCGGACGCTGTGCATCGAGATTCGTCGCTGCCGTCATCGTCAGCTCGACCGACTTCGAGGCGTCGGCTTCGATCCACTGCTCGGAATCATCCATGCCGATCAGTCGTGCCCGCAGGGTGTAGTCGCGGGCGGGAACCGCCGGCAGCGTGTAGGAGCCGTCTGACTGGCTGTACACCGAAACCGTCGCTTCGATCTCCTCGTCGATCAGGGTCACCGTCGCGCCACGAACGGGCGCGCCGCTCGCATCGACGACCTTGCCCGAGATCACGACCTCGTCGACATCGACCGCAGCACCGCCGACGGCGAGAGTGAGTGCAGAAAGTGCGACCAACAAGGCCGACCAGGACTTGTTCTTCTTCAACATGGCTTGTCCTCCAGGAACATTCGAAGGCGTTTCTGACGCGAGAGTAGAGGCTGGAATTGGGACGGTCAGTATATCCGTGCTTCCCCTGTGCTCAAGACGCCTCGGCCGAAGTCGCTGTTTCGAGGGTCGCCCCGGCGTTCCCCTTTCCTCCCCCGACATCGGTGCCCGAACGCTCGATCCACAGCAGCAGGGCCAGCGCCGGCAAGCCCACCGCCGTGCTGACCAGGAAGAAGGTCGCCCAGTCGACCCGATCCGCCAGCGCTCCAGTGAAGGCCGAGAAGAAGTTTCGCCCCGACGTCCCGAGGGCCGACAGCAGGGCATACTGGGCCCCGGCGAAGCCCGGACTGCAGAGGCCCGACAGATAGGCCACGAAGGCCGCGCTCCCCATGCCCCCCGAGACGTTCTCGACCGCGATGGTGGCCGCGAAGACACCGATATCGGCTCCGGCAAAGGCCATCGCGACGTACATCAGGTTCGAGAACACCTGCACGACCCCACAGACCAGCAGACCCCGCATGGTCCCCAGCCGCACCACCACCAGGCCGCCGACGAAGACACCCACCAGGGTCGCCACCAGACCGAAGGTCTTCGACACCGTGGCAATCTCGGCGTTGGAGAACCCCAGGTCGACGTAGAACACATTCGACATCGCCGCCACGAACGAGTCCGGGAAGCGATACAGCAGGACGAAGACGAAGATCACCACCCAGGCCGGCCGGCGGGCGAAATCGGCGAACGGCTCGACCAGGACCTGTTGGATCCAGGATCGGCTTTCGGCGGGGTCGGCGGCGCCGCGCGGGCGCTGCTCACCGGGTTCCCGAACCAACAGGATGGTCACCACTCCGACTCCGAGAAGCGCCGCCGCCGCGAGGTAGACCTGGCTCCACTCCAGCCAGGTCGTCAACATCAGCGCACCGGCGCCGGTGCTCAACATGCCGATGCGATAGCCGTACTGGATCATCGCGCTGCCCGGACCCTGTTCGTGATCGTCGAGGATCTCGATCCGATAGGCATCGACGACGATGTCCTGGCTCGCGGCGAAGAACGTCACCGCCACCGCCGCTGCGGCCATCATGGCCAACTCGGAGGTCGGATCGAGACTTCCAAGCCAGACGATCGAGGCCCCGAGACAGACCTGCGTCACCAGCGCCCAGCTGCGGCGCTGACCGAGAAGCCGAGTCAGCCAGGGCACGGGGACTCGATCGAGGAAGGGGGCCCAGAGGAACTTCCAGCTGTAGGGACTGTTGACGAGCGCGAAGAGGCCGATCTCGGTCCGACTGACTCCGACCTCCCGAAGCCAGACGGAAAGCGTCGAGAAGGAGAGCGCGAACGGCAGACCGCTCGAGAATCCGAGCAGCAGAATGACCAGCATCCGGCGGTCGAGGTAGGCCTGGAGATCGCTCGACCAGGACCGTCGCGGGTTCGCCATGGTCGGCATTCTACGGCCGTCGAACGCGGACACCCCGCCGGCCGCTACAATTCTTTCTCATGCCCGAGGAAGAGTCCCTGGAAACCCTTCTCCGAACCCAGGACCTTCCGGAACTGATGGTGGTCAAGGGCCTGCTCGAGTCAGCCGGCATCCCCTATGAGGTGCAAGGCGAGATCGGCCTCGGAATGATGTCGTTGAGCGGCACAGGCCTGTTCGGCGGGCGTGGCAGCGAAGCGATCCTGCGCGTCCGGCGAGCGGATCTCGAGGCCGCCCTCGGTCTCCTGCGAGCCCCCGTCCCCGACCTGGACGAGAGCGAGGGATGAACCGACGCGCGCTCCTCGCCCTGTGGGGCGCCGAACTACGCGCCGCCATGCGCGAGCGCAACATCCTCATCAACAGCATCCTGCTGCCCACCCTGCTGTACCCGGTGCTG
Organism: Thermoanaerobaculia bacterium; assembly: GCA_942492505.1. Lineage (GTDB taxonomy): Bacteria > Acidobacteriota > Thermoanaerobaculia > Multivoradales > Multivoraceae > CALOFD01. Next base: position 38,269 of record CALOFD010000073.1, read on the forward strand.
CTCTGGGTGATCTTCAACGGCATGCTCTTCGTCCAGGGACAGGCTGAGCGGATGGCGGCGCGAACCGTGATCGTCGGAGAGGCAGCGATTCTGAGCGAGGTCGTCGAAGAACTGGGGAAGCAGGACGACATCGAGATCGTCGAACCGTCCGGCGCGCCGCAGGCCGCACTCCGCGATGAGGAGATCGACGCCATCCTGACGATCGAAGAAGCCGGCACGAGCCTGGTCGGCAACTGGCAGGCGACCGTCTCCTTCGACTCCTCGCGGGAGCGCAGTCGCATGGCCCGACAACGGCTCGTACCTGCCCTCCACGACGTGCGTACCGACTGGCTGGAACGTCGCGCTGCCGACTACCTCACCGAGCGTGAGTGGGTTCCCTTCGTCATCGACACCACGAACCACGCCAGCGCCGGTGACATGGGTCGCATGATGCTCGGCCTGATGCTTCCCCTCTACTTCGTGATCATGGTTGCCGTCGGCTGCATGTACCCCGCCATCGACACCACTGCCGGCGAGCGCGAGCGCGGCACCTGGGAGACCACACTGACGCTGGCGACCGACCGCAGCACGGTCCTGATTTCCAAGTACCTCTTCGTCACGACTCTTGGAGCCGTCGCAGGCGGCCTCAACCTCGCCGCGATGAGCCTCACCCTGGGAACGGTCCTCAAGCCCCTGATCGGCGATCAGTTGTCGCTCGACTTCGAGTTGCCGTGGACGGCCTACCCCATCCTGCTGCTCGCCGCCATCGCCCTGGCCGCCGGGGTCGCGGCCGCCATGATGCTCGTCGCCACCTTCGCCCGGGACTTCAAGGAAGGCCAGGCGATGGTCGGCCCGGTCTACCTCATGAGTCTCCTTCCGATGCTCGTACTGATCACTCCCGACCTGCCGTTCGGCGCCGGCCTCGCCCTGATTCCCTTCATCAACATCTCCCTGGTGGTTCGCGAATCGGTCCGAGGCACTCTGCCTCTGCTGCCCACCCTCCTGACCTTCCTGACCCAGGGCCTGCTGACCGCGGGCCTGCTCTTCCTCGCCGCCCGGGTCCTGCGCTTCGAAGAGGTCCTGACAGGCGCCTTCGAGGGCAGCGTGCTCCGATTCATTCGTCAACGTCTGCTGAAACGAGGGTCCGATGCCTGAAGACCGCGTCCGAGTCGAGCGACTGACCAAGACCTTCTACGAGGAGGGACGCGGTGAGGTCCGAGCCGTCGATTCCGTCGACTTCCACTGCCAGGCCGGCGAGGTCTTCGGTCTCCTGGGGGCCAACGGGGCGGGCAAGACGACCACCCTGAGAATGCTCTCGACCGTACTCACCCCAACTTCCGGCAACGCGACGATCATGGGGTTCCGAGTCGACCGCGAGCCCGAACAGGTGCGCCAGAACCTCGGCTTCTTTTCGGCGACGACCGCTCTCTACCCCCGTCTCACCGCTCGCGAAACGCTGCGCCTCTTCGCCACCGTCAACAACTGCCCGGTCGACCAGGTGAACCACCGCTGCGAGGCTCTGATCTCGCGTTTCGGCATCGGCGACTTCGCCGACGCCCGGGTCGACCGCCTGTCGAGCGGAATGAAGCAGAAGGTCTCGATCGCCAGGACCCTGGTTCACGATCCACCCGTCCTGATCTTCGACGAACCGACGGTCGGGCTCGATGTCCTGAACGCCATCGAGCTCCTCGAGATCGTCGAAGAACTACGCGCCGACGGCAAGACCATCCTCTTCTCCACCCACATCATGAGCGAAGCGCAGCGTCTGTGTGACCGCATCGCTGTCATCCATCGCGGCACGATCCTGGCCTGCGACACACTCGACGGACTCAGGACCGCCACCGGTCACCACTACCTGGAAGACATCTTCGTCGCCCTGGTTCGCGAATGAGGCTCCCCCGCCGACGCACGGTCCTCGCCCTGGTCGGCAACGACCTGCGAGCGCTCCTGCGTTCGCCTCGGACCCTTCTGATGTCGGTGGTTCTGCCCCTCGCCATCTGGCCGCTGGTCTTCCTCGTCACCCAATGGGTTCAGGACGAGCGCGACCACAGATTGGATTCGACGATCTTCGAGTACGCACTGACCGGTTCCCAATCCGACGAGGCAGCCGACCTGCTCTCGGGCCTTCCGGACGAAGCGCCGCTGTTGAATCGCCTGCGCGACATCCCCGACGACCGGCTTCTCGAAGCCTTGAACGAATCCGAGATCTCGTTCTGGATCGTCGCCACGGAGACCGACTCGGGAACCCTCGACCTGCGCATCCACCACCGCGGTGATCGCGAGACGTCGCGCGAGGCCGTCGGCCGCCTGTCGAGAGCGCTGGAAACCGAACTCGAGCAGCAAAGATCGCGGGTTCTCGAGGCGAGAGACTTCCCGCTGGCGCTCGACGACATCGGTCGAGTCGAGGAGGCCGATCTCGCCAGCGACGAAGCCTCCAGTGGACTCGAACTCGGCCGCTTCCTCACCCTCACGGTGACCATGATGCTGCTGATCGGCGGCTCGGTGGTGGCCAGCGACTGCCTCGCCGGAGAGAAGGAACGCGGCACGCTGGAAACCCTGCTGACGACGGCGGCGACCCGACTCGAGATCGTCACCGCCAAGCATCAGGTCATCCTGTTGGTCGGAGTCACCACCCTCGTCCTCCAACTGCTCGATCTCCTGGTCTTTCTCGGACTCGGCCTGATCGAACTCCCCGCCGGCATGGTCGCCGTCTTCACTCCGGGTCTCGGGGTCCTCCTCTTCTTCCTCTACCTGCCGGTGGCTTCGCTGGTCGCCAGCCTGCTGCTGATGACTTCGGCCTGGGCGAAGTCCTACAAGGAAGCCCAGCTCTACTACCTGCCGGTCTTCCTGTTGACCCTGATCCCCGCTCTCGCACCGCTGATGCCGACCATCTCACTGCGCTCCGGAGTCCTGGTCGTGCCGATCGCGGGCCTGGCGGTAGCGGCGAAGGAACTGATGAGCGGCAACTTCGACGGGCCGCCGATCGCCGCAACCTGGGCCGTGACCCTCGCTGCCGCTGGCCTCGCAGCCTGGCAGTCGGTCCAGCTCCTCCATCGGGAGGCGCTGGTGACCCCGGGCGGCGACGAGGGCGAGGGGATCGACGCCGGCGGCCGACGCTCTTTCGACGCAGACGTCCTCCGTTGGTGTGCCGTTCTCTGGGCGATCGTCCTGCTGGCCGCGACCTTCACCGGCACCGACGCGACCCTGGTCGGCCAGTTGAGCTTCAACTTCGGTCTGCTGACGGTCGGCGGATTCCTGATCCTGAAGATCTACCGCCTCCCCTGGCGTCAGGCGCTGGCGATCCGCGCGCCTCGCCCCGCCGCATGGCTGGCGGTGGCGATCGGGGCACCGAGCGGACTGCTGCTCAGCAACAGCCTCTTTCATCTGACTCAGCGTTTCGCCCCGGTGCCCGACGCCGCTCTCGAGGCCTTCAGCGAGTCGCTGATTCCGAAGGACATGCCGGCATGGCTGTTGCTGCTGCTCGTGGCCGCCCTTCCCGGACTCGTCGAAGAACTCTTCTTTCGCGGCATCCTGCTGCACGGATTGAGGAAGCGTTCCCGCTGGCGCGCAGCCCTGATCGTCGCGGTGGTCTTCGGGATCTATCATGTGAGCCTCTTCCGACTTCTACCCACTGCGGCGCTCGGATTCGTTCTCGCCTGGGTGACCCTGCTCTCCGCCTCGATCTGGCCGGCCGTCGTCTGGCACACCCTGAACAATGGACTCGCGCTGCACTTCGACCCCGGCGCGCGAGCGACCGAACCTCTCTGGATCGCGGCCGCCCTGGTCGGCCTCACCCTGTCGATTCTCGTCCTCAGGTTCAGCGCTGGTCGCCGTCGGGAGTCTTGACCTCACCGGAGTCCCGGGCCACCGGTACGCGCAGTTCGAGGGCTTCGGGTTGAAGGCACAGACGATCGTCGCAAGCCTGGAACTCGAGGGTGAGGGGAATCAGCGCGACCGCGTCGACTCCCAGCGTCGACGCTCTGCCGCGAGCCATCTCGAGTCCGAGCGTCACGGTTCCCGAATAGACCGAGATCGGCTCATCCTGGAAGGCGACCACCACGTCGTCGCCGTCAGGAAGGTCGGTGGAAACCACTTCCCAGCGCGGCCCGGCCGACGAATCCCGAACGACCGTCGGGATCAGTTCGGCCTGTCGCGGAGTCGCGGAGTTGACATGCCAACCCTCAGCGATCCGCACCTCGAGCTCCACCCTCCTGACGCCGCCGGAGACCCCGCCTCCGGGCTCGCCGGTGATCTCGCGAGCACGAACCCGGACCTTCCCCTGGGCCCCCCACACGGCCGGCCCGACCTCGCCGAACCGCAGTTCGCTCAAACCGGTGAGCAGGTAGGGATGCGCAAGCGGTCGCTCGACGATCCCATCCGCGAAGGCTGCCAGCAGAGCCTCCCCTCGGCGCCGATGGGCCGGATCGCCGGTTCTTCGTTCGAGCCGAGCGAGGACTCGCAACGCAACCGAGTTGCCCGACGGAGTCGCCCCATCATGGCTCGACCGCGGCTGTGCGATCAGATACGGCGCCAGTTCAGGACTCGAACTGAAGTAGCCGCCGTGGGCTTCGTCCCAGAACTGCTCGTTCATCCCTTCGACGACTTCGACCGCTCGCTGCAACCAGATCGGATCCTCCGTGGCATCGTAGAGCGCCAACAGGCCCTCGGCGAAGAAGGCGTGGTCCTCCAGCAGCGCGGGGGTCGTGGTGCTTCCATCGAGCCAGATCCGCAGGAATCGGCCCTCCGAACTCCGCTGGGAGTCCCAAAGGGAGCCTGCGGCTCGAAGGGCGGCGAGGAGATAGCGCTCCTCACCCAACGACTTCGAGGCCTCCGCCAGGGCAGTCACCATCATGCCGTTCCATCCCAGAAGTCGCTTGTCATCGCGCAGGGGGTGAATCCGTTCCTCGCGCGCCGCCAACAGCGTCCGCCGCCAGGAATCCACACGAGACAGGAGATCGGCGATCTCGAGTCCCTCCCGGCGCGCGAAGTCAGGGTAGCCCTCTGCCAGGTGGAGGATGTTCGACCCTTCGAAGTTGCCCTCTGGGGTGACGCCCCACAGCCGCTGGGCCAGAGGAGCCTCGGCGCCGAGCAGTGTTCCCAGTTGGTCGACATCCCAGACGAAGAACAACCCTTCTTCGCCTTCACTGTCGGCATCGGTCGCCGAATAGAAGCCGCCTTCGGGAACCTGCATCTCCCGCAGCACGTAGTCCAGGGTCGAGCGCGCAACGCGGGCGAAGCGCCAGTCGCCGAACACGTCCGCGGCTCGGGCGAAGGCGCGCGCCAGCAGCGCCTGGTTGTAGAGCATCTTCTCGAAATGAGGCACCAGCCATCGCTCGTCGACCGAGTAGCGATGGAATCCACCTCCGACCTGGTCATGGATTCCGCCGCCGGCCAGTCCGCCGAGATGCTCGAGGGCGGGCACGATCCAGTCCTCGCGAGGACTCCTTCCAACGGCATCCAGGAGCAGAAGGAGATCCGACTCATGAGGGAACTTCGGCGCCCCCCCGGGTCCCCCGAACAGGGGATCGCTGCGTTGGACGATGGCTCCCAACGCCGCTTCGACCACATCGTCGTCGACGACGCCGGCCTCCGATCGGGTCGAGAGGACGGCTTTCACCGCCTCGGAAACCCGCGCGGCCCGGACCTCGACTTCCTCGCGTCGGTCGCGCCACGCAGAAGACACCGCCTGCAGAAGCTCTCCGAACTGTTCAGGCGGGAAGTAGGTCCCTCCAAAAAACGGATCCCGGTCGGGCGTCAGGAAACTCGACATCGGCCAACCCCCATGGCCGGTCTGGAGTTGCACGGCGGTCATGTAGACCTCATCGACGTCGGGGCGCTGTTCGCGATCGACCTTCACGCAGATGAACTCCCGGTTCAGCACCGCCGCGAGTTCTTCGCTCTCGAAGCTCTCCCTTTCCATCACGTGGCACCAGTGACAGGTGGAGTAGCCGATCGACAGGAACACGGGCTTGCCCTCGGCGGCCGCCCTCTCGAAAGCCTCCGGACCCCAGGGATACCAATCCACTGGATTGTGCGCGTGCTGAAGCAGGTACGGCGAATCCTCCAGAATCAACCGGTTGGTGTACCGGGGCCGACCCTGACCGTCGACGTGCTCCGTGCGGGGAACGTAGTCGCTGCCTCGCTCGGCCAGAGCCTCGGTGAGTCGCCTTGTCAGTTCCTGGGAGTGCATGGGAAACGTCGACTGACCTGCCCCTTCGACTCCCGAAACCGATAGCGAAGCCGCCAACAGCAGGCCGACGGCCGACCGGCAGATCCTGAGCCGACGAGAATGGATTCGCGCCGCCATGGGCAGCCCAGATCCTAGCAACCGGCCGAGCGGATCAGCCGGTCGCCTTCGCCTGGACTTCCTCGGCCCGTTGCGCGACCGAGCGGAGCAGCTTCGGGATCGTGCTCTTCGAGGCCTTGTTGACCGCCCAGCCCGGGATGTGCCCGCCCGGATCGGAGAACACCTCGTAGCAGAGAACGCTCTCCTCTCCGAGGTCGACGACTCTCCAGAAACCGCGGGTGTCCTCGATGTTCCCCGACCCGATGACGTAGGTCCAGCTGAGCTTCCAGTCGCCGGAGAGCACCGGGGCCTCCTCGAGGCGAACCGTGTAATGCCGGTTCGAGATCGGAAACGGGAAGTTCACCTCCTGCGCATTGTGCCACTCGTCCCCCTCCTGGGAGACCGTCGAAGACATCACCCGGGGCATGAACTCCGCGTAGTGCTCGGCGGATCGGATCACCTCGATCAAGGCGGTCGCGGCGACCCCGAACCGCGCCGCAGCCCGCACTTCCTTCGCACTCGAATCCGGTACCTCGATCAGTTCGACGTCCATTTCAAACTTGATCAAAGGCACCCTCGGGTCTAAAGAATTTCATCCCCTTTATGCGGCGGCAGAAAAACTCGGCTGCGCGCTTTCCGTCCACGGCGGCGCCCACGACAACTTCGGCATGAACGACTTCAACACCTTCGCCGCCTACCACGCTGTCGGTCATACCCACGGCATGGTGCTGGCGCTAACCTCGATGTTGTTCAATGGCGTTTTCGACAAATTCCCCAATATCAAAATCGGCTTCCTCGAAGGTGGTCTGGCGTGGATATTCATGATTCTTGAACGCTGTGCCGGCTCCTACGGAGCCTTCAAACCCTACGACCCTGAGGGGGAATACCTACAACTTGCCGACGGCGAATCCATGCGCGATTACATATTGCGGCATATCCGCGAGGGTCGCATTTACCTGGGTATCGAAGGCGACGAACCCGACATCGGCTACGCGACCACAATCATCGGTAGTGAGGCCCTGTTTTTCTCATCCGATTTTCCACACGAGGTAAATGAGGAGACCATCAACGCCGAAATCGATGAACTCTTTGCGCTCGACAGCATTGGGGCTGATGCAAAGGCCAATATCATGCGCCACAACTCGGAACGGTTTTACAGTTAAGCGGCTGAAAATACCGTCCACTAAAAAGCCGGGCATTGCCCGGCTTTTTAGTGGACTTAACTATGGATTAGCCATTACACCAGAAAACTCAGGTTCGGCGACTGCACTACCGGTTCGTCCATGATCACCAGGCGACTCGCCAATCTCAGTTCACCGTCCACCTCGCATAGCCGGTCATTACGCCGACAGGAAAACAGGTGGGGCACCGTCGAGGTTGACCGAATACGAAACACCAGCACATTACTGGTCACCTCAAAACTACCGGCCGCTTCGCCGTCATAGGCACGGATATTAGTGACAAAATGGCGGGTTATTGACGGTGGGCTTTCGGCCACAGTGGTGAACGCCTTGGCCCAGAGCGTGGTTCTTAATACCAGCGAATCAAAATCTTCATCGAAATACCCGTTGGTGAATTTTTGCTTGGGCTGCTCGCCTTTTTCAAACACTCCCCGTACCGGCATCCGATAGCTAATATCCGGCATCACCCGGCCTAACCAGGTTTGATAATCCTTATCCTCGAATAGCTCGGCTTCGTCGAACAAAAAGCGGCTAATACGACGATAGTCGCGATCGGATACTTCCGTTTTCTGGTCCGAACCACCCACCTTAGGCACCCCCCGCCTGCATCATTTCGCGCCATTTCAGCAACAGACCAAACTCCGACATTTCAGAATAGGTCGAGTGGTAAGCCTCGCCCGGTCCGGGGAAGTCGGCAATCCGATCCTCCTGACTGGCCAGAATCATCTGGAAGCTACTCATGCGCTGCCGACCAATCGTGCCGCGACTGCCTTTATCCATCGAAGCCCAGGCCTCGGAGTCGTCCTGATCGAAGGTGCCTGCGCCGGTAAAGGTCTGAATCCCGAGCCGCAGCGATGCCTCTTTGTATTCGTCGGCCGATTCCTTATCCGCCAGAAACCACGCCCAGATCTCCGCACTGTGAGCAGAGGTGGGCTGCCACACCCGCATATTGAAAAAGTTAATCGGCGGTTTTTTGGGTGACAGCGTGACCGGAAAGTGCACCCACGACAGATTCGGGAATACTGTCATTACCCCGTTAAACATGTTCTTGAGCAGCCCCTGTTGACCTGCCGAAAGCATCTGCTCATAGAGCGGCACCATGGCTGGATCAAACCCGGTCCAGTCAGGTAAACCCGGCGGACCCGGTACAAAGATGCAGCCGTGACCGTTACCAATTCTCACTGCCGGACCATTTTTGGCAATCTCGACCAGTGCCTCCATCGGCATGTCGATGGCCATGCGCGATATTGGGCCATGGGCCGCCAATGCGTGGGGGCCGTCTGCCGCGAAGTTAATGGCGCCGTATTTCCAGTTCATGTTGGCCACCCATTTCACCGGGGCACCCAGCACCTCCGCCCCGTTAGGTGTGCGGTTAAAAAACATGTCGATATACCAGCGGGCATTGCCCAGATGGGTTTCAAGGTCCGGCGCCGCCTCATTAAAGGTGGCAAAAATCAATCCGGCATAAACGCCAACGCGCGCCTGTACCAGGTTGTAATCGTCAAAATTAACTTTGTTTTTATAGGCTTCGGGCTTGTCCGCCAGACTATGCAGGTGGCCGTCATTACGGAAAGTCCAGCCGTGATAAGGACAGATAAAACTCGGCGAGTTACCCGCATCAGCCCGGCAAACCAGGGTGCCGCGATGGGGACAGGCATTTAAAAATACCCGTAACTGGCCGTCACTGGAATGGCTGAGAATAACCGGGTCATCGCCCATGGTACGGGTGACGTAGTCACCGGGTCTGGCAACTTCCGACTCGTGCCCGACGAACAGCCAGCTCTGGGCAAAAACTCGCTCCAGTTCCATGGCATGAATATCGTCGTCAACAAACACTCGGCGGTTGACCCAACCGGTGGCCGGGTCTACCAGATCTCCGGGACGTTGCGGATTGAATTGCTCAACTTTCACTGTCTGCCCTCTCACTCGTTGTCACCCGGATAGGGAGACTTAACCAAAGCGTTCGGAGATGACTGTAGCAAAATAAACGGGAAATCCAAACGGTCGTTTAGCTTGTTAGCGCAAATTTATATTTAATGGTTTGATCAACCAGCGCGTCCGCCCGCCCTGGATTAACGGCTCACGCCGTAAAATTACTGACCTGCCCTATAAACGCGGCCAGATCCTGCAATAACCTGGCCGCTGGTGCGCCGTCGGTGACCCGGTGATCAAAGGTCAGACTGAGTACGCAGGTGTGTCGCCAGACCAGTTCGCCGGCCTGTTTTTGTGGGCGTTCCTGCACCCGGCCGATACCGAGTATCGCTACCTGAGGCGGATTGATGATAGGCGTAAAGGCATCAATGCCGTAGGCACCCAGATTGCTTATGGTAAAGCTTCCTCCGGCCAGCTGATCCGCCGCCAATTCTCCACTTTTCGCCTGTTTTGCCAGCTCGGCGGACCTGGCCGCCATGTCAGCAAGGGTAAGCGAGTTAGCCCGCTGAATGACCGGCACCACCAGACCCTCCTCCAACGCCACGGCAAAGCCCAGATTGATATCGTTGATCATTTCGATTTTATCGGCGCCGGTCCCACCGGGGTGGATGTGCGCATTAAGCCGAGGATGACTGGGCAGCACTCGGGACAGGGCAAAAGCAATCATGTCTCCATAACTCGCGGCCACCGATTTTCGCAGCTGCACCAGGGCTGAAACATCGACCGA
>CALOFD010000074.1:0-1599 GCA_942492505.1 Thermoanaerobaculia bacterium
CCGAAGGGCCGCCCTTGTGGCGCGAAACGCAGAGAGGCTTAGCTCTCGCAGTCGGGCATGAGCTCGTACTCGATCTCGATGCTGGAACCGCCCGCGGGGATGTAGTCGGTCTGGAAGACGACGCTGTTGGAGGAGGCGTCGTAGGACCAGCCGGTGCCCATGGAGATACCGTCGACGGTGACCTCGATGGTCTGGGGCACGGGGAGCTGGCTCATCTCGAAGCTGTCGTTGACGGACACGGAGCCCTCGGCGATGTCTTCGAGGTGGCTGTACCAGTCGGTGGCGCAGATGGAGAGGAACAGGCCGCCGGTGGCGACGGTGCCCTCGTACCAGCCGGTGCCGGCGGAGGCGGTGGCGCAGCCGCTCGGGTAGTCACCGGCGATGGCGTTGACGACGACGTCTTCGGCATCGCTCTTGAGGGCCTGGTAGTAGCTGATGTAGTAGGACCAGCTGTTGACGCTCTGCTCGGGCTCGTCGGTCACGCCGATGAGGGAGAGGAAGGCGCTGTCGCGGTAGAAGTCCTCGTTGCAGCCGCCGGAGCCGATGTTCTTGTTGGACAGGGCCGCCTCGAGCACCATGTAGCCGCGCTCTTCGTTGGAGCCGTAGGCCACGAGGGCGCGGTTCCAGTCGATCATGGTGGTCATCTGGTCGGAGGCGTCGGAGCCGTCGAAGCTGTTGTCGATGTAGGGCTCGGAGCCGGCGATGCAGCCCACGTCGCCCACGACGGCAGCGGCGTGGAAGTCGCTGTCGAGGCCGGCGAGGACCTCCATGAAGGCGCCCATGTTGGCCGCGACGGCCGCGGCCTCTTGGCTCATGGAGCAGGAGCGGTCGACGGTGAAGAGGATGTCGGAGGCCGCGGAGATGGGCTGCTCGAAGATGTCGAGGTTGTCACCGTACTTGGTGCCCGTGCCCTCGGTGCCCACGACCTTGTTCGGAGCGAAGGGGTCGTTGGAGGCCACAGAGAGGTAGGCGGTGTCGGAGAACTGGTCGAGGGCCGTGTACTCCATGTAGATCTCGACGGGCTCGCCGCCGTCGGCCTCGGGCGGAATCACGAAGGGCAGCTCGCCGTTGGTGAAGGTGTCGAGGTCGATCTGGAACTCGTCGCTCGAGGCGGTGTTGGCCAAGGCGTCTTCGACGTAGAGGTCGGCGTTGCCGATGTTGGTGATCTCGAAGGGCTGGGCGGTCTCGCAGCCGATGAAGGGCGCGCCGTAGTTGTACTCTTCGGGAGTGACCTGAATGACCGGAGCAATGCCGTCGCCGCTGAGCTTGACCTTGGCGGTGGGGGTGTTCGGGTCGTTGGACTCGATGAGCACGCGGTTGTTGAACTTGCCTGCGCGCTCGGGGGCGAAGGTGACGACGAAGTCGGTCTGGGCGCCCTCGCCGAGGAGGATCGCGGAGACCTGACCGATGAGGTAGGGGCCGTCGTCGTTGAGGGAGACGCCGTAGATCTCGAGGTCGCCCTTGCAGGCGTTGGTGATGGTGACGAGGCGCTCTTGGTTCTCGTCGACTCCGACGCGGGAGGCGTCGAACGCGATCTCACCGGGGCTGACCTCGATGCAGGGATCGTCGGTCTCGAGCGGGTTGACCGGCTGCTTGTTC
>CALOFD010000075.1:0-11281 GCA_942492505.1 Thermoanaerobaculia bacterium
GCGTGCTGGTGGTTGCGTGCTGCTCGCCATCGCACCGCCCTGGGTCGTGCAGCCACGCGGCCAGGCATTCATCAGGCCGTCGGCGTCTGGCCTTCGAGGGTATTGGCATCCATGGGCATGCTGCCCTCCGTGGAAGCCGCTCTCGCTGGAGGAAGCCTGGGCCAGGTACTGGGACGTCACCCGCTTTGCGGCGCACTGGGGATCAACCGCCGAATTCTCGACCTGAATCGCCGAAAACTCCGGCACCGCCGGTCTCGGGGGACCTTCAGTCCGACTTCGGAAGCGCTGCGATCCGGCGTCGATAGGTCGGACTGCTTACCCCGAGAAGTTCCGATCCGACGCCGACCTCGGTGGGATACCTCTCCAGGATCTCGACGAGGAGAATCTGTTCCGCCCGAGTCGTCAGGTCCTCGTCGGGACCTTCGGGAAGTCGTACGATCTGGGCCAGGCTCGAACGAACCGAATCCCAGCCCTCCGGCCTCGCCGCGAGACCGGCGGCGACCTTGCGGTGAGCCTTCTGCCAGCGCCTCCGAAAGGTGGTCCCCGGAACGCCGAGGATGGCGGCCGCCTTGCGGCCATTCGATCCGGCGACGGCGGCCGCGGCCAGCACCAGGTCCTCGCCCAGCCAATTGCCGAGTGGCACCGTCACCAACGGGCGCCCCTCGGCGACTCGATCGATCTGCGCGGAGAGCGCCCGGCGGAGATCGCTCCAGGCATCCGAGGCGTCGGATGTCGAGCTGCCCCGGTCCGCTCCGACCCTGAACTCCCCCGAGGAATCCACCCGCGACGCCGGAGCGCTCGACCCCGCAGTCCATCCATCGGATTGGCTTGGCACTTCGAGTCCCAGGTCTGCGGGGGCCAGGACCTCGCTCTCGCTGAGAATCACGGCCTGCATCATGCGGTTCTGCAGCTCTCGCACATTGCCCGGCCATCTGTACCGCCAGAGAGCCTCCTCGGCCTCGCTGCCCAGTCGAACGGTCTTCTGGTACTGCACGACGTAGAGCTCGAGGAAGTAGCGAGCGAGGTGGAGAACGTCTTCGGGCCGTTCTCGCAGCGGCGGAACACCGAGACGGACGACGTTGAGGCGATAGTAGAGATCCTCCCTGAAGCGTCCGTCGGCGACCTCCCGGGCCAGGTCGCGATTGGTGGCCGCCACGATCCGGACATCGACCTCTTCAGGCCGGGAACCGCCGACCGGGGTGAACTGCTTCTCCTGGACGAAGCGGAGCAGTTTGGCCTGGACCTCGAGCGGGAGTTCGCCGATCTCGTCGAGAAGCACCGTCCCTCCCTCCGCCTGCGACAGCTGTCCCCTTCGTCGCTGCTGAGCGCCCGTGAAAGCCCCCTTCTCATGACCGAACAGCTCGCTCTCGATCAGGCTGGAAGGGATCGCGCCGCAGTCGACCACCACCAGAGGCCCCTTGCGGCGCTCGCTCAACTGGTGGAGTGTCCTCGCCAACAACTCCTTGCCGGTACCACTCTCTCCGGTGATCAGGACGGTCGCATCGGTCGGGGCGACTCGACGCGCCGTCGATACCACCGCCTCCATCTCCGAGGACCGGTAGACCATCCTCGACTGCTGAACGGCCTGCCTCAAGTCGTTGAGCTCGGCCTGTAGCTGCTTGCGAACCAGTTCCGTCCTGCCACGTTCGAGCTCCGACAGACGAGCCCGGTCGAGAGCTACGGCCAACTGGGAAGCCAGGGCCTTCAGGAAGATCAGGTCCGACCCTTCGAGCAGCAGGGTCTCCTCGGGACCCGCGAAGAAGAGACAGCCGATCGTCTCCCTCGAGGTCCTCACGGGAACGGCATACGAAACCCTGCGACCGAGCACGGACGCCGAGCCGGAGGCCTTCTCAGCACGGTGCTCCTGGGGTTCGGCCTCTTCGATCGCGCGCTCCACCAGCGCTGTCTCGGTCGGAGTGAGCTCGATGGCTTCGACCCTCAACTGTGAACTGGCCTCGCCTCGCGCTCTTCGGGTGATGCCGCGAAGCGAAACCAATCGGCCGTCCTCGTCTCGACCCAGCAGTCCGACGCGATCGGCCTGAAACGTCGAGTAGAGTTTTTCGACCACGTCTGAAACCAGGCCCTGGAAGTCGCTGCTGGCAGCGATCACGTCGATCGCGTCCGACAGTAGGATCATGTTGCGGTAGTCCTTCGACAGATTGCCGGTGAAGATGCCGCTCAATCGATCGAAGTTTCCAGCTTCCTCGATCCCTGCTTCCTGCTCCCACTCGACGACCTGATCCCCGCCCTGCCGCTTGGCGCGATTGAGCGCCTGATCGGCGCGTCGAATGAGGTCGAGCGGCGATCGGACTCCTGGAGCGTCGGCCTCGGACACCGCGATCCCGACGCTGAAGCCCATTCTCACGGCCCCGTCGAGGAACGCTGCCTCGGCCAGCCGACGGCGAAGCTTGGAAGCGAGTTCGATGGCATCCTCCAGTTTCGTCGACTCCAGGATGACGGCGAAGATCACGCCGCCGTACCGGGCGACGGTGTCGGAAGCCCGCAGGCTGCCTCGAAGCCGCTTGCTGATCGCCCGCACCACGCGATCGCCGGCCTCTCGGCCGAACCTCTCGTTGATCGTCGCGAAGCCGTCGGGGTTGATCAGCAGGAGACCGACCTCGGTCTCGTCGTCACGGGCGCGCGCCAGTCGCTGGCTGAAGAGACTCATGAAGCCGGCCCGGTTCGCCAGCCCCGTGATCGGGTCTCGTAGTATCGAGGCGACCTCCGAGGCATGAACCGACAGCGCCCCTCCCATCGACCGAACCCATTGCCAGACCCGCGCCTCTCCGGCTGTCGAAGACCAGAGCGCTTCGAGACTCGCGGCAAGGGAGGCTGACGGGTCGATCTGGATGGGTTGGTCGAAGCGCAGGCCCAACCATGCGACCGGAGGTTGCGCTTCATTCGACGTGCGCCGATCCTCCTGTCGGCGCGACGGCGCCTCCTCTGCGGGGTCGCCGGCCGACCGGCTGACGTAGAGCGGCAGCAGGACCGCCGACTCCTCCCGGCTGGCGATCGCCCCGTCCGCACCGACCTCGGTCGCTTCCGAGACGAACTTGACGGCTTCGGCGAGATCTCGAAGCTCGGGGGTGGGTTCCCCGACTCCGGTCCCAAGGAGTTGCGGTCGGGTGCGGGCCGACTTCGACTCGGGGACGAAGAGACTCACATGCGCAGCCCCGGTGAGCCGACTCACGCCCTCGAGGTAGGACTGCAGTAGTTCAGTGGACTCGATCATGGTCTGGACAGCGAGACGGTCGTGAGGCCGACGGAGACAGAAGCTTCGAAGTTCCGGACCGATTACAGTATCACTCACCGAAAAAATGGACTATTCGCCGAAGGTTTCGACGAATCCAGGCCCACTCGGCACAAATCCGGCCGATGGATCGAGCCGTCGGCTCCTCACGGCCTCGCTGCAGGAACCCGGGAGAGGCATGGCGGCGGAAGCGATTCCTCGACTCCGTGGCCCGTCGCAGGACCGACGTTACTCGTCGACGCCGACGTTACTCGTCGACGCCGACGTTACTCGTCGGTGACGCAGCCTTCGGACGCCGACTTCACCGTCTTGATGTACTTGCGCAGAGTGCCGCGTTCCGCCTTGAGATCGGGGGCGATCCAGGCCGCGCGCCGCGCCGCCCATTCGCTCTCGTCGAGATCCACGTCGAGGGTGTTCGCGACAGCGTCGATGGCAATGGCGTCGCCGTCGCGCAGCAAGCCGATCGGTCCGCCCACCTGAGCTTCCGGGGTGACATGCCCCACGATGAATCCGTGTGATCCTCCGGAGAACCTGCCGTCGGTGATCAGGGCGACATCGGATCCCAGGCCGGCGCCCATGATCGCCGAGGTCGGCGTCAGCATTTCCGGCATGCCCGGACCACCCTGGGGGCCCTCGTAGCGAATCACGACCACATCGCCCTTCTGGATGCGATCCGCCTCCAGGGCGGCCAGCATCGCTTCTTCGCTGTCGAAGACCCTGGCCGGCCCGGAGAACCGCTCCCCCTCCTTGCCGGTGATCTTCGCGACGGACCCCTCGGGCGCCAGGGATCCACGCAGGATTCTCAGATGCCCGCGCTCGGCCACGGGACGGTCCACCCCATGGATCACCGTCTGGGCCCGGGCCAGGCCGGGTAGCTCTACCAGGTTCTCTTCGAGCGTCCGACCGGTCACCGTCATGCAACCCCCGTCCAGGAAACCCTCGTCGAGCAGCAGCTTCATCACCGCAGGAGTGCCGCCGACATCGTGAATGTCTTCCATCACATGACTGCCACTCGGCTTGAGATCGGCGAGCAGCGGGATCCGGTCGCTGACCGCCTGGAAATCGTCGATGCCGAGTTCGACTCCAACCGAACGGGCCATGGCGATCAGATGCAGGACCGCATTCGTCGAACCTCCGAGGGCGATGGTCAGCACGATCGCATTCTCGAAGGCGCTGCGAGTCATGATGTCGCGCGGCTTGAGATCGATCTCCAGCAGATGCCGGATCGCCGCTCCGGCTCGCCGACATTCGTCCAGCTTTTCCGGCGAGGTCGCCGGCGCCGACGAGCTGTAGGGCAGGCTCATTCCGAGGGCTTCGATGGCACAGGCCATCGTGTTCGCCGTGTACATCCCGCCGCAGGCTCCGGCGCCCGGGCAGGCCTCCTGAAGCAGCGCCCGACGGTCCTCGTCGCTCAGTTCGCCCGCCAACCACTGCCCGTAGCTCTCGAAGGCCGAAACCACATCGACGGTTTCACCGCGAAAGCGGCCCGGTCGGATGGTGCCGCCGTAGACCATCAGCGCAGGTCGATTGACCCGACCCATCGCCATCACGCATCCCGGCATGTTCTTGTCGCAGCCCGGCAGTGAGATATTGGCGTCGTACCACTGGCCCTGCATGACGGTCTCGATCGAATCGGCGATCAGGTCTCGCGACTGCAGCGAGAAGCTCATTCCCGAGGTGCCCATGGAGATCCCGTCGCTGACCCCGATCGTGTTGAAGCGCAGACCGACGAGGTCGACGGCCTCGACCCCCTCCTTCACCAGCGCGGCGAGGTCGAGAAGGTGCATGTTGCACGGGTTGCCTTCCCACCAGACACTCGATATCCCCACCTGCGGCTTGTCGAGATCCTCCGGCGTCAGGCCGGCCCCGAACAGCATCGCCTGAGAGGCGCCCTGGGACTCGGCCTGGGTCACTCTCGAACTCCAGACATTCAGCTTCTTGGCCATCGTTGTAGTCTCCCGGCCGGGGATTGTAGAACGTCGGCGCCCACGCCATGCCATGCGCCTCCTCCTGAGTCATCGATGGGGCCTCATCGGCCTCGCTTCAGCCCTCGTGTTCTGGGCCGGGGGACGGTTCGTGCAACCCCCGCCGGCGTTGCTGGCGGCCGCGCTCCTCCTGTCGCTCGTCGCGAGTGCCGGCGCGATCGCTGCGGCACGTCGACCGGACCGCTCGTCGACGTTCCTCGGCCTGCTGACGTGCCTGATCATCCTGAGCCTCGACGGACTCTTTCTCTCGACGCTCTTCTGGGCCGGACCCGAACTCGGCTGGACCCGGCAGTCTTCGACGAACGCAGCACCATCGCCCCCGGCGTCGCCGGCAGGACTTCCCGACAGCCTCACCCTGGTGACCTTCAACGTCCAGCATCGCTACCCGGGATTCCTTCTGCAGGAGGAGCGCTACCAGGCCCTGCTCGAGGAACTGCGCGAAATCGAACCCGACGTCGTGGTCCTGCAGGAGGCCTGGCGCACCCGAACTCACGGCGACCTGACCGAGCGGCTCGCCACGGAGCTCGGAATGCAGGCGGTCTTCGCACCTGCGAACGGCTCGCTGCGCTACCTCGGCTTCGAGGAAGGCGGCGCAGTTCTCAGCCGATGGCCGATCCTCGAAGCCGAGGTCCTGCAGCTCCTGCCTCGAAGGCCCTTCTGGGCCCGGCGGATCGCACTGACAGCTGACCTCGCCATCGGACCGACAACGCTGAAGGTCGTCGGGGCGCACCTCGCCCTCGGCAGGAATCTCACCGTCCGCGATCAGGCGATCTTCCTGGCGGACTGGGCCCGTGACCGCGGAACCCACGTCGTACTGGGTGACTTGAACTCCCTCCCCGACAGCGACGTCGTAGCGGCCTTCGAGAGCCGGGGATTCTCGCCGGCGGCGGTCGATCGAGTCGACTACATCCTGACTTCGGGCGCCCTCCCCGACGGCTGGTGGATCGAGGAGACCGGCACCATCCTGACGTCGCCACGGATCGATTCAGCAGGCTCGGCGATCGAACTCTCCGACCACAACGGACTCTTCCTCCGCCTACGATCCACCCCCTAGAAACCAGGGCGTCTGCTAGCATCCAAGGCACGCTTTCGCCACGTAGAACTTCTGGATGCCCACTCCCGGCGCATCGAGATCCCTGGTGACAACGGAGGTTCAGATCATGAAGAAGATTCTCGCGATCACAGCAGTGTTGGCCCTGATGCTCGGAGGAGCCGCTTTCTCGATGGACGGGTGGAGCGGACAGGGTGAGGTCGTCGAAATGGGCTGCTACAAGAAGGGGCAGTCGGGTGAAGGTCACGCTGGATGCGCGAAGAAGTGTCTCTCCGGCGGAGCCGCGATGGGACTGCTCGACGCAGACGGCAACGTCACCAAGCTCACGGCCGGAGACGACAAGGCAGCCTACGACGCACTGATCGAACTCGCCGGCAAGCAGGCGAAGGTCACCGGCACGGCGGCTGACGGTGTGGTCACGGTCACGGCTTCGCAGCCGGCCAGCTGACCCGACGACCGTCGCGAGACGAGATGGGGTCGCCCGGGCAGGCGGCTCCACCGCCGTCCCATGGAGGACGGCTCCTGAAGGTGGCGTCGCTCTCGCTTCGAGAACGGCGCCTTCCCGAGGGGCAGTAGGCGCCGACCCTGCGCCAGGCCTCTACCAGAGGTAGCTGTCGGCCGACATGACGGGCTCGCGGATCTCGTCGTAGACCTCGAGGCCCTGCGAGCGGTAGAACTCCACCGCCCGCGGATGGTCGAACTCACAGGTGTGGAGCCAGAACCGCTCCACCTGTCGCGACCAGACCCGGTCGATCACCCTGGCGAGAAACCAGCCTCCGAGTCCGCGTCCGATCTGTTCGGGCGCCAGTCCGAAATAGATCAGTTCGACGTCGGGCAGTTGACGGAAGTCGAGTTCGGCGAACCCGGCGAGTTCGTCGCCGACCTTCAGGTGGAGCAACTCGTGACGCGGCTCCTCGAGAATGAAACGCAGGCCCGCGTCATCCAGACGCCGCCTCGCACTCCATCCCCAGGATCGCCGACGCGTCGATAGAGCGCCCGGTAGGCGTCGAGATCGAGATCCTCGACTCGAACGATCTCGGCTCCGGCCGGCGGCGCTTCTGCACGCCGCGCGGGTGGCTCGGTCATCTCCAGGTACTTCACCCAGTGCCGCGCCCCCTCGGGTTCGAGGTGCTTCGACTTGCTCGCTTCGTCACTCATCGCATCTCCCGAACACTCATGCCGGCCAGCTTCGGTCAGTATTCCACGCCGAGCAGGATCGCGGCGGGGCCGAGACCCGCGGGATAGACTCGCTCGTCTCAGCCATCTTCGGAGGTCCCAGATGTTTCGAATCGGCCGCTGGCTCCCCCTCGTCGTCTGTCTTCCACTCGCGTCCTGCACCCCCTCCGCCCCGGAGATCTCGTGGTCGCCGCCCGAGATCCTGGTTCCGGGCAGTTCCTTCCACGGCATCCACGGCCTGACCTTCGACTCTTCCGATCGGCTCTACGCCGGCAGCGTCGTCGGCCAGGCGGTCTACCGTATCGACCCGGAGAGCGGAGCGGTCGAAACCTTCAAGGCACCGCCGACCGGGATGGCCGACGATCTCGAATTCAGCCCCGACGGAGAACTGGTCTGGACCTCGTTTCTGCTCGGCACCGTCCACGCCCAGAGCGAGGCAGGAGAACTGCGCGTCCTCGCCGACAGGTTGCCGGGCGCCAATTCCCTGGCCTTCAGCAGCGACGGCCGTCTGTTCGTGAGCCAGGTCTTCGCCGGCGACGCCCTCTGGGAGATCGACCTCGAGGGCACTTCGCCGCCACGACTCATCCTCGACGCTCCCGGCGGCTTCAACGGCTTCGACGTCGGCGAGGACGGTCGTCTCTACGGACCGCTCTGGTTCAGAGGGCAGGTGATCGCCGTCGATCCAGACTCCGGTGAGACCCAAGTCATCGCCGATGGCTTCGACACTCCGGCGGCCGTGAATTTCGACTCCAGGGGCAACCTCTGGGCGATCGACACCCAGCGCGGGGAGATCTACAGAATCGACATCGAAAGCGGTCTCAAGACCCTCGTCGCCACCACCGCCACGAGCCTCGACAATCTCGCCTTCGACTCCAACGACCGCCTCTTCGTCACCAACATGGCCGACAACGCCATCCTCGAGATCGACACCGGCAGCGGCGAAGCCCGAACCGTCGTCCGGGGCCGACTGGCCGTGCCGGCGGGCATCGCGATCGAGGAAGACGGCAGTCGGCTACACATCGCGGACGTCTTCGCCCTGCGAGAGGTCGATACGACGACCGGCGCGGTGACCGACCGCATTCGCATGCACGCCGGACCGCTCGAGTACCCGGACGGGGTCAGCCTCGCTGCAGCGACCCTCTGGTTGAGTTCGGCCACCCAGAACGCGATCCAGCGAATCGACCGTGACAGCGGCGAGTCGCTGGGCTTCTCCCACGAGGTCATCGCACCTTCGGCCATCCTGGCCCGCGAGCAGGATGTCCTCGTGGCCACCCTGGCCGGCGACATCGTGCGCCTCGATCTCGAGGGACGGGTGCTCGAGACCGTGGCTCGGGACTTCGCGCTGCCCATGGCCCTGATCTCTGCCGCCCGCGATCGGATTCTCGTCACCGAGGCCGGCGCCGGCAGGATCGTCGAGTTCGACCTCACCACCGGCGTCAGGACCGAGATCGCCGCCGATCTGGATCAACCCGAGGGAACGGCTCGACTCGCCGACGGCCGACTGGTGGTCGCCGAGGTCGGACTTCAATCTCTTCTCCTGATCGATCCCTCGGACGGTTCGCGTCGGGTGCTGGCCGACGGCCTGCCGATCGGCCTCGACGCTCCGCCGGGAATGCCTCCGACCTTCCTGCCCACCGGCGTCGCAGTCGATGCCGCCGATACGATCTATTTCAGCTCGGATCTCGAGAACGCCATCTACGTCCTCAGGCCGCAGTAGCGTCTCTCGCACGTCAGGCATTCGCCCGCCGAAGCCCCGTCCGGACCCCAGGCCGTCCCTCTTCCTACTCCATGACTCAGAGCGTTGCACTGGTCCACGACTGGCTCACCGGCATGCGTGGCGGCGAGAAGGTTCTCGCAGCGATCGCCAGGGATCATCCCGACGCCCCGATCTTCACCCTCTTCCACTTCCCGGGCAGCGTCAGCGCCGAACTCGAAGCCCATCCCATCCATACGACCTTTCTCCAGCGCCTTCCGGGCCTGCGGGAGGGCTATCGCAACTACCTGCCCCTCTTTCCGACAGCCCTGCGGACGCTCGACCTGCGCGGCTTCGACCTGGTCATCAGCACTTCCACTGCGTGGCCAAGAGCGTCATCACCCGCGCCGACGCCACCCACATCTGCTACTGCCACACCCCGATGCGTTACGCCTGGGATCAACGCCACGAATACTTCCGCGACCGGGGTCCGAGAGCATGGCTGAGAGCCGGAGTCCTGGCTGCGCTGCGACACTGGGACGCCGCGACTTCGGATCGCGTCGACCACTGGCTGGCCAACTCCAACTTCGTGAAGGAGCGGATCGCGACCTACTACGGACGGGAGGCAACGGTCCTGGCTCCGCCGGTGGACACGGAGTTCTTCACCCCCCTCGACCCCGAATCGACGACGCGACCCATCACAGATCCGCCCTATGCCCTCACCGTCGCGGCGCTGGCACCATACAAGAGATTGGATTTGGCGGTGGAGGCGTGCTCCAGGGCAGGGCTGGAACTACGCATGGTGGGGACCGGGCCGGAGTCCCAGCGCCTCACCAGCCTGTCTTCGGGAGGCACCCGATTCCTCGGCCGGGTCAGCGACGACGAGTTGCGCGATCTCCACCGCGGAGCCCTCTGCCTAATCCAGCCTGGTGTTGAGGATTTCGGGATCTCACCCGTCGAGGCGATGGCCTGTGGATGCCCGGTCGTGGCCCTCGGCAGGGGCGGCGTCCTGGACATCGTCGAGGACGGTCGTCAGGGGGTCCTCTACGGCCCCGACCACCCCACCAGAGACCTCGAAGAGGCTATTGACAAAGTTCGGGAAATGCCGTTCAATTGTTTGAACCTGCGGCGGAGAGCTGATAAATTCTCCACTGCAGCGTTCGCCAATCACCTGCACCGGATCCTGCAAGAGACTCTTCAGCCCAAGGTGGAGCCCCCAGCTTGATTCATCAGCGTACCCACTCGACTGCCGCTCTCTTCCTGGTCAGCGATCTCGGCGCCGCGGTCGTAGCCTTCTTCGCCGCCTGGCTCCTGCGTTCGAACTCGAACCTGATCCCGGGACTGGAGGCCGACCCCAACCTGGTCATCGGTCCGTACCTGACCCTGCTGCCGTTCATCGTCCTGGCCTGGCCGACGGTGTTCTTCTTCCAGGGGATGTACCAGTCCAAGGTCGGCAAGAGCCGAGTCGAGCAGACCGTCTCGATCTTCATCGCCGTCACCTTCGCGAGTCTCATGCTCTGGGGTCTGACTGCCTGGTATCGCCCGGTTCTGGCCGCCAGCCCCTCGCAGTGGTTCACCTTCTCGCGTGCCTTCCTCGGCATCTTCTCGGTCATCAACTTCTTCCTGACCGCGACCGGACGCTTCTCGATCCAGGCCATCATTCGTTCGCTTCGACGCCGCGGTCACAACCTGACCAGGATTCTCGTGATCGGCGGAGGTCGCCTCGGCCGCGAGGTCACGCAGAAGATCCTCAACCACAGGGAGCTCGGGTTCGAGGTGGTCGGCATCCTCGACGACCGCCCCAGCGAGCGTTTCATCCTCGGGCGGCCGGTGCTCGGGTCATTGCACGACCTGCCGGTGATGCTCGAGAAGTATTCGATCGACCAGGTGATGATCGCGCTGCCCCTCGAGGCGTACCGCAAGACCATGCGAATCCTCGAGCAGGTCGGCAAGGAATGCGGTCGAGGTTCGGTCTGCAGTGACCGACGTCCTGCAGTTCACGTGGCCTTCAAGGCGGGCTGGACACCGAAGACCTCGACGAAGTACCCCCCTCGATCAATCTCTCCCAGCCTCCTCTCGAGGGTTGGAGCAGCCTGACCAAGCGGACCATGGACATCGCCCTGGGG
>CALOFD010000076.1:0-5648 GCA_942492505.1 Thermoanaerobaculia bacterium
CGCAAGCGCTCGAGGTATCTTCGAGATGCTCACAAGGAAGGTCCAGCCCGAAGCCGAGCTGGCCGAAGGCGAGAGTCAGCTCTGGCCCCGAGGCCGGGATGCAGGGCAGCAGGTGCTTCCCATTGGCCTCGAGCCAGGCGTCGGTGTCCGCGCCGGCCACCGGCCCGCCCTCCAGTCCGAGCAGGGTCCGCCACAGATCCTCCTGCCCGGCGCCGAAGCTCTGCAGCAGGGTGGCGGGCGCCCCCTCGTTGACGATCCTGGCCAGCCGCCGGGTCAGTTCGGCGCCCTCCTGCATGCCCACGTTCATGCTGTGGCCGCCCAGCGGAGAGCTCATGTGCGCGGCGTCTCCCACCAGCCAGATCCGGTCCCGGCCGAAGCTGCCGGCAAGGCGCCGCTCGAAGCGCACCTCGATCGACCACTGGATCTCCCCGATCTCGCCCTTGAACCAGGGGGCGCGTTCCTCGACCAGCTGGTGCAGATTGTCGCGGGTGAGGAAGGGGAAGATCGTTTCGCCGGTCTCCATCACGAGGCGGCTCTTCTCCCGGCTGTCGTCGGCGACCTGCGCGTCCAGGAGCTGGAAGCTGAATCGCTTGCGGCCGCCGGGGAGGGGCCAGAGCACGTTGTCGGTGCCCTTGTGGAAGAAGACGCGCATCTCATCGGTCGGCTCGGCGTCGCAGGCGAACTCGAAGACCGCGAAGACCTGGGGGTCTCCGATCAGCGGGTATTCGGCTCTCAGGTCGCGTCGGACGATCGAGCAGTGGCCGTCGGCGCCGATCACGAACCCGGACTCGATTTCGAACTCCTTGTTGATGATCCACTCGGTATGAGCGACGGCGTAGCCGCTGCTGACCTTTCGCAGGCGTTGCATCGTGGAGACGCAGGTGTCGCCTTCGCGCTCGAGGGTGTGGAGGCGGTGGTTCCACATCACCTCGATCTTCCTCTCGTGCAGCTCGTGGGTGAGATGTTCCTCGAGGTCGTTCTGGGGCAGCACCGCGACAAACGGGAAGTCCGCGTCGAGCTTGCCGTAGTCCACCTCGGCGACGCGCGCGCCGTCCCGGTAGATCCCCACCTTGTGTACCTTCTCGGCCCTGGCCAGGAGGGGCTCGGCCACGCCGATGTCGTGCATCGCCTGGAGGGTCCGGGGATGCAGCGCCAGGCTGTAGCTGTGCTTGGCCACGCGCCAGGCCTTGTCGGCGACGATCACCCGGAGCCCGTGGTCCTCTGCGCAAAGTGCGGTGAACAGCCCGACCGGCCCGGCACCGGCGACGAGAAGATCAGTCCTGTGTTTTCCGAACACCTCGAGTCCTCACCCACGTCCTCACGCGACGGAGAGCGCCTTCAGCAACCGTTCCAGGGATTCGAACGCCTTGCGGATCGCCTTGGGGCGTACCTCGATCGGCGGCGGATGGCGAAACAGGCGGTTGCGATAAGCCGCGAGCAACAGCAGGTCGTCGCGCTGGGCCTCGGCGATCACGACACCGAGCGCCTCCTGCGCGGTCTCGCGCGAGCGGCGGCAGGAGAACCGCCGGTCCTCCCAGCCCCGGTGCAGGTGTGGGCCGACGCACTCCAGCTCCGGGTCGCTCAGCAGGTCGATCAGCTCCGTGAAATCGATGGACTTGGGCGCGAGGACCGCATCGCGCATCACGTCCACGGCGGGCTCCGGCACCTCGAGCTGGAGCACGATGGTGGCCGGGAACTTCGATTTGACCGGCTGCAGGAGGTGCACGATCCAGATCTCGGCAGCGCGCAGACCGATGTCGAGGGCCTCGCACAGCGCGACGAAATCCCCCTCGGGCTTGCTGATCGCGGCCTTCGCACCGGCCCAGAGCCGCCGCGCCTCTTCCTCGGGACCGAGCCTGATGGTGTCCGCGGTAACACTCATGGGGAACTCCTTTCTCTCCGTATCCATTGGAGCTCCTCCCTCGCGGTGCAGCCTGATGCAATTGCATCATCTGGTGGGTCCGGGATCGAGTATCCTCTTCCGGCCAGATTTTGCCCGAAATCCTTGTAACGAGCCGCCAAAGGGATATCTTCGGCACCATGAGTCAATACGTCCAATCTCACCTTCAGCAGCTCGAAGCCGAGAGCATCCACATCCTGCGGGAGGTCGTCGCCGGCTTCGAGAAGCCCGTCATGCTCTACTCGATCGGCAAGGACTCCTGCGTGATGCTGCATCTCGCCAGGAAGGCCTTCGCGCCGGGGCCGATCCCGTTCCCGTTGATGCACGTGAACACCACGTTCAAGTTCCGGGAGATGATCGAGTTTCGCGATCGGATGTGTCGAGGAGATCGGCGCTCGAGCTGATCGAGTGGATCAATCAGAAGGGCTCGCGAGCAGGATCAACCCCTTCGATCATGGAAGCCAGCGCTACACGCAGGTGATGAAGACCGAAGCACTCAAGGAGGCGCTGAGCCGATCACGGATTCGATGCAGCTTTCGGCGGCGCCCGCCGCGACGAGGAGAAGAGTCGCGCCAAGGAGCGGGTCTTCTCCTTCCGCGACCGCTACCACCAGTGGGACCCGCGCAACCAACGTCCCGAACTGTGGAATCTCTACAACGGCCGGATCCAGAAGGGCGAATCGATCCGGGTGTTCCCGTTGTCCAACTGGACCGAACTCGACGTGTGGCTGTACATCCACTTCCAGAACATCCCGATGGTGCCGCTCTACTTCGCAAAGGAGCGGCCGGTTGTCGAGAGTGACGGCGCCCTGATCATGGTCGACGACGATCGCTTCCCGCTGAGCGAAGGCCAGCAACCGAAGATGACCAAGGTTCGCTTCCGGACCCTCGGATGCTACCCGCTTACCGGTGCGGTGGAATCCGAAGCCGACACGGTTCCGAAGATGATCGAGGAGATGCTGCTCGATCGCAGCTCGGAACGACAGGGCCGGGTGATCGACCACGACGAATCGGCGTCGATGGAAAAGAAAAAGAAGGAAGGCTACTTCTAGTGTCGACTCAATCGTTGATCGAAAACCTCGGTATCGATACGGGCTATCTCGAACATTACCGAAGCAAGGAGCTGCTGCGGGTGCTCACCTGCGGCAGCGTGGACGACGGCAAGTCGACCTTGATCGGGCGACTGCTCCACGACTCCGGCGGCATCGCAGAAGACCAGCTCGCCGCTCTCAAGCGGGATTCGGCACGGTTCGGAACCACCGAAGAGGAGATGGACTACGCGTTGTTGCTCGACGGCCTCCAGGCCGAGCGCGAGCAGGGCATCACGATCGACGTGGCCTACCGCTACTTCGCCACCGACAAGCGCAAGTTCATCATCGCCGACACGCCGGGCCACGTGCAGTACACGCGCAACATGGCGACCGGAGCCTCCACCGCCGACCTCGCCGTGATCCTGGTCGATGCGCGAATGGGCGTACTCGATCAGACACGCCGGCACTCGTTCCTGGTCTCGCTGCTGGGGATCAAGCACGTGGTCGTCGCCGTCAACAAGATGGACCTGGTCGACTACTCGGAGGAGGTCTTCGAGCAGATCCGCAAGGACGTGATCGACTGGTGTGCCAAGCTGGAGATCAGCGATCTGCACTTCATCCCGGTATCGGCCAAGGCGGGAGACAACGTCGTTCACCGGAGCGACAGCATGGAGTGGTATCGCGGTGGTCCGTTGCTGGACTACCTGGAGACCGTTCATGTGGCCAGCGACCGGAACCTGATCGATCTCCGCTTTCCGGTGCAGCTGGTCGTTCGACCGAACCTCGATTTTCGCGGTTACGCGGGGACGATCGCCTCGGGCATCGTCCGGACCGGCGACCAGATCGTCTCTCTCCCGTCCGGCAAGCGCAGCCGTGTTCGGTCGATCGTCACCTTCGACGGCGAGCTCGACGAGGCCTACGCCGGAATGGCCGTGACGCTGACACTCGAGGACGAGATCGACATCGCCCGTGGCGACATCCTGGTCCATCCGAATAACGCGCTCCCGAGGTCACCTCCGAACCGGAGGCGATGGTCGTCTGGATGGCCGACAGGCCGCTGGAGCCCGGTGGAAGCTACCTGGTCAAGCAGGCGAGCGATCGAAGTGCCCGCAATCGTCTCCGACGTGCGCTACCGGATCAACATCCAGAACATGCGCAGCGAAGACACCGACGCGCTGGCTCTCAACGAGATCGGCCGGATCCAGCTGCAGTCGGGTCGCCCGCTGGCCGTGGATGGCTACTCGAAGAACCGATCGATGGGTTCGTTCATCTTCATCGACCGGATGACCAACGCGACCGTGGGTGCGGGAATGTTCATGAACCGCACGACGGCCGAGAAGGCCCTGGACCCGCGTCGGGCCGCCGCCGATGCCGCCAGCAACGTCCGCAAGAATCCACGCAATCCGTCCTTGATCTCCGCGGAGCAGCGGCGAGGAAAGCTCGGGCACGCCGCGTACACGGTCTGGTTGACCGGATTGCCCCGCGCGGGCAAGACCTCGGACGCTCGTGGGCTCGAGAAGGCCCTGTTCGACCAGGGCTGTTCCGTAGTCGTGCTCGACGGCGAGGCGATGCGTCTGGGCGTCAACAGTGACCTCGGTTTCTCCCCCCGGGATCGGGAAGAGAACCTGCGCCGCAGCGCCGAGGTCGCCAGACTGCTCAACAGTCAGGGGCTGATCGTGATCGCTGCGTTCGTCTCACCCCAGGCCGCGCGGCGCGAGCAGGCCGCCGAGGTGATCGGCACCGATCGTTTCGTCGGCGTGTTCTGTGACGCTCCGCTCGATCTGTGCGAGACCCGGGACGAGGAGCAGCTCTACTCCCGTGCTCGAAGTGGTGAACTGACCAACGTGACCGGCGTGGACGCCCCGTTCGACACTCCCGGCGACGACTACTTCTCGCTGGATACCGGCTCGGGCGACGTGGCGCAGAACGTCGCCGCGGTCATCGACGAGCTGAAGCGCCGGGGACTCGTCGGGCGACCTGAACTTCCTGATCTACGGATCGAGCGAAGAGGCGAGTTCGGGCACCTCGGGGTCGGGCCGGTTGCTTCGGGCGTCATGCGCGAACGGCCTCTCGTCGACGAATCGTTCAATCTTGGCGGTGTTCAGCGCAAGCCGGTAATTGGAGACCATGATCGGCCCGGCAAACGCATCGGCGAGCGGCTCCGCCAGGGAGTACGGTCCGCCTCGCGCGTAGCCCCGGATTCCGATCAGGGCCAAGGCCTTCGTTCCGATCTGGATCAGGAGCTCCGAGCAACGCACCTTGATCCGGTTGATTCTTGCAGCCAGGTTGAAGCCGATGTCGCCCGACGAGTCACGGTTCTCGTAGAACTCGACCGCGTCCCGGATCATGACATTCATCTGATAGTGCAGATCTACCAGGCGGGTGAACTCGTAGTTCAACACGGCGACGGTGTCGCCGTCCTGTGGGACCTCCTCTCTCAGGTACGTCTTGGCCTTGTCGATGATCGAATGAGCGATGCCGGACCACAGCGAGGCCCAGAAGATCTGGATCGTCGGCGTCATGGTGTCCCGGGCGATCGCGTCGAACTTCCCGTCGAACATCGCCGGCGGCGAGAAGTTGACCGAGAACTCGTAGGGGCGATTCTGGTACTCGCCGAGGGGCATCGGAGGAGATTCGGCGGTGTGCCAGTCGTTGTCGCGGGCAGGGCTGGGGCGTCGATCACTCGACGAACGATGTGGCATTCAGCTGGTTCGGTGG
>CALOFD010000077.1:0-36469 GCA_942492505.1 Thermoanaerobaculia bacterium
AGGAAGTCGGGATGGAGATGCCGCAGGTAGGTCGACGCCTCCACGAAAGTACCCGTCGACTTCGACATCTTGACGCCACCGACCGTCAGGAAGCCGTGGGCGAACACCGAGGTGGGCATCCGGAATCCTGCGCCGTGGAGCATGGCGGGCCAGAACAGGCAGTGGAAGTAGATGATGTCCTTGCCGATGAAGTGGTAGAGCTCGGTGGCGCTGTCGGGCGACCACCACTCGTCGAAATCGACCCGGTTGCGATCGCAGTACACCTTGAAGGAGGCCATGTAGCCGATCGGGGCATCGAGCCACACGTAGAAGTACTTCCCGGGAGCGTCGGGGATCTCGAAACCGAAGTAGGGCTGTTCACGCGAGATGTCCCAGTCGCGAAGCCCGTCGGAGAACCACTCTTCGAGCTTGTTGACGACTTCGGCCTGCAGCCGTTCGTCCGACACCCACTCGCGCAGTTCGGGCTCGAAATCGGCAAGCCGAATGAAGTAGTGCTCGCTGTCGCGCTCCACCGGCGTCGCCCCCGTGATCACCGAGATCGGGTCGATCAGATCAGCGGGCGTGTAGGTCGCACCACAGTCGTCACAGCTGTCTCCGTTCTGGTTTTCCGACCGGCACCTTGGGAACGGTGCCCTTGACGAAACGATCGGGCAGGAATATCTCCCGCTGGGGATCGTAGAACTGGGTGACGATTCGCTTTTCGACATGACCGTCGTCGCGGATCCGTCGGTAGAAGAGTTCCGCGAAATGACGGTTTTCGGGCGAATGCGTCGAGTGATACTGATCGAAGCCGATGCTGAAACCCTCGAAGTCGCGCTGGTGCTCGGCGGACAGGCGTTCGATCAGCACCTCGGTGTCGACGCCCTCGCGCTCGGCGCGCAGCATCACCGGAGTGCCGTGCGCGTCATCGGCACAGACGTAGATGCACTGATGGCCCCGCATCTTCTGGAAACGCACCCAGATGTCGGTCTGGACGGTCTCCACCATGTGTCCCAGGTGAATGGGACCGTTGGCGTAGGGCAACGCGCTCGAAACGAGGATCTTGCGGCTTGGCGACATGGTCATCCGGGCGGCAATTACGATCCGCGAAGCGGAATTCTCTCACGCGCCCCGATCGGCCACAATCGCGAGGCCGTTCGAAGCACCCTCTCCATTCAGGCATTGACTTCACCAGGACGCCTTGGCACCCTCGCCCACACCTCGGCCCTCTGCCCGGCGGTCGCAGGGGCCTCGAGAGAAGAGAAGTAGAGTGACACCGACGAACGACCCACCCTCCACCCTGCGATCCTTCGCTGCGACGTCGCCGCTGCAACTGCTGGCACTCCCTGCCGTCGTCCTGCTCGCCATGGCCTGCAGCCGAGGAACCCCCGACTCCCTGCGATCGATCACCGACGAGTCCTGCTCGCCGCCGCCTGCGCGATCGGAGCGCACAACTCGAATCGAGTACGCCCAGAACTTCACCGTTTCGGAGGAAGGGGGTGTTCGCAGGGTGACCGTGCAGCGCCCCTGGAGGGGAGCCTCCGAATCGCTCTCCACCCTGCTTCCTCCGTGCGGAACCGAAGTCGAGACGAGGGGCGACCTCGTCATTCCGGTCGCTCCCCGAAGAGTCGTGACCACTTCCAGCACCCAGCTCCCCCACATGACGGCGATCGGCGTCGAGGAGCGTCTCGTCGGACACGACCGATTCGACTTCGTCACATCGCCGTCACTTCGAGCCCGCATCGATCGGGGAGAGATGACCGAGGTCGGCGACGGCGTCCGCCTGAACACCGAAGTCCTGCTCGACCTGCGTCCCGATCTCGTGTTCGTCTATTCGATCGGCAACCCGGAACTCGACGTCCTCGGAACGCTGCGCGGCGCCGGGATCCCGTTCGCCATCGACGCAGCATGGATGGAGGACAGCCCGCTGGCCCGAGCGGAGTGGGTGAAGTACACCGCGCTCTTCTTCGGCCGCGAGCAGGAGGCCGAGGCCTGGTTCGAGCCCATCGCTCGGCGCTATCGGGAACTCACCCGACTGGTGGCCGACGTCGAGCATCGCCCGAAGGTGTTGATCAGCGCCCCCTATCGAGGGACCTGGCACGTCTCGGGAGGAGCGTCCTTCCAGGCCCGCTACCTGGAGGACGCCGGCGGTGACTACATCTGGGCCGACGACCCGACGGCGGGCTCGATCCCCCTCGACTTCGAGGCGGTCTATGCCGCCGCCCTGGACGCCGATATCTGGCTTCACCCTTCGTACTGGCGCTCGCTCGACGAGGTCCTCGAGAACGACCCGAGGATGGCCGACTTCAAGGCCTTCAAGAACCGGCAGGTCTACAACAACGACGCTCGCATGAACGAATTCGGCGGCAACGACTACTGGGAATCGGGGTCGACCCGCCCCGATCAGGTGCTGGCCGATCTCATCCACATCCTCCACCCGGAGTTGCTTCGAGACCACGAACTGATCTTCCACCGACGCCTCGAACTATCCACGGACTGAGGAACGAGGCTGGAAACGGTCCGCTTTCCTCACCCTGGGCCCTGAGGTAGAGTCCCGCCCGCACCGTCACGGTCGGGCGGACAGCCGCGAACCGCCGCGAACGGCCGCGACCAGGAGTTCACTGTTGGCCAACGATTCCAAAGCCCTCGTCATCGTCGAGTCCCCAGCCAAGGCGAGGACGATCTCCGCGTTCCTCCCCGACAACTACACCGTCGAAGCGAGCATCGGCCACGTTCGCGATCTGCCTGGAGGAGCGAAGGACATCCCCAAGGAGCACAAGGGCAAGCCGTGGGCCCGGCTCGGCATCGATGTCGAGAACGACTTCGCGCCGCTCTACATCGTTCCCCCCGAGAAGAAGAAGCAGGTCTCGCACCTCAAGAAACTGGTCAAGAACGCCGACATCCTCTATCTCGCAACGGACGAGGACCGCGAAGGAGAGTCGATCAGCTGGCACCTCAAGGAGGTGCTCGACTCGAAGCTTCCGCTGCGCCGACTGGTGTTCCACGAGATCACCCGGGAGGCCATCGAGGAAGCCCTGGCCCACCCTCGCGACCTGGACGAAGGGCTGATCGCTGCCCAGGAGGCCCGACGGATCCTGGACCGCCTCTACGGCTACGAGGTGTCGCCGATCCTGTGGCGCAAGATCGCGCCGCGGCTCTCCGCCGGCCGAGTGCAGTCGGTGGCGGTCCGATTGATCGTCGAAAGGGAACGGGCTCGACGCCTCTTCATCACCAGCGAATACTGGGACCTGAAGGCCCTGTTCGCGACCGCGGACCAGCAGACCTTCGAAGCCACCCTGATCGAACTCGACGGGCGACGGCTCGCGACCGGCAAGGACTTCGACAGCACCGACGGTACTCTTCAAGCCGATCCGGATCGCGTCGAGCTGCTTCGTGAAGCCGACGCGATCGACCTGGCCGAAAGGCTCGCCAATGCCTCGTTCGAGGTCGCTTCGGTCAAGGAAAAGCCGTATTCGACCAAACCCGCCCCCCCGTTCACCACCAGCACGCTCCAGCAGGAAGCCAACCGCAAGCTACGCTTCTCGGCACGCAGGACCATGTCGGCCGCGCAGCGGCTCTACGAGAACGGCCACATCACCTACATGCGGACCGACTCGACCACCCTGGCGGCCTCGGCGCTGACGAACATTCGCAAGTTCATCACCGAACGCTACGGCGAAGACCACCTCGCCCGGGAGGCCCGGCAGTTCCAGACCAAGGTGAAGAACGCACAGGAAGCGCACGAAGCGATCCGCCCCTCTCTCGAGTTCAAGCACTGGCGGGAACTGGCCAAGAGCCTCGGCGAGGACGAAGCCAGGCTCTACGAGCTGATCTGGAAGCGAACCATCGCATGCCAGATGGCTCAGGCACGCGGGCATCGAGTCACGGTCCGGGTCACCGCGGACGACACGACCTTCCAGGCGAGCGGCAAGACCATCGACTTCCCCGGCTTCCTGCGGGCCTACGCCGAAGGATCGGACGATCCCGAAGCCGAGCTGGCCGACAAGGAACTCATCCTGCCGTCGGTGAAGCCGGGTGACCCTGTCGATGCGCAGTCGCTGGAGCCGAAAGGACACACGACGCAGCCGCCGGCCCGCTTCACCGAGGCTTCCCTGGTCAAGGAACTCGAGGCCCTGGGCATCGGACGGCCCAGCACCTACGCCTCCATCATCGAGACGATCCTGCGTCGTCAATACGTCGTTCGAGCCGGGAACGCGCTCGTTCCGACCTTCGTCGCGTTCGCCGTCTCGAACCTGCTGGCGAAGTTCTTCAGCGATCTCGTCGATGTCGAGTTCACGGCCCGGCTCGAAGACGTTCTGGATGCGATCTCGAACGGCGACAAGGATGCCCTGCCCTATCTGCGGGAGTTCTACTTCGGGGCCAACGAGCACCTGGGCCTGAAGGCGCTCACCGAACAGGAGATCGACGCTCGCGAGTCGTGCACCTTGCGGGTCGGCGAAGACGAGAACGGTCACACCATCAATGTGAGAGTCGGCAAGTACGGCCCGTTCCTCGAACGGGGTACGGATCGCGCCTCGATCCCGGAAGGCATGGCGCCTGACGAACTCACGATCGAGAAGGCCGCGGAACTCCTCGAACAGGGTTCCAATCCGGTGGTCGTCGGCACGGATCCGGAGACCGACGAGACGATCTACGCGAAGACCGGCCGCTACGGCCCCTACGTCCAACTCGGCGAGCGCAGCGACGACAACAAGCCGAAGATGAAGTCACTGCTCCCGGGAATGACCCTGACAGACGTATCCCTCGAGCAGGCGAAGGCCCTTCTGGAGCTCCCCCGGGTCGTCGGCTACTCCGCGGAACACGAGGCGGATGTCACGGTCGACTATGGTCGCTACGGCGCCTACCTGCGCTGCGGCAAGGAGACCCGCAGCCTCGACCGCCCCGAAGCCGTCTTCGACGTGACCCTGGAAGAGGCACTGGCCAAGTTGAAAGAGGAGAAGAAGACGGCCCGCCGGGGGCCGAAGATCCTGAAGGAGCTCGGCAAGACTCCCGAAGAGGTCGAGATCAAGCTGCTCGACGGCCGCTTCGGGCCCTACGTCACCGACGGCGAGATCAACGCTTCGATTCCGCGCGGGACCGACCCGACCACCGTCGGATTGGAGCAGGCCCTCGAGTTGATCGAGGCACGACGGGCGGCAGGCCCTCGTAAACCCCGCGCCAGGAAGAAGACGGCGGCGAAGAAGAAGAGCACCGCCAAGAAGAAGACGGCAGCGAAAAAGACGGCCAGGAAGGCCCCCGCGAAACGCGCCGCCTCGAAGAAGACGGCGTCGAGCGAAACTTCCAACTAGCGGCTGCAGGGCCCAGGGGCACGTCGCCCTCGAATCGACGAGTCCTCCTGCCGGGGCGAACCGCCCATTCGTTAGACTGCCTGCCTGGAGCGACGATCCGCATGGACTTTCGACTGACCGACGAACAGCGCTCCCTGGTGCGCGCGATCGGTCAGATCTGCGAGCGCTTCGACGATTCGTACTGGCTCGACCTCGATCGTCGAGGAGTGTTCCCGGAGGACTTCTACCAGGCGATGGCCGAAAGCGGTTGTCTGGGGATCGCGATGCCGGAGCGCTACGGCGGCACCGGCCTCGGTGTCACCGAGGCGACTCTTCTCATGCACACCGTGGCCCGCTCCGCCGGCGGCATGAGTGCCGCTTCAGCGATCCACATCAACATCTTCGGACCCCATGCGATCGTCGTCCATGGCACCGAAGAACAGCGTGCACGCTGGTTGCCGCCCCTGATCGAGGGCCGTGAGAAGACCTGTTTCGGAGTCACGGAACCGGACGCCGGACTCGACACGACGAAGATCACCACCCGGGCCGATCGAACCGCCGACGGCTACGTCGTCAGCGGCCGGAAGATCTGGACGACCACCGCCCAGGAGGCCGACAAGATCCTTCTTCTCGCCCGAACCACCGAACTCGCGGACGTCGAGAAACGCACTCACGGCCTCTCCCTCTTCTACACCGACCTCGATCGCCGCCATGTCGACATTCGCGAGATCCCGAAGATGGGACGGTCCGCCGTCGACTCCAACGAGGTCTTCTTCGACGGCCTGCGGGTTCCGTTCGAAGATCGGATCGGCGAAGAAGGGCGGGGCTTCGAGTATCTGCTCCACAGCCTCAACCCCGAACGCATCCTGGTCGGAGCTGAAGCGGTGGGGATCGGTCGCAATGCCCTCGAGCGGGCGACGACCTATGCTCGCGAACGACACGTCTTCGGACGAGCGATCGGACAGAACCAGTCGATCCAGCACCCCCTGGCCGAGAGCTGGATGGAACTCGAAGCGGCGTTCCTGATGTGCCTTCAGGCCGCCGACCTCTACGACCGCGGCGAGCCCTGCGGCCCCCAGGCCAACGCCGCCAAGTATCTCGGAGCCGAAGCCGGCTTCCAGGCCTGCAACCGAGCCGTCATGACCCACGGCGGCATGGGCTACGCGAAGGAGTACCACGTCGAACGCCTGCTGCGCGAAGTCATGATCTGCCGCCTGGCACCCGTCAGCCCCCAGCTCATCCTCTGCAACATCGCAGAGAAGGCGCTGGGGCTCCCGAAGTCGTACTGAATCGATGCAGGGCTCTTCGGATTCGGAACTCGCCCTGTTCTCACGACGGGTCCACGGTGAGTCACGGACTCTCGCAATGGCAGGCGACGTCTCCTTCTCGGGACGACTCCGAGACCGGGGAGCCACGGCACTCCTTCCGATCGCAGCAGCGCTACAGCGCGCCGACCTGAGTTTCGTCAACCTGGAAACACCCCTCATCGCGGAGCCCGGGGGAAGGCTCTTTGCCGGCCCCCTCGAGGCCGCCACCTGGTTGTCGGAGGCCGGCGTCACCGTCGCCAACGTCGCCAACAACCACATGCTCGACTTCGGCACCGACGGCCTGGGGTCGACGGTCGACGCGCTCGCAGCCGCTGGAATCAAGGCGGTCGGAACGGCCGACGGGCCGGCCCACCACATCTTCGACCTCGCCGGCCTGCGGGTGGCGATCCTCGCCTCGGCACGAACGCTGAAGCCCCTCCCCGGAGGAATCCGCGAGTACGACGCCCAGCGCCTGATCGAAGACGTGAGGCAGGCCAGGGCCGCCGCCGAGGTCGTGGTGGTTTCGCTCCATCTCGGCTACATGTTCATGGACGTGCCCCATCCCGGGCAGAGAGGGGAGATCCTCGCCCTCCTGAGCGCCGGCGCCGATCTCGTCGTCGCACACCATCCGCATGTCCTCCAGGGGGTCGAGATCCACGACGGTCGCGTAGCCTGCTACAGCCTCGGCAACCTGCTCTTCGACATCGAGGAAGGCGGCATCGAGGTCCAGCAGATGATCCACGAACAGACCCACGGCGGCATCTTCTTCTTCGGCGTCGATCCTGCCGGAGTGCACCAGGCGAGCCTCCGGGGCACCCACATCACCGAGGATCTCTCCGTCACGTGGGGAGACAGCGGACAGGGAGAAACCTCCGTCGAACGGGTTCGTCGGCTCAGCGCAGACCTGCTCGACCCCGGCGACCTGGCGCGGCAGTTCGATCGCCAGATGTCGGAGAGGCTGTCCGCCCACGTCGTGCGGTCGGCCTTCCTGGAGTTCTTCCAGACGGGCTGGCGTCACCCATGGAAGTTCCTCAGACGCATCCGCCTTCGACACCTTTCGATGTTGCTGCGTCGAGCATGGCGGCCGCGCTCCCGATGACTCCCCTCCTCCAGCATTGCGGTCGCGAACCGTGAAACTCCTCGACGTCTATCACCGACTGCCGCCCTTCCTGCGCGGCCTCGCCGCCAGCGCCCACGGCTGGCGCCTCGACCGACAACGCTACGGACCGGAAACCGAGGAACTCATCGGGCAGGCCCTGGAACGAGAGTCCTGGACCGATTCGGACTGGCGAGAGTGGCAGGGGCGGCGGCTGGAATCCCTTCTCTCGCGGGCAGTTGCCGACGTTCCCTACTACCGCGAGCAGGCATCGAAGCTCTCCGACCCCGACGCGATTGCCGACTGGCCGGTCCTGTCGAAGGAAACCGTCAGGAGCCGACAGCGGGAGTTCCTGGCCGACGACTGCGAGCCGCGGCGGATGATCCGGGAGCACACCTCCGGCTCCACGGGAACGCCGCTGACGGTCTGGTGGAGTCGAACGACCTCGCGTCAGTGGTATGCCCTCGTCGAAGCCCGCATCCGACGCTGGCACGGCGTCGACCGTCGCCAACCCTGGGCGATCTTCGGCGGCCAGCTCGTCGCACCGGTCTCCCAGGAGAAACCGCCCTTCTGGGTCTGGAACTCGCCGATGCGACAGCTCTACCTGTCGAGCTACCACCTGGAGAGATCGACGATCCCGGCCTACATGAAGGCCCTGAGGCGCCACGGAGTGAAGTCGCTGCTCGGCTATCCATCCGCGATGTCCTCCCTCGCGACGATGGCCCTCGAAGAAGGCATCGAAGGCCCCGAGCTCGAGGTCGTCTTCAGCAACGCAGAACCTCTCTGGCCGCATCAGAAGACCGCCATCGAAGCCGTCTTCCGATGTCCCGTGCGCGACACCTACGGCATGGCCGAACTGACCGCCGCCGCCAGTGAATGCGAGTTCGGAAGCCTCCATCCCTGGCCGGAGGTCGGCCATCTGGAAGTCCTCTCGGACGACTCGGACGAGCCGGTGGCACCGGGAGAGGTCGGGCGACTCGTCGCGACCGGACTGCTGAACCAGGACATGCCGCTGGTGCGATACGAAACCGGCGATCGGCTCGCCATTTCCGCCCACGACGCGACCTGTCGATGCGGCCGGGCCCTACCGGTGATCGCCGGGATCGAAGGTCGGCTCGACGACCAGATCATCACGCCGTCCGGCAGGCGGATCGGCCGTCTCGATCCGGTCTTCAAGGGAGATCTGCCCCTGCGGGAGGCTCAGATCGTCCAGGTCGAGCCGGATCGTCTTCAGGTTCTCATCGTTGCCGCTCCCGGGTGGGATGCCGACCAGGAATCACGACTCGCGACGGAGTTGAAGCAACGGGTGGGCAACGACATGACCCTCGAGATCGTCGTCCAGCATCACCCCCTGGAGAGAAGCGCCAGCGGGAAACTCAGGGCCGTGATCTCCCGAATGCCGGCCGATCCGCCACGGGATTCGTCCTGCGATACCATTCGCGCCCACCGCTAGGAGGACAACAATGGCGCGATACGGCATGTCGGTACCCTTCGCAGAGGTACCCCTTCATCAGCACGAAGACCTCTTCAAGAAGATGGTCGACTGGGGCTACACGGACTTCTGGTCCTCCGAAGCCAACGGAACCGACGGTTTCACGCCTCTCGCCCTCGCGGCGGCCTGGACGCCGACCGCCCGTCTCGGCGTCGCGATCATTCCCGCCTATACCCGTGGGCCGGCCCTGATGGCGATGTCGGTCGCGGCCATGGCAGAGGCCGCACCCGGGCGATTCGTGATGGGAATCGGGACCTCCTCGAACGTGATCGTCGAACGCTGGAACGACCTCGAGTTCGAGCGTCCCTACTACAAGACTCGCGACATGGTCCGGTTCCTGCGCAAGGCCCTGGCCGGAGAGAAGGTCGACGAGGAGTTCGACACCTTCGAGGTGAAGGGGTTCAGGCTCGGCCGTCCACCGCTCGAGCAACAGCCGCCGATCCTGGTCGCCGCCCTGCGCAAGGGGATGCTGCGCATGGCGGGGCGCGAGGGCGACGGTGCGATCCTGAACTGGCTGTCCGCCGACGACGTCAAGACCGTCGTGCCCTACGTCCACGAAGGCGGCGAGGGCAAGGAGATCGCCGCCCGCATCTTCGTGATCCCGAGCGAGGACCGGGACCTGGCGCGCACCATCGGTCGCCGCGCCATCGCCGCCTATCTCAACGTACCGGTCTACGCCGCCTTCCACGAGTGGCTCGGCCGCGGAAGCGACCTCGAGGGGATGTGGGAGGCCTGGAAGAATGGCGATCGCAAGCAGGCCCTGGCGGAGATCCCGGACGAAGTGGTCGATCAGATCATCGTCCACGGCAGCCCCGAGGCCTGCCGCGATCACGTTCAACGCTACGTCGACAACGGCGTCGACACCCCGGCACTGGCGCTCATGCACGCCGGCGAGAACCTCGAGTCGACGCTCCAGCGGTTGTCCCCCTCGGCTGCCTGAGAACGACCGGAACCGGCACGCCATGAGTGAAAGCCCGGAGAACCGCTGTCAATCGCGGCGAACCGGGCCGGCCGTCGTGGCCGCGCTGGCGATCCTCAGCGGCGCGTGTCAGCGCCACGAGGTCGGAACTCCGAAGGATCCGAACCCCGAACCGGTGGCAGGGGCGAACTGGGAGGCCTACCTGGGCGATCTCGGCAGCCATCAGGCTTCCACCCTCGACCAGATCAACCGGTCGAACGTCGCCGACCTCGAGGTCGCCTGGACCTGGGATTCGGGCGAGTCCGATCCCGACAGCCGTTCCCAGATCCAGTGCAATCCGCTGATCGTCGACGGGATTCTCTACGCAACGACGGCACGGCTCAGGGTGGTCGCTCTCGACGCGGCGACCGGGCGGACCCTGTGGAGTTTCGATCCCGAAGGTCGCGGAACCGAGACGACGGCGAGCGTCAATCGCGGACTCGTCCTGTGGCGCCATGAAGACGAAGTTCGACTGTTCGCCGGCCTCGGCTCGTATCTCTGGGCCCTCGACGTCGCAGACGGCGAGCCGATCGGCGACTTCGGTGAGGACGGCAGGATCGATCTTCGAACCGGCCTCGGTACGAACGACACTCTGCACGTAACCTCGACCACTCCCGGGGTCGCCTTCGAGGACCTCCTGATCTGGGGGTCGAGGGTTTCGGAGGGGCTGCCGGCCGCACCCGGACACATTCGCGCCTTCGACGCCCGCACCGGCGAGCAGCGCTGGATCTTCCACACCATCCCCCTTCCGGGAGAGCCCGGGCACGAGACCTGGCCCGACGACGCCTGGCAACGGATCGGCGGAGCCAACGCCTGGGCCGGCCTGAGCCTCGATCGCGAGCGCGGCATCGTCTACATCCCCACCGGCTCCGCGGCCTTCGACTTCTGGGGCGGCAACCGCATCGGCGCCAATCTCTACGCCAACACCCTGCTGGCGCTGGACGCCCGCACCGGCAGGCGCGTCTGGCACTTCCAGACCGTGCGCCACGACCTCTGGGATCGCGATCTGCC
Organism: Thermoanaerobaculia bacterium; assembly: GCA_942492505.1. Lineage (GTDB taxonomy): Bacteria > Acidobacteriota > Thermoanaerobaculia > Multivoradales > Multivoraceae > CALOFD01. The sequence goes on from CALOFD010000077.1 coordinate 11,132, forward strand.
GGCCCCCCCCAATCTGGTCCGCGTCCACCACGACGGTCGCTGGCGCGACGCCGTCGCCCAGATCACGAAGTCGGCGCACGTCTTCCTCTTCGACCGCGATACCGGGGAGCCGCTCTTCCCGATCGAGGAGGTCGAAGCACCGGCGTCCGACCTGGTGGGCGAGGAGAGCTGGCCCACGCAACCCCTGCCCTCCCGTCCCCCACCCTTCGCTCGACAACGCTTCACCCCGGAGGAGGCCACGACGAGGACTCCCGAAGGGCGTGCGGCAGTCCTCGATCGCCTCCAGAGGAGTCGCAGCGGGCACCCGTTCACTCCACCCAGCCGCGAAGGCACCGTCATTCTCCCCGGCTACGACGGCGGCGGCGAGTGGGGCGGCGCGGCCGCCGATCCCGACACCGGGATCCTCTACGTCAACGCCAGCGAGATGGCGTGGATCCTCACCATGGTCGACACCGAGGACCTGTCGGCCTCGGGACCCAATCCGGTCGGACAGAGCCTCTATGCGACACAGTGCCTCTGGTGCCACGGCGTCGACCGTCAGGGCGATACCCTGCAGACCTACCCCAGTCTCAGCGCCCTCGCCTCCCGGATCAGCGAAGAGGAGGCCCGAACGATCATCCTTTCGGGACGCGACCGCATGCCGGGCTTCGGTCACCTCGACGAGAACGAGCTGGAGTACCTGCTGGCCCTGCTCTTCGAACGACCGCCGGCGCCGGATCGACCCCGCAGTCCGGCCAGGGCGGCGACCCGCTACCTCCACACGGGCTGGAACCGGTTCCTCGATCCCGACGGGCTTCCCGCGCTCGCTCCCCCCTGGGGGACGCTCACGGCCCTCGACCTGAACGAGGGATCGATCCGCTGGCAGGTGCCGCTCGGCGACTTCCCCGAGTGGCGGGCGGAAGACGAACCCGACACCGGAGCGGAGAACTACGGCGGACCGATCGTCACCGCCGGCGGCCTGGTGTTCATCGCTGCCACGGCCGACGAGAGGATCCGGGCCTTCGACAAGGACACGGGCGAGGAACTCTGGCAGGCTCCCCTGCCGGCTGCAGGCTTCGCCACGCCGGCGACCTACTCGGTCGAAGGTCGCCAGTTCCTCGTCATCGCGACCGGCGGAGGCAAGATCGGTCGGCCGTCGGCCGACAAGTGGGTGGCCTTCAGCCTGCCTTGAGGCCCTTCAGCCAGCCCTGCGACTCCGAGGCACGCTATCCTCTCCCTCATGAAGAGATCCACCGCGCTCCTCTTGTGCCTCGCCACCGGCCTGTTCGGCGCCTGCGCGGATCGCTCCCTGTCGGATCCCGAAACCGACGCAGCGCAAGCCCAGGCAACCGCTGAACCGGGGACGACCGTCACTCCGGAACTCCTGGCGCAGGGTCGCGAGGTCTGGATGCTCTGGTGCGCGAATTGTCACGGCAGTGAGGGACGCGGCGACGGTCCCGATGCCACCCTGCTCGACCCCCGGCCGCGAGACCAGACGGATCGTGAGACGATGGATCGCCTCAGCGATCGCGAGATCGCTGAAACCGTCGTCTACGGGGGCGCTCCCCGTGGCTACCCGAGCATGCCGTCGGTGCCCCAGGTCTGGGGCGAAGACCTCGTCGCCCTGGTCGCGTACGTTCGCAGCCTCAGTCAGCCTGAGGTGATGAGCGTCTCCATGACAGCCGACAACCCCCTCTGATCCTGCCGGCGGCCGTAGTCAGCCCGGCGATCGGACGTGCAACCCTCGGCCCAGAGCCGTCCAGGCGGCCTCAGGCAGCCCCTCTGAGAGCGTTGGGTGGGCATGGATGGTGAGGGCCAGGTCCTCCAGCGTTGTGCCCATCTCGACGGCCAGGGCGGCTTCTCCGGCCAACTCCGAGACTCCAGTGCCGATCATGTGGACTCCGAGGACGGCTCCCGACCCCTTTTCGGCCACGACCTCCACGAAACCCTCGCCAGACGACAGTGTCCGCGCCCTCCCGGACGCCGCAAACGGGAAGCGGCCGGTCACGACCTCGTAGCCGTCGATCTCCGCCTCCTCGACCGTCGAGCCCACGGTGGCGATCTCCGGATCGCTGAAGACGATCTGCGCGATGCACGCCGGCTCGAAGGCGGCAGGCAGGCCGGCGGCAGTTCGAGCTGCGACCTCGGCCTCGGCCGTGGCCTTGTGAGCCAGCGCCGGCCCCTCCGTCACGTCTCCGATCGCAAGAACATGGCGGCTGGCTCGGCGAGACGGATCGACCACGATCAAACCTCGATCGTCGAGCTCGACCCCGGTTCTCTCGAGGCCGAGCGAGTCCGTGTTGGGTCTTCGACCGATCGCCACGACGATCTTCTCGGCAGGCAGGGCGACCCGGCCTCCGCCGGTATCGATCTCCAGGCCTTCCGAACCCAGGCCGACGGCCCCGGAAGACAACCTCAGGTCGATTCCCAGTTCGAGCATCCGTCGGGCGACGAGTCGCCCGAAGCGGGAATCCATCGACGGCAGCACCCGATCCATCGACTCGACGATCGACACGGACGAGCCCAGCTTGGCGAACGCGATTCCCAGCTCCACGCCGATGTAGCCCGCGCCGACGATCGCGAGAGTCTCCGGTCGCCGATCCAGTGAGACCGCGGCGCTCGAGTCGAGGACCCGGTGGCCGTCGAAGGGCAGCGAAGCGAGTCCCAGCGGCCGCGATCCGGTGGCGACGATCGCGTGCCGGAACTCGAAGTGGCGGACCGCGTCTCCGGACTCCACGGCCACCCGGTCTTCACGGCTGAAGCGCGCCTCACCCCGCAGGCACTCGACGCCGGCGGCCTCGAGGAGCGATCCGATCCCCGAGGTCAGCCCTTCGACCACCGAAGACACGTGGGCTCGAAGTCGCTCCATGTCGAGAGTCGCGCTGATGTCGATGCCCCACGACGAGGCGGCGGTCGACTGCGACAGGATCTCGGCCGCATGAATCAAGGCCTTCGAGGGGATGCAGCCGACATTCAGGCAGGTCCCGCCGATCCGATCGCGCTCGATGAGCGTCGTCTTGAGGCCGTGAGCCGCGCACCGGAGCGCTGCGGCATACCCCCCCGGGCCGCCGCCGATCACCAGGACGTCCGTCGGAGACGCCACTTCTCCGACGACCATCTACTCTCCCAGCAGGAGTCGTACGGGGTCTGCAAGCAGTTGCTTGACGAACTCCTGGAAGGCCTGCGACAGATCGCCATCGATCAGGCGATGGTCGGCGCCGAAGCAGATCGGCAGCGTCGGCCGTGCCACCACGGTTCCATTCTCGACCCAGGGGCGCTCCTCGACGGCGCCGAAGCCCAGGATCGCCGCCTCCGGGGCGCGAATGATCGGGGCGGCAAAGCGGCCTCCCAGGCTGCCGTAGTTCGAGACCGTGAACGTGCCTCCGCTCAGTTCTGCGGAGGTCACCGTGCGCTCCCGGGCTGCGCGACCCAGACGGTCGATCTCGGTCGCGAGAGCCAGAAGCCCCAGTCGATCGGCGTCGCGCACCACCGGTACGATCAGGCCCTCGGTCGTCGCTACGGCGACACCGATGTTGACTCTCTCGTGCAGGGTGAGCGTCTCGGCCTCGAGATCGATCGACGCATTGACGTCGGGGAAGCGACGCAAGGCTCTCGCGGCAGCGGCCACGAAGAACGCGATGGGCCTGATCACGTCGCCACGATCCGCGGCCGTCCGGCGCAGGGAATCGCGGGCGGCGAGGAGGCCGCCGGCATCGATCTCGTCGAAACTGTGGATGTGGGGAATCGTCGACCACGACTGCGCCATGGCCCGGGCAGTTGCCCGGCGGAGGCCCCGCAGCGGTCGTGTCCCCAGGACCGGAGCGGCAGCGCCACGAGAGTCGCCGACATCGAGAGGGTCGGCGGAGGGACTGCCCGCCGGCGTATGGGACCCGGAATCCCGGCGGCGACGAGCGTTCTCGACGTCCTCGGCGAGCACCCGGCCGCCCGGGCCGCTGCCGTCGATCGTGCGCAGGTCGAGACCGAGTTCCCTCGCCCGTCGTCGCACCGAAGGCGCCGCACGAGCACGACGACCGGATCGCTCTGGTGCAACTGCAGCTTCCAGGCGGCCTTCACCGGCCGGATTCCGCGGCGCCTCGAGTTCCACGGCGTTCGACACCCTCTCCTCCTCTGCCAGCCGCAGCTCCCTCTGGGCGGTGCGCTTGCTGCCGTCGTCGAGGACGAAGAGAACCGTGCCGACCTTGGCCATCGCTCCGGTCTCGACGGACAGCTCCTCGATCGTGCCGGCTGCCGGCGAGGGAATCTCCACCAACGCCTTGTCGGTCTGGATCTCCAACACGATCTGATCGGCCGACACGACGTCGCCGGGGGCCACCAGCCAACGCACGATCTCGGCTTCTTCCATCCCCTCGCCGACATCCGGGAGCTTGAACTCGATGCTCATGGCTTCAGCTCGCCAACGCCCGGTGCGCCGCTGCAACGACCCGGTCACTGTCCGGAACGTAGTGGTCCTCGAGAAGACCCACTGGATAGGGAACGTCCCAGCCCGACACCCGCTGCACCGGAGCTTCGAGGGAGTAGAAGGCCTCGTCGTTGATCGTCGCCACGATCTCCGAAGCGAAACCGTTGGTCTCCGGCGCCTCCTGGACGACGACGACCCGACCGCAACTCTCGACCGCCTCGGTGATCGCTTCGACGTCGAGTGGTACGAGGGTCCTGAGGTCCAGAACCCGCGCCGATACGCCTTCGCCGGCCAGTTCCTCGGCCGCGCGACGGGCGATCTCCACCATGAAGCTCCACGCGATGATCACGACATCGTCACCCTCCCGAACCGTTCGGGCCTTGCCGAAGGGTACGAGATGCTCCCCCTCCGGAACGTCGTCGCGCAGCATTCGGTAGCCCCTCAACGGCTCGAGGAAGATCACCGGGTCGGGATCTCGGATGGCCGTCGCCAGCAGGCCCTTCGCATCGGAGGCGCAGGCCGGCATCACGATCTTGAGACCCGGAACGTTGGCGAGTTGAGCCTCGAGCGAGTCGGAGTGCAACTCCGGGGTGCGGATGCCTCCACCGAAAGGGCCCGAATCGTGATCGGAGCCGCGAAGCGACCGTGCGTGCGGTAGCGCAGTCGAGCGATCTGGCCGACGATCTGATGGTAGGCCTGGTAGGCGAAACCCAGGAACTGGATCTCGGCGACGGGCACGGCGCCGGCCGCCGCGAGGCCGACAGCTGCGCCCGCGATCACCGCCTCCGAGAGCGGTGTGTCGACGACCCGGTCCCGTCCGAAACGTTCGTAGAGACCGTCGGTAGCCCGGAAGACGCCGCCGTTGACGCCTACATCCTGGCCGAAGACCACGACCCGATCGTCGCGCTCCATTTCCTGGAGCAGGGAGGCGTTGATCGCCTCGAGCATGGTCATCTCGGTCATCGCGACTTCCCGGCCTCGAGCTCCTCGAGGAGCCGCCGGCGCTGACCCTCCATCCGCGGCGTCGGCCGTTCGTAGAGGTGATCGAAGAGCGACTCCGCCCGGATGACCACCGCCTCGGCCTCCGCGATGGCGCGATCCATCAGATCGTTGGCTCGCTCTCGAGCCGCCTCCTCGAGACCCTCGTTCCAATCGCCCTGCTCGACCAGCTGGTTGCGCAGACGATCGATCGGATCGCGGCGGCGCGCCTCCTCGAGTTCTTCCCTCGGAACGTAGCGTGCGGGATCGTCGGCCGTCGTATGCGGTCCGAGGCGGTAGCAGCGGGCTTCGATCAACGTCGGACCGCCTCCGCTGGTGGCCCGCTTTCGCGCTCTTTCCGTCGCTTCGTAGACCGCCTGGACGTCGGTGCCATCGACGAGTTCCCCTGGGAAACCGAAGGCGGCGGCCTTGTCGGCGAAGGACGCGGCTGCCGTCTGCCAGTGGACGGGAGTCGAAATCGCCCAGGCGTTGTTGCAGCACAGGAAGATCACCGGCAAGTCCAGGACACCGGCCAGATTGCACCCCTCGTAGAAGTCACCTTCCGAGGTCGCGCCATCGCCGAAGTAGCACAGCACGCCCCCCTTCTCACCGCGCAGCTTCATTCCCCAGGCCAGCCCAGCGGCCTGGGGCACCTGGGCTGCCAGGGCGATCTGCGGAGGGAAGACGCGGATCGGCTCCGGGATGTGCCCCCCTTCCGGATCGCCGCGCAGGTAGCGGACGAACCTGGGAAGGAGTTCCTCACCGAAGTTCAGCAGCCCGTGGTACTCGCGATATTGAGGCAGCACCCAGTCCGCCTCGGGATCCAGGGCCATGGCCGAGCCGACGACGGCAGCTTCCGCGCCGTCGATCGGTGCCATAGTTCCCAGTCGCCCCTGACGTTGAAGCGAAAAGCACCGTCCCGAGGTCACCCGCGCGCCGATCATCCGACGAAGAAGTTCCTGTTCCAGGGTCTCGGCCTCGGGGAGGGACCCACTGTCTTCCTGAATCGTGACCGTCATGGGAAGTCCTCTGACTCGTTGGGCGGGGGTCGAACCGGTATTCGGAATGTGGCCGCCAGGACCCGGGCTTCGGGAGAACCTGGCCGGAATGGCAGAGCGCCGATCATACCCTCTGAGGGCTCCGGGGGCGTTCCCGGGAGGAGACTTCGGGAAACCCGCAACCAGATCACACCATCCAATCGGCCCCCGCTCGCGTATCGACGTGGAGAGCTAGAATCCAATGGTGCGCACCCTCTTTCTCCTCCCCGGTCTGTTCTGGGCGACGTCTGTCGTTGCCGGCCAGTCAGATCCTCCCGCCACTCCCATCCTGCACGAGGAAATCCTCGTCACCGAGGTCCTTCTCGACGCCATCGTCACGAACCGCGAAGGCGGTGTCGCCGTCGGTCTCGGACCCGAGGACTTCATCGTTCTCGACGATGGCGAGGAGGTCGAGGTCACCGGCGTCTCCTTCTACAGCAACCGGCTCGATCTCGATCCCGAGCGCGCCGCCTCGAGATCGGACCTCGGCCCCGACGGACGCTACCTGATCTTCTTCTTCCACGACCGGGCCTACGTCGATCCTCGCCAGCGGCCGCGCCTGATGGAGGCCGGGCGCGACGTCCAGCGTTGGATCGAGACCAGGAAACTCCGCAACGACTGGGCCGCCATCGTCAGCTTCGACTACAAGTTGAAGGTCCAGCAGGACTTCACCCGCGACCCCCAGGCCCTCGTCGAAGGAGCGAAGCGAGCGGTGATGGGCAAGGATCCGGGTGGCAACTGGCCTTCGCGAATGCCCGAAGCCGAGGCCGGGCCATCGCTGCTCAGGCACCTCCCGGAGGGGAAGGAACTGCGTCGCAAGACCACCAACGTCCTCGATGCCCTGTGGGTCCTGAGCGACGCCACCGGCGAGGTCTCGACCAGCCGCAAGGTCCTCTACTTCATCAGCGAGGGCTTCGAGGGCTTCCCTTCGGGCGTCGCACAGTACAGGCCCGATCCACGCTACTACCCGCGTGCGATGGAATCCCTGAACTCCCACAACATCGCGGTCTACAGCCTGGACCTCGCTCCGATCGGTGCCCGGACCTCCACCCGGCAGTCCCTGACGATGCTGTCGGGCGACACAGACGGCCGTCCCTACTGGGACATCGTCTCCTTCGGCAACCTGATCGAGAAGGTCGCCGAGGAGAACGGCGGCTACTATCTCCTCTCGTACCAGGCCAGCGTGCCGTCGGGTGAAAGCGGTTATCGTCGCGTGAAGATCTCGACTCGCGATCCTCAGTACAAAGTCCGCGGCCGCCGCGGCTATCAGTACGGAAACCCTCCGAAACCATGACCCCATCGAGAGCGCCGCTGCCCTTCGCCCGGTCTCGTCGCGGTCTCGTCCTGTCGGGACTCCTGCTCGTTCTCGCGGTCGGCCTGACGAACGAAACGATCGACGCCCAGCCCGCCATCTTCAAGAAATTCCTCGGTACCTGGGAGTTGGTCGGCTTCAGCCAGATCTCTCCGGACGGCGAGACGATCGACCGGCCGATGATCGGCCGCCTGACCTACGACAGAGCCGGCGGCGTCACAGCCCAGTTGATGCCGACAGACCGGCAGCCCGCTCCGCCGGGTTCGTCAGCCGAGGAGCAGTGGGCGTCGAACCGTCGATACATCGCCTACTTCGGCACCTGGTCCCTGACGCCGAAGGAGCAACGTGTGACTCATCATGTCGAGGGCAGCGTCCTGCAGAGCTGGATCGGCCTCGACCTGCATCGCTACTACGAGTTCCCCGCCGACAACCTCCTCACCCTGTCGCTCAAGCGGGATGAAGCGGTGGTCAGCACTCTCACCTGGCGCCTGCTGGAGGACTGACCCGCCGTCGATCGGGTTCGGACCTCCATCGATCGCTCGTCGGGTCGAAGGGGTCAGCAGACTCGAGGCCCGTCAGCGAGTCGCATTCCACGAGCGGGCGCGGTCCGGAAAGTCGGTGAACAGGCCGTCGATGCCGAGCTCTCCAACGAAATAGTCGAGTTCCGCCTCGTAGGTGGCATAGCCCTCGAGCAGCGAATCGACCCGGAACGTATAGGGATGGACGACCAGTCCGGCGGCGTGGGCTCGGGCCACCAGACCGGGATCGTCGACCAGTCGCTCCTTCGAGGGGCCGATTCCGTCGGCAAAGGCAGACAATCTCTCGAGACCGGCGGTCGTGGCCAGTTCGTCGTGGGCGGAGCCGCCGAAGAGCATCACCCTGCGGGCTCGCATGCCGAGGTCGCCGAGTTCCTCGAGAATCCCGGTCTCGAACGCCTGCACGAAGATCGGGGCGTCGGAGGAGTCATAGCCGTAGTCCCGAATCACCTCCAGGAAAGCAGCAGCCATCGGCAGAGCTTCCTCCGAGTGCCAGCTGGGAGCCTTGAGTTCCGGGTAGATGCCGGTGGACATCGAACGGCTCTGGTTCAATCCCTGGACGAGTTCGATCATCTCGACGAAGGTCGGCACCCGAAAGTCCGAGGAACCCTGGGGAAAGCGATCGGGCAGCCGTTCGTGAACCCGCAGACCGCGGATCTCCTCGAGGCTGAAATCAGCGGCGTACCAGCGCCCGTCTTCGCGGGCTCGATCCGGAAAGATCTCGGCGACGTCGGTCGTCGGTTCGAGGAAGAGATCGTGCAGACAGATCAGCACTCCGTCCCGGGTCAGGACGAGGTCGGGTTCGATGAAGTCCGCGCCGAGACCATGCGCGAGGGAATAGGCCTCGAGCGTATGCTCCGGGAGGTATCCGCTGGCACCCCGGTGTGCGATGACCTCTAGAGGTTCCTCCATTCCTGCATCCTCTTCCGATGCGGCACAGGCGGCCAGCGCCGCGAGTGCCAACCAACCGCAACTCCTACCCAGTCTGCGGGTGAGTTCGCTCGCCATGGGGTGATCATAGCTGCGAACGGGAATTCCCCCCGATGGGAAGTCGAGGACTCCTATTCTTGTTCAACCAGGAAAGGCCCCAGGAGGATCCATGCACACCACAGAATCCGTCGTCCATCCTCGATCCCGAAGGCACCGGGTCACTCTGCTCGTCGCCGGCTTCCTCGTCGTGGGAGCCGGTTCCGTCGCAGCCCAGGAATCCGAGCCCCGTATCGTCGTCGACGGCCACGGTGAGTTGAGCGTGGAGCCCGACCTGGCCGTTCTCACGGTGGCCGTGGAGACCGCAGAGGCGACGGCGCACGATGCGACGCGCGAGAATGCTCGCAAGATCAGCGACGTCATCGACGCCGTCGAGGCGAGCTACGGCGAGGGAGGCAGCCTGAGCACCGGCGGCTACTCGCTGCGCCCGCGCTACGCCGACCGCCGGCCCGGCAGCAGCCAGGCTCCCGAAATCGTGGGCTACATCGCGTCGAACCGGATCCAGATCGAGGTCCGGGACCTCGCGAGAATCGGAACGGTCCTCGACGCCGCCCTCGAGGCCGGCGCCAACGACAGCTCGGGCCTGCAATTTCTTCGCGAAGACCGTTCCTCCGAGTCGGCCGTTCTGGCGCGGGCCGCCGAAGACGCCGCTGAGAGGGCGAGGGTGCTGGCGAACGCCCTCGGCGTTCGACTGGTCAGGATCCTCGAGGTCCGCACCAGCTCCGCCGGGCCACCCCGCCCCATCTACGCCGAAGAACGGATGATGGCGATGGCCCAGTCCGATGTCGGCACTCGAATCGAAGCCGGCGACCTGACCCTACGGGCCACGGTTCAGGTCACCTGGGAAATCGAGTAGAGACTCTCTAGAAGCCCATCTGGGTCCGGCGGTAGTCGGCCGGGACGTCGAGAACCGCCGCGTCGATCTGCTGCGAGGAGATCGATTGCAGCACGCTTTCGCTGGTGAGCTCATTGCCCTCGTAGTGCCGGGCGCGAACGGGAAATCCTCCCAGTTCATCGAGTTCGGAGAACGGATTGGAGGGCATGGGGAACTGCCCTCCGATCGATTTCTGGAAGGAGGCCATCACTCCGTCATAGAAGTCCGCCAGCGCCTTCATCGCCTTCTCGGCTTCCCTGGCCGCGGGCACGTCGGACCACCGGGCGACGCACAGGACCTGCTCCCTCTCACCATCGATCCAGATCTCATGATCGACACAGTTGATACCGGCGACCCGATCGTTCGAGGATGTACGGCGAACTTCGGGTTTCGCCGCGGTGACCGGCGCAGCTTGAGAGAGCTGGGGCATCTGCTGCTTCATCATCTTCTCGACCGCAGCCCGCTGCTCGGGCGGCAGGTTCTCGAGCTGCTCCTTCATCGCGGCCATCGCCTGTTCCATCGCTCCACCGATCTGGTCGCCGATTCCATCCACCGATTCCTGGTCGATCTGGATGTAGGACTTCTCGGCATCATCGACCGCCAACAGGCGATCCCGATCGCCCTGGAAGATCATCGTGCCGGCCTCGCCGCGATCGTCGGCGGGGAGGTCCATCCGAATCCGCAGGCCCTCGACACTCATCACCATGTTCTCGCCGGCATCCTCTCCGATGCGGCTCTCGAACGTCAGTACCACCCCGGCGTTGGCCGTCGATGCCACCAACGCCCAGAGAATCATCATTTTCTTCATTCAACACTCCTTCCAAGGTCTGAAAAGCTACCATGAGGCTTCGGCCGTGAACCCTGCAACGCCCAGCTGAACCCCGGAGCCTCCCGATGCCTCCCAAGAAACGCTTTCCCCCCTGCCTGACCGCGATCCTGATCGTTCTCGCCCTCCCTGCAGCGTCGAAGTCGCAGGCGAACGGAGACCGACCCTCGATCCGGATCAGCCCTCCGAACGCCGAGGAACTTCGCTGGTGGCCGCGCTGGCGCGGACCGTCCGGGCAGGGAATCGCGCAGGCCGAGAGACACGCCAGGAGCTGGACTCCCGAGGGACCCTTTCTCTGGAAGGTCCCGATCTCCGGCCGGGGCGCGTCCTCTCCCATCGTCTGGGACGACGTTCTCTTCCTGACTTCTTCTGACGACAACGGACAGCTCCGAACGCTCCTGGCCCTCGACCGGACCGACGGAAGCATGCTGTGGAAGGCCGACGCTCCCAGCGCAGAGCCGGAACGGATCTACCCGAAGAACACCTGGGCCTCGAGCACTCCTGTGACCGACGGCGACCTGGTCTTCGCCTACTTCGGCAACCACGGCCTCCTCGCCGTCGACTTCGACGGAAAAGCGCGCTGGCATCAGAGCTTCGGCGACGTCGGAAGCCGTCATGGGACCGCCGGATCTCCCGTTCTCTGGAAGGACCGCGTGATCCTCTACCAGGATCACAACGGGCCCGCAGGCTCCTTCGTCGCGGCCTTCGAGAAGACCACCGGACGGCAGATCTGGCGGACACCGCGAAGCCAGACGGTCGGCTGGGGCAGTGCGATCGTGATCGACATCGAGGATCACTCCGAACTCATCGTCAGCGGTCAGAACTCGGTCGAGGCCTACGATCCCGTCAACGGCAGTCCGCTGTGGAGTTGCAGCGGCAATCTGAGCGAGGTCACTCCCACGCCCGTCGTGGGCGCGGGGCTCGTCTTCTGTTCCTCGGGCCGAGCCGGCCCCACCCTCGCCATCCGACCGGGGGGCCGGGGCGATGTCTCCGAGTCCCACCTGGAGTGGAAGTCGAGCAAGGGGTCTCCCTTCGTACCCTCACCGATCTACGCCGACGGCCGGCTCTACCTCATCAACGACATGATCTCCGTCGCCACCGCGATCGATGCGAGGACCGGGGACATCCTCTGGCAGGGACGGTTGGGCGAATCCCGTCGCGAAGGCTTCTCTGCATCACCCGTCCTGGTCGACGACGAGATCTACTTCACGAACGATGAAGGGGAGACCTTCGTCGTCGCCACCGGAGACACCTTCGAACTCCTTCGAATCAACCGCCTCGGAGAACAGGTCCTCGCCTCCCCCGCCCTCGTCGAGGACATCTGGTACTGGCGGACTTCCGACCACCTGATCGCCATCGCACCCCAGGTCCCCTGATTCCGAGCACCGACCCTGAGGTATTCTCCGGCCGTGCCCAGGGACTCGCTCCTCATCGTTGCCGGAGAGGCGTCGGGTGACCTCCACGGTGCCCGCCTCCTGGCACGCCTGAGGGAACTACGCCCGGACCTCGCCCCTTTCGGCATGGGCGGCGAGGAGCTCTCCGGAGCCGGTCTCGAGGCCGTCGCCCACAGCTCCGAGATCGCGGTCATCGGGATCACAGAGGTCTTCAAGATCCTGCCGCGCGCCCGCCGGATCTTCGATCAGCTGCTTGCCGAGGTCGAGGCTCGAGGGACCCGAACCGCGATCCTGATCGATGCGCCGGACTTCAACCTCAGACTGGCCCGCCGGCTGTCGGAGCGAGGCCTGAGAGTCGTCTACTACATCAGCCCCCAGGTCTGGGCATGGCGAAAGTCGAGAGTCGAGACCATCGCGCGGTATGTCGATCAGAGGCTCGTGCTGCTGCCCTTCGAAGTCGACTTCTACGACGACTACGGCATCGAAGCGATTCACGTCGGTCATCCCCTCGTCGACGAGGTCCCTGTCCTGCCACAGACCTGGGATGTCGAACGGGCTCCGACTCGCTTCAGGATCAGCCTCCTTCCGGGTTCGAGAAGGTCCGAGGTCGGCGTCCTGCTGCCGATCCTGCTCGAAGCGGCGAGCCTGCTCGCGGAGAGGGTCGAAGCCGACTTCACCCTCATCCAGGCGCCGACCATCGATGATGGGTTCATCGCTCCCATGGTCGAGGCCTCCGACCTGGAGATCGAGATCGTCGACCATCGGCGATTCGAGGCGATCGCGGCTTCCCACCTGGCCCTGTGCGCCTCGGGAACCGCCACCCTCGAAGTCGGGCTGATCGGCACGCCGATGATCGTCACCCACCGGGTGGCGATCTGGTCCTACCTGCTGGGAAGGATTTTCGTCGACCTCCCCTACACCAGCCTGGTCAACCTGCTGCTGGACCGTGAAGTCGTTCCGGAGCTGATCCAGCACCACGGCAAGCCCGAACGACTCGCCGAAGCGGCCGTGGCGATCCTCGAAAGCCCGCAGCGGATCCAGGAAATGAGAGCGCAGCTGGGTCAGCTGCGCGACACCCTTGGACCGCCCGGCGCCAGTCGACGCGCCGCCGAGGAGATCGATCGCTTCCTCGAAGACTCCGGCGCCTAGGAGCCGAGCCGCTCCCGGTCGCCCTTCTCGAGGTCATCAGAACGGACGATCGACCTCGGTGTCAGGCTGCTTTCGGGCAGCAGCTCGGAGATGAACGCGCGCAGCGTGTCCGCATCGCCCTCCGACACCAGTTCGTCGAGCCGGCGCAGTGCGAAGTCCATGCGTTCCTCGGAATAGCCCTGCAGCAGGCCGATGTGGATCTTGGCATGGCGTGTCGCGCGCGTGCGTTCGTTGTCGAGATGCAACTCTTCGAACATCTTCTCGCCGGGCCGCAGACCGGTGTAGACGATGTCGATGTCCTCATAGGGCTTCAGGCCCGCCAGTCGGATCATGTCGCGAGCCAGGTCGACGATCCGAACCGGATCTCCCATGTCGAGGACGAGGATCTCACCGCCCTGTCCGAGGACGGCTGCCTGGAGCACGAGTTGGGCCGCCTCTGCCGTCGTCATGAAGTAGCGACTGACTTCAGGATGGGTGACCCGAACCGGTCCCCCCTCCGCGATCTGTCGCCGAAAGATCGGTACCACCGAGCCCGAGGAGCCGAGGACGTTGCCGAAGCGGACGGCCAGGAACTTCGTATCGAATCGCCGGTCGAGGTCCTGGATCACGAGTTCGGCGATTCTCTTCGAGGCTCCCATCACCGAGGTCGGACGGACAGCCTTGTCGGTCGAGATCAAGACGAAGCTCTCGACGCCCAGGCGACCGCAGAGTCGCCCCAGTCCGAGCGTTCCGAAGACATTGTTCCTCACGGCCTCCGACTCACTCTTCTCCATCAGGGGCACATGCTTGTGGGCGGCGGCGTGGAGGACGACTCGAGGCTTCACCTCCTCCAACAGCGGCAGGATCGCCTCTTCGATCCGGATGTCGCAGACCCGCGCGTCGACCACGAGTCCCGGATTGGCCTCACGAAGCTCACGATCGATCTCGAACAGGGCGCCCTCGGCGCGTTCGACGGCGACCAGCCTCGCCGGCTTGAACCGGCAGACCTGACGGCAGAGCTCGCTGCCGATCGAACCGCCGGCGCCGGTCACCAGCACGCACTTGCCCTCCAGCCAATCACCGAGCGATTCCGTGTCGAGGTCGACGGCCTGACGTCCGAGAAGGTCGTCGATCTCGACGTCGCGAATCCCGGAGATCTCGATCTGCCCCTGAAGGACCTCGTAGAGAGCCGGGATGATCTTCACTCGAACCGGTGTCTGCTCGCAGATCGCGAGGATCCTGCGCAATTCGCCACGCTCGATCTGACGGACCGTGACGATGACGTGGTCGATGCCGTGCTGTCGGACCAACTCCGGGATCTCGCGGCTGGTTCCCAGCACGGGAACCCCTTCGATCTTCGTGGCGGCCTTGCTCGGATCGTCGTCGATGAAGCCGGCCACCATCATTCCCGAGTCGCCTCGATTGCGGATCTCCTTGGCCGCCAGAACACCGAGGCGACCGGCCCCGATCAACAGGACGGGCAGCCGATCCCGCGTACTCTTCGAGCGTCGTCGGCGCTCCTCCTCTTCGTAGCGAACCCGGCGCAGCACGCGGACCCCGAGCAGGAGACCGAAGGCGAGAACCGCGTCGAGCAAGATGACCGACAGCGGAATCCTCCACTCCGAAGCCCCGTCCGGAAGGGCAAAGCGAAGGATCAGGAGCGGCAGGGACGACCAGACCGCAGCCCGGACGAAGGGCACCACGTCGGCGAGCCCGATGTAGCGCCAAACCAGTCGATGGACTCCGGCGGCGCGCAGAGACAGCCACTGGATCACCAGCACGAGGGGCAGTTGCGAGAGCAGGGAGTGTGACACCGTCGCCAACGCGAAATCGAAACGCACCGCGTAGGCGGCAACCAGGGCCAGAGCCATCATGGCGAGGTCGACACCCGCCCGGAACGGACGCACGAACCAGGATCGATAGGGAGAGAAGGGGCTCATGGTTCCAGGGACTCGACTCGACGGTCGAGTTCGTCCATCGTACCAACGGCGCGAGCGCGATTTCCAAGGGCGGCCCCTACGGTAGCCGCCAGGATCCGAAGATCGGTCCCGGCCGAGCGGCTCTTCTGGGCCTCCAACCACAGCTTCAACTTGCGTGGCAGCAGAACTTCCCGGTAGGCGGCATTCGCATCTTCGTAGGCTCCCGAAGCCAGGATCGAGGCGAGGATCGCCTCTTCGTCGCGCAACATCAGCGTCACGGAGTCCGTGAGCCCGGGCCGGCTCCGCAGGATTTCCTGCCATCGCGGATCCTCGAGTTCGACGAACTCAGGGACCTCCGGGCGCGGCCCGACCCATGACAGCTCCCCCCTGAGGACATTCCAGATCCCCGGTAGTTCGTCCAACTTGAATCGACGCAGCCACCGCCCCAGGGTCGTGATCCGGAAATCTCCCGCCGCCGTCACCGAACTGCCGGGTCGATCCGACATCGTTCTCAGTTTGACGAGATCGAAGCGTCGACCGCCGCGACCGACACGACGTTGTCGAAAGAAGGCAGGCCCGGCGCTGGTCGCTCGGATCGAGACCGCCAGGATCAGGATCAAGGGAGACAGGGCAACGAGGAAGAACAGCGCGAGAACGACCTCGGCGATTCTCGGCAGCCCTCTTCGGGGACTCTCGGAGAGGTTCTCCCCCTCAGAGGCTGTGCTCGTCACAGAGCGACTCTACCGCCTCGATCACCGCGCCGACCTCTTCCTTCTTCATCGTCGGGAAGAGCGGCAGGCTGATCAGGCGATCGAACAGAGCGCTGGCAGTCGGAAGGTCTTCGGGGCGCCAATCGAAGGTCTCCTGGTAGTAGGGATGGAGATGCAGCGGACGCCAATGGACGCTGGTCGAAATGCCACGAGTTGCCAGTTCGCGGATGAACTGGTTGCGATCGATCGACAGCCGGTCGAGACAGAGACGAATCGCGAACAGGTGCCACGACGCATCGTGACCCGGAGGATCCGGAGGCAACTCCAACTGCGGAACCCCTGCAAAGGCTTCGAGGTAGGTGTGGGCGATCCGACGGCGAGCCGCTCGCAACTCGAAGGCGCGCTTCAGTTGCTCCCCGCCCAGGGCGGCGGCAATGTCGGTGAGGTTGTACTTGAAGCCGGGGGCGACGATCCGATAGTCCCAACTGTCGGTCGTCTGGTAGCGCCGCCAGGCGTCCTTCGAAAGACCGTGGAGCGTCATGATCTTCATTCGTTCGGCCAGGTCGCTGCGTTCCGTTACCGCCATTCCGCCCTCACCCGTCGTGATCGTCTTGTTGGCGTAGAACGAGAAGCAGGAGACGTCGGCATGACCGCTACCGCAGCTGACCACGTCTCCGTCCGAGGTCCGGACCGAGGAGGGGAAGCTGTGGGCTGCATCGTCGACCACCCACAAACCGTGACGGTCGGCGAACTCCCTGCACGGCGTCGGGTCGAGGAACAGTCCACCGACACTGACCGGGATGACGCCGACGACCTCTCCACCCGACTCTCGACCCTGTCGGGGCAGATCGCCGGACTGGAAGGCCCGCAGCCTCGCTTCGGCCGACGCCAGATCGATCTGCAGGGTGACGGGGTCGCAATCGACCAGGATCGGCACCGCCCCCAGGTACCGAACGACCTCGGCGGTGGCGGCAAAGGTCATCGAGGGAACCAGCACACCATCGCCCGGCCGCAGTTCCAGGGCCTCGAGGGCGAGGTGCATGGCCGCGGTGCAGGAGTTGACGGCCAGCGCGTGGGTCGCTCCCACTGCCACCGCGAAGTCCTCCTCGAAACGGGCCGTTCGAGCCCCCGTCGTCAGCCAACCCGAGCGCAGCACTTCCTCGACGGCCGCGATCTCGGCCGGCGACAGTTCGACCCTGAAGAAGGGCACCGCGACCGCCATCAGGCGACGCCTCGCGTGATCACCGCGACCCAGTGGGTCCGCAGCCAGGGCAGAAGGGAGAGAGTCTGCGCCGCCCACCAGCTGACCGGGGCGACGACGCGCAGAAGCGGCGGCGCCAGGCCGACACTTCGCGAGAGGATCTGCGCTGCGGGAAAGAGGGCGGCGAGAGCCGACCGGGGAATCCCGACGACCGCCCGATTCGACGGGTTGCCGATCCTGAAATCGGACACCACGATCGCACCCTGTGGGGCCACAAGGCGCAGCGCCTCGCGACAGACGGCCGCTCGATGATCGGGGTCGAGCACCGAAGACAGGACGGTCGAGAGCACGATCAGTTCGAACGACGCCTCCGTCCAGGGAAGGGAGGCGCCGTCTGCCACCACGTGCTTCGCCGCCGGAAAGCGCCGCGCCGAACGAAAGAGGCGGCTGGGATCGAGGTCGGTCCCGAACAGCCGCCTTCCCGCAACCCCCCAACCCGAGATCTCACTCAACCAGCCGCCGCTCCCACAGCCCAGTTCCAGACATCGCGACTCCGCGCCGGGGAAACGCGACAGGGACGACAGTAGCGCGATGGATGCCCGCTGACGTTCGAATCGCAGGAAGAGTTCGGCGGGGTCCCCGACCGAGTAGCGACGCTCGTCGACCTCGAGATCGCGACGCGCGTTCTCGGCCAGCATCCGCTCGGCTTCGGTTCTCATCGCTCGGACTTCGGGGCCAGAACCGCCCCGTCGTCTCTTCCCCATCCCAGGAAGCGGTGACCGAATCGAACGAGACCGCAGAGAAACCCGAGAGCGTAACCGAGATGGAGCGCCGCATAGGCCAGGGGCAGGAAGACGGCGAACTCGCGACGCCGAGCCATCTCGATCCCCGACGCGAGAAGCGTCGCCGATGTGTAGATCGCCAGCAGGATGGCGCCGAGGATTGGGCCGCCGACGAGGCCGACGACTCCGGCCAGGATCAACGCAGCGGCGGGAATGAAGTGGCGGACCGACGACTGCCGGGGATGCTGCTGGACGACCCTGACCTTCCAGAAGCCGTATCCCAGGTACTGATTGAAGGCGGCCCACAGTGTCGATCGCGAGAAGTAGCGGGTTCGCATCCGGGGTTCGAGAACGACACGGTACCCGTGCTCCCTGAGTCGGAAGCTGTACTCGTCATCCTGATTGCGACGCAGTTCCTCCGAGAACGGGCCGACACGATCGAGGACCTCGCGCCGAAACACCGGGAAGGGAACGGTGTCGACGTCGCGACGCCGGTTGCCCGAGGTCCTGAAGGTCGCCCCCCCGACTCCGAACACCGACGACATCGCCATCGCCACCGCGCGGCCCCGGGCTCCCCGTCCGACCGTGGTGACCGGTCCGCCGACGCAGCCGATCGCTTCGTCTCCGATCGACTCCCAGGCCGCCTCGAAGTATCTCGCCGGCAGGAGGCAATGCCCGTCGACCCGTGCAACGATCGCGCCTTCGGCCGCAGCGATGCCGAGATTGAGGCCACTTGCCGCGGTCCTCGAGGGATTGGTCAGGAGCCTCAGATCGACCGAAGGGTGGGAGGCGACGAAAGCCTCCACGCGCGGGACCGTCTGGTCATCGGACTCACCGTCGACCACCAGGATCTGCACCGGGCCGATCGGGCGCGAGGCCATGACCACGGACTCCAGGGTCTCCGCGATGAAGCCCTCCTCGTTCCGGATCGGCAGGATCACCGACAGGGCCGGCTTCTTCACGGCGCTGCTTCGGCGAGTCCGGTGAGGGGGCGACTTGCCGGAGTGCGCGTCGGCGGCGTGGCCGCGGAACGACGGACCGAATCCGTGAGAAGTGCAGCGCCACCGAGAGCGAAAACGAAGGACGGCAGCATCAAGCGCATCGCCGAGTGCCCCAGATAGAGCAGCGTCCAAACCGTGAACCCGATCGCCAACGCCTTCGAGAGGGCCGAGGCCCTTCTTCGCCAACGGCTCCACGCCATCGACAGCATCAACACTACGAAGAGAATACCGAGACTCCCGTGCTCCGCGAGCAGCCGCGTGTATTCGGTATGGGCGGAGCTGACCCGGAAGGTGAGCGCATGCCAGTACTTCGACTGGCCGGGGCCGATCCCCAGTACGGGATTCTGGGTGAAGGCGATGAAATCGGCCTGCATGATGCGATCGCGACCGGTGAGGCCCGTATCCTGGAAACGATTCACGGCCATGCCGCGGCTGTAACCATCGACTGCCGGAATGATGACGAAGTTCAACAACGGCACCCGCACGATCGCCGCGCAGATCGCCGCGTTGCGGGCGCGCCGGTTCCGCACCAGGTAGATCGACATGACCGCTACCGCGCCCAGACTGCCCCACAGGCCGCCACGCGAGAAGCTGAGCAGGCATTGGAGACCGAAGGCCACCGCCAACCCGGTGTAGAAGCGACGGATCAGCGCCGAGGAGTCCTGCGCCACGAAGACGACGATGATCGACACCATCATTCCGAGACCCAGGAGCGCCGAGACCTGGTTGGGACCGATCCCCGCCGTCGTCGCCTTGCCGCCGATCATGAAGGCTCCGGGTCCGCTGCTCACGGTCGAGAACGTGCTCAGGACCAGCAGTCCCACGATCGGGCACAGCAAGGTTGCGAGAACCTGAAGTGTGTTCCTGGTATCGAGCCGAATGGCAACGAACATCATGGCCGCGAGCGCGAGACTGACCGGTCCACTCACATTGAAGGCCACCTCCTCCCGATCGAAATAGGGCAAGACAAGCAGGGACGGCGCCAGAGCGGCGGCCATCAGGAGGCCTCGTCGATCGATCTGCCGCCAGAGTCGGAACCGGGTCACGAGAATCGCGGAGACGAGGATGAGGTAGTACTTGCCGAACTCCCAGAAAAGACTGCCACCGGAGGCTCGCCACAGCAGTTCCCAGCCCGCCACGAAAGCGAGGACCATGACGGCCCTGATAGCGGCCCCCTGAGCGGCCTCCCTCAGTCCCAGCACGGCGATCGCCAGCATGAAGACCAGCGTGGCCGTAGCGGAGTTGCGCAGCACCCAGGACAGAGGCACATGGGCCACCATGAAGAGGCTCCACCGGATCAACATCGAATCCAGCGAGGCTCGGCGGCTGCCTAGGCCGACCGGAGTCGCCGGTAGCGAGAGGACTTCAGAAGGGCTCGTCATTGTCACTGTCCGCCATCACCCAGTGTTGTCGAGAGGCTCCGAAGTCCGTCATCGCGGCGTCACCGCGGCTGTACCAGCAGAAGCTGCCCTTCGTTCGGAGCCAGAACCCCGACGAACGCACGGGACCGAGAAGCTCAGGGAGGCTCGTGAGGGTCTTGATCTCGAAGGCCCCCCCTTCAGCGGCAAAGGACATCGCAGCACGGAGTGTATCCTTCACGGCTCCAGGGTCCCCCAGGTCGCCGACCAGATCCACGACCCGTCCCACCGGCCCCCGATCCGTCGGGACCAGCCTGAGGACCACCGCAAGGTCACCGGATTCGGAGAGGAACGAGCGATACTGGCCCGCGTGGGGGGCGCCCTCATACCTCCAACGGAGGAAGTCCCGGTCCCTCAGAGTCGTGGTCGCTGGCGGTGGATTCCGTTCGAAGATCTCGGCCAGGGAGTCGACCATGCCCTCTCCGCTCAGCGACCTCGCTCGCGGGGAACTCCCGGTCAGCTTCGTCCGAAGACGGCGCATGGCGGGGCCGGCCAACAGCGAAAGCCCACGCATGGCCAGCCCACGAACCCACGAGCCGCGACCCAGGCGAGAGAAGGCGCGGCCGTCCAGCGGCGCCAGGGATACGTCGATGCCGTCGTGGACCCCCCAACCATGGCGCCGATGGATCAGCGCCGCGGTTCGGTTGGGAAACCCGAGCTTGAACTCCGAACGACTTCTGGCAGCCTCATCGAAGTGCCGCTGCAGTCCTCGGCCGCGGTAGTCGGGCGCGATCACCAGATCCATCCACCAGATCGCTGAACGGCGCCGGCCGTCGAGCAGGATCGGAGTGGGAATGAAGCCGCAGTACCCCACGACCTCGTCGCCGGCCACCAGCGCGAGGCGATTCTCCTCGCCGCGATGCAGCCAGTCGCCATGGCGAATCAGGAACCCGCCCTTGCCGTCACCGAAGGAATCCTTCAGGAACGCCTCGAGGCTCTCGCGCGGCGCCTCGGCCGCCGTCATCAGCTCAAACGGCTTCGGCATACCACCCTGCCAGCCGACGGGAGACGCGCTCCGGATCGTGATCTCGAACGACTCTCTGGTGAGCGGCTTCCACCATTCGGGCACCCAGCCCCTGTCCTCGAGGACCCGACGAACCGCGACGCCGAAGCCCCGCGTGTCGTCCGACTCCACCAGCAGCCCGGTCACCCCGTCCTCGACCAGTTCCGGGACGCCGCCGACCGCCGTCGCCACCACCGGCACCCGCGCCGCCATCGCTTCGAGCAGGACGTTCGGGAAGCCCTCCGAGTGCGACGTCAGGCAGAGCGCCGCGAAGCGCTTCACCAACTGCCTGGCGTCGTCACGAAAGCCGGTGAACACGATCCGGGACTCGATCCCGAGGTCACTGCACAGGCGCCGAAGGGAACCCTCGACTCCGGGTTCGGTCGGCAGCGCCTGCCCCACTACGACGCCCCAGACGTCGTCCGAATCCCGGATCAGGGGAGCGATTCCCCGCAGGAAGAGTTCGTGGTTCTTGACCCGACGCAGATTCCCGATCGTCCCGACGACTCTCGCCGTATCGGGGACCTGGGGAAGTCCCTCCCCACCTTCGGTCGTCTCGTGGAACAGACGAACACCGTTGGGCAGCACGTGGATCCGTTCAGGAGAGACTCCTGCCTCCTCGACTTCCGCGGCGAGGAACCTGGAGTTGACCACGATCCGTTGCGGCAGCCGGAGGGCCGCAGAACGCTCGAAGCGTCCCAGGGACACATCGGCACGTCGCAGCGAACCGCGCAGCGAACCGAACGACGGGATGCCGTGAGTGCGCCCGATCAGGCCGGCGTAGACGTTGTCGTGCGGCGTCCACGAATGCAGCAGGGACGGCTTCCACGTCCGGCACAGGCGACGCAGGTACAACAGCCGCCCCGCCCGGCTTCGTACGGTGGTCGGCAGCAGCTCCACTTCACAGCCTGCGGCCTCGATCGCCGCCCGGTGATCACCGTGCGGACTGGGATTGAACACCAGGAGTCGGGAGCCGATGTGCTCGCGATCGAGGGTCTCCAGGAGCAGGCTGAGTTGTCGCTCGCTACCGCCGTGTCCGAGTTGGCCGATCAGATGAAGGACCCGGATCTCTGCCGGACGAGGACCCTGGACCTTCACGGCAGTCTCCGTGGCGGAATCGAAGCCTCAGCGAGACCAAGACCCCTGCGATGGAGTCCGCAGAGCTTGGCGTACAGATAGGGACGCGCCGAGGAGTAGAGGCCGATGCGGGGCAACTCGAAGCGTGCCGGCGCCTCACCCGAACGATCCTCCGCGAACGCCGCCCGGTAGCCGGCGGAATCCACCGCGTCGGCGACGCGCCGGTCGTAGGCTCCGAAGGGATAGGCCATGAGTGCGACCTCTCCCCCCACCCAGTCCTGCAACTGCCGTCGGGCGCCGACCAGTTCCTTCTCGAGGTCGTCGGCGGTACAGGCGGGCAGGCGCGGGTGCGAGACCGTGTGGGCACCCACCGTCAGCAGCCGATGCCCCGACGTCGATCGCAACATGTCGACGTCGGCGCCGCTGAACAACTCGTCGAGAACCTCGCGGGCGGGAGAGATCGGTTCGAGCCGACGGGCCAGCTCGCGCTTCCACGGCAGCCAGTCGTGGGGATCCGAGACGTGCTGAGTCGTGACGAAGAAGATCGCCGGCGCCTGCGCTTCCTCGAGGACGGGAAGTGCATTGCGCCAGTTGTTCGAGAATCCATCGTCGAAGGTGATCAGGATGCCGCTCGTCGCTCCCTGCAGGTACTCCTCCGGGGTCAGCAGCCGGAAGCGATGCCCCAGCCAGCCGACGATCGCCTTCAGATCCGCGGTCGTCAACTCCGGCTGCGCCCAGTCCGGCAACTCCGGGCGACGCCGTGAGATCACCCCGTGGAAGGTCACGGCGAGGCGGCGACGCCGGGTCATGACGGGCAGAGCCAGGGGAGTGACACCCAGGGCGTACAGCCAGCGGGCGAGCGTCGAAAGGTTCATCCGTCTGTCGCCCTCCGCCACCACGGCCACGCTCCCTCCAGGTGCCGGGCGGTTCGATCGCCCCACTCTTCGAGCGTCAACCCCCTGGCCCGCTCGCTGGCACGCGAAGAGCACGCCCGCCACTCCACCGGGTCGTGGAGCAGTTCACCGGCGGCCTCGGTGAGGGCCTCGGGGACGGGATCCACGACGACTCGACCACAGTCCCTGCCGATCAGATCGGGAAGCACCGAGACCGCGCTGGCGACGACGGGCAGACCGCAGGCCATGGCTTCCAGGACGGCCTTCGGATAACCCTCGGCAACGCGAGTCGGAAAGAGGAGGAGATCGGCCGACAGAAAGACCTCGAGGACCTCGTCGTGAGCGACGTTGCCCCGAAAGCGAACCCGCTCCGACAAGCCGAGACGTTCGACCTCCCGGCGCAGCAGAGTCTCCTGGTCACCCGCTCCCAGGATCTCGAGGCGGGCCTGCGGGAAGTGATCGCGCAGGAGCGCCGAGGGCGCCGAGTGCGGAAACCGTGTTCTTGCCCGAACTCAATCGACCTGCGGAGACCAGGACCGGCCCCTGCGCGCCGTTCCACACCCGCCTCCGCTCCAGGGAAGCCATCTCGCTCTCGCGGATGGAGGTCGAGAAGATCCACGACAGCGTCGCAACGCCGGGCGCAGGCGGGGAGGCGCCCCCACCCGTGGCCTGCACCGGGTGACCTCGGCGAGCGACGTGAGGAAGCAGGATGGCGAGGAAGCGATCGGCCAGCGTGGTCCGGATCCCCCAGGTACCGCAGTGCCGGACCCACAGCGGCTTCCCCATCAGTAGCGTCGTCAGGATTCCCAGAACGCCCAGATCACCCGGCACCAGACAGTGGACCGCCTCGGCGCTGCGCACGGCCCTCGCGAGGTGCAGCCAGTATCGCGGCAGCCAGACCAGCAGCCCGAGCTTCCTGCGAAAGCCGCTGCCGTGAGGCTCGGGGAGCGGAGCACACCGGATGCGCTCTCCCGCCAACGGCAGCGCACCGGGGGGCGCCTGGCCCTCGCGAAGGGCGGTGACAACGAGGGTCTCGTCGAACAATCGGCTCAGTTGCTCGATCTGCAGTGCAAACCCTCCCGTGCAGCACAAGGCACCGCCCTGCGCAGCGCGATAGGTCTCCTTGTGGGAGATGACCACCAACCGGCTCACGGGTCGACCCCCCGGCGGCCGATCAGGATCGGGCGACTCCAGCCGCGTGCGGTGAAGACTTCGACTTCAGGGAAGCCGTTCTCGTGCAGCAAGGATCGGCTGAACTCGAGCGACGACTTCCTCGCCTTGTCATCGGCCGCATCGACAGCCGTGTCGGTCTTCGCCTGGAGAATCAGGCGAGGCACCCGCTGCGAGAGGAGTCGCACGACCTCTCGCATCTCCTCTTCGGGGAGGTAGTAGAGCGAGCACAGCGCCGTCGCCACATCGTACTCGCCGTCGTCGGTTCTCACGAAGTCGAGAATCTCCGCGTGGATCAAGTCGAGTCTGTAGTCCGCCAGGTCATGCCACTCCGCGATATCGAGGAGACCGCGAGCGACTTCGAGCGCCTTCGGATCGCGCTCGACTGCCGTGACCTCGTGCGCCCCCGAGCGCAGCATCATCAGCGGCATGACCGCGTTGTGACTTCCGAGGTCGAGAATCCGCCGACCCCGAATCGATTCGGCCATGATCGCGCGGTTCCAGCGCTCCCAACGACCCGATCCGCTGTCCGTCGACCAGAAGCCCCGGGTGGTCAGTCCCCATCCGAAGTCGACTGGCGAGTAGGACGTTGCCAGCGAGTGGGCCAGACCCTGGCGCGCCCTTCTCTCGGTCATGAGTTCGGTGCCGTAGATCCGATCGAACCAACCGTCGATCACGGTCGCGGCGCACCCC
>CALOFD010000078.1:0-18012 GCA_942492505.1 Thermoanaerobaculia bacterium
CCTCGGCCTCTAGCAGTCTCGCTCCGCGCAGGATGTTGCCCATCGCGTAGTTGCCTTCGTGGCAGGCGTACTCGTAGACCTTTTCCTCGGCGGTCCGCCAGACGTACTCGCCCGACCACGGTTCGGTCCACACATTCGGGTCGTCCATGGTGAAGCGGTAGAGCACGTTGCCGTCCTCCATCCGGCTGAAACGCTCGGTGACGACCAGCTCGGAGCTGCCGCCGCGCGTGAACGCTTCCGGGTGGAAGTTCGTCGACTCGACCACCAGGGTGTCGCCCTCCCACCAGCCGATCGAATCGCCGAGCCACGTCTTGATCTCCGGCGAACCGTGCTCGGAGTTCATGCGGACGATCCGGGCGTCGTGCACCATTTCGATCAGGATCATCACGTAGTCGTCGCGCTGAACGATCGTCTTGTAGTTGTTGTAGAGGCTCGGGAAGGTCGGCGTGGCGCCGGTGAAGCCGACGATGCAGCGCTCGGCGATGTTGACCGACTCCGGACCGTCGTAGGGACCCTGGCCCTCCACCTCGAGCCACCAGGCCGACCCGTCGTTCGGACGGAACTGCCGACGCGGCTGGTCGGCGAGTTCCTTCCTGCGCTCCTCGGTGATCGGCGGAATACGACCGTTCGCGGGATCGGTGATGATCGAGGTCCGGAACTTGCCGTCGACCGTGAAAACGTCGGTGCCGCGGTCGGTCCAGAAGTTGTTGTAGCCACCGACGTTGCCGGCGCCACCACGCTCGCGGAACTCCTCGCCGACGCCGACCGGCGGAGCGCCACCCTCCGGTGGAGCCTCCTTGACGGCGCCGCGATTCTGTTCGCGCAACAGCACCCGCTGGCGTTCGGCCTCGACGATCGCCTCGGCCTCTGCCGGAGAGAGTTCCAGGTTGTCGCCGAACTCCGCCGGGCGCACCAGGGGTGTGAGCGTCGAAACGTCGTAGTTGCCGGAGAAGTCGGGGCGTCCGCTGGCGGTGCGGGGATCGGTCCCCCCTTCCGCTCCGAAGATCGGCGCCGCCGAGATCAGGGCGCAAAGCCCCAGGATGAGCACTGCGGGTCGCATCGTCATGCTGACCTCCTTGGGTGAGTTTCGAACGATCATACAGCCATCGTCGAACGACCCGACGCAGCCACCCCGACGCGACGGCAGGCTTCTGCTAGGTTGAAGCGCCCGTTTCCCCCATGACGAACTCAGACGATCGCTCGCCGGAGCGCTCCACGCAGCCCGGCGCGACTTCCCCGCCGGAGGACGTCTCGCTGGGTTCCGCCTGGTACACGGTCGGCGTGCTGACGCTGATCTACGTCTTCTCGTTTCTCGACCGCTCGATCCTGACCCTGCTGGTCGAGCCGATCAAGGCGGATCTCGGACTCTCCGACAGCCAGATGAGCTACCTGCTCGGCTTCTCGTTCGCGGTGTTCTACGTCCTCTTCGGACTGCCGCTCGGCAGGCTGGCCGATCGCACCAACCGCACCCGATTGATCGCCGGCGGCCTCGCCTTCTGGAGTGCCGCCACGGCGATGTGCGGCATGGCGGGCACCTACTGGCAACTCCTGCTCGCCCGCATCGGGGTGGGAGCGGGCGAAGCCACCCTCGGCCCGTCTGCGATGTCGATCATCAGCGACCGCTTTCCGAGGGAGAAACTGACGACCGCGATCAGCGTCTACTCGACGGGGATCTACCTGGGAGCCGGCCTGTCGACCATCATCGGCGGCTACGTTGCCGCGTTCGCCTCCGGCCGCGGCGACATCGTGCTGCCCCTGATCGGTTCGATCCGGCCGTGGCAGCTGGTCTTCTTCGTCGTCGGCGGCGCTGGGGTCGTGCCGCTGGCCCTTCTCCTCGCGACCGTTCGCGAGCCCATCCGCAAGGGGGCGGCGCGGGCGATGGTGCCGATCCGCGATGTCTTCCGATACATCGGCGACATCCGCGGCGCCGTTCTCAGTCATCACATCGGCTTTGCCGTCCTCGCCTTCTCCGGCTACGGACTGGGAGCCTGGATTCCGACCTTCATGGTCCGCACTCACCAGTGGCCGATCGAGAAGGTCGGCCTCTACCTGGGAATCAACGGAGTCGTCACCATGACCGTCGGCATCGTCTGTGGCGGCATCTACGCCGACCATCTGGCGAAGAAGGGCCTGCGCGACGCGAAGATGCGGATGGGAGTGATCTCGGCCTTCGTCTGGCTGCCGCTCGGAATCGCCTACCCCCTGGTGTCCAACGGAGACCTGGCCTTCTGGCTGATCGTGCCGGCGTCGTTCGCCTCGGCCTTTTCCACCGGCGCTGCCGCAGCGGCGATCCAGGAGATCATGCCGAACCGCATGCGCGGCCAGGCCACCGCCATCTATTTCTTCGTCGCCAACCTGATCGGCATGGGACTCGGGCCCTCGGCGGTCGCCTGGTCGACCGACTATCTCTTCCGGGACGAGGCTGCGCTGAGATACTCGATCGTGCTGGTCGGCGGCGCCACCCACCTGATCGCAGGCATCGCCTTCCTGGTCGGACTGGCGCCCTACCGCAGGAGCCTCGATCGACTCGAAGAGTGGAACGCGACTCCCACCGACGGCGCCTGAAACGAGGCCGGGGCGATCCCGGCTCCGCACCGTAGGCAGCGCGGAGCGCGGGAGGACTCTTGCAGTCGGCCCCAGGGTCTACCGCATGAAAAGCATTTCCTGGTACGTCGGCAGCGGCCACAGGTCATCGGCGACGTAGCCCTCGAGTTCGTCGACGACCTCGCGCAGCGCGTTCATCGCGGGAATGATGCCGTCGCGACACCAGTCGCACTCGGCCTTCGCCCCACGCTGATGCTTGCCCTTGGCCTCGACGAGGTCCTTGATCGCCCCCTGCAGGCGGGCGATCAGCTTGGTGACATGGTTGAGGGTGTCGGCGTCGGTCTCGATCCCCACATCGAGCAGGTTCGCCAGGCTGGTCGCCAGCTCTCCCTGGTAGCGGATCGCCGCCGGGAAGATGATGGTGCGAGCCATCTCGACCATCAGGTTCGACTCGACGTTGATCGTCATGACGTACTGCTCGGCGTAGACCTCGTATCGACTCACCAGCTCCCGCTTCGACAGCACGTGGTACTTCCGGAACAGGTCGATGGCCTGCTTGGACTTGAGCGACGGCAGGGCGTCGGCCGTCGTCTTCATGTTCGGTAGACCGCGTTGCGCAGCCTCCTCGTGCCATGCCTCGGAGTAGCCGTCGCCGTTGAACACGACCTTGGAGCAATCCTTGTAGATCGTCTTCACCAGGCGCTCGACCGCCTTGCCGAGCTTCTTCGGCGAACTGGTGTCGGCCTTCTCGAGGAAGGTCGCGCAGTAGTCGAGTGACTCGGCCATGATCGTGTTCAACGCCACCAGCGGACCGGCAATCGACTGGCTCGAGCCGACGGCCCGGAACTCGAAGCGGTTGCCGGTGAAGGCCATCGGACTGGTGCGGTTGCGGTCTCCCGAATGGCGCGGGATCGGCGGAATGACGTCGGCGCCGACCATCAACTCGCCGACCTTCGCCTTCGACGACCCACCGGTCGCGATGGCCTCGATCACCTGGGTCAGTTCGTCGCCCAGGAAGATCGACAGGATCGCCGGAGGCGCCTCGTTGGCGCCGAGGCGATGGTCGTTGGAAGCCGTGGCGACCACCGCGCGAAGCAGCGGCGACCAGCGATAGACCGCGCGGATCATCGCCGAGCAGAACACCAGGAACTGCGCGTTCTCGGACGGCGTCGCACCGGGGTCGAAGAGGTTGCCGGCGTCGGCCGACCCCATCGAGAAGTTGAGATGCTTGCCGGAGCCGTTGACGCCGGCGAACGGTTTTTCGTGCAGCAGGCAGGCCAGGCCGTACTTGCCGGCCACCCGCTTCATGGTGGTCATGATCAGCTGCTGGTGATCGGTGGCCACGTTCGAGAACTCGTAGACCGGAGCGATCTCGTACTGACCGGGGGCGACCTCGTTGTGGCGGGTCTTCACCGGGATGCCGAGTCGGAAGCATTCACGCTCGACCTCGAACATGCAGGCCAGGACCCGCTCTTCGATCGCACCGAAGTAGTGGTCGTCGAACTCCTGGCCCTTCGGCGGCGGCGCGCCGAACAGCGTGCGACCGGCGTTGATCAGGTCGGGACGGGCGTAGAAGAAGTTCTTGTCGACCAGGAAGTACTCCTGTTCGGCGCCGGCCGTCGACGACACGAAGGCGCCGTCCTTGCCGAAGAACTTCAGGACTCGCTGCGCCTGGGCGTTGAGGACCTGCATCGAACGCAGGACCGGGGTCTTCTTGTCGAGAGCCTCACCGGTCCAGGAGACGAACGCCGTCGGGATGCAGAGCGTCGTTCCGTTGGGGTTCTCCATGATGTAGGCCGGGCTGGTCACATCCCAGATGGTGTAGCCACGGGCCTCGAAGGTCTGGCGAATCCCGCCCGAGGGGAAGGAGGAGCCGTCCGGTTCGCCCTGGATCAGGGCCGCACCCTCGAACTCGGCGATGGTGCCGCCGTTGCCGTCGGGACTGAAGAACGAGTCGTGCTTCTCGGCCGTCAGACCCGTCAACGGGTAGAACACATGGGCGTAGTGGGTGGCGCCACGCTCGATCGCCCACGACTTCATCTCCGAAGCCACCGCGTCGGCCGTCGAAGGGTCGAGCTTGGAGTTGGTCTCGATCGTGCTCTTCAGCGAGCGGTACACCTCCTTGGGGAGGCGTTCCTTCATGCGCTGGAGGGAGAAGACCAGTTCGCCGTAGACCGAACTGGTCGGGCTCTCCTTGTAGGGCAGCGACTCTGCGAGCCGGTTGTCGTTGACGATCTCGGCGATCGCGGCCAGTCGGGCGGCATTGCCACTCATCTGTATCTCCTTGTTCGGTAGGGCTTTATGGACAGTCGGAAAGAATCTCTGAAGTGCAGCGTCCTGGCGGACGCGCGGAGTGTACAGCCAGGTTGGGAACGGCCAAAGCGGTGACATTTTTGTCGGACAATCCTGTCGTAATCGGGATCGATGGCTCGGTGGAAGCGGCCCCCCGAATCCGCGACTAGCGGCCCGAGAACTTCGCTTCGCGCTTCTCGAGAAACGAGCGTATGCCCTCCTGGAAGTCCTCGCTCTGAAACAGAGGCAGCAACTGGAGAAGGACGTGGTCGACGTTCGACTCGAAGCTCTCGTTCATCCCCATCCGCATCATTCTCTTCGTCGCCTGGACGGCAAGCGGCGCGTTGGCGGCGATCTCGGCAGCCATCGCGCGAGCCTCGTCGAGAAGCTTCTCCGGCGCCACGACCGCATTGACGATGCCGTAGCCAAGACACTGCTCGGCGGTGAGCTTGCGCCCGGTGAAGAAGATCTCCGCCGCCACGGCCCATCCCACGATCCGGGGTAGGAGCCAGGTTCCACCGCTCTCCGGCACGACTCCCCGCCGGGTGAAAGCCGCCGACATCCTGGCCTCGGTCGACATCAACCGGATGTCGCAACCCAGGGCCAGATCCATCCCATAGCCGGCCGCTCCGCCGTTGATGGCGCAGATCGTCGGCTTGTCGCAGTCGTGCAGAACGGTCGGCGGCGCGTTGCGCAGGTCGAAGAGTCGGTAGGCGGCCTTCGCCGACTGCTCCGAGCCGATCCCCGTGCCCGAGGCGGCGTCCTGCAGGTCGAGCCCGGCACAGAAGCCACGCCCGGCGCCCGTGATGAGGACCACCCGAACGCTGTCATCGGCATTGCATTCGACCAGCCTCTGCGACAGTTGCTTCAACATGGGCCGACTGATCGCGTTCAAGCGATCGGGCCGATTCAACGTGATCGTTGCGATGTGGTCTTCGACTTCGAACAACAGGTCGCTCATCGGGTTCTCCTCGAACAGGGGCTGGGGGACGCGAATGGATCCTCTGCCGGCACGCTCGCACGGCGACCTTCAAGCGGTCAACTCGCCGGCATGGTCGGCGACCATCAAGGCCAGCAACCGCTTCGCGCCATCGTTGACCAGCCGGGGAGCGAAGGCGTGTGGCCCCGGTGACTCGAGCCGCTGCAGGCGAAGCAGGTCGCTGCGACCGAACTCCGGCTGCAGCGCCGAATAGAAGAATCCACGCCCTCTAAGCGCCTCGACGGCGGCTTCGATTCCCGGGTCGTCGAGGCAGAGGTCGACCTGGGTGATCTCGATCGGGGACGAAGGCGTCCGATCGATCCGGTCGCCGAGATCACGCCCGATCGATTCGACGAAGAGATGGCGAAGGCGGTGCTGGGTGCTGATCGTCTCGTTCACCCGGCCCTCCCCGACCTCGGAGCTCGAATCCGAGCCGCTCACGATCAGACGACGTTTCAGCCCGGCGCGCGAGTAGAGATCTGCGACCACGGCGAGATAGATCCGCGGCACGAAGACGTCCCGGGCGGGAGCCTCGGAGAGCGGCTGGTAGACCACCGTCACCGCAGTGCGACCGGCTCGAAGCTCGAACTCGTACACCTGGGTGGCCGCGGGGATCAACTCCAGCATGATCCCCGTCTCGACCCCTCCGTTCACAACCGAGCGGCGCTGCATGATGTCGTGGACCGTCGTCGGCTCGTTGATGTGACCGACGAAGCCCTCGCTCACGCACAGGTCCGTGATCCAACGACCCATCCGGCTCATCAACCCCTGATTGCGGAACTTCGGATCTACCACCGTGCTCCCAGCCTCACAGGCCAGCGATCCCTCGTGCACGATCTTGAGCGCCATGTGGCCGACGATGCCGGCCTCATCGTCGACCGCCACCACCGACCTCATGCGCCCCGACCTCACCTGGTCGCGCATCCACTCGGGGTCGTAGAAGCTCTCGATGTAGGTGCGCCCGTAGCAACTCTCGAAGCAGCCGATGACTGCCCCGACGTCGCCCTCGACCATGCGGCGCAGTTCGACGACCATGGCGGGATTGTAGGACGCCCCGAGCCGACCGGTCGCTACTCCGCGCGAACCTTCGGGACCACTCCGCCGATCGCGATCAACGACTCGACACAGTCGCGCAGGGAATCGTCGAACTCCCGGAACTCGATGCCGGTTGCAGCGATCATCCGCTCGTTGCGAAGCTCGCAGCCAGCCCACACCCGGCGCAACTCGGCCTCCCGCGCCTGGATGCGTTCCGGGAAGGGATCGGTCACGGACGGGGTGTCGTGGCGCAATTCCGGCAGCAGGCGGTCGATCGACTCGCAGACGTCCTCGACATTCACCGCATCGGTCGACCAGGCGATGAAACGCTCGCCGTTGAAGACGTCGGCGCTCTCGAGCAACCGGATGTGGCATTCGGCGGTGTCGCGAACGTCGACGGTCATCCACGGTCGGTAGGCGCCGGTCTGTTCGTACTCCCCCACCAGCATGCCTTCGACGATGTGCTGCCAGGGCCCCTTCTCCTTCTGATGCGCGGACTGGATCGGGCCGATGTTGTCGCCCGGACAGCAGGTGATGGCGTCCCAGCCGCCGTGAGCTTCGGCAGCCTCCGAGAAGGCTCGTTCGGCGATCCTCTTGCCCATCGAGTAGCCCTGCCCCCGGGCCGGCGTGCGCTTCGGATTCTGCTCGTCGGGGTAGCGGTCTTCGTACAGAACCGGGCGGCGCACGAACTCCTGGATGTCGACCTCCGAGATCACGGCTGCGATGCTCGAAGTGACGATCGCCCGGGTCACCGTTTGCGAGCCGTCCACACTGGCGATCACGTGATCGCAGACCCGTTGGACGTATTCGTGATCGTCGTAGTCGCTCACGTGGGAAACGTGGCACACACCGTGGCAGCCGACGAAGATCTCATCGAAGCAACCGTCCTCGTCGAGATCGGCGGAGTGCAGCGTCAACCGGCCCGACGCGAAGCCGGGCATCGCCTTCAGGAACGCCGTCTTCGATTCATCCGTAGCGTCACGCACGCAGGCCCGCACCCTGTAACCCTCGTCGAGCAGAAGGCGCACCACCCAGCCGCCGATGAAACCGGCGCTGCCGGTGACCGCCACCGTACCGTTTCGGGGAATTGGAGCCATGCTGTCCCTCCGATCGATCCACCGCTCACCTCGAAGGCGAATCGCGATGGGTGAATTCGTTCGAGTCGAGTTCGAACGCTCTCCGTGCGAGTCTGCGCACTGTAGCGGAAGCGAACCGGTTGCACGAGCTATGCTCGGCCGGCTCCCAGGCGAAGCGCTCGGCCGAACCGGGACTCATTGCGGAGACCTCGATATGAACGCAGCCAACGCAACCAACCGATCGAGAATCCAGCGACGGATCGGGACCCTCTCACCGATTGCCGCGACCCTGCTCCTCGCGCTGATCTCGTCGGCGGTCCTTGCCCGGGAAGGCGGCCAGGAGGAAGCCGGGGAAGGAGCATGGCAGGTAGTCCAACCCAACGGACTCCGCTGGACCGA
The DNA here is from genome assembly GCA_942492505.1 of Thermoanaerobaculia bacterium. Classification (GTDB taxonomy): domain Bacteria; phylum Acidobacteriota; class Thermoanaerobaculia; order Multivoradales; family Multivoraceae; genus CALOFD01. The sequence goes on from CALOFD010000078.1 coordinate 8,326, forward strand.
TTCGGTCGTGGGCGAGGGGCCGGAGGCGGTTGCGGGCGCCGAAGTCACGGTCCACTACGAAGGATGGCTGCGGACCGGAGAGAAGTTCGACTCCTCGCGCGACACCGAACGTCTCTTCACCTTCAGGCTCGGCTCCGGTCGGGTGATCCAGGGCTGGGAGCAGGGAGTGGTCGGCATGAAGGTCGGCGGCTTGCGCAGGCTGCTGGTACCCAGCGACCTCGCCTACGGCAAGCAGGGCGCCGGCAACGGCGTGATCCCTGCGAACGCCGACCTGCTCTTCGAGATCGAACTCTTCGAACTCGAACTGCCGAAAACCCAGGCCGAATTGCTCGAACTCGCGCCGGGAATGACCGGTGAGATCGTCGAGAAGAAGAACGGGCTCGCCTGGGTCGACCTGCGGCTCGGAGCGGGCGATGCCGTCAAGCGAGGCCGAACCGTCACCGTCGAGTACACCGGTTGGCTGGAAGACGGCACCAAGTTCGACTCGAGTCGCGACCGCGGCCGCCCCTTCAGCTTCCAGGTGGGCGCTCGTCGAGTCATCCTCGGATGGGACCAGGGAGTCGTCGGAATGAAGATCGGCGGCCGCCGCAAGCTGATGATCCCGGCGAAGCTCGGCTACGGCCGTAGCGGAGCCGGCGACGACATTCCGCCGAACGCCGACCTCGTCTTCGAAGTCGAGGTCCTGCGAATCGAGTAGCCATCGCCGCAAGGACGATGATCCCCGACGGGGGAACCCACCACCGCGCCGCTCTCGGCGCCCAGGGCGGTGTTAGGGTCGGCGCCCTGAAAGAGCCACGATCAACGTGCCGACGAGACTGACGAGCGGCAGCCTTCTGGAGAAACCATGTCCGACGAAATGAACATCGATCCCTTCGGCCCCCACGCCGAGATGTACAACCTCGCCATGTCCGACGAGGCCAAGCCCCTGCTCGACAAGGTCAAGCGCTTCATCGCCGAGGAGGTCGCGCCGATCGCCGAGGAGTTCCACCGACTCGGCGAAGGGCGTGAAGACCGCTGGAGCTACGCTCCCGGCCAGCTCGAGCTGCTCGAAGGAGCCAAGGCAAAGGCCCGCGCCCAGGGCCTGTGGAACTTCTTCCTCCCCGACGCCGAGACCGGCGAGGGGCTGAAGAACCTCGACTACGCGTACATCGCGGCGGAACTCGGCAAGCAACCGTTGGCTTCGGAGTGCCTCAACTGCAGCGCCCCCGACACCGGCAACATGGAGGTGCTCGAGCGCGTCGGCACGCCCGAACAGAAGGAGCGGTGGCTCAAGCCCCTGTTGGCCGGTGAGATCCGTTCGGCGTTCGCGATGACCGAACCGAACCTCGCCTCCTCAGACGCCAAGAACATCGGCACGAAGGCCGTTCTCGACGGCGACGAGTGGGTGATCAACGGCGAGAAGTTCTACATCTCCGGCGCCGGCGACCCGCGCTGCAAGATCATGATCACGATGGTCAAGACCAATCCCGACGGACCTGCACACTTGCAGCAGTCGCAGATCCTGGTCCCGATCGACACCCCGGGCGTCAGGATCCTCGAGGGCATGCAGGTCTTCGGCAACGACGACGCGCCGCACGGCCACATGCACATCGTCTTCGACAACGTCAGGGTGCCGAGGGAGAACATCCTGCTGGGCGAGGGTCGGGGCTTCGAGATCTCCCAGCTGCGCCTCGGTCCGGGCCGCATCCACCACTGCATGCGGTCGATCGGTCAGGCCGAGAAGGCTCTCGACCTGATGGTTCGTCGCGGTCTCAGTCGGGAAGCCTTCGGCCGGCCGCTCGCTCAACTCGGCAAGAACGTCGAAGTGATCTCACGGGCCCGCATCGACATCGAAGCGATGCGACTGATGGTCCTGCGCGCCGCCCGCGCCATGGACGTCCTCGGCACTCGTGAGGCCCGGGTGTGGGTGCACATGGCCAAGGCCATGGTGCCCGAGCGGGTCTGCCAGATCATCGACCAGGCCATCCAGATGCACGGCGCCAGCGGCGTCTCGCAGTGGACCCCTCTCGCCGGCATGTACACCAGTCAGCGTACGCTGCGGATCGCCGACGGCCCCGACGAGGTTCACCACCTGGTCGTGGGTCGGGCCGAGATGCGGCGCGATCGCGGCGAGTAGATCCCTCGCGATCGACCGCTTCGAGCGCCCACTCCCGACTTCGAGATCAGGTCTGCGGTCGGCTCTTACGGAGCCGCTCGCAGGCCTTCGAGACCGCTCAGTCCGAGCGCTTGTCCTCGATCCGACGCTGCAACTTGTTCATGCCGCCGAGCCAGCGACCGAGGTCGCGGGCCTTGCCGTCCATCCACTCCTGGGCGATGGGATCGGTGAGGATCAGGAAGCGCTCCTCGCGCATCGCCGCGACGACCTGCTCGGCGACCTCCTCGGGCTCGCGCACCGGGCCGGCGGCCTCCGCTGCCCACGTATCGTCCGAACCGGCCAGCATCGGCGTGCGGACTCCGAGCGGGCAGAGGCACGACACCTTGATCCCGCGATGGGCGTAGGTGAAGGCCAACCATTCGGCCAGGCCGACGACACCGTGCTTGGTCACGGCGTAGGGCACGTTGCCGTGGGTCGAGAGAATCCCGGCCATCGAAGAGGTGTGCAGCAGATAGCCGTCTGCGCGCTCGAGCATCCCAGGCAACACCGCACGGACCGCGTAGACGTGGGCCATCACGTTGACCTGCCACTGCTCCTGCCATACCGCCAGCGGCGTTTCGAGAATGTCACCACCGAGTGCGATGCCGGCGTTCGAGAAGAAGACGTCGATCGGTCCGTAGGCGGCTTCCGTCTGCTCGACCAGGGAGTTGACGTCGTGCTCGTCGCCGACATTGCAGACGACGGCCAGTCCGCCGATCTCCTCGGCCAACCGCTCGGCGTCGGCGCCGTTCTGATCCGCCACCACGACGGCGCCGGCACCGGCCGCGGCGAAGCGCCGACAGACCGCGGCGCCGATTCCACTGGCGCCGCCGGTGACGACCGTGACCTTGCCTTCGATTTCCATGGTGCTCCCCGAGGCGCCGTTCTCTAGCGCAGCTTCATCCAGAGGTAGGAGTAGGTGAGCGCGTCGGTGTAGGCGCGCTGATTGAGATTGGCGCCGCCGCCATGTCCGCCTTCGGTGTTCTCGTAGTAGAAGACCTTCTTCCCCATCTCGGTCATCTTCGCCACCATCTTGCGGGCGTGACCGGGGTGAACCCGATCGTCGCGGGTGTTGGTCCAGAAGAAGACCTCCGGATAGTCGACGCTCGGATCGAAGTTCTGGTACGGCGACCAGAACTTCATGTAGTTGTCCCAGTCCTCCGTGTCGGGGTCGCCGTACTCGGCCATCCAACTGGCCCCGGCCAGCAACTTGTTGTAGCGCTTCATGTCGAGCAGCGGTACCGCGCAGACCACCGCGTCGAACAGATCCGGACGCTGGATGAAGCTGCCGCCCACCAGCAGGCCGCCCTGCGAGCCGCCCATGATGCCGAGATGATCGGGAGACGTGATGCCACGCGCGATCAGATCCTCGGCCACGGCGATGAAGTCGTCGAAGTTGTTCTGGTGGTTCTCCTGCACCGCTCCCTCGTGCCACTTCGGGCCGAACTCGCCGCCACCGCGAATGTTGGCCAGCACGTAGACGCCGCCGCGGCCGATCCAGGCGCGACCGATCGTGCCCGAATACTGCGGCACCCGGGACACTTCGAAGCCCCCATACCCAGTCAGCAGGGTCGGGTTGGTACCGTTGGCCTCGAACCCCCGGGGCTTGACCAGGAAGTACGGGATGCGGGTTCCGTCCTTCGAGATCGCCTCGTTCTGGACCACCTCCACCCCATCCGAGTCGAACCAGGCCGGCGACGACTTGACCCGCTGCGGCGCGCCGCCATCACGAGCCAGGTAGAGGCTGTCAGGAGTGGTGAAGTCGGTGTAGGTGAAGAAGAAACTGTCATCGACGTCGCCGGTACTTCCCAGGCCGACGGTACCGAGGCCCGGCAGCGCGATCTCCTCCTTCGACCAACCCGCCGCGCCCGGCACGTAGCGGTAGAGGCGCCCGCGAACATTGTCGAGCGTCGTGACGAGCAGATGATTCAGGGTGTGAGTGACGCCACCGAGGCTGACGCGCTCCTGCGGAACGAACAGCACCTCGAAGTCCCGACTGCCGCCGAGGAAGGCGTCGAGATCGATCGCCAGCAGTGCGTCCTGAAGATAGGTCTGACCGGCGACCGTCCAATCCGATCGCAGCGAGAGGACCATCTGGTTCTTGAAGAAGGTCCGTACCGACACATCCTCGGGAAGATCCAGGTGGACGAAGCGATCGCCGAGTCGCAACCAGTTCTGTTCACGGAAGAACTGCGGCACCACCACCACGAGATCGATCCGGCCGTCCTCGTTGTGGATGCTCGTCCCGTTCACGAACACATCGTCGACCGCGCCTTCGAAGATCGTCTTCGCGTGATCGAGCGACTGGCCGCGCTGCCACTCCTTGAGGAGTCGCGGATATCCCGACTCGGTCAGGCTGCCTTCGCCGAAGTCGGTCCCCACCCACAGAGTGTTCTCATCCAGCCAGCTGACCGTCGACTTGGCTTCCTCGAGTTCGAAGCCTCCCTCGACGAAGCGCTTCGATACCGTGTCGAACTCGCGTTCCACCGCCGCATCGGCGCCACCGCGCGACAGGGAGACCATGCAGTGGCGGTACTCGGGCGCGAGGCAGGCGGCGCCGTTCCAGACCCAGTTCTCGCCCTCTTCCTGCGCCAGCGCGTCGAGATCCAGGACGATCTCCCAGGCCGGCTTCTCGGCCGTGAACTGGTCGAGGAAGGTACGCCGCCAGAGACCTCGCACGTGTTCGGCGTCGCGCCAGAAGTTGTAGACCCATCCGGCCCGAATACCCGGCATCGGGATGCGGTCGCTCGAGTTGTAGATCTCGAGCAACTCGGAATGGATCCCCGGGTACTCGGGGACCGCCTCCAGGATCGAGGTATCGGCTGCGCTGCGCTCACCCGCCCAGTCCAGGGCCTTCGGGTTCTCGACCTCCTCGAGCCACTCGAACGGATCGTCCTGGGAATACATGGCGGGAACGAAGAGGGCGAACAGCAGGACCAGAAAACCGGAACGAACGATCGACATGGACTCTCCTCCGAAGGCTGATTTCCACGAGCGGCGGCACGGCTCGCGAGTCGTCGATGATCTCACACCCTGCGACGCCGGACCGTCTCGGGTCAGCGCTCTCGCCGCTCTCCCGACCCTCCTCCTGGCGCACCCACGAGCCGCCGGAACACGACTTTCGAGTCTCCCTCGGCATAGAAGCCCTCGAGCTCCGCGACCTTGTCGTAGCCGAGGCCTTCGTAGAACGCGCGCGTCGGCGCGTACTGCGGCTTGCCCGAGGTCTCCACGAACAACCGTCGTCCGCCGAGCTTGGCCACCGCTTCTTCCACCGAGCGCAGCAGGAGGCGGCCGCGCCCGGAACGCTTCCTGGCCGGGTCGACGGCGATCCAGTACAGATCCCAGCTCGAATCGGTCATCGACACGGGACCGAAGCAGGCGTAGCCCTCCAGCCGCCATGGTCGGCCGGCCGGCTCGGCCGGCTCAGGGGTGGGGCTCTCGAGGAAGAGGAAGCGATAGCCGCTCTTCGACGGCGTACTCAGGGTCTCGTCGATCAGTTCGCCGGCCACGGTCACTTCTTCGGCGGTGAAGAATCCCGTCGCCTCCATCAGCCCTGCCACCGCATCGCGATCCGCGGCGGTGACCTCGCATCGTAGTCGATGATTCTCAACGCCCGCTGGGTCCGGATTCGACATCAGGCTTCACTCCAATCGCTTCAGTGCGGCGTCCAGAATCGAACGCACGGCCTCCTCGACCCCGATTCCTGCCCGCTCCAGTGCCGCCGCGTAGCCCGCATCGGCGGACAGGCAGGGATTGACGTTGAGTTCGAGAATCACGGGATCGCCGGCTTCATCGAGGCGGAAGTCGACGCGCGCGTAGCCGCCGGTGCCGAGGGTCCTCCAGGCGGCCGTCGCCAGTTCCCCGAGGCGATCGAGAAGGGCCTCGTCCTGCGGCTCGAAGTCGAAGGATCGAGGCGTGTTGTCGTACTCGAAGCTGCCCTCGTCCCACTTCGCCGCGTGTCCGACCAGTCGCGGCTTGCCGGCAGGAAAGCGGTCGAAGCGGATCTCGGCGGGTGGCAGCACCCGCAGCCCGTCGGCCGTTTCGAGCAGGGCGACGTTGAACTCGCGACCGGGGAGGAACGCCTCGGCCAGACACGGTCCTCCGGTGATCGCCTCCATCCTGGACAGGACCTCGCGCAGTCTTCCCGGATCGTCGACCACGGCGCCGTCGTCGAGACCGACCGAGCCGTGACACCAGATCGACTTGACGATGAACGGGCCCGAACCCGGCTCGCTCCGATCGAGGTCCGACAACCGCACTCCGCGCGGCACCGGAAGGCACGCCTGGGCGAGCGTCTGCTTCGAGCGCGCCTTGTTGGTGCTCGCCAGGATCGCCTCGGCCTTCGAACCCGTGAACGGGACATCGAGAGCCTCGAGCAACGACGGCACCAGGTGAATGAGGCGCTCCTGACCGCCGAGACTCTCGACCAGATTGAAAACCACCTCAGGTTGCCACTCTGCGAGGCGAACGACCAGGGGTTCGAGATCGAGATCGCAGACGAAGACCTCGCTCTGATGACCCAGGCCATCCAGAGCCCCGCGCACCAGGGCGACCTGACTGAGGACGTCGAGTGCGTCGGCGCCGGCTTCGTCGTCCAGTCGATCGTGAACGATGAGAACCTTCATCGATCGCCCCGCGATCGTCGTCAACTCGACGCCAGGGCTCTCGACCAGGCGGAGTCGACGATCTGCCGGATCAGCTCGACATAGGGCATCCCGACCTTCGAACAGAGGATCGGGAGATCCGAGTGGAAGGGGTGCAGACCGGCCAACGGATTGACTTCGAGGAAGCACGGCGTGCCCTCGGCGTCGCAACGAACGTCGACGCGGCCCCCGTCGCAACACTCCAGAACCCGCCACGCTGCCAGAGCCCACATCTCGGCCCGAGCGACGAGATCGTCGTCCTGCGGCGACACGAACCGGTACTCGACCAGTTCCTCACAACGCTCCTTGTTGACGTAGGAGTAGACGCCGCTCTCGGCCCCGGCCAGAAGGTCCACCTCGAGGGTGCCCAGGACCCGCGCTGCGGCGCCGCTGCCGGCCACGCCCACCGTCAGCTCCCTGCCGGGCAGCAGCGTCTCCACCAGCACCGGCTGACGGTAGCGCTCCAGCAGTCGGTTGCAGGCGGCGACGAGTTCCTCGCGGTTCTCGACGATCGACGCCGGATCGACGCCCTTGCCGGTGCCTTCGGCCAGCGGTTTCACGAACAGGGGGAACGGCAGGTCGACTTCGTCTCCCGGCGACGAAACCACCGTGAAGGGAGCCGTCGGAATGCCGGCGTCGCGAACGACGTGCTTGGCCATCGCCTTGTGCAGCGTGACGGCCGACGTGACCACTCCCGAGAAGGTGTAGGGAACCTGGAAATGGTCGAGTACGGCCGGCACCAGGGCCTCGCGGCCCGAGCCGTAGAGCCCCTCGGCGACATTGAACACCAGGTCCCATCGCTGCCCCGACAGCAGCGCCTCCATCAACCGGTCGGCATTGCCGATGCGGGTCGTCGAGTGGCCGATCTCCCGCAGGGCGCCTTCGATCGCGTCGATGGTCCCCGCCTGATCGAACTCCGCTGTCTCTTCCTCGCTGAAGCCGAGCGCCAGGTAGTCGTCGCGAAGGTCGTAGACCAGACCCACCTTCAGGGCCGACGGATCGAGAGACGGGCGCTTCGCTGCAACCTCGCGAATGTCGCGAGGAGTCATCATGGTCACCATGGCGGTCAGTTCGTCCAGCCGGAGTCCGGGTCGCCGGCCGGCACCTTGGGAGCGACCGGATCGGGGTAGCGGAACGTCCGTCCTTCGAAGTTGCGCAACACCACGTCGTCGCCGTCTCGGCCGAGGTTGTAGTTCGGCTGCAGCGGAATCTTGCCGCCGCCGCCCGGTGCATCGATCACGAACGTCGGAACGGCGTAGCCGGTCGTATGGCCGCGCAGTCCCTCGATGATCTCGAGGCCCTTCTCGACCGTGGTGCGGAAATGAGCCGAGCCCGAGATCGGATCACATTGATAGAGGTAGTAGGGCCGCACGCGCATCTGGAGGAGCCGGTGACAGAGCTTCTTCATGGTTTCGACGTCGTCGTTCACGCCCTTCGCCAGCACGATCTGGGCACCGAGCGGAATGCCGGCGTCGGCCAACCGGGCGCAGGCCTTGAAGGTCTCTGGGGTGCACTCGTCCGGATGCATGAAATGGACGCTCATCCACAGCGGATGGAACTTGCGCAAGGTGCGGATCAGCCGCGGCGTGATGCGCTGCGGCATGACGGCCGGCATCTTGGTGCCGATGCGCAGGAACTCCACATGCGGAATCGCCCGCAGCTGTCCGAGGATCCAGTCGAGCTTCTCCTCGCTGAGCGCCAGCGGATCGCCGCCTGAAAGCAGGACGTCACGAATCTCCTCGTGATCGCGGATGTAGTCGATGGCGACCTGCAGACGCTTCATGTCCGGGGAGATCTCGCCATGGCCGACGACCCGTGACCGCGTGCAGTAGCGGCAATACGTCGAGCAGAAATCGAGCACCAGGAAGAGCACCCGATCGGGATAGCGGTGCACCAGGCCGGGCACCGGCATGTGGGCGTCCTCACCGAGCGGATCGTCCTTCTCACCCGGCGCCCGACTCAGTTCCGCGACGTTCGGAACCACCGTGCGCCGAATCGGACTGTCGGGATTGTCCCGCGACACCAGGCTCATGTAGTACGGGGTCACCCCCGAGGGCAGCATGCCGCCACCCTGAACGAAGGCCTGTCGCTCATCGTCGGACAGCACGATGAAGCGTTCGAAGTCGGCGAGACTTCGCACTCTGTGTCGGGACTGCCAGCGCCAGTCGTCCCACTCCGCTCGGGTCACTCCCGGGAAATAGGTACGACGGAAGATCCGGCGGGCTTCTTCAGGCGGGAGGAAGGTGTTCGCGTCGGCAGCGAGGCTGCCGACGCCCGTACCTTCGGGCTCCTCGCGATCTTCTGGGACAGACTCTTGTTGACGTCCAACGACGTCGGGAATGCGTGGCATTCGGTGGCCTCCGTAGGAGATCCGACAACAGGTCGGACGGCCGTACTGGTGCGAAAACATACGGGATCGACGAATCATTCGCAATGCCGAGTTCGAATTTCCCCAGGGCAGCGGGGGGACCCCTCTGGACCTCCCTTTCACGCCCCGGCGAGCTTCGACGAACCCGGTTCCTCAGCGAGCCGATGAGCCGCGTCGAGCCAGCAGGTACAGGGTACCCGGCATGGTTCCGTGCTCGACGATCTCGAATCCCCCGTCCTCGAGGTCGCGCTGCCAACGTTCGAGTTGGCTGCTGCCGCCGAAGTATCCGTGGTGGACGAAGAAGGGAAACGCGGTACGGATCCAGCCGTCGGGATTGACGACCATCAACAGGAAGTCGCCGCGCGGTACCAGCACTCGCCGCACTTCCGACACAGCCTCGACGATGCCTCGACGATCAAGATGATCGATCGCGAAGGCACTGACGACCGCGTCGAAGGACGCATCCTCGATCGGCATCGAACGCATGTCGCCGGTGATCGCCTCGATCCGCCCATCGACACCGGCCCGACGGGCATTCTCGA
>CALOFD010000079.1:0-5768 GCA_942492505.1 Thermoanaerobaculia bacterium
GCCCTCTTCCGCCTCGAAGTCGTCAACGGCAGCCGGACGATGCCTCGCTGGTTGCTGATGGCCTCCCTGGCGCCGGACCGCCAGGGGGTCCTGTTCCCGTACCTGGGAAGAGCGGCGCGCGGCGAAGCCACGATCGAGATCGTTCCCGAGGAACGAGGTGTGGTTGCGATTCGTTCCGTCCACTTCTCGACGCTCTTTCCGCTCGGCTTCTTCTCCAAGGGCATGCGTCGAACGCTCGATCTCGAGCTGATCGTCTATCCACGGCTCGCCTCCGGTGATGTGGAACGGCGGGATTCAGGCGAGTCCCAGGGGACGCGGCTGAGCGGCCGGCCGGGCTGGGGGTTCGATCTCCACAGTCTCCGCCCGATGCGCCCGGGTGACGATCCGAGAAGGATCCATTGGAAGCAGAGTGCGAGGACCGGCGAGATGGTCTACATGGAACGTGAAGCCGAGGAGAGTCGTCGCCTGTCGATCGTTCTCGACAATGCCGTCGATCCCTCCGGGGGGGAGCGTGAGGACGAGCGCTTCGAGGAGCGGATCTCGGCCGCGGCTTCGGCGGCCGTCGAGCATCTCGACGGGGGTTGGGACGTCGAGTTGGTGACTCGCACGGTCAGGGTGTCCTTCGGCAGCGGACTGCGTCAGCGAAAGAGGATCCTGGAAGCCCTGGCGCTCCTGAAGGCCGCCCGACTCGACTCGCGCCCGCTGACGGCTTCAGGCGAGCGAGAGGTCCGATTCGACCGATGAGCGCCACGGCGTCTCAACCGCGCTCGCTGCGCTGGCTGCTCGGAGTGGCCGCGCTCGTCGTGGTGGCGCCCCTTCCCTTCGGAGAGCCGCAACCGGCCGGGGTCGCGGGCTGGCCGATGATGGCGGTCCACGCTGCCGGCTGTCTCTGGTTCCTCACCTTGACGGCGCGTGGTTCGTCGTGGCGATTGCCGAACTGGGCGATGAACCTGATCGGACTGGCCTACATCCCGATCTTCTTCTTCCAGGTACGCCTGTGGGTGGGTTCGAATCTCGTCCGGCCGATGGTCGAACTCCTGATGGTGGGCCTGCTCGCCAAGCTGCTGTCGCTGCGCGGAGACCGGGACAAATGGCATGTGATGGTCCTGATCTTCTTCCTCTTCGTCGCAGCGATGGCGACGAGCATCCACCCCGCGATCTTCCTCTACCTGGTGCTCGTCGTCGGGCTCGGGCTCGCCCTCCTGTACCAGTTCGTCGCGGGGCATCTGCGCGATACCGTCGCGGTCGCTCCACTGAGCCAGCGTCCGCCCCTGGCCCGCATGGTGACGGTCGGTACCTTGATCGTCGTGGTTGCCGCCGTACCGTTCTTCGCCCTCATGCCGCGGCTGCGGTCTCCGTATCTGCTCGGTCGAGACCTCGCCTCTCGTGGGGGAACGGGAGTTGGCTACAGCGACTCGGTGAGCCTCGATGTAGTCGGCAACGTTCGCTCGAACACCGAAGTGGCCTTTCGGGTTCAGATGGAGGAGCGGCAGAACCCGCCACCGATGCGATTCCGCGGCACGACGTACGAACGGTTCGAGAAGCTCTCGTGGCTCAGGATGCCGGAACGCTTCGACGTCCTGAGGCCGTCGGCGGCCACCTTCTATCGTCTGTCGGACAAGCCGCCGGCCGAGAAGCTTCAGGTGTGGCTCGAGCCCCTCGGGTCTCGCAGTCTCGTGCTGCCGGAAGGAACGGTGTCGATCGAGGTGCCGGGTCGGATCGTCCGGGACCATTCAGGTGGAGTGAGTTTCCTGCAGAAACCGTCGACCATGGTTCGTTATCGCGTCGGTCTCGATTCGAGGGCAGCGAGATCGAGGGTTGCCGATTCTTTCGAACTCGCCACAAGCGGTCCCGGCACTCTCGATGACGGCGGCGTCACCCCCCGGATCGCGCAGCTGGCCGACGATCTCGTAGGGAGTCTTGCGCCGGCAGGCAAGGCCTCGCGGCTCGAACAGCACCTGGCTACGGCCTACGACTACACGCTGGATCTCGTCGGAAGCGGCGGCGAGAATCCGATCGAGACGTTCCTTTTCGAGAGCCGCGAAGGCCACTGTGAGTACTTCGCGACCGCCATGGTGCTGATGCTGCGATCGCAGGGGGTGCCGGCCCGCTTCGTGACCGGGTTCCTCGGTGCGGAGCTGAATCCCCTCGAGGACTACTGGGTCGTGCGACAGAACAACGCCCACGCCTGGGTCGAGGCATGGCTCCCGGAGCAGGGTTGGACGACCTTCGATCCGACTCCGGAAAGCGGTCGGCCGGGCAGCAGCCCGCCCTCGATCGGGCTGATGTTGAGACAGGCGTGGGATTACCTGGAGTTCCGCTGGGACCGCTATGTGATGGCTTTCGGCTCGATCGATCAGCTCGGAATGGTGATGCGAGTGCGAGAAGTGTGGCGCGATTTCAAGTCAGGTCTGGAGAGTGTCGACAATCCTTTCGAGGCCGACGACTCGAAGCGAGGCTGGCAGGACTTCGAGATCGGACGACTTCGTCTACCTCCTGCATCGCTGTGGCTGATCGCCGCAGGCCTGAGCATGCTGCTCGCGGCTTCCTGGCTGGCCCGCAGGCGCTTCTCGGCCGCGGTCGCCTATCTGAGAATGCGGAGCGCAGCGGGTTCGTTGCTGCCGGAGATCGGAGAGAGCACGGCGCCCCTGGTGCTGCTCGAAACGCTCGAGAGGCGAGTGCCGGAGGTCGCACAGTCCGCCGGCCGAGTGGTCGATCTCTATGTGAGGGAGAGCTGGGGAGGAGAATCGCTGGCGGAGGGCGACCGGGTGGCCATCCGGAACGCCCTGCGTGAAGTCCGCCGGGGGCTTCGCAGGAACCGTTCTGCAGTTGGCGATCGCGCGGCCTGAGTCTAGGAGTCGCCGAGCAGGGCGATCAGTCCGTCGGCGAGCGTGCCGCGCCAGATCAGGTAGTCGTGGCCGCCGTTGAACTCATGGAAGCGCACGACTTCGTGCCTGCGCGCCTCGAGCACGTTGCGAAAATGCCGATTGACGACCAGCATCGACGGGTTGCCGCCCTCCTTCCAGCCGACATCGAGGTAGAAGCGCAGGCGAGGCAGTTCGCTCAGGGCGTACTGACGAGTGAGCCACTCCCCCTCGACTGACGGATCAGGGGATTCGAAGTCGAGGTCGGGGGCCCACCAGTAGGAGCCCGATTGGGACAGCACGTTGGAGATCAGGTCGGGATGGCGAAGAGCGAAGAAGCTGGCCGCCAGACCGCCGTAGCTCGATCCACCGATGACCGAAGACGCGGACTCGTGCGTGACGTTGTACTCCTGGCGAATCCAGGGGATCAGTTCCTCGGCGAGGAAGGTCGCGAAGTCCTCATTGCACGGCAGCTCCTTGTTGCGCCGCTTGCCGGAGTTGCCGATGAGAACGGTGACGGTCGGCGGAATCTCACCGGCCGCGATCAGGTTGTCGAGGATCGTGGGCGTCGGGACGAGGTCGAGGTAGGCCTGGGCGTCGAAGAGCAGGACGAGCGGGTACGGTTCGGCGCGGTCGTCGTAGCTCGGCGGCAGATAGACCCAGATGTCCCGTCGATTGCCGAGGATCGCGCTCTCGAACTCCTCTTCCTTCTCGACCAGGCCCTTCGGCCGAGTGTCGTCCTCGACGATCCACGGCTGCGGTGGGGCATCGGGGAGCGCCACGCTGGAGCGAGCCTTGCCGAAGGGATGGTGGTTCAGGGGGTCGGGGCCCAGAGTGTCGACCCAGGCCTGGAACGTCGAGGGGTCGTCGTCGGTGGAGGTGGGCGGCGTTTGAGGCTGGTTGGCAGCCAACTGGTAGGACAGCCGGAGGTCGCGACGAACGCTGTAGGTCTTGTACCAGACGTCGGTCCCGGCGAGCCGGTCGAACTGGCGATGGCGTTCGTCGCCGCCGCCGATTCCGGAGATCATGACGCTGTGCGTCGTCTCGTCGCCATGCCAGAGGAAGGTCAGCCAGGCCCGATCCCCTTCCTCATGGTCTTCGATCAGGGGAGTTCCGCGCTGCTCGACCTCGCGCCAGAAGTCCGGTTCGGCGCGCTTGTCGCCGAACGTCACGAGCCGACGAAGTTCGATCAGACGAGGCGATTGCAGGTCTTCGGCGCGCGCCGAGGAGACCAGCGTGGGAAGAAAGAGGAGGAAGAGCAGTCCGAGTCGGAGGAACATCGGCGCATTGTACGGATGTTGCGCGGGTTCGGCCCTCCCGATGGGGTGGCCGAGCGAGAGGGGGGCGCTCGGGAGACTACGGCGAAGCCGTGTCGGCGGGGCGGGTCAGCGCTCGATCTCGCCGCTCTCGGCGAAGACTTCCTGGGGATCGCGGGCGATCAGGATGGTCTGCTCGATCGGCAGCAGCACGCGGTGCGTGTTGTCTCCGAAACGGCAGTTGACCTCGTAGTAGCCGTCGGGCGAGATGGTCAGCAGGGTTCCAGCTGAACCTTTCATCCCCAGGGTCGGGTTGTGGATGAGCACTTCGCTGGGAACGTCCATGTCAGTCCTCCATCGTGCCGGCGAGGCGGTATTCCTTCAGTTTCCGTTGCAGGGTTCGCAGGCCGATCTCGAGCATCTTCGCGGCTTCGGCGCGTTTGCCGTCGGCGCGCTCGAGGGTCTCGAGGATGGCGATTCGCTCGATCTCGGCCATCGTCTTCACCTCGCCCTCGAGGGATTGGATGCGACCGTCAGCCGACGCGCTCTGGGCGGCGGCGAGACGGAGTTCGCCTGGAAGATCGTCGACGGTGATGTCGCCGCCGGGATGGAAGATGACGATCGACTCGAGGAGGTTCTTCAGCTCACGCACGTTGCCCGGCCACTGGCGATGCCCGAGTACGTCCAGGGCAGGCTGGGTGAAGCGCATTTCCGACTTGCCGTGCTCCTCGCAGAACAGGCGAAGGAAGTACTCACAGAGAATGGGGAGATCCGCGATCCTCTCGCGAAGCGGTGGAATGCGGAGAGTCACGACCTTGAGCCGGTAGTAGAGGTCCTCGCGAAAGCGCCCCTCCGCGACCGCCTTCTCGAGGTCGCGATTCGTCGCTGCGATCAGACGGAAGTCGACATCGATCAGGTCTGAACCCCCGACTCGCATCACCTGCTTCTCCTCGAGCACCCGCAGGAGCTTGACCTGCAACTCGGGGTAGAGCTCGGAGATCTCATCGAGAAAGAGCGTGCCGTTGTGGGCGAGTTCGAACTTGCCGATCTTGCGCCCGACCGCACCGGTGAACGAGCCCCGTTCGTGACCGAAGAGCTCGCTCTCGAGGATGTCGGTGGGGATGGCGCCGCAGTTGATGGCGAGAAAGCGCTCGTCGCGGCGGGGACTCGCCTGGTGGAGAGCGTTGGCGACGAGTTCCTTGCCGGTGCCGCTCTCTCCGACGATCAGGACGGTCGAGCGGGTGGGCGCCACCGTCCGCATCTGCTCGAAGAGATGCTCCATGGGGGCCGATTTGGCGATGATGCTCTCGAAACCGTAGCGCTTGTCGAGAAGCTGGCGCAGTTCGGTGACCTGTTCCTTGTGCTGAGCCAAGTTGCAGGGGGGATCAGGTATGAACTTAACGCATAATTAACTTTGACAAAAATCTCAACATACGCTCAAACAATTTACTGATCGGTGTAGTCATACTATATTGCTTCCGTCTAATTATTCATATTTATAGTGTAATTTGCTCGTTCAACAGCAATTTAATTTATACCGTACGCCCCACCGCATTCGAAGTGCTTAGTCACGCCATGATCACGCGATAAAAAGAGACAGTTACGTTTCGCGTAGGCCAGACGTGATTGGTTCACTAAAAATAATCAA
>CALOFD010000080.1:0-1823 GCA_942492505.1 Thermoanaerobaculia bacterium
GGCGGCCAGAGCGTCCTCGAGGGTTGAACGAGCCGTTCTCGTCAGTCGGTGGGACTCACCCAACTCGGCCTCCAGGACACCCACGGCCCGAGTCAACTCGACCACGGCCCGCTCCGGGTCTCCCCTCTCGAGGTCTGCCCTGCCCCGGGCAGCCAGCGCCGACGCGGTCCTCCAGTGTTCGGCCCCGAGAGCGGCCGCGAAGATCTCGATCGCCCTTGCGAACATCTCGTCGGCCTCTTCGTAGCGTCCCTCACCGGCGAGAGCCTGGGCCAGACTCGTCAGACTGCCAGCGTAGCTCCAGTGTTCCTCTCCAAAGGTCTTGGCCTTGATCTCGAGAGATTCGCGCGACGCCTGTTCCGCTCGCCGCCAATCGCCCTGCTCGCGGTAGACCTCGGCCAGATTGTTGAGATTGATGCCGACCAGCCCCGCCTCCTCGCCGAGGAGCCGCCGATTGATCTCGATCGCCTCCAACAGCAACTCCGACGCCTCCTCGAAGCGCTGCCGGTCGGTCAGCAGCATGCCCAGGTTGTTCAGGGTCGGTGAGATCTCTGCGTGGACCGGACCGTAGATCCGCCTCTTCGCTTCCAGGGACTCGCGCAGCAGCGTCTCGGCCTCGTCCAGCCTCCCCTGCTCCGCCAGCAACTGGGCGAGATTGTTGAGCGACGCGGCCAACTGACTCTCGACGTCCGGACCGAGGGCACGAAGCACCTCCTGGGACTCCCGAAAGGCCCTCTCCGCCGATTCGGGCTCACCGACGATGTGGTCGAGACGAGCCATTTCGTTGAGCAGCGACGCATTCGAGAGATGAACGGGACCGTGGAGCCGACGGCGAATCGTCAGGCTCCGGTCGAGCAGTTCCCTGGCGATCTCGAACTCACCGAGTTGAAGATAGGTGACGCCGAGCGTCTCGAGAACCTCCCCCTCGACTTCCGGCTGATCCTCGAACGTCGTACCGATCTCCCTGCGAGCCGCTTCGAGCGCCTCGAGGACCGTGACCTCGCGGCCCTGTCCGTCTTCCGGGCGGGCCGAGACCAGCAGGTCGCGAAGGAATCGGTTGATGGCAACCGCCTTGGACGCTTCCGCCGTGGCGATTCGCTCTGCCTCGATCGCTCGAAGGCGTCCGAGGTTCGCCGCGACAGCGCCGGCGACCAGGGCCAGAGCCACCAGCAGACCCGCCGACACCGCCAGGCGGTTACGCCGCTCGAAGCGGCTCAGGCGGTAGCCGAGGCTCGGCGGCCGCGCGAGAACGGGCCGGTTCTCGAGGTGGCGCTGAAGATCGGCGGCCAGCTCGTTGGGAGTGGAATAGCGCCGTTCCCGGTCCTTCTCCAGGGCCTTGAGGACGATCCAGTCCAGATCGCCCCGCAGGTCGCGTTCCAACTCGGCGATGGCGAGTCCACGGCTCTCGGCGACCTGGGACGAACTGTCGCCGAGGGAGCTCAAACGGGTCGAGGGGCGCGGCGGCAGGTCTTCTCGAATGCGCCGCCGCATCTCGTCGAAGCCGGCATCCTGCAACTCGGTTGGGTCGAACACGGTCACGCCGACCAGCAGCTTGTAGAGGATCGCTCCCAGCGAGTAGACGTCCGAGCGGGTAACGACCTCGAGAGCCGACATCTCGGCCTGCTCCGGCGACATGTGAGGCCGGCGTGCCCGGCGCGCTGTCCCTCGGCGGTGTACGCTCGTCTCGGCGCTGGGTTCTGGCCGTCGCCTTGGCGACGAAGTCGATCACCTTCCCTGGCCCCTCGTGGTCAGAGACCAGGATGTTGGAGGGTTTGAGGTCGCGATGGATGATCCGCAGGTGACGCTGGACGCCGTCGCGATTTCCT